>NZ_CP054856.1:3989566-4638208 GCF_018417475.1 Novosphingobium decolorationis
GTGCGCTGGTCGGTCGCGAGCCGCGTGATCGTCGCCTGGTTCATCACCATTCCGGCCAGCGCCATCGTCGGGGCCATCTTCTACCTTCTCACGCGGGCCTTCTGACCCGGTCCCGATGACATGCCTCCCCCTCGACATCCCGGGGGAGAGGCCCTAGGCCTGCCGGGCATAGCCAGAGGGATGCCGGCGCCGTGAAGCTCATCATTGGAAACAAGAATTATTCCAGCTGGTCGCTGCGCGCCTGGCTGGCCTGCAAGCAGTCGGGACTTCATTTCGAGGAACTGACCGTGCCGATGCTGGGCGAGGACTGGCAGCACGTCCAGACAAGCAGCGAAGAGCTCGCCCCCAGCCACGGCAAGGTGCCGATCCTGTGGGACGGCGAGGCGGTCGTCTGGGACAGCCTCGCGATCATCGACTACCTCGCCGACAAGGTCGGGCGCGACCGGTTCTGGCCCAAGGACGAGGCCGCGCGCGCCATGGCGCGCTCGATGGTGGCCGAAATGCACTCCAGCTACCTGCCGCTGCGCCGCACCTTGCCGATGAACGTGCGCAAGCGCATTCCCGATGCCCCGATGACCGACGAGGTGCGCGCCGACATCGTGCGCATCCTCACGCTCTGGGCCGAGGCGCGCGCGCGCTTCGGCAAGGGCGGTCCGTTCCTCTTCGGCACCTTCGGCGCGGCTGACCTGATCTACGCGCCCGTCGTCAGCCGCTTCCTCACGTACGGCATCGGCGTGCCCGGTTTCGCGCAGGCCTACATGCAGGCGGTGTGGGAGCACGACTGGATGCAGGCCTGGATCGCGGCGGCCGAGGCCGAGGAATGGGTCATCGAACAGTACGAGATCCCGGAGAAGTCATGATGCGCCGTCTGCTCAACATCGTGGCGGCCCTTGCCGCGCTTGCAGGGTTCGCGCTGTCGAGCGCGCCCGCGCTGGCCTGGGGGGCGATGGGCCACCGGACCGTGGGCGCCATTGCCTGGAAGAACGTGAAGCCAGCGACGCGCGCCGCGATGGCGCGCCTGCTGGCGCACCAGGGCGAGATGGATACGCCGCGCTGTTCGATGAAGACGCTTGAGGATGCCGCCGTGTGGCCGGACTGCATCAAGGGCGAGCGCTGGCGCTTTGCCTATGCCTCCTCGTGGCACTACCACGACCAGCCGATCTGCGGCACCTTCGACATCAAGAGCGAGTGCCGTGACGGCAACTGCGTGACCGCGCAGATCGATCGCAACGCGAAGCTTCTCGCCAACCGCAAGCTTGCCCCGATCCTGCGCCTGGAAGCGCTGGCCTTTCTCGTCCATTTCGTGGGCGACGTGCACCAGCCCCTTCACGTGGGCGAAAACCATGACCTTGGCGGAAACCGCGTGAAGGCCGACTATGGCATGGCGCCCGGACGTAACCTCCACTCGATCTGGGACGGGGTGCTGGCCGAGCGTGCGATCACGTCGGCGCGCCCGCCGCTCGTGCGCACCTATAGCGCAGAGGAGAAGGCCCAACTGGCCACTGGCGAGACCGAGGACTGGGCGCGTGAAAGCTACGAGGTTTCGCGCGACTTCCTTTATCCGGCGGCGTTCGGGGGAACGCTGCCGTGCGAGACGAAGGAGGCTGGCAAGGTCGTCTGGGACAACGCGGCGATTGAAAAGGCGATTCCCATTGTCGACCGGCGAATCGAGCAGGCGGGCCTGCGGCTTGCACAGATGCTCGATGCCGCGCTGGCAGGCTGAGCCGCAACCGGCTGCCTAGGGGCTGACCCTGAGATCGGATGGGGGGAATCCCCCGCTACGGCGAGGAACGTGGTCCGCGCCTTGGAACTGCCCCTGGGCGGGCGTAGTCCGGTTCCATCCATGCGATGGAGGACAGGATGCTGTACAGGAAGATCGTTGCCGCACTGGGCCTGGGCCTGCTGCTGGCCGGGGCCCCCTTGAGTGCGGACCCGCCGCGCCGGCACGACAACCGTCACGATAATCGACACGATAATCGTCATGATAACCGTCACGATAACAGGCACCACGACAACAACCGCTACGATTCGCACGGGCGCTATCACGAGCCCCAGCGCATCACCCGCAACAGCCACGTCTGGCGCGGATCGGATGGCCACTACCACTGCAAGCGGGACAACGGCACGACCGGGCTTCTGGTCGGTGCGGGCCTCGGCGCGCTGGCAGGCAACGCCCTTGCCGGAGGGCAGGACAAGACCATCGGCTCGCTTGTCGGGGGCGCGCTTGGCGGGGCCATCGGCCGCTCGATCGACCGGGGCGACCTGAAGTGCCATTGATGGGATGACAAGGGCAGGCGGGCAGTCGCGCCCGACTGGATGGAAACGGCCCGGCAGGTCTCCCCTGCCGGGCCGTTTCGCGTTCGCTGACCGTGCGGGTCAGGCGTGGAGGTGGCCGCTGGCGCAGGTGACGCAGTGCCCGCCGACCTCGACCGCGCCGTCCGCCGCGACCCGAAGCGCAATCCGGCCTGCCCGTCCAACCCGGCTTCCCTGGGTGGCATTGTAGCGCGCCTCGCCCGGGCCGAGCTCGCCCGCGCGCCTGCGCACGATCGCGACCGCGCCGTTGCCGCTGCCGCAGACAGGGTCCTCGGGAATGGCGTCAGCGGGGCAGAACGAGCGGACCTCGATATCCGCCGGACCACCATCGGCATGGGGGGCATAGACGCTGGTGCCGGTGGCCTTCACGCTGCGTTCGAAGGCGGCGCCGCGCGTAAGATCGGGCTCGAGCGCGAGGACGTCCTGCGCGCTTCTCAGCCGCGCCACGACCCAGACCGCGCCGACGTCCACGCGCACCGGTTCGAGGGCTCGGTCGATGGGGGCACCGAGATAGGCTTCAAGATCGGCAATGGCGGCCTCGCCCAGCGGGGTAACCTGGGCTTCGGGCAGGGTGAAGACGAGGCGGGCCGTGCCGTCGGCCTCCTCGATGCGGATCGGGACAAGCCCGCGCGCACATTCCTGGACAATCCCCTCGGGGCCCGGTGAAACCCGGCCCGCCGCGATCATCGCGTGCGCGCTCCCCAGTGTGGGGTGCCCGGCGAAGGGCAGTTCGCTGGCCGGCGTGAAGATGCGCAGGCGATAGTCGGCGCGCGGGTCGCTGGGCGGCAGCACGAAGGTCGTCTCGGACAGGTTGGTCCAGCGTGCGATGGTCTGCATCTCGGCCTCGGACAGGCCCTGGGCATCCAGGACAACGGCGACGGGATTCCCGTAGAAGGGCACCTGGGAAAAGACATCGACGACCGTGTAGGCGCGTGGGAGAGGCATCGGGGAGAGTTCCGTGGTTCAGGTGGTGGCAGAGGCGGGACGGGCGCCGGGATAGGGCGTGCCGTCCTTGTGGACGAAGCCGCGCTCGTCCCAGGCCATGTCGATATCGGAATAGCAGCCGCCCCGTTCCGGGCCAGCGCTGATCGCGACGAAGGTGCAGGGTGCATCGCTCTCGTTGATGAGGCAATGGCCATCGGGCGCGCCCGCGGGCCAGGCGCAGATTTCGCCTGCGCGCAGCAGGGTTCGCCCTGCGTCCTCGACCAGCACGGCTTCGCCCGCGAGCATCACGAGAAGTTCGTCCTGCCCCTCGTGCCAGTGGCGCTGGCTTGACCAGGCGCCGGGCTCAAGCGTGACGTGGCTGGCGCCCATCTGCGTGAGGCCGCCGGGACCTGCGAGCCGTGCCCACCAGCGCCCGGCGACGGCCGCGTCGAAAGGCGCAGGGTATCCGGTGGCGTTCGTGCGGGGCAGGGCGTCGAGATCGATGCGGGGCATGGCGGTCTCTCCTCAAGAGGCTATGGTCAAGACGCAAGGGCTGTGCGATGGCGCATTCCTATGTCCCAGACCCTGCCCCTTACCGCAAGCGCCCTTGAACGGGCCGAAGCGCTGATCGCCTGCCCCAGTGTCACCCCGGCCACCGGCATGGTGTTCGACTGCCTGGAAGAGCAGCTGGCCCCGCTCGGCTTCGAGGTCCACCGCTTCGTGGCGGGCGAGGCGCCCGACGGTCCGGTCGAGAATCTCTACGCGGTGCGCCGCGGCCCGGAAGGCAGCCGCCACTTCAGCTTCGCGGGCCACGTCGATGTGGTCCCGCCGGGCGAGGGCTGGACCTCGGGCCCGTTCCTGCCGGAACGGCGCGGCGAACTTCTCTACGGGCGCGGCGCGGTCGACATGAAGGGCTCGGTCGCCTCGATGATCGCGGCGGCCGCCGAGATCCCGGCTGAGGCGGGCACGATCAGCTTCATCATCACCGGCGACGAGGAAGGCCCCGCGACCTATGGCACGCGCGCGCTGATGGACTGGATGGCGGCCCATGGCGAGAAGCCCGATCTGATCCTCGTGGGCGAGCCGACCTCGGTCCATCGCCTCGGCGACATGATGAAGATCGGCCGCCGCGGCTCGGTCAACATCTTCCTCTCGGTAGAGGGCGTGCAGGGCCACGTTGCCTACCCGCACCTTGCCGATAACCCGATCACCAAGCTGGTCGCGATGCTGGGCGAACTCGACGCGCTCGTGCTCGACGAAGGTACCGACTGGTTCCAGGCCTCGAACCTGGAAGTCACCGATCTTACCGTCGGCAATCCGGCGCACAACGTCATTCCCGCGAGGGCCGAGGCGCGCATTTCGATCCGCTTCAACGACCTGCATACAGGGGCCGAACTGGGCGAACGGGTCATCGCGATCGCCGAGAAGCACGGTGGCAGTGCGCGCCCCGTCATCTCGGGCGAATCCTTCCTGACCCAGCCGGGCGAATTTTCCGACCTGCTGGCCGAGGCAATCCGCGCCGAGACCGGGGTGGAACCGGAGCTTTCGACCGGGGGCGGTACGTCCGATGCACGCTTCCTCAAGGACATCGCGCCTGTCATCGAATTCGGCCTGTGCAACGCAACCATGCACAAGCGTGACGAGGCCGTGGCCATCGCGGACCTGGAAACGCTCGCGCGGATCTATACACGGGTAACCCAAGCGGCTCTGCGGGCTTGAAAAAACCGCTCGCACTTGCGAGCCTGACAGGATGAGGGGCCGCCACCACGCGTGAGCCCGGGGGATAAGGGTTCTAAAGCGATGGTGCGTTTCTGGTTCAAGGTGCCCCTGTGGCAGCGGGTGATTGCCGCGCTGGTTCTGGGCATCGCCGTCGGGATCTGGTGGGGGCCGGAGGCGGCCTCGATCAAGTGGATCGGTGACTTCTTCATCAAGTCGGTGAAGATGCTGGTGGTCCCGCTGATCTTCTTCTCGCTGGTCTCGGGCGTTACCGCCATCGGCGACTTGCGCAAGCTGGGGGCGGTCGGTGGCCGCGCCATGCTGCTTTTCGTCGTCACCGGGCAGATCGCGGTGTGGCTGGGCCTGTTTCTGGGCACCATGCTCAAGCCCGGCGAGGGCCTCGATACCAGTCGCCTTCAGTTGGGCGCGGTCCCCCCGCCCAACGAGACTACCGCAGTCGACATGATCCTCTCGATGATTCCGGAAAGCCCGGTCAAGGTCATGGCCGACGCGCAGGTTCTCCCGCTCATCGTCTTTGCCATGCTGATTGGCGTGGGCATCCTCATGGCCAAGGAAGAAGGCCACCCGCTCATCAAGATCTTCGATGCGGGCTCGGTGGTCATGCAGAAGGTCACGATGATCGTGATGGAGCTGACCCCGTTCGGCGTCTTTGCGCTGATGGCCTGGGTGGCGGGCACGCTGGGGCAGGACGCGCTCATCGCGCTCGCCAAGCTGGTCGGCCTCAACTACCTCGGCTGTATTATCATCATCGTGGGCATCTACGGCGCGATGATCCATTTCCTCGCGCGCCTGCCGGTGCATGACTTCTTCCGCGGCATCGTCGATGCCATGGCGGTCAGCTATTCCACCGCCTCCTCGAACGCGACGCTGCCTGTCACCATGCGCTGCACCGAGCGCAACCTGGGCGTCTCGAACGCGGTTGCCAGCTTCGTCGTGTCGCTGGGCGCCACGATCAACATGAACGGCACGGCGATGTACCTCGGGCTTGCCACACTGTTCGGCGCGCAGGTCTTCGGGGTCGAGCTCGACTGGGGGGCCTACTTCCTGATCTCGATCCTCTCCACGCTGGGCGCGGTGGGGGCGGCCGGCATTCCGGGCGCGGGCCTCATCATGATGGCGCTGGTCTTTGGCGCGGTCGGCGTGCCGCTCGAGACCATCGCGCTGGTCGCCGGTGTCGACCGCATCATGGACATGATGCGCACGACCACCAACGTCTCGGGCGATGCGGCCGTGGCGACCACGGTCGCGGTGATGACCGGCGAGATCGACCGTGCCGAAATGGTCAGCGCGGACGATGTCTGATCGGGAAGGGCAGGGCTTGAACCTGCCCTTGGCTCCTACTTCTCCAGCTTGACCGGCACGAAAGGCGCAAGGCCGCAGCCGCCTGCGCGCTGGAAGCCGTTGCCGATGCGCTGCAGCGGATAGATGATGTCGTTGCGGCACAGGCGCGTCAGCGAGGTCTCGTAGGTGAAGGTGTCCGCCGCGCGCAGGCCCGAGCAGCGGTTGGGCAACGTGACGCGCCACACGTTCCGGCGGCCCGCACTCAGGAAGTCGATGGTGTAGTCGTCGCGAATCTCGGTCGACGAGAAACTGTTGAGCGGGAGGCAGTCGCGCGCCTCGCCGATTACTTCGGCAGCGGGCTCTGGCGGAGGTGCCGGGCGGGGCTCCCCTTGCGCGCAGGCGCCCAGCGCCAGCGGCGCGGCAAACGGTAGAAGGCGCACGAGGCTCCTGGTGGCGGCGTGAAATGGCATCGGTGCTCTCCCATGGCGTCTCGGACTTCTGCAACGAAGGGGCATCCTGCCATGTTCCAGGCGGCGTGTCAGCGTGAAGGCTCGGGTTCGGCCTCGGCGGGACGCGGCAGGCGTGCGCCGCAGGCGTGGCAATGGCGCGCGCGGGGCAGGTGCTCGGCTTCGCCGCAGGCGGTGCAGGGCGGTGCGGGCGAGAGGCCGATGGCTCCGCGCGTGGCCCGGTCGAGCGATTCCGGCCCACGTCCCCGGTGCAGCGCGATCTCGCTGGTGACGATGCCGGTCGGCACCGCCAGTGTGCCCCAGCCCAGCAGCATCATCAGCGCGGTCACGAACCGTCCCACGGGTGTTTGCGGGATGATGTCGCCATAGCCCACCGTCGTCATCGTGGTGATCGCCCAGTAGATCGAGACGGGAATCGAGGTGAAGCCGTGGGTGGGCCCCTCGATCACGTACATCAGCGAGCCCAGCACCACGACGATGAGCAGGACCGAGGCGAGGAACACCGCGATCTTGCGGCGACTTGCGGCCAGCGCGACGGCCAGTTGCTGGTACTCGGCGATGTAGGCGGTGAGCTTGAAGATACGAAAGACGCGCAGGAGCCGCAGCACCCGCACGTCGATCAGGACATGGATCGCGGGGAACAGCAGCGCGAGATAGGTGGGCACCACCGCCAGCAGGTCGATGATGCCGTAGAAGCTCTTTGCGTACCGCCAGGGCTGGCGCAGGCACACGATCCGCAGCGCGTACTCGGCGGTGAACAGCGCGGTGAAGCCCCATTCGGCGAAGAGGAACTCGCGCGCCCAGCGGGCGTGGAGGTGGGGGGTCGAATCGGCGAAGACGACGCAGACCGACAGGAGGATCGCGGCGATCACGACCTTGTCGAACAGGCGGCCTGCAGGCGTCTCGGCCTCGAAGGCGATGCGGTAGATTCGCGCGCGCCAGCCTGGAGGCGGCCCGCCCCAGAGCGGGCGGGCCCGTGTTTCGTGTTCGAAAGTCTGCGCGTCCGCCATGCCCCCTCCTGGCTGCTTTGCGTGGCCCCTCAAGGACCTAGCCTAGACGCTTGGGGGGCTGCCTTGACCAGACGCAACCGGAGTGGGGATATCAGGCCTTGGCGGCAGGCTTGCGCACGGCCGCCTTGCGTGCGGCGGGCTTCTTCGCTGCCGCGGGCTTGGCGCCTTTTTCCAGCACCTTCGCCTTGAAGTCGCACAGGTCCACGACCGGGCAACGCCAGCATTCGGGCGTGCGCGCCTTGCAGATGTAGCGCCCGTGCAGGATCATCCAGTGGTGCGAACCGACCCGGAAGGGGTGGGGGACCTTCTTTTCCAGTCCCTTCTCGACCGCGAGCGGGGTCTTGCCCTTGGCCATGCCGGTGCGGTTGGCGACGCGGAAGATATGGGTGTCGACCGCGAAGGTCTCGGCCCCGAAGGCGCAGTTGAGAACGACATTGGCGGTCTTGCGGCCGACCCCGGGCAGTTCGACAAGGGCATCGCGGTCGGCAGGGACTTCGCCGCCATGCCTCTCGACCAGCATCTGCGAGAGCGCGATCACGTTCTTCGCCTTGGAATTGAACAGGCCGATCGTCTTGATGTGCTCCTTCAGCCCCTCTTCGCCCAGCGCGACCATCTCGGCCGGGGTCTTCACCTCCTGGAATAGCCGGCGCGTCGCCTTGTTGACGCCCACGTCGGTCGACTGCGCGGAAAGCGTCACGGCGACGAGGAGCTGGTAGACGTTGCCGAATTCCAGCTCGGTCACCGGATCGGGATTGAGCTCGGCGAGGCGGCGGAAGAATTCGAAGATATCGTCTTTTTTCACGTCGGGTCCGTTTCGTCATCCTCGCGGCGAGCGAGGGTGGGGTCGTTGAGCGCGCGGCGGCGCTGCATGGCGTCGCTGAAGGCTGCCGCCATGATGCCGGTCGGCATCGCGACCAGGCCGATCCCGCTCATCGCCACGAGCGAGGCGAGAAGTTTGCCGAGCGGCGTGACGGGCGAGACATCGCCGTAGCCCACCGCCGTCAGGGTGATGACCGCCCAGTACAGCGCCCGCGGGATCGAGCCGAAGGCTTCGGGCTGGACCTCGCGTTCGGCCCAGTAGAGCGCGGTGGCACCCAGGAGAAGCAGTCCGCCGCCCAACGCCAGGGTCACCAGCAGTTCGTAGCGCCGGTCGGTGAGCGCGTGCATCAATTCGCGCAGCGCGATCGAGAAGTGGCTGAACTTGATGAGCGCAGCAAGCCGGAGCAGGCGGATCAGGCGCAGCACGGCAAGGTCGGAAAAGAAGAAGGGCAGAAGCGAGGAAATCACCACGATGAGGTCGAGCAGGGCTACGGGCGTTGCCATGAAGCGCAGCCGCATCTTCCAGGCGGGCGTAGCCGGATCATCCTCGACCACGGCCCACACCCGCGCCAGGTACTCGACGCCGAAAATGACGCCGAAGACCATCTCGGCCCCGATGAAGAGCGCGCGGTGGGGCTGGAACAGGGTCTCCTCGCTGGCAAGGACAGTAAGCAGGATGGCCGCCAGGATCGTCGTCACCATCAGCCGGTTCATCCACGAGAGACCATGGCGCAGCTGCGCCGCCTCGGAATGGATGAACAGCTGGTCGTGGACGTAGCGGCGCAAGCCTGACCTCCCCTTAGAGCCCCAGCACCTCGGGCATGGTGTAGCGGCCTGCGTCCTTCTCGCGGACCCACTGCGCGGCCTTGACCGCGCCCTTGGCAAAGATGCCGCGGTTCTCGGCCATGTGCGAGAGGGCGAGGCGCTCGTTGTCGGCGAGGAAGTGGACGGTGTGATCACCTGCGACCGTGCCGCCACGCAGCGCGGCAAAGCCGATGTGGCCTTCCTCGCGCGTGCCGGTGATGCCGTCGCGGCCCCGGTCGGACACGTCGCCGAGCGTGACGTCGCGGCCCTTGGCGGCGGCCTCACCCAGAAGGAGCGCGGTGCCCGAGGGGGCATCGACCTTCATCCGATGGTGGGTTTCGACGATCTCGATGTCCCAGTCGTTGCCGAGCCGCGCGGCGGCCTCGCGCACGAGGTGGGCAAGGAGCGTGACGCCGAGCGAGGTATTGCCGGTCTGGAGCACCGCGATCTCAGCGGCGGCCTCGTCGATCAGCCAGTGGTGGCGCTCGGCAAGGCCCGTCGTGCCGATCACCATCGGGACCTTGGCCGCGACGGCCGCGTCGAGGTTGGCTTCCAGCGCATCGGGGCTGGAGAAGTCGATCAGCACGTCGGCCTTGGCGGCAAGGCCTGCGACGTCGCCATCGCGGTCCACGCCGCCCGCAAGGTCGAGCCCCGCGTCCGCGATCGCCTGCGCAATGGCCTGCCCCATGCGTCCGTTACTGCCGATAATTCCGATTCGTACCACTTGCCGTCTCCATTCAAGGCTGGTCTCATGGGCGGAATGGAACAAGTTCGCAACATCGTCATCCTGACCGGCGCCGGCGTATCCGCCGAATCGGGCATCGGCACCTTCCGCGATGCAGGAGGGCTCTGGGAGAACCACCGCGTCGAGGACGTGGCGACGCCCGAGGCCTTCGCGCGCGACCCGGATCTGGTCTTTCGCTTCTACGACATGCGCCGCGAACAGGTCTTGGAGGTGGAGCCCAACGCGGCGCACCACGCCCTGGCCCGCCTGCAGCGCGAGTGGCCCGCCCGAAGTGGAGGCGCGGTCATGCTGGTCACGCAGAACGTCGATGACCTCCATGACCGGGCATTGGGCGCATCGGACGGGGCCGAGGTGATCCACATGCATGGCGAGCATCTTTCGGCCTGGTGCACGGCCTGCGATGCGCGCACGCGCTGGACGGCAAGCTTGATCGACAGCCCGCCGTGCCCGTCCTGCGGCGCGCCGGCCCTGCGGCCCGATATCGTGTGGTTCGGAGAGATGCCCTACCGCATGGACGAGATCTTCGCGGCGCTGGAAGAGGCGGACCTGTTCGTCTCGATCGGCACCTCGGGCGCGGTCTATCCGGCCGCGGGCTTCGTGCGCACGGCCGCCGACATGGGCGCGCATACGCTGGAGCTGAACCTCCAACCCTCGCAAGGGACCGACTGGTTCGATGAGGCGCGCCATGGTCCGGCCACGCAGACGGTCCCGGCCTGGGTGGAGGAGATGCTTCAGGGGTAGGGGGGAAGACGGGACTTTCCGAGGGCCATCGCCCTCGGGCTCCCCAACCTTTCTAGCTCACGTTCCATGCGCACCCTTGGCTGCGTCAGGCGAGAGTGCTGATTTCGGGGGCAAGGGGAGATGACCCCTTGAATACTCTTCCTGTTTTACGCCCCGCAGGCTGAGCAGGCGGGGTCCTTGGCAATGCGGATCGAGCGCATTCCTGGGTTCATCCCGTCGATCAGGGTCAGCGATCCGTATTTCGGATCGCCAAAGGCCGCGTGACCATCCACCAGAACGCGGATCGCGTGCATCGCCGCGAAGGTCCCGACCATGCCCACCATGGCGCCCAGCACGCCGTCGGCGGCGCAGGTGTCGCAGTCCTGTGCGTCGAAGGCATCGCCCACGAAGCAGCGGTAGCAGGGCTGGTCTTCGCGGTGTCCGGCGAAGTTTGCGACCTGCCCCTGGAAGCGTCCGATCGCCGCGCTTGTCAGTGGTATGGCACGCGCAACACAGGCATCTGACACCGCGAGGCGAGTCGCGAAATTGTCACACCCGTCCAATACCAGATCCGCGTCGGGAAGAATCCGGTCGGCGTTGTCTCCCCCCAGCCGTTCGACCACGGCCGTCACTTCCAGACCAAGATCAAACCGCCGCACCCATTCGGCCGCCGCTTCCGCCTTGGGCGTGCCGACATCCGACGGCGTGAAAATCGTCTGACGCTGGAGGTTGCTGACGTCCACGACGTCATCGTCGACCAGCGTGAGGCGTCCTATACCGGCTGCGGCCAGGTACTGCAGGGCTGGACTGCCAATGCCACCGCAGCCGATCAGGACCACATGCGAATTGGCGAGCGCCGCCTGGCCCGCTCCGCCGATCTCGGGCAGCACGATATGGCGCGCAAAACGCGCGAGGCGTTCAGGGGCCAGGCTCATGGCGCATCGCCCTCGCTGGCAAGGGGGCTCTCGCGCACGAACCCGTGCAGGCCGAACCACCACTGCGCCGCGATCACCGCGCCTTTCACCGGCTGGAGCATGCCCAGCATCATCACTAGCGCGAGCGGGATGACGATGAGGAAGATCGCGAGCGGCTCCAGGGCAAAGTCCTTGGACAGCGCAATGACGATCGGGGCCATCAGGTGCCCGGTCACGATCATGGCGATGTAGGCGGGGAAGTCATCCGCGCGCTGGTGGGTGAGGTCCACCCCGCACGAGGCACAGCTCTCATTGGGTTTGAGCCACTTGCGAAAGAGGTGCGCCTCGCCGCAGCGGGGGCATCGCCCGCGCCCGGCGCGCAGGGCGGCCTCGGGGAAGGTGGCGGGAAGGGCGATCTCGTGAGCGGCGCGCATGGCCATGCCCTAGAGCAGGCGGGGGGGCTCTATCAAGCGCGGATGCGGACGGGGCAGGGGCGCTCAGGAACGAGCGATGCGCACCCGGTTGCGCCCGGCTTCCTTGGCCTCGTAGAGCGCGGCGTCCGCGCGGCGGCTCGCCTCGTCCAGTTCGGTGAGGGAGCGCAAGGGGGCAAGGCCGCAGGACAGGGTGACCGGCCAGGCCTCGTCGAGGAGACCGGTGTCGAGCGCAATCGAGGCGCGCAGGCGCTCCATCACGAGGCGCGCCTCGTCGACCAGCGTGTCGGGAAAGAGCAGCGCGAATTCCTCCCCGCCCCAACGGCAGCACACATCGCTGCGGCGCAAGTCCGCTTCCAGGGCCTGGGCGAGCTTGCGCAGCAGTGTGTCACCCGCCTCGTGGCCGAATCGGTCGTTGACCAGCTTGAAATGATCAAGATCGATCAGGGCGAGAACGGCGTTTCCGGGACGGGAGAGGGCGCATTCGGCCGCCTTCCTGAATCCCCGGCGATTGAGCAGTCCGGTCAGGGGATCGTGCTCGCTCAGCGTTTCCAGCCTGGCGATGCGCGTGGAGGATTCGTGCGCGGCGACGATGACCCCGTCGAGCAGGCGGCCCACCAGGTCATCGCTGCCGGTGGGGATTGCGCCCGGGTGTTCGCCTGCCTGGATCGCGCGCAGCAGATTGGTGGCCTTGCGGATGGGGGAGAGCAGGCCGTGGATGGCGAGCACGCCGAAGATCGTCCCGGCCAGCGTCGCGCCGAGTACGACGATGAGCGTGGGGACCGACCAGCCTCCCGAAAAGGCCTGAAAGGCGAGCGTCGCCAGAAGCGGTACGTGCACCGCGAAGAAGCAGATGAAAAGAATGCGCCATTCGTAATGACGGCGAAACAGGAAAGTCGTTGCGTTGTAAAAGCGCATGGTGGGGGCTCCTGCGGCTTTTTGTGTCTGTGTATTGGGTCGCTTCTCTCGCTTTACCTCAAATATTCACGGCAAGGGTGTACGTGGGTTAACGTTGTTTTGCACGATCATGGTGTTTTGCAGACATGCAAAAGGGGCGCCCGGTTGCCCGAGCGCCCCTTGGTGCAATCTGTCGTGTTGCGGCCCTGGCCGCGCAGATCAGCTTTCGAGCTGGCGCAGCAGGCTGCGCACGTCGCCATCCATGTCGGCATCGCGGGTGCGCAGTTCCTCGATGAGGCGCACCGCGTGGATCACCGTCGAGTGGTCGCGGCCACCGAACTTGCGGCCGATCTCGGGGTACGAGCGCGGGGTGAGCACCTTGGCGAGGTACATCGCGACCTGGCGTGGGCGCACCACGGCGCGGGCGCGGCGCTTCGAGCTCATCTCGGTGCGGTCGATGCGGTAGAACTGGCAGACCGTGCGCTGGATCTCGTCGATCGTGATGCGGCGGCGGTTGGCCGAAAGAATGTCGGTGAGCTGTTCCTCGGCCAGCTGCAGCGACACCTGCTGGCCGGTGAGCTGGGCGTAGGCGATCAGCTTGTTGAGGCCGCCGACCAGTTCACGCACGTTCCGGTTGATCGTGCGCGCCAGGAATTCGACGACGTCGGTGGGCACGTCGATCGAGGCGAAGCGCTGCAGGCGGTTCTCCAGGATCGCGCGGCGCAGTTCGATGTCGGCGGGCTGGATGTCCGCGACGAGGCCCATCGAGAGGCGCGAGAGAAGGCGCGGCTCGACCCCGTCGAGCGCCTGGGGCGCACGGTCGGCGGCGAAGACCAGTCGCTTGCCCTCGGCGAGGAGCGCATCGATCGTGTAGAGCAGCTCTTCCTGGGCCGAGGCCTTGCCGATGATGAACTGGATGTCGTCGACCAGAAGGAGGTCGAAGCCGCGCAGGCGCGCCTTGAACTCGATCATCTGGTTCTGGCGCAGCGCCTGGACGAACTCGACCATGAAGCGTTCGGCCGAGCAGTAGAAGATCCGGGCGTGCGGGTGATTCGTGAGGTAGGCGTGGCCGATCGCGTGCAGCAGGTGCGTCTTGCCCTGGCCCGTCGAGGCCTTGAGGTAGAGCGGGGAGAACTGCGGCGTTTCGGTTGCGGCCATGCGCTGCGCGGCGTTGCAGGCAAGGACGTTGCTCTCGCCGGTCACGAACGAGGAGAAGGTCTGCGAGGCGTCGATGCCGGCCGGGCCCTGGCCCAGCGCGGTGAAGGCTTCGCCCGAGAGCGCGGCGGAAAGGGGATCGCCTGCGCTATGGGCCGAATCGTTCGCGGGCGCGCGGCTGGGGCGGCCGCTGCTGCCAAGACGCAGCTCGGGGAGCTGGCGACGGCCGGGCTGAACCAGGATGCGCACGTGGCGCACGTCGGGGCGCGCGATCTTCCAGGCCAGCGAGAGACGGTCGGCAAAGCGATCGTTCACCCAGTTGGCCGAAAATTCGGTGGGGAGATAGAGATCGAGCGTGCCGGTTTCCTTGCAGTAGTTGCCCGGCTGAATCGGCTTGATCCACTGGCTGTGCGCCTGATGGCCAAGGTCCTTGCGCAGGCCCTGGCTGATGTCAGCCCAGTCTGCTGCGAGGTTCACCGCTTCACGCTCCTCTTCCGTCGTCACTTTGACTGCCTTGACCTTCTTGCTTGCGCTGCCTGCGCCCTGACCCGTTGACGATACTGACACCTTACCGAACTCCCCTGGTTCGCTGCCAAAACCAACGTGGCACACCTGAAAAACCGAATGCGAATGCGGCAAATGCGACGAAAGCGGACCTCGCTGGGGACAAAACCTCCCCGCGCTGCAAAAGCTCTTTTGCAGCCGCTCGATCCACTCTATCGCGATTTGCCCGGCCAGTTCCGCAACGGCCGGAAGTCCTTTTAGGGAGGGCTTTGGCCCACAGGCAAGACGGCCATCCCAAAATAAAAAAATTTAAGGCAGTTGACTCACGTAAGTCTGCGGGAAACGCCGTAACAAAAGTGTTTTGTGGCGGAATTCCAAGGGTTTGCGGATTTCGCTGCGGCGAATCGCGGTGTTTCCTAGGCTTTCGTCAAACGAGTTGGAAACACCTGCCCGGAACGCAACAAGGCCGGGGATCGCCTCCCCGGCCTTGTTCCACTTTCGTACTGATTTTGGCCCGGATCGGAGGTCCGTTCCGGGCGAATCAGGAAAGGATCAGAGCGCCGAAACGCGCTTCGTCAGACGCGACATCTTGCGCGCTGCGGTGTTCTTGTGGAGCACGCCACGGGCAACGCCACGGGCGAGCTCGGGCTGGGCTTCCTTGAGCGCGGCCGAAGCTGCGGTCTTGTCACCACCGGCGATGGCGCTCTCGACCTTCTTCACGAAGGTGCGGATGCGGCTCATGCGGTTGGTGTTGATCAGTGCACGACGCTCATTGCGACGGATGCGCTTACGGGCTTGCGGCGTATTGGCCATTAACGTTCCTCTGTCTGGCCGCCTCGCGGCCCCTTGCCTGGTCGAATCTCGAAAATTTGGCGAACGGATTCGCCGGAAAGCGCGCCCCATAGCGGTGAGGCCCGATTTCGTCAAGATGCAGCGCGTGTCGGGAATGGCTCATTTCTGGCATTTCCGGCACCAGAAGGTGCTGCGCCCGCCCTGCACGAAGCGCAGGACCGGCGCGCCACATAGGCAAGCTTCGCCCTCGCGTCCATAGACCTGCCAGGAAGTCGCGAAATAGCCCAGTTCTCCGGTGGGCTGGGCGTAGTCGCGGATGGTCGAGCCGCCCGCCGCGATCGATTCGGTGAGTACGTCGCGAATCGCGGGGACGAGTCGTTTGAGCGCGGGGAGGGTGACTTTGCCCGCCGCCTTGTCGGGTCGGATGCCCGAACGGAAGAGCGCTTCGCACACGTAGATGTTGCCCAGCCCCGCGACGATTCCCTGGTCGAGGAGGAGCAGCTTCACAGGAGCGATTCGCTCCTTGAAGGCGGTCTTGAGGTGGGCGGGCGTGAGGTCCGGGCCAAGCGGCTCGGGGCCCATCTTCGCAAACGGCCCCCAACTTTCAAGGCTCGCGCTGGGAACGAGATCGACCGAACCGAAGCGGCGCGCGTCATTGAGGGCGAGCGTATGGCCGGCACCTGTGGTGAGGACGAGATGGTCGTGCTTCTCGGGGCGTTCGGGCTCGATCCGCCAGCGGCCCGACATGCCCAGGTGAAAGACCATGGTGACCTCGCGGTCGGTATGGACAAGGCCGTATTTGGCGCGCCGTCCCATGCCGGTCACGCGCGCGCCCGTCAGCGTCTGGACGAGATCGGGCGGGAAGGGGCGGCGCAGGTCGGGGCGGTTCACGGCAACGCGGGCAATCCGCTCGCCATCTAGAAAGCGGGCAAGGCCGCGCACAGTCGTTTCGACTTCGGGAAGTTCGGGCATGGTACTGCCTGTGTAGGTACGATTGGCGAGGGATGCGAGAGGTGTGCAGGTGACGGCCTCGGCTTACAAAATTGTAAGGGGCATCTCCTAGAGGCTCTTCCTCATGCTTTTCGTTACCTTTCCGAGGCGCGCCTTTCTCGCGCTGGCCTGTCTTGCGGGCGGTTTCGTCTGTGGGCCAGCCCTGGCGCATCCAGGCGGCCTCGATCGCAGTGGCTGTCACCACAATCGCCGCACGGGCGACTACCATTGCCATCGGCCGTCCGCGCGGCAGCGGCCGACCGCACCGTCTGCTCCCTCCGTCCAGTCTGGGGCTGTGGATGGGGCAGGGACCTACTATCCCAACTGCGCGGCGGTGCGCGCCGCGGGACGGGCCCCCTTGCGGCGGGGCGAGGCGGGCTATCGGCACGGGCTCGACCGGGACGGTGACGGCGTTGCTTGCGAATAAGGCGCCTGCGCATGGGACGCGTCCGAGAGGACGGCGCTTTGCCGTCGCCAGAGCAGTGCGGGCAGGGTAAGTCCCCCGCCATGGCCGATTCCTCTCCATCCCACCCCGCGTCGTCCTCCGCGTTGCGCCCCTTCCTGATGTTGGGGCTGGTCATGCTGTTCTGGGCGGGCAATTCCATTGTCGGGCGTGCGGTGCGCGCGGATATTCCGCCGTTCACGCTGGCCTTCGGGCGCTGGGTGATCGCGGTCCTCTTCGTGGCCCCGCTGGCGCTCCCGAAGCTGCGCGCGCAGTGGCCTCAGGTGCGGGCGCGGGCCGGGTGGCTTGTCCTGCTGGGGTTTCTGGGCGTCGTCTGTTTCAATTCCTTCGTCTATTCCGGGCTCCACCACACCAGCGCGACGAATGCGTTGCTGCTCCAGGCCGCGGTGCCGACCTGTGTGCTCCTGTTCGACTTCCTGCTTTTCCGGGGGCGTCCGGCGGGCTTGCAGGTTGCCGGCGTGGCGGTCTCGACCCTGGGCGTGCTCTTCATCGTCTTTCGCGGGGATTGGGCCGCGGTGGAGGCGCTTGAGATCGGAGGGCTGGGCGATGCGCTGATCCTGTGCGGGGTGGTGTGCTGGGCCTTCTACACGGTGCTTCTGCGCAAGAAGCCCGAAGTGGATGCGCCGGTCTTCGTGTTCCTGACCTTTCTGCTGGGCGCCATCGCGCTGGCCCCGCTCGCCGCCTTCGAAGCCGCGCGCGGACTGACCGTCGCCTGGTCCTGGCCGGTCGTGGGGGCTTTCGTCTATGTCGGGCTGTTCCCCTCGGTGCTGGCCTACTTCATCTATATAGCCGCGACCATGCAGCTGGGCCCGGCGCGTGCGGGGCAGGGGATCACGCTGATGCCGCTCTTCGGCGCGCTCCTGTCCGCGCTGCTGCTGGGCGAGGATATCGCGCTCTTCCACGCCGTCGGCATGGGCCTCATCCTGGCGGGCATCGTGCTGGGTGCGTTTGCACTGCGCGCAGGTGCAAAATCACCAGTGGCGCTCCGCGCACCACGGGGCTAGAGGACTGAGTCATGAGTGAAACGGTTTCCTTCGGGTACGAAGAGGTCGCCGCCGAGGAGAAGGCCGGCAAGGTCGGTGCCATCTTCTCGAACGTCGCGCGCAAGTACGACATCATGAACGATGCCATGTCGGCTGGCATGCACCGGGTGTGGAAGGACGACTTCGTGCGCCGGGTGAAACCCCGCGCGGGCGAGCAGATCCTCGACATGGCGGGCGGCACGGGCGACATAGCCTTCCGCATGGAGGCCAAGGGCGCCATCGTCACGGTCTCGGACATCAACCAGGACATGCTCGATGTCGGTATCGAACGCGCGATGGAGCGTGGCATCGACACCCTCGTGTGGTCGCGCCAGAACGCGGAGGAGCTGAGCTTCCCCGATCGCCACTTCGACGCCTACACCATCGCCTTCGGCATCCGTAACGTCACCCACATCGACAAGGCGCTGGCCGAGGCGCACCGCGTGCTCAAGTACGGCGGGCGCTTCTTCTGCCTCGAATTCTCGACGACGCAATGGCCCGGGTTCAAGGAAGTCTACGACGCCTACTCGCACAAGCTGGTTCCCAAGCTGGGCAAGATGATCGCGGGCGATGCGGACTCCTACCGCTACCTCATCGAATCGATCCGCCGCTTCCCGCCCATGCCCGAGTTCGAAGGCATGATTCGCGCGGCCGGCTTCAAGCACACCAAGGTCGAGCCGATCCTGGGCGGTCTTGTCGCGATCCACTCGGGCTGGAAGGTCTGAGGCAGACACTGTGACGTCCCGACTGACGCATATTCGCAGGCTCCTGAAATGGGGCCGGGTCCTCGCTCGCCACGGCGCACTGCGCGGGATCGAGAACGACCGCAACGCGCCCGCACCGGTCAAGCGCCTGTGCCGCGTCGCACGCTTTGGGGCCAAGCAGGGGGACGAGCCCGACTACGCCGGCGCCTTCGGCTCGATCGGTCCGGCTGCGATCAAGCTGGGCCAGGCGCTTGCAACGCGGCCCGACCTTGTCGGCGAGGGCCCCGCGCGCAACCTGCTGACCCTGCAGGACAGCCTGCCGCCGGTGGACTTCGCGCTCATCCGCAAGCGTGTCGAGGAAAGCTTCGAGCGTCCGCTGGAAGAGATCTTCGCGACCTTCGAGGAGCAGCCCATCGGCGCGGCCTCGATCGCGCAGGTCCACGCCGCGACCACGCTCGACGGGCGCAAGGTGGCGGTCAAGGTGCTGCGTCCGGGCATTCGCGAGCAGTTCAACCGCGATGTCGAGACCTACGAGTGGGCCGCCGCGCATCTGGAGGCCTTCGGGGGCGAGGCGGCGCGCCTGCGCCCGCGCGCGGTGATTGCCAATCTCAAGCGCTGGACCGTGCGCGAGTTGGACCTGAGGCGCGAGGCCGCCTCGGCTTCCGAGCTCGCCGACGGGATGAAGGCGGTCGAGGGCTACCGCATTCCCGCCATCGACTGGGAGCGCACCAACGGCCAGGTCCTGACGCTCGAGTGGGTCGACGGCATCAAGATGAGCAACCTGGAGGCGATGAAGGCGGCGGGCTACGACCTGCCCGAGCTTGCCCACCGCCTGGTGCTCACCTTCCTCAAGCAGGCGATTTCGGCCGGTTTCTTCCACGCCGACATGCACCAGGGCAACCTGTTCGTGCAGGGCACGCCCGAGGACGCCACCATCGTTGCCATCGATTTCGGCATCATGGGGCGCATCAACCGCCAGGCGCGGCTGTGGCTGGCCGAGATCCTCTATGGCCTGACCACCGGCAACTACAAGCGCGTCGCCGAAATTCACTTCGAGGCGCAGTACGTGCCGAGTTACCATTCGGTCGAGGATTTCGCGACGGCGCTGCGCGCGGTGGGCGAGCCCATGCGCGGAAAGCCCGTGTCCGAGCTTTCGGTCGGGCAGATGCTCGACGGGCTTTTTGCGATCACCCGCGATTTCGACATGGCCGTGCAGCCCCACCTTTTGCTGCTGCAGAAGACCATGGTCATGGTCGAGGGGCTGGCGACCGCGCTCGACCCGCAGATCAACATGTGGGATGTCGCCGCGCCCTTCGTGAAGGACTGGATCCGCGACGAACTGGGCCCCGAGGCCGTCATTGCCGACCGCCTGCGCGAGGACCTGGCGACGGTCGCGCGTCTGCCCGCGCTGGTGCGCCGGATCGAGGAACGCTTCCCCCCCAAGGGCGGCGCACCCGAACAGGCTCCGCTCCCCGAAATCGATCTGCTCTGGGAACGTAAGCGTAAACCCGATGGTAACCACCTTGGTGGTTATATTCTCGCGGCAATCGCGGGGGGCATGGCCGCATGGGCGGTAACGTACTGGAACATGATGCTGTAACGCGCAGGGCCTGGGCCCTGTGGGAGTTTGCGCTGCGCGTTGCTGCAGAGCAGGGGGCATGACCGTCCCGTGCCGCCTTGCCGGAACCTTGCGTTCGAAAGAGCGCTTGTCCGAAGGCCGTAGTCCTCTCGACAGCGGCCTCGCCTGCGCCCCGGGCGGCAGCGTACCTGCGTTCTTTTCCTCCAAACCGATTGCGTGATGATGAGTGCTGTTGCAGAAGCCAGAACCATGAACGGACCGCGTATTCTCCTGGTCATCGGCGGCGGCATCGCGGCCTACAAGGCCTGCGAGCTTGTCCGCCACATCCGCAAGGAAGGCGGCGAGGTGACCTGCGTCCTGACCGAGGGCGGTGCGCAGTTCGTCACGCCCATGGCGCTCGCCGCGCTGTCGGGGAACCCGGTCTACACCTCGCTCTTCGATCTCAAGGACGAGGTCGAGATGGGACATATCGAGCTTAGCCGCGCGGCCGACCTCATCGTGATCTGCCCGGCGACCGCCAATCTTCTTGCCAAGATGGCCTCGGGCATTGCCGACGATCTTGCCACCACCATGCTGCTTGCCACCGACGCGCCAGTGATGGCCGTCCCGGCGATGAACGTGCGCATGTGGCAGCACCCGGCGACCACGCGCAACGTGCAGGTGCTGCGCGATGCGGGCGTTGACGTGATGGAGCCCGACGAGGGCACGATGGCCTGCGGCGAGTACGGCCCTGGCCGTCTGCCCGACCCGGTCGCGATCTGGCAGCGTATCGCCTGGGGGCTGGGCCTTGGCCCCGTCGAGGTGGCCCCGCTTCCGGGCGAAGTGACCTACGACCAGAGCTTTCCCGGCCTGCCTCCCGCAACGGGTGGCGACGGCCAGGTCTGGCAGCCCGAGTTCGACGATCCCGAGCCCGAAGAACAGGACGAGGGCGGCATGGGCCTTGGCGGCCTGTCGGGCGGGATGATCCTGCGCGGCGGTGCAGGCAAGGCGAAGAAGGCGGTGGACCTGGGCGGCGGCGAGAGCACGTCGGAGGCGGCGCCTGCCGATTTCTCCGCATCGCCGCTCATGGCCAAGAAGGGGGCGGCCCGCGCCGCTCCGCCGACCGATCCCGAGGCGATGAACCACCTTACCTCCGCGCACGGCGACTTCATGCGCGCCCAGCCGCTCGCGGGCGAAGACCCTTACGCGCATCCCACCATGCTAGCCGATGGCGGCTACGACATGACCCCCTTCGTTCCGGGCGAGGGGCCGCTTTCGGGGCGCCACGTGCTGGTCACGGCAGGCCCCACCTGGGAGCCGATCGACCCGGTCCGCTACATCGCCAACCGTTCGTCGGGCAAGCAGGGCTTTGCCATCGCCGCCGCCGCCGCACGGGCAGGCGCACGGGTCACGCTGGTCGCGGGGCCGGTCTATCTGCCCACCCCGCCCGGCGTCGACCGGATCGACGTGGAAAGCGCGCTCGACATGGCCGAGGCGGTCAAGCAGTCGCTGCCCGCCGACATCGGCGTGATGGTCGCGGCCGTGGCCGACTGGCGCCCGGTGAGCGTTGCAGGTCAGAAGCTCAAGAAGCGCGGGTCCGCCCCGCCCGCCTTGCTCCTGACCGAAAATCCGGACATCCTGGCGACCGTGGCTTCGCGCCCGGACCGTCCGCCGCTCCTTATCGGCTTTGCCGCCGAGACCAACGACGTGATCAAGTACGCGACCGACAAGCGCAAGCGTAAGGGCGCGGACTGGATCATCGCCAACGACGTCTCGGGCGATGTCATGGGCGGGGACGCCAACGCGGTCCACATCGTGCGCGGCGATGACGTGATCTCGCTTCCCGAAATGCCCAAGGAGGAGGTCGCCCATCTCCTTGTTGAAAGGATGATCGATGCATTCGCCAGCTAATGTCCCGGTGCCGCTGAAGGTCCTGCCCCACGGCAAGGGCCTGCCGCTTCCCGCCTATGCGACGGCGGGCGCGGCGGGGATGGACGTGGTCTCGGCCGAGGATGTCACGATTGCCCCGGGCGCACGCCACGCGGTCGCAACCGGCCTCGCTATGGCGATCCCCGAAGGCTTCGAAATCCAGGTGCGGCCGCGTTCAGGGCTCGCGCTCAAGCATGCGATCACCGTGCCCAACACGCCGGGCACCATCGATTCGGATTACCGCGGGGAGCTGAAGGTCATCCTCATCAACCACGGGACGGAAGGCTTCTCGATCGTGCGCGGGGACCGTATCGCGCAGCTCGTGCTCGCGCCTGTCACCCAGGCGACCTGGCTTGAGGTCGAGGAGCTGGATGAGACCGTACGCGGTGAGGGCGGCTTCGGCTCGACCGGCGGAGTGACCGCGCTCGGCAACTGAGCCCGGAAAGGGCTTGCCCTAGAGGGTGAGCCACCAGGCCAGGGCCGATCAGGCCAGGCAGGCACTCACGCCAGCCCCAGCGTTTTTCGGATTTCGTCGCTCGCGTATTCGGCGGGGGGCTGGGCGATTTCGCCGATGAGTTCGCCAAGGACGTCATGGGGCATGGTTGCCCTCAGTCCTCGTTCCTGGCGTTGCTGCGCCGCTGTTGCCGCTCACGTCGGCGCTTCACCATCCACCAGCCCGCACCGCCAAGACCGAACACGGCAAAGGCACCGCGCGCGACAGTCGCGAAGGCCGCTTCCAGCGCGCCCACGGTAACGCCCCAGAAAAGCTGGGACATGATCGCCATGAAGGTGTTCATCCTCGCGGGGTCTCCCAAAGAGGTGGGGCAGGCCAGTCTGAGGTCGGAATAGGGCGGCAGCAAGGCCCCAAAAGCTTAGGGCGAGCCCGCCTTGCGACGGACCCGCCCCTCGGTGTCTCCCAGTAGGGAGCCCGTCAATATCGTGGAAGATGCAAGATTACTTGTCTTCAGGTGCCACTGTAATGCGCACGGTCTCGCCCGAGTTCCCGGGAAAATCGGTAAACATCGCTTCGACGAGATTGGGGACCAGATATTGCAGGCTGTTCGAGGTCGAGAGGGCCTGGGCCTTGCCTTCGAAGAGGCGCTGGCCATCGGCGGCACGGTCGATCTTCACTTCGATGCCGCTGGTGAACACGGTGTACGAGTTCATGCCGCCATCGAAGTAGGGATCGTAGAAGCCATAGCGCCACGGACCGCCGTAAAAGCCCCCGAAGCGGCCGTAGCCACCGAAGCGGCCATAGCCGTACCAGGGGTCGTAATAGGGCGACATGCGCGAGCGCACGCGCTCACGGCCGGTGTCGATGCCATAGTCGAAGCGCACGATCATGTCCGCGGTCGCAGGATCGCGCGTCGGCGTGTAGCCAAGCTCGGCCATCTGCTCGGCCACGAGACCTGCGTACTGCGCGAATTCGAGGCCGCCTTCGAGCTTCTCGTCGTCGGCCACGACCGCGAACGTCTGTCCTGCCGGGGCGGGCAGCTGCGACTGGAAGCGCGAGACGTCCGCCTTGAAGGGCGTCGCACAGGCGCTCACCGCCACGAGCATGAGCGCGGCCAGCGCCATGCGCAGGTGCGCGGCGAGCGGGGTGCGTCCCGGTTGGCCGTAATTCTGGGTCATCCTATTCACTCCACTGGCCTCTGTCTGGGCAATCGGCAGGGTTGAATTCCCGGCCCCGCGGGAGGGGGCGAACCGATGAGGCTCTTCACGATATTGCCGTTCCGGGTCTGAATAGCGGTTGAATGGCGCCGGGCTTGCGGTGAACTGCAAACGCGTGAATCGGGCAGACCTGCGCGATTTTCCATTTTCCGCACGTCGAACAGGGGTTAGGCAACGCCCTGTGATATAGGCACTTTGCACGGGGAAAGCGAGTCCGGTTCATGCGTATTCTCTCGGTCAACTGCGGTACGGTGGCGCGTTTTCGCGCAGCCGATGAATACAGCGCCATCGCCAAGCGGGCCGTGGAAGGGCCTGTGAAGGTCGGCTGGCTGGGCCTGGAAGGCGACCGGCAGGCTGACCTTTCGGTCCACGGCGGACCGGAAAAGGCGATCCAGCACTACCCCCACGATCACTACGCCCACTGGCGCGAGGTGCTCGGCGGGCATCCGCTGCTCGACGGTGAAGGAGCCTTCGGGGAAAATATCTCGACCGAGGGCTTGCGCGAGGAGGAGGTCTGCATCGGGGATTGCTTCCGCATGGGCAGCGCGCTCGTCGAAGTCGCGCAAGGGCGCCAACCCTGCTGGAAGCTCGACCACCGCTTCGATGGCGCCAAGGTGATGGCCGGTGTCGTGGCGACGCGGCGCTCGGGCTGGTACTACCGGGTCCTGGAAGAGGGCGAGGTCGCGGCTGGCGATGCGCTGGAGCTTGTCGAGAGGCCCTATCCGGCCTGGAGCGTGGCCCGCGTCTTCGGCCTGCTCATTGCCGGGGACCACAAGAAGGACCGTGCGGGGCTTGAAGCACTGGGCGAGGTGACGCCGCTGGCCGAGGCCTGGGCGAAGCGCCGCGCGAAGCTGCTCGGGTGAGGGCGATGCGATGGTGGAGCGGGCTGGTGCTGGGCGCTGCGCTTGCGCTTGTGCCGCTTGCCGGCGCCGCGCAGGCCGCGAGCGAAGCGCCAGGAGCGGCTCCGGCGTGGGATCTGCGCGCGGGGCAGGCCCTGGCTCTCCTTGATGCGCGCTGGTGGCGTGAGGACCTGGGGCCGGAAGGCGATTGGGAGCGCGCGGGCGGCTGGCAGCGCTTCGTGCTGGCGGACGTGCTCATGGCCTATCGCGCGCGCACCGGCGATACCCGCTGGGACACGCGCATCCATGCAGCGCTGCGCAACCATAGCCGCCTTGCGCTCAACGACGATGCGCTCTGGGCGGTGATTGCCAGTGTCGATGGCTGGCAGATGGAGCGCGACCCGGCGCTGCTCGACTACGCCGCGCGTACCTTCGCGGAACTGGTCCGGAGCCATTGGGACGGGACCTGCGGTGGGGGCATGTGGTGGAACCCGCGCCACACCTACAAGAACGCGATCACCAACGAGCTTCTGCTGACCGCCGCGACACGGCTCTACCGGGCGACGGGCCAGGAGGAGTACCGCGCCTGGGCGCTGCGCACCTGGGGGTGGCTGGGGGCTTCGGGCATGATCGGCGCGGACGGGCTGGTGAACGATGGGCTCGTGATCGATGCGAAGACCGGGATCTGCCGCAACAACGGCCAGCCGCGCTGGACCTACAACCAGGGCGTGCTGCTCTCGGGTCTCTCGGACCTGACCGAAATGACGGGCGCGCCGATCTACCGGGCCCGCGCGGTGGCAACCGCCCGCAGCGCCCTTGCCACCCTCGCCCATCCCGATGGCACCCTGCGTGAGCCTGTCCCGGAAATCGGCGCCGATGGCCTGGCCTTCAAGGGCATCTTTGCCTTCCACCTTGCCTACCTGATGGATGCCCTGCCCGAGGGGGCCGACAAGGAGGCCCTGCGCGAGGCGGCACGCCGCAATGCAGAGGCGATCTGGCGGATCAGTTCACAGGGGGAAGAGCCCATCGATTCCGACTGGATCGGGGGCAAGGGGCAATATGGTGCGGCCGCGCAGATGTCCGGCGCGGCGATGCTGCTGGCAGCCGGACGTTAAGCGTCTGCGGAGACAAACAGGGAGGGGACAGGGCCGATGGTATTGCCCCCTCCCGTGTGTCTCACTCAGCCGCGGACGAGGCCCAGCGCGTCGTAGGCCGCGTGCAGCGTAGGCAGCGCGAGCGTGCGCGCCTTTTCCGCGCCCTTGGCGAGGATCGCGTCGAGCGCGGTGTAGTCCTTGCGCAGTTCGTTGAAGCGTTCGTTGATGGGGGCAAGCTTCTCCACCAGCACTTCGCCAAGCGCGGGCTTGAACTTGCCGAAGCCTTCACCCCCGAAATCGGCGAGGATCTGCTCCACGCTCTGCCCGGTCATGGCCGAGTAGATCCCGATGAGGTTGTTGGCCTCCGCACGGCCTTCCAGGCCCGCCTTTTCGCTGGGCAGCGGTTCGGCGTCGCTCTTGGCCTTCTTGACCTTCTTCATGATCGTGTCGGCATCGTCGGTGAGGTTGATGCGCGCCATGTCGGAGGGGTCGGACTTGCTCATCTTGGCCGAACCGTCGCGCAGGGACATGATCCGCGCAGCCTCGGGCGGGATGATCGGGTCGGGCAGGGTGAAGACCGGCGTCTCCTCGCTCGCGAAGTCGTTGTTGAACTTCTGCGCGATATCGCGGGCCAGTTCCAGATGCTGCTTCTGGTCTTCGCCCACGGGAACGTGGGTCGCCTGGTAGAGCAGCACGTCGGCGGCCTGGAGCACCGGGTAGGTGAACAGGGCAACCGAAGCGCCTTCGCGGTTCTTGCCCGACTTGTCCTTGAACTGGGTCATGCGGCTGAGCCAGCCCATGCGCGCCGTGCCGTTGAGCAGCCACTGCAGCTCGGCGTGCTGGGGCACCTGGGTCTGGTTGAACAGGATCGAGCGTTCGGGATCGATCCCGCAGGCAACGAGCGCGGCGGTCATTTCGCGGGTGTTGGCCGAAAGCGCCTTGGGATCGTGCGGCATCGAGATCGCATGCAGGTCGGCCAGGAAGTAGAGGCTCTGCCCGCCCTCGGCGGCCACGTCGTCCTGCATCTTCACCCAGTTCTTGATGGCGCCCAGGTAGTTGCCAAGATGAAGGTTGCCCGTGGGCTGGATGCCGGAGACGATACGCATGGTTTTTCGTGCCTGTGGTTAGTCCGTAGGAGTGACCGGTTCGGTTTTGGCGGCCGGTCGGCGCCGCCGTAGCTGGGCAAGGAGGTCCTTGTCGAGTGCGCCGACAAGATAGGCGGTCACGAAAAAGACGATCATGCCCGAGACGCACAGGGCAGCGAGCGACCAGACCTTCTCGAAGACGTTGCCGTCATAGCGGCTTGCCATGAGCGGCATCAGCGCCCAGAGCGCCGCGCCCATCACCGCGCTGGCCACGATCTGGCGCGCGATGCGCGAGCCGAGCCGGGCGGTGAAGTGGAACCAGCCGCGCAGCTGCAGGATGATGTAGAGCGTCGCCACGTTGAGCGTGGAGGTAAAGGCGGTGGCAGCGGCCAGGCCGACGATGCCGAAACGCGGGACGACCGCGATGTTGACGGCGATGTTCACGATCAGCGTCCCGGCCGCGATCCACACCGGGGTGCGGGTGTCCTCGCGGCTGAAGAAGGCGGGCTGGAAGACCTTGACCAGCACGTAGGAGGGCAGGCCGCAGACAAGGGCCACGACGATGGCGGCCATCGTGTCGCCATGGGCCTGGGTCATCTTGCCGCCCACGAAGAAGGCGGTGACGAAGGCGGGCGCGCAGATGGCAAGAGCGACGGCGGCGGGCAGGGTGAGCAGGCACGCGATCTCGACCGCGTTGGCCTGGAGGCGCTGCGCGCCGGCATTGTCGTGCGACTGGATGTGACGCGCCAGCATCGGCAGGATCGCGGTGCCCAGCGCAATGCCCACGATGCCCAGCGGCATCTGGTTCAGGCGGTCTGCGTACTTCAGCAGCGTGAGCGAGCCCTGTTCGAGCGAGGTCGCGAAGAACGTGTCGACGAACTGGCTGATCTGGTAGACGCCCGCGCCGAAGGTGGCAGGGAGGATCAGCATGCCCAGCTTGCGCACGTCCCTGGTGAAGCGCGGGGCCCGGACCTGAAGCTTCACCCCCGCCTTGCGCGTGGCCCAGGCCATGTAGACCAGCTGCGCCACGCCGGACGCGCTGACCGCAATGGCCACACACCAGGCGATGATCTGGTCCGAACCACTCGCCTTGCCAAGGAAATAGCCGGTGACGATGCCGGTGATGAGGACCACGTTGAGGAGCACCGGCACGAAGGCGCCGGGCGCGAATTTCGAATGGGCGTTGAGCACGCCTGAAAGCATGGCAACGAGGCTGACGAGGCCAAGATAGGGAAAGGTCGTGCGGCTGAGCGCGACGGCCAGCTCGAACTTGCCGGGCACCTCCTGGTACTCGCCCGCCAGCAGCCAGACGATCGCGGGCATCGCGATCATGGCGATCGCGGAAAAGCCGAGCAGGACCCACACGAAGACCGAAAGGACGTCGCTGGCAAAGCGGTTGGCCGCGTCCTCGCCGCCACCCTCGGACGGATCCGCAGCCAGCGTGCGCGTGTACATCGGCACGAAGGCGACCGAGAAGGCGCCCTCGGCGAAGAGCCGCCGGAAGGTGTTGGGAAGAACGAAGGCAAGCTGGAAGGCGTCGGCGGCAAGCCCTGCGCCCAGGACGCGGGCGAGGAGAATATCGCGGGCGAAGCCGAAGATGCGGCTCAGCAGTGTGAGCCCGCCGATGGTGCCGACGCTGCGGACAAGACTCATGGCCTCAGATGCCCTCTTTTGCACGCCGGTGCCAGGATAACCCCGTTGTCGGACCGGCCGGCCTCCATCACGGGGGAACGTCGGGGGAGGGTTGGTCCTCTCCCCCGGCAGATCAGGTCTGCGTAAGGACTACGCAGCTTGGGTGCCTGCGATCAGGCGTTGCCCATCGGCGGATCGCCGGCGGTCGCGCCCTGCTGCTGCTGCGCCTGGAGCTGCTGGATGTAGAGGCCGTTGAAGTCGATCGGCTCGAGCATGAGCGGCTGGAAACCGGCGTCACGCACGGCATCGGCCACGACGCGGCGCGCGAAGGGGAAGAGGATGCGCGGAGCTTCGGCGAAGAGGAAGGCATGGGCCTGGCCATCGTCGAGGCCGCGCATGCCCACCAGCGCGCAGTAGCTGAGGTCGACGACGAAGGCCGTGCCCGCTTCGCACTTCGACGCGCAGGTGATCTTCAGTTCGACTTCGTGGACTTCGCCTTCGATGGCCTTGGCCGCGATGTTGAACTGCACGTCGATCGCGGGCGTGTCCTGCCACTGGAACGACTGGGGCGCATTGGGATTCTCGACCGAGAGGTCCTTGATGTACTGCGAGATGATCCCGGCGCTGGGGCCTGCATCGCCCCCGTTGCCGAGGTTGAGATCGGAGATGACGTTGCCTTCATCGGCCATGGTGGTGATTTCCCGCTTTAATCCATTGATCGTCCGGCTGCCTCGGGCGATAGGGCGCCGCAAGGAAGCGATTCTCGCGCGCTAGAGCATTTTTGCGCTTCGTGGAACACCCCAGTTGCGGGCCCGTTGTGCGGTTAGACGGCCGCAGGTGCATTCTCGCCCCGGGTTTCGCCCGCTATGTCGAAAAAATGCCCCAATCCGGCCGCACACGCGTTGTTCATTTGTCAATGCTACCTACATGGGGTTATGTTACGAAGATTACGGTCCCGACAAACGCAGGCGCAAAGTACCTGGTAGCGGGGCCGAAGGAAGGAATGGGTACACGAACGTGACACCGGAAATCGTCATCCTGGCCATGATCGCAGCGTTTCTCGGCCTGCGGCTCTATTCCGTGCTGGGCCGCCGAGCCGAGCATGAGGAAGAGCCCATTGCCGGACGCTTCGAAGGGCAGCAGGGACAGCCCGGTGCGACGCGGCCCCAGGCGCCTCGCCGCCCCGAACTCCGCCCGGACGACCAGCCCCAGAGGGCTGGGCAGGACCCGCGCATCCAGCAGGTGCCGGTTACCTCGCCCACGGCCGAGCGTGGTCTCGCTGCCATTGCCGCTGCCGACCGTCGTTTCGACGCGCTGGCCTTCATCGAGGGGGCCCGCGGCGCCTATCGTCTCGTGCTGGAATCGTTCTGGAAGGGCGACAAGGCCGAACTGCGCGCCTTGTGCGACGCGCCGGTCTACGAGAGCTTTGAGAGCGCCATCGATGCGCGGATCGAAGCGGGCGAAACGCTCGACAACCGTCTCGTGCGGATCGAGGACGTCAAGATCGTGGCGGCAGGTGTGGAAGACGGCACGGCGCGCATCACGCTGCGCTTCCGCTCGGACATCGCCGCCGTCACCCGCGACGCGCAAGGCAATGTCGTGGCCGGTTCGCTCGACGATGCGATCGAGGCCGTCGATGTCTGGACCTTCACCCGGCAGGTGCGTTCGAGCGATCCCGACTGGATCCTTGAGGAAACCGACGCCGGTTGATCTTTCCCGCGCAAATGCGCAGGTAACGGGCAGGAAGCGCTGCAACGCTTCGCTGCCCGTTTCGTTTTTTCGGTCCTGCGAAGCCGGGCCCCATGTGAATTTTTCTGGAGTGCCTGTCCCGTGGTCCGAGATTGCCTGTCAGCGTCCCTGTTCGAGCGCTGCCTCGCCTCTTCGCGTGCCTCGGTTGGCCGCATGGCGCTCATGGGCGCGCTTGCCGTGCTGCTGGCCTCTTGCGCGGGACGTATGGAGGCTCCGGGCTCCGTGACCGCCCCGGCGCCGACCAATGCATTGGCGGCGGGCGTGCGTCCGGGCCCTGCCTTCGCCTCGCTCCCGGTGGGGGCAATGGATGCGGGCGCGGCGCTGGCCGGTTTCGCCGAAAGCTGCCCCAAACTCCTTGTCCGCGAGGACGTGAGCGGCCTGACCCGCGCCGAGGACTGGCAGTCGGCCTGCGCGGCTTCGGCGACCTGGTCGCAGGGGGATGCCTCCCGCTTCTTTGCCACCTACTTCGAGACAGTCCGCGTGGGCGAAGGTGCTGCCTTCGCGACGGGGTATTACGAGCCCGATATCGCCGGTTCACGTGACCATATTCCGGGATATGACGTGCCGGTCTACGGCATGCCGGATGACCTCGTGCGGGCGCGGGACGGCGATGCCGAGCGGCTCGACAACGGACGCATGCCGGTCGGGCGCTACGACGAGGACGGGCACTTCACCCGGTACTACGACCGCGCCGCGATCGAGGACGGCGCACTTGAGGGCCGCGCACCGATCATCGCCTGGGCCCGCGATCCGGTCGAGGTTTTCTTCCTCCAGGTCCAGGGCTCGGGCATGCTCCGCGCGCCGGATGGCAAGGTCATGCGCATCGGCTATGCCGGGCAGAACGGCCACGGCTATACCGCCATCGGCAGCCTGATGCGCCAGCGCGGGCTGCTGGGCGATGGGCCGGGGCAGTATGCCGCCTCGATGCAGGGGATCATGCAGTACATCCGCGAGAACCCGCAAGAGGGCGCCGCGCTCATGCGCGAAAACCGTTCCTTCGTGTTCTTCCGCGAACTGACCGGGGACGGACCTGTCGGTGCGCTGGGCGTGACGGTGCGCGCGCACGCCTCGGTCGCGACCGATCCCAAATTCGTGCCGCTGGGCGCGCCGGTCTTCCTCGACCTCGACCGGCATGAGGCCGATGGCCTCTGGGTTGCCCAGGACACTGGCGGGGCGATTAAGGGCGCTAATCGCTTCGATACGTTCTGGGGCAACGGTGAGGAAGCGCGGGCGACGGCGGGCGACATGACGGGGCGCGGGAACGCGCTGCTCCTGCTTCCCAAGGGCACCCTGGCGCGTCTGGGCGCGCTGTGAGGCGGCCGGGACGCCGCCTGAGCGAGGATGAGGCGCGCCTCTGGGGCGAAGTTGCGCGCACCGTCAAACCGCTTGAGCCTGCTGTGCGGCGCCCGGTCTCGACGACGTCTGTGCCTGCCGAGAAGGCGAAGCCCGCCCCGCCGGTCATCGCGAAGAAGGTGAAGGGACGCGTTCCGCCTCCGCTGATGCCCAAGCCCGCTCCGGCGAAGGTGCCCAAGGGCGAGACCCAGTTGCATCTCGACGGCTCCTGGGAACGGCGGATTGCCAAGGGTACGCTCGTTCCCGACTTCAGCCTCGACCTCCACGGATCGAACCTGGACTATGCGTATCGGCGGCTCATGGATGGCCTGTCGCAGGGCAAGGCCATGGGCGCGCGGGTGGTGCTGGTCGTTACCGGTAAGCCGCGCCCGGTTGACGCCATGGACCGGGGCGAGCGACGCGGCGCGATCCGGGCCAAGATCAAGGACTGGCTGATGGTGAGCGAGCACGCGAGCGACATCGTCGCCATTCGCGGGGCGCATCGGCGGCACGGCGGGCAGGGCGCGCTTTACATCGTGCTCAAGCGGCGGCGCTGAGGATCTCAGGAAAAGAGAATACAAGGGGTCATCACCCCTTGACCCCGGAATTGGCTACCTTGGCGTTCTCACTCAGCGTGGCGCGTGCAAGATGAGGTAGACAGTTTGGGGGGCGAGGGCGATGGCCCTCGGAATCAGTCTTCCAGCCTTTTTCTCTGCCCTGAAGGGGGAAGGCGCTGGAAGTCCTTCGTTTTTCTGGGAAGTGCCCGCAGCGTGCGCGTCGGCAAGAAGCGGTCAATGAAAAAGCCGCGTCCTCTTGGGCGCGGCTTTTGAATGGATCAGCTGAAACGGGCGCTCAGTTCGGAGGCTACTTCCTCGTTTCTTGCCAGCGCGAAAGTAAGTGGGCCTTTACGGCGCAGGGACTGGCAAATCCAGATGCCCTTGTCTTCGCAGTAGTCGCGCAGATCCTGGAAGTTTTCGTCTAGATAGGTGAAGCGGGAGAATTCTGAAATATTGTTGGTCATGGGGCTTATATACACGCAGAAGCCAAAAATTTCAACCCGCCGCAATCTGAGCACTTTTTCCCGGTTTCCTGCGGATTACAGAGAGGCTGGAGAGGCCGTTCGGTTCCCTGCATTCGCAGGTGCAGCATTCTTGCGTGTTAGCCCCAGCACGCAAAAGGGGCGGGAAAGCGCTTGCGCGCTCCCGCCCCTGTTTACGTCCGCTGGCTGCGGTTGCGCTTATGCGGCTTATGCGACGGCTTCGGCCGCTTCTTGGGCGCCCTGGGCAATTTCAGCCGGAGCCTCGTTGCGGATCAGGAAGTCGAAGGCCGAGAGGGCGGCCTTGGCGCCTTCGCCCATCGCGATGATGATCTGCTTGTAGGGCACGGTGGTCGCATCGCCCGCGGCGAAGATGCCGGGGATGTTGGTCGCCGCCTTCTGGTCGATCACGATCTCGCCGCGGTTCGACAGCTCGACGCCGCTGTCCTTGAGCCACTCGGTGTTCGGAACAAGGCCGATCTGCACGAAGATGCCTTCGAGCTCGAGGGTCTTCTCCTCGTCGCTCGCACGGTCCTTGTATTTCAGGCCATTGACCTTCGCGCCATCGCCGGTGACTTCGGTGGTCTGGGCGTTGGTGAGGATCGTCACGTTCTTCATCGACTTCAGCTTGTCGACCAGGACCTGGTCGGCGCGCAGCTGGGTGTCGAATTCGATGAGGGTGACGCTGCCCACGATATTGGCAAGATCGATCGCCGCTTCGACGCCCGAGTTGCCGCCACCGATGACCGCAACGCGCTTGCCCTTGAAGAGCGGGCCGTCGCAGTGCGGGCAGTAGGCCACGCCCTTGGTCTGGTACTCGGCCTCACCGGGCACGCCCAGTTGGCGCCAGCGCGCGCCGGTGGTGAGGATGAGCGAGCGGGCCTTGAGCGAGGCGCCGTTGGTGAACACGACCTCGTGGTAGCCGCCCAGGTCCTTGGACGGGATCAGCTTTTCGGCCCGCAGTAGCGGCATCGTGTCGATCTCGTACTCGGCGATGTGCGCGTCGAGTGCGGCGGCGAGCTTGGGGCCTTCGGTGTAGGGAACCGAGATGAAGTTCTCGATGCCCATGGTGTCCTGGACCTGGCCGCCCATGCGCTCGGCGGCGATGCCGGTCGAGAAACCCTTGCGCGCGGTGTAGATCGCGGCGCCGGCGCCGGCCGGACCACCCCCGATGACGAGCGCTTCGAAGGGCTTCTTCTCGGCGAGCTTGGCGGCGGCCTTTTCTCCTGCCTTGGTGTCGAGCTTGGCGAGGATCTCGGCCACGTCCATCTTGCCCGAGCCCCACATGGTGCCATCAAGGAAGACAGCCGGGACGGCCATGACGCCGCGGTCCTCGACCTCGGCCTGGAAGGCACCGCCCTCGATCAGGGTGGCCTTCACGCCCGGGTTGTTGAGCGCCATCAGGGTCAGCGCCTGCACCACGTCGGGGCAGTTGTGGCATGAGAGCGAGAAGTACATCTCGAAGTCGTAGTCGCCCTCAAGCTCGCGGATCTGGGTGAGCACGTCCTCTTCGACCTTGGGCGGATGGCCGCCGGCCCACAGTAGTGCGAGGACGAGTGAGGTGAACTCGTGGCCGAGCGGAACACCGGCGAAGCGCACAGAGGCCTCCGGGTTCGACGCGCGGCGGATTTCGAAACTGGGCTTGCGGGCATCATCGCCATCGAAGCTGGCCGAAACCTTGTCGGACAGTTCGGAGATGGTCGAGAGCAGCTCGCGGGTTTCCGCCGACTTCGCATCGTCGCCAAGCGAGGCGACGAGCTCGATCGGTTCGCGCAGCATGCCGAGGTACTGGGAGAGCTGTTGCTTCAGATTGGCGTCAAGCATGTCGGGGTCCTTTCGGGGAGAGAAGAAAGAGAATGCGTGAGGGGGAAGAAGGTGGCGGTCCGGGCTCTGCCGCTCGGCCATCGGGCGCGCACAGGGGCGCATCCGGGGGAGGGAGGTCCCGGGCCGCGCACCGTCCGCACGCGACCCGGATATCGCGGGCGGCGCTCAGGCCGCCCGGCGATACGTTGTCGCGTCGGGCTTAGATCTTGCCGACGAGGTCAAGCGAGGGAGCGAGGGTTTCCGAACCTTCTTCCCACTTGGCCGGGCAGACCTGGCCGGGGTTGTTGCGCACGTACTGAGCTGCCTTGATCTTGCGGACGAGCTCGACGGCGTTACGGCCGACGCCTTCGCAGGTGATTTCCATGATCTGGATGACACCGTCGGGATCGACGACGAAGGTGGCGCGGTCGGCAAGGCCGGCTTCACGCAGAACGCCGAACTTGTTCGACAGCTCGTGGTTCTGGTCGCCGAGGAAGGCGAACTTGAGCTTGCCGATCTTCTCCGAGGTGTCGTGCCAGGCCTTGTGGCTGAAGTGCGTGTCGGTCGAAACGCCGAACACTTCCACGCCCATGCCCTGCAGGGTCTCGTACTGGTCGCCGAGGTCTTCGAGCTCGGTCGGGCAGACGAAGGTGAAGTCGGCGGGGTAGAAGAAGAACACGGCCCACTTGCCAGCAATGTCGCCTTCGGAGACGTCGAAGAAGTCCTTGCCCTGCTGGAACGCGGTGTTGGTGAACGGCTGGATCTTGCTGCCGATGATACCCATGAGAAATCTCCCTCGCTTGGGTGTGTTGAACTGACGAGGCTGAGATAGGCGGACCAGGTGACATTTTGTAGCGGGATGATCCGATTGGGTTGATCGATTTACGCGATTACCGAGTGATCGATTTAGCGAATTAGTCGATTATCGGCGGAGGTCTGCGGTTTGTGTTGGCCTGAGCTGGGCAAGAGCGTGGGGGGTGGGCCCCGCACTATGCGACGGCGCGTGTCATTGCCGCGTTGAGCTTGGGCGTGCGGGCGGCTAAGTCCCTCGCCATGGCAGACAATCACCGCGATGAGCCGCGCTCCGGCGCACCCGCCAATCCTGACCGCCGCCGCATCCTGACCGGCATGGCCACGGCGGCCGGTGCCGCCGCGCTTGGCGGGCTGGCACCTGACGACGCCGCAGCGCGCGCCTCGGCGCAGAAGAGCGGGGCGTCCCTGCCGCCCAGCGATGCCGAGCTTGCCGCGCATATCGATACGGTCGTGGTGATCTACGCGGAGAACCGCAGCTTCAACAATCTCTTTGGCGATTTTCCGGGGCTGGAGCAGCCGCTGTCCGAGGTCTCGCCCGAGCGTGCGCGCCAGCGCGACCGCGACGGCTCGGTCCTCGAAACCCTGCCCCCGATCTGGGAGGGCATGGTCCCCCACGAACAGGTGGTGGAGCATCAGGCGATCGCCATTGGCCCCGAGGATCTGCCGCCGCTGGCGAACGCGCCGTTCGTGCTCGCAACGCCCGAGGGCGACCCGCTGCCCCACGGCGTGGTGACGCGCGATCTGGTCCACGCCTTCTACAACAATCAGCTCCAGATCAACGGCGGGCGCAACGATGGCTTCGTCGCCTGGAGCGATGCGGGCGCGCTGCCCATGGGGTATTACGGCGACAACGCGGCGAACCTGCGGCTGTGGCAGATCGCGCGCGATTTCACGCTGTGCGACAACTTCTTCATGGGCGCCTTCGGGGGCTCGTTCCTCAACCACCAGTACCTGATCGCCGCGCGCCCGCCGTTCTACCCGGACGCCGATGCGAGCCCGGCCAAGGGGCGCATCACGCAGCTGGAAGGGGAGGACCCCAAGGGCATCGTCCCCAAACAGACTGCGCAGTCACCGAAGAGCGCGATGGACGGGCCGGTGCGCTTTGTGCCCAACAGCCTCTCGCCCGATTTCTATGCGGTCAACACGATGCTGCCGCCTTTCGCGCCGACCTATGAACTGGACCCGGATCGCCCCGGCTATGCCAACGCGCAGAGCAGCCACACGCTCGTCCCGCAAAGCCATGACACCATTGGCGACGTGCTTTCCGAGAAGGGTGTGGACTGGGCCTGGTACGCGGGCGGCTGGGCCAAGGCGCTGGACGGGCAGCTCAATTCGGCCGACTTCCCCTCGCGCCCGAACTTCCAGCCGCACCATCAGCCGCTGAATTACTACACCCAGTTCGCGCCGGGTACCGAGGCCCGCGAGGTCCACCTGCGCGACGGCGGTACGGGGGAGACGGCGCGGACCAACCGCTTCCTGGCCGATGCCAAGGCGGGCACGCTGCCCAGCGTCGCGTTCTACAAGCCGCAGGGCAATCTCAACATGCACGCGGGCTATTCCGACGTCGATGCGGGCGACCGCCACATCGCCGGGATCGTCGAGGCGTTGAAAGCCTCGCCGCAGTGGGAGAGGATGCTGGTTGTCATCACCTTCGATGAGAACGGCGGCTGGTGGGACCACGTCGCGCCGCCCAGGGGCGACCGCTGGGGGCCGGGCACGCGCATCCCTGCGCTGATCGTCAGCCCCCATGCGAAGAAGGGCGAGGTTGACCACACGATCTACGACACCGGCTCGATCGCGCGCTTCCTCACCCGCCGCTTCGGCCTGCGCAAGCTGCCCGGGCTTGTCGAGCGCGAGCAGGCAATGATTGCGGCTGGTGGCCCACCGCCAGGCGATCTGACAGGCGCGCTGCGCTTCGGTTGATCCCACCGGGCGGGCGGATCAGTTGGAAGGATTGAGCCGCCCGGCCTCCAGGATCGGCAGGCCGCCTTCGGTCGGCACGTAGATGATCTGCCCCTGGGACTGCTCGAGGTTCTGGATGTAGAGATAGCGCAGGTAGCCTTCGGGGCCGCCCAGGCTGTCCGCAACGATGCGGTTCGCTTCGGCGAGGCCCTTTGCGCGCTCGACTTCGGCGGCGGCTTTCAGCTTGGCGCTGTCGAGTGCGGCCTGCGCTTCGAGCACGGCGATACGGCGGTTCTGCGTTGCCTGCGCCAGTTGGGCTTCGCCGGCAACCTGGGCGTTCCAGACGCGCAGGCCATTGTAGGCGGCGCACGATCCGAGGCCTCCGCCGACGAGCACGACGATCAGAAGAATAAGTGCCAGGCCGACCCGGATCAGGCTGTCGGACGTATGCCCCATGTGCGAACCCCTCAGTTGCTGTTAGCGCCGTGTCTAGCAGGATGGGCGCGCTACGCCAGCGGAACCGGATCAGGGGCGTGCGATATTAAGCTTGTATTCCCTAGAGTTGGCCGCTCTGTGCCGCGCGGACGAGGCGGGTGAGCACCTGGTCGAGCGCGGAAAGAAAGCGCGAGCGGTCCTGTTTGGAGAAAGGCGCAGGGCCGCCGATCTGATCGCCCCCGGCGCGTAGGTCGGCCATGATGGCGCGGGTCGCGATGGCGCCCCCGATGGAGGCCGTGGTGAAGGGCTTGCCATTGGGCGCCAGCACCTCGGCACCCGCCTTCAGACAGCGATCCGCGAGCAGGATGTCGGCGGTGATGACGACCGAGCCCTTGCCGCAGTTCTCGGCGATCCAGTCATCCGCGGCATCGAAGGCATCGCTCACGATCTGGCGCGTGACGAGGGCGCTTTGCGGAATGCGGATGATCTGGTTGGAAACGATGACGACCGGCACCTTGTAGCGGGCGGAAACCTTGTAGGTCTCCTCCTTTACGGGGCAGGCATCGGCGTCGATCAGGATGCGCAGGGAGGTCAAACCGGAAGAACCTGCCTTAGCCGCACTGCCCGCGCTGGAGCAGCTTGTGGTCGGCCAGCACCAGCGCCATCATCGCCTCGACCACGGGGACGCCGCGAATGCCGACGCAGGGGTCGTGGCGGCCCTTGGTGAAGAGTTCAGTCGCCTCGCGCTCGCCCTTTTCGTTGGGGCGGGTCACGGTGGGCTGGGGGGTGAGGATCGAGCTGGTCGGTTTGAAGGCGACGCGGCAGGTCACCGGCTGGCCGGTCGAGATGCCCCCCGCAATGCCGCCCGCGTGGTTCGCCAGGAACTCGGGCGCGCCATCGGGGCCGGTCTCGGTGTTGGGGCGCATCGGGTCGGCGTTGCCTTCCCCGGTCAGGCGCGCGGCGGCAAAGCCATCGCCGATTTCCACGCCCTTGACCGCGTTGATGCCCATCATGGCGGCGGCAAGGTCGGCGTCGAGCTTGCCGTAGAGCGGGGCGCCCCAGCCTGCAGGCACGCCGCTGGCGTAGCATTCGACCACCGCGCCGACTGACGATCCGCTCTTGCGGGCATCATCGACAATCGCTTCCCAGCGCTTGGCTGCGGCCGGGTCCGGGCAGAAGAAGGGGTTGTTGCCGATCTCTTCCAGATCAAAGTTCGCCGGATCGATAAGGTCGCCGCCAATCTCCGAGACATAGGCAACGATGGTGACTTCGGGGATGACGAGGCGGGCGACCGCGCCGGCGGCGACGCGGCTGGCGGTCTCGCGCGCCGAGGAACGTCCGCCGCCCCGGTAGTCGCGAAAGCCGTACTTGGCGTCATAGGCATAGTCGGCATGGCCCGGGCGATAGGCGCGTGCGACGTCCGAATAGTCCTTCGAGCGCTGGTCGACGTTCTCGATCATCAGGCTGATCGGGGTGCCGGTGGTGCGCTGCACGCCGTCGGGTGCCTCGAACACGCCCGAAAGGATGCGGACCGCGTCGGGCTCCTTGCGCTGCGTGGTGAACTTGCTCGTCCCCGGACGGCGCGCGTCGAGGAAAGGCTGCACCACGCTCTCGTCCAGGGCGAGGCCCGGGGGGCACCCGTCAACGACGGCGCCGATGGCGGGCCCGTGGCTTTCGCCCCAGGTGGTGAATCGGAACAGGCGGCCAAACGTGTTTACGGACATAGCGGGCGCTTTGTCGCGCAACGCATCGTTTGTCCAGTATTAGCGCTTGCATACGATTGTTGCGGGCCCCATCTCGGGCCGCGATGTTTCTTGTCGTCTTCCGCAACCGCAAACGCGCCGATATCGATAGCGTGGCTTACGCGCGCGATGCCGCCGCGATGGAGGATCTGGCGCGCCGCCAACCCGGCTTCCTTGCCTTCAAGAGCTATACCTCCGAGGATGGCGAGGTCGTGGCGCTCTCCGAATGGGCAGACGAAGCGGCCGCACGTGCCTGGGGGCGTCAGGCCGAACATGCGCGGGTGCAGGGCGAGGGACGCCATCGTTACTATCAGAGCTATACCCTCTTCGCGTGCGATTCGCCGCGAACCCATGAATTCGAGAACAAGGAGGCCCCCTCGTGAGCCTTGAAGTCTACGGCATTCCCAACTGCGACACCGTGAAGAAGGCCCGCAAGTGGCTTGAGGCGCGGGACATCGAATACACCTTCCACGACTACAAGAAGGAAGGGGCCGATCCGCAGAAGCTGGCCGCCTGGGTCGAGGCCGAGGGCGTCGAGACGGTCCTCAACACGCGCGGGACGACCTTCCGCAAGCTGTCGGACGAGGACAAGGCCGATATCGACGCGGCCAAGGCGGTGCGGATCATGGCCGAGCACACCAGCACCATCAAGCGCCCGGTCGTCGAGCACGCCAAGGGTATCCTGGTCGGCTTCAACCAGATGCAGTGGGAAGCCGTTCTGAAGTGAATGAAGTTTAACAGTCGGAAGGAGCAGGTCCGAGGGCCATCGCCCTCGGGCTCCCCAAACTGTCGGGCTCACCTGTGTCGCGCCGCGGTGTTCGAGAAAGGTGAGGTTGCCGATTGTGGGGTCAAGGGGCGATGGCCCCTTGAAAATCTACTTCTTTTTCAACCCTCGACCGAAGTCCCGAACAGCGCAGCGGCCAGGCCAAGCACGGTCAACGCCCCGAACCCGGCAATGCGTAAAGGCCCGGTGCCCGCCGTGCGCGAACGGATCGCGGCGAGGGCGGACTGGATCGCGTAGTAGAGCGCAAAGGCGCGGCTGGCGAAGCTGACGATCTCGAAGACATCGGCCAGCCAGGTGAGGGCAAGCCCCGAAGCGATCAGCAGGACATAGGTGGGCTTCATGCCAAAGCGCTGGTGCGTGAGTTCGGCGACGAGCCCGCCCGAGCCGTTGGTGTCGGCCACCGCGGCGCTGAACTGGGCGCTTAGCGCTGCGAGGATCAGCAGCGGCCCCAGGATTGCCGAGACGGTGCGCATCATGTCGATGATCGCGGTTTCGCTGAGTTCGAAGCTGCCACTGCGAAAGCTCATGGCCAGGAGCACGACGTAGGCCATGTAGATGGCGCTGGCGATTGCCTGGGCCAGCTTCATCGACCGCTGGCGTTCTGTGGCGGTATAGTGATCGCCCAGGTAGCGCGAGGTCTCGAAGCCCTGCACCGTGACTATGAGGCCGAACATCAGCTGCAGGGCAGGCCAGGGCGCGAGTGTCATGCCGCTGCGCGTGACCGTGCCGGTCTCCCACTCGATCCCGGCGTGGACGCACAGCGCGCCGATGAGGGCGGCGATGATGATGAGCTTGACCGAGACAGTCAGCTGCTCGAGCCTTTCGAGGAGGGAAAAACCCTTGGTGAGGCCCGACAGAAGGATCAGCGCATAGGCCCCCGTGGTGATGAGCCGCGCGAGCATGTCGGAAGGCGCGCCGAAGATGCGCGCGGCGAAGGCGCCGAAGAGGTTGAGATAGTAGGCAACCGAGATCACGTAGGCGAAGGCGAGCGCCCAGCTGGAGATGCGCTCCAGCCCGGTCGAGAGCGGGGTCTCGTGCGCGCCCTCGTCCAGACGGGCGATGTTGGTGCGGATCGCCGCGCCGAAGAGGTAGCCCGCGAGGCACAGCAGGGCCATCGCCGCGATGCCCCAGGTGCCGAAGCTGTCAGTCAGGATCGGCCCGAGGATCAGGAACCCGCTGCCGATGATGGAGGCCAGCGGCGTGATCCCGGCGCGCCACAGCCGGGCGCGCGACAAACGCGGCCAGGCGAGCAGCGCAGCGGTGCCGAGCCCCGCAAGCGCGAGGGCGATCTCAATGCCAAGCTGGCCCATGTGTGCCGGGTTCAGTCCTCGGACGCACCCGCGCGGCGCGCGGTCACGATGAAGTTGAGCGAAAGATCCTCGGAGAGGTGGAGCCCGCGCGTCGGTGACCAGGAGATCCCGGTGGGCTCACCCAGTGCCAGGCCCGCCTGTGTGGCAAGCTCGGTCAGTTCCTCGAAGGTGGGGAAGGCCGACCAGTCGTGCGTGCCGCGCGGGACCATGCCGAGCCGCTCGGCGCCCTCGACCAGCAGCAGGCGCGAGAGCGCACTGCGGTTGGGGGCCGAGAGGATCATCAGGCCGTCCTCGGCAAGCGTGGCGGCAAGGCCTTTGAGGAACGCGGCCTTGTCGGCGACATGCTCGATCACCTCGAGCGAGCAGACGAGGTCGTAGCCCGCAAGGCCCAGGCTGGAGAGCTCACCGCAGCGATAGTCGATGGCCAGGCCCGAAGCCTCGGCGTGGGCACTGGCGGCCGCGATGTTCTCGGGCGCGGCGTCGACGCCGGTGACTTGGCCGCCCAGGCGCGCGAGCGGTTCGCACAGCAGGCCCGCTCCGCATCCGGCGTCGAGCACGCGGCGTCCGGCCAGAGGCTTGAGCGCGCGCGAATCGCCTCCGAAATGCGCATCGATCGCCTTGCGAATGAAGCCAAGGCGCACCGGATTGAGCTTGTGCAACATGGCTGAGGATCCCTTGTGATCCCACCATTCCGCGGCCATCGCGCCGAAGTGGGCGGCTTCCTCGGGGCGGATCGTTGCCGGAGTGGGCGCAGCCGGATTCGCCTGCTCGGGCGCACGGGGAGTTGCATTGTTCATAAGACCCCCCTAACAGCGCGCCCGAACCTTATCCATATTGCGCGTCGATTGAAATTTTCGCAAACCGCCGCGCAATCCCCTTTTTTGACGGGAGCACTGACACCTTGGCCCGTATCGTGATGAAATTCGGCGGCACCTCCATGGCCGGCACCGAGCGAATCCGGCGCGTGGCGGGTATTGTCAAACGCCAGCAGGAAGCCGGGCACGAAGTGGCCGTGGTTGTCTCTGCCATGGCGGGCGAGACCGACCGGCTGGTGAACTTCTGCCGCGAAGCCAATGCGCTCTATGACCCGGCCGAGTACGACGTGGTCGTCTCCTCGGGTGAGCAGGTGACCTCGGGTCTTCTCGCGCTGACGCTGCAGTCGATGGGCTGCAAGGCGCGTTCGTGGCTGGGCTGGCAGGCGCCGATCAAGACCGACGACGCCCACGCCAAGGCCCGCATCGAGGAAATCGATCCCGAAGGCGTGCTCGCCTCGATGGCCTCGGGTGAGATCGCCGTGTTCCCGGGCTTCCAGGGCGTTTCGCCTGACGGGCGCGTGACCACGCTTGGCCGCGGCGGTTCGGACACCTCGGCGGTCGCGGTTGCCGCGGCCATCGGCGCGGACCGCTGCGATATCTACACCGACGTTGACGGGGTCTACACCACCGACCCGCGCATCGTTGCCAAGGCCCGCAAGCTGCCGCTCGTGACCTACGAGGAAATGCTCGAACTCGCCTCTGTCGGCTCGAAGGTGCTGCAGACCCGCTCGGTCTCGCTCGCCATGAAGGAAAACGTGCGCGTGCAGGTGCTCTCCTCGTTCATCGACGAGAACGCCCCCCCGGCGGACGACCTGCCCGGCACGATGATTGTCAGCGATGAAGAATTGGAAGAAAGCGACATGGAACGCCAGCTGATCACCGGTATCGCCGCCGACAAGAACGAGGCGAAGGTTACCCTTACCCGCGTGCCCGACCGTCCGGGCGCGGTGGCCTCGATCTTCACCCCGCTTGCCGAGGCGAACATCAACGTCGACATGATCATCCAGAACGTGGCGAAGGAAAAGGGCGAGACCGACGTCACCTTCACCGCGCCGATGGCCGATCTTGCACGTACGCTGGCCATGCTCGAAGAGCGCAAGGAGCAGATCGGCTTCTACCGCCTGATCTCGAACGACAGCGTCGCCAAGATCTCGGTCGTGGGCGTGGGCATGCGCAGCCATGCGGGCGTTGCGGCGACCATGTTCAAGACGCTGGCGGATCGCGGCATCAACATCCAGGCGATCACCACCAGCGAGATCAAGGTCTCGGTGCTGATCGACGCCGACGAGACCGAACTGGCTGTGCGCGTGCTGCACTCCGCCTATGGGCTCGACGCCAAGGGTTGATCCCAGGCCCCGGCTGCGGCCGGAGCGACATCGCATTGCAAGCGGCTCGGAAGGCTCCTTGAAGGAGTTTTCCGGGCCGTTTGCGTGTGGGCGTCAGGCGAGATCATCCTCGCGGACCCGGGCCAGTGTGACGAGATAGGTGTGCACGTCCACCGGCCATCCTGCCACGGCCTCGCCAAAGGCGGCCATGTCGCCCGCAAAGAGCTGGCGCGCCGCGTCCTCGAACCCGGGGTAGTCTCCGGCAAGAGCCGACATCGCGCGGTAGCAGCGCTCTTGCGCGGTGCGCTGGGCCGTGCGTCCGCCATCGGCCCGCCGCGCCTCATCGACAAGCCGGCGTAGCGCCTGCGAAGCGCCGCCCGGCTGGCGCGCGAGCCAGTCCCAGTGGCGCGGCAGCAGCGTAACTTCGCGGGCGGTGACGCCCAGGCGTGGCCGGCCGCGTCTGCGCGGTGGTTGCGGCTCCTCCGGGGCAGGCTGCGCGGTATCCCGCCAGTCGAGATCGACCACCCGGCCGCTGGCGTCCTCGAACACCAGGACCCCGGTTGGGTCGGCGCGAAGTTCACGAACAAGCTGGGCGCGGGTGCCTGTGGTCAGGCGCGTGCCCTCGCGAAAGGCGGTGCAGGTATCGGCGGGCAATGGGTTCATGATTTTGCCCGGGTAAATTGATCTGGGGTCTCGGTCAATATATCCGGGTAAAAATGATTCGCCGCGAAGGGAGACTCAAGCCATGATGAACAAGGGACACCGCAAGAGCCTGAAGGCCGATTACCGCGGCAAGGTTGCGCGCCCGGGCGTCTACGCGCTGCGCGCCAGCGATGGTGAGGTGTGGGTGGGCGCGGCGAGCGATCTCGACACGATTGCCAACCGGGTCCTTTTCACGCTGCGCCAGGGGACAAGCCCGCACCGCAGTCTGCAGGCGGCGTGGAACGCGGCGGGGGAGGGCGGCCTTGCCTGGGAGGAACTGGAAGAGCTGGACGGGGAGGAGCTTGGCCTTGCTGTTCCGCGCGTGCTCAAGGGGCGTCATCTGCACTGGCGTGAGAGGCTGGGCGCGACGCGCATCTGAGGGCGCACTCGTGCGCCCTGCTTTCGTGCGTATATTGCGACACAGCGGGCGTCATAGGCGCTTTTTTTCGTGTTGATTTACCGCTACGCGGATAGTGTCGGGCTTGAGAATGTATCGTGCCTGCCCGTGCAACCTAGTCTTACGCGCAATAATAGAACGGGGCGCAGCGTAGTGACGGAATCGGGGTAGGGCGAGGCCGCTCACCCGTGCGAGAACATTGCGCCGGCCGCCTGCGAGGCGTCCTGGCCCGCGCCCCGTTCGCAGAGCCTATCTGGAGTACATGATTTGAAAGCCAACCTCCCCACCGCACGCCGCACGCCGACGCGCCGCGTGCTCGGGCGTCTTCTCCTGATGGCGACCTGCCTGGTTCCGGCGGGCGCTCTGGTCGTGGGCGGCATGGCGAACCGGGCCGAGGCGCGCGCGGCGGCAAGCTCCGAGGATGCGGCGGTCACCGCGCGGGCAAAGGCCCTGCTGGCGCAGATGACGCCCGAGGAAAAGGCCGGCCAGCTGGTCCAGTACTTCTATCTTGGCGAAGCGTCGGCAACCTCGTCCGAAGCGATGACGAGCGCGATCAGCGTGGAAGACGCCGTGGCGCGCGGCGAGGTGGGCTCGCTCCTGCTGATGACCGACCCGGTCGAGATCAACCGCCTGCAGAAGATCGCAGTCGAGAAGACGCGCCTGGGCATTCCCCTGCTGTTCGGCTTCGACGTGATCCATGGCTTCCACACGATCATGCCGGTGCCCCTCGCAATGGCCGCGTCCTGGGACCCGTCCGTCGCTGAGAAGGGCCAGGCGGTCGCGGCTGCAGAGGCGCGCGCGGCGGGCGTCAACTGGACCTTCGCGCCGATGGTCGACATCGCGCGCGATGCGCGCTGGGGCCGTATCGTCGAGGGCGCGGGCGAAGACCCGGTGCTGGGCGCGGCGATGGCGGCCGCACAGGTGCGCGGCTTTCAGGGCGAGAAGGTCGGCACGCCGGGGCGCATCCTCGCCGGTCCCAAGCACTTCGCGGGTTATGGCGCGTCGCTGGGCGGGCGCGACTACGACCAGGTCGACCTCTCCGACAACGAACTGCGCAACGTCTACCTCCCGCCTTTCAAGGCGGCCATCGATGCGGGTGCGGGCAATATCATGGCGGCCTACATGCAGCTCAACGGCGTCCCTGCGACGACCAGTTCGTGGCTGCTGAACGAAGTCCTGCGCAAGGAATGGGGCTTTGACGGCTTTGTCGTCTCCGATGCCAACAACGTCTCCTCGCTGGTGCGTCAGGGCGCTGCGGCGAACCCGGAAGAGGCCGCGGTCCGCGCGATCCGTTCAGGTCTCGACCTGTCGATGGAGATGCCGTCCAGGACCAGCCCGATGCTCTCGCTCGCGCAGTCGCTGAAGGACGGCACGCTCGACGCAAAGACGCTCGACACGGCTGTGCTGCGCCTGCTCGAAGCCAAGATCCGGCTCGGCCTGTTCGAACAGCCTTACGCGGATCCTGCGAAGGCCAAGTCCGTGGCCGCCAAGGCCGAGCACCGCGACATCGCGCGCATGGCCGCCGAGCGCGCGGCGGTCCTCCTGGAAAACGGCAAGGGCGTGCTTCCGCTCGACACCAGCAAGACCCAGTCGATTGCGCTGATCGGCCCCTTCGCGAATGCGCCGCACGACCAGCTTGGTCCCTGGGTGTTTCCCGGCCCCAAGCCGACCGGCGTCAGCGTTCTGGAGGGGCTCAAGGCCAAGCTGGGCGATACCGTCAAGGTGACCTACGCACCGGGTGTGGCGATCCCCAAGCGCATCAACCGCTCCTTCTTCGATGACATCAACCCGCCGGTCGATCTGCCCGAATTCGCAGAGGCCGACGAGGCTAAGACGGCCGCGGAGTTCGACCGCGCGGTGGCCGCGGCCAAGGCCGCAGACGTTGCCGTCCTGGTCCTGGGCGAGGCGCAGAACATGGCAGGGGAAGCCGCCTCGCGTGCCTCCTTCGAACTTCCCGGCCAGCAGCAGCGCTTGCTGGAAGAGGTCATCGCGACGGGCAAGCCGGTCGTCGTCGTCCTGGTGAACGCACGTCCGATCAACCTGCAGGGCGCCAAGCCCGATGCCGTGCTGGAAGCGTGGTATCCGGGCTCCGAGGGCGGCCCCGCCATCGCCAACCTCCTCACCGGCGACGCCGTGCCCGGCGGCAAGCTGCCGATCAGCTGGGTCCGCGACGGCTCGCAGGCGCCTTTCAGCTATGATCGCATGATCTCGCACGCTCCCTGGGGGGCGGACACGCGCTACTGGGACCAGGCGAGCAACGCGCCTCTCTACGAGTTCGGCTATGGCTTGAGCTACACGACCTTCGAATACGGTAACCTCACCGTGGCGAAGGACGCCGTGGCCAAGGGCGAGCCGGTCGAGGTGTCCTTCGATCTCACCAACACCGGTTCGCGCGCAGCGGACGAGGTGGCCCAGCTCTACATCCACCAGCGTTCGGGCACGTCTTCGCGCCCGGAACGCCAGCTCAAGAAATTCCGCCGCATTGCGCTCCAGCCGGGCGAAACGCAGCACGTCACCTTCACGCTGACGGCGGACGATCTGCGCTACTGGAGCTCGGTCACCAAGGACTGGATCCAGGATGCCAGCGTCTTCGACGTATGGGCAGGTGGCAGCTCCAAGGCCGATCTGGCAGGGGAGTTCACGGTTACGCCGTAAGGGCGTCGAGTTACGCGACCCCGGTCCCTCGTGGACCGGGTGGAACGTCCGCCGGGCATGGTCTCATGGGGGTGAGGCCTTCGTGCCAGGCGGATCGCGACGCGGCCAGGGGGCGGGGGGATTGCCCCCTGGTCGCGCTTTATTCCCGACAGGCCAGGCCGTCGGGAAATGCTTGTGGGAGGGTGCGCCCGGCATCTGGCCGGGCCCGCGATCAGGCCGCGACGCGCCGCAGTTCGGCAAGCCGCGCGGCAATATGTTCCTGCTCGCGCTGCATCGCGCCGGTGTTGCGATCGTTGAAGGCGTCGAGCATGCGCGCGATGCTGGGTTCAAGTTGCTGAGAGGCCGCCTGCGGCAGGCGCGGTTGCAACTTTATCCAGGCATCGTGGATATCGATGACGTCGGGGCGGACGCCCATGTTGGTCGTGCTGGCGGCAAGCCGAACGGCGGCCTCGAGGTCGAGGACGTCCTCGAAGGTTTCGCCACTGAGCTGGTAATCTGATGGGATCTGCATGACTTTCCGAAATGGGGCGGCTGAGGTCAGCCCTTCGGTCTTGGATAGGAACATGCAGCAGCCTTTGTAAAATGAACGTCAGTTCATAACGGAGGCGATCCGATTTGGTTCCCGCTTCGCGTCTTGTCGGGGACGATTCGTGCCCTTATGGCGCTTCGTTCGGCTTCACGCGCAAAGGACCTTCGATGACCGCACACGACAAGACACTCGCCCTGATGGCTCGGGGGCGCGAATTCCTCGGGACCGAGACGGCGATCCTGTGCGGCGCCATGTCGTGGGTGTCCGAGCGCAACCTGGTTGCCGCGATCAGCAATGCGGGCGGCTTTGGCGTGATCGCCTGCGGGGCGATGACCCCCGAACTGCTCGATGCCGAGATTGCGGCTACGAAGACGCTGACACAAAAGCCTTTCGGCGTGAATCTCATCACCATGCACCCCCAGCTCTTCGAGCTGATCGCAATCTGCGCGCAGCACGGTGTGGGCCATGTCGTGGCGGCCGGTGGCATTCCGCCCAAGGGCAGCGTCGAGGCGATCAAGGAGGCCGGTGCCAAGGTGATCTGCTTTGCCCCGACGCTGGCCCTTGGCAAGAAGCTGCTGCGCTCGGGCGCCGACGCGCTGGTGATCGAGGGCAACGAGGCGGGCGGCCACATCGGCCCGGTTTCCACCTCCGTTCTGGCGCAGGAAATCCTGCCGACGCTGGCCGAGGACAACATCGTTTTCGTGGCCGGCGGTATCGGCCGCGGCGAGGCCATGGCGGGCTACCTCGAAATGGGCGCAGCGGGTGTGCAGCTGGGCACGCGCTTTGCCTGCGCCAGCGAATCCATCGCGCACCCCGATTTCAAGAAGATGTTCTTCCGTGCCTCGGCGCGCGATGCGATCGCCTCGGTCCAGGTCGACCCGCGCCTGCCGGTGATCCCGGTTCGCGCGCTGCGCAACAAGGGCACCGAAGAGTTCACCGCCAAGCAGATCGAGGTCGCCAAGAAGCTCGATGCGGGCGAGCTCGACATGGGTGAGGCCCAGCTCGCGATCGAACACTTCTGGGCTGGCGCTCTTCGCCGCGCGGTCATTGACGGCGATGTCGAAGGCGGCTCGGTCATGGCGGGCCAGTCGGTCGGCATGGTCAAGGCCGAGGAGCCGGTGGCCGAGATCATCGCCGCACTCCTTGTCGAGAGCGAGGCCGCGCTGACCAAGCGTTCGGCGGCCTGAACGCCCGATTTCTGCCCGTAGCTGTGCCAAGGCACCTGCCGGGCAGGCTGCGGGACACCACATTTTTGCAGGTGATCAAGGCCGTCCCGGGCTCGACATCCGGGGCGGCCTATCGCATTCTGAACAGACAGGAATTCATGTTGCCGTTCGATGCGGGCAAGGGCGCGCGCCAGATGCGTGCCGCAACTTGCCATCCCCCCGGTTCGGTCGGCTCCTGGAACACGCTCAAGACGAGGAAAGAAACATAGTGTCGCAGCCCCTCATTCTCGCGCTGTCGTGTGCGGACAGGCCCGGTATCGTCGCGCGCGTGACCGGCTATCTCGCGCAGTGCGGGTGCAACATCGTCGAGGCGCAGCAGTTCGATGACCTGCTCGAAAACAAGTTCTTCATGCGCGTGGCCTTTGATCCGGGCACGACCGACCGTGAAGAGATCCGCGAGGGCTTCGGGCCCATCGCGCTGGAATACGGCATGGCCTGGACGATGCAGCGCCGCGACCGTGCGCGCCGCGTCCTGCTCATGGTCAGCAAGTTCGACCACTGCCTGGCCGATCTGCTCTATCGCCAGCGCATCGGCGAGATCAACATGGACATCGTGGGCGTGGTCTCGAACCACCCGCGCGAGGCGGTGACGACGCACCTGCTCGACGGCATCCCCTTCCACCACCTCCCGATCACCAAGGAGACCAAGCCCGAGCAGGAAGCCAAGCTGCGCGCGCTGGTCGAGGAAACCCGTGCCGAGCTGGTCGTGCTGGCCCGCTACATGCAGGTCCTCTCGGACGACATGACCCGCTATCTCTCGGGCCGCTGCATCAACATCCACCACTCGTTCCTGCCCGGCTTCAAGGGCGCCAAGCCCTATCACCAGGCCCACGCACGGGGTGTGAAGATGATCGGGGCGACCGCGCACTATGTGACTGCGGACCTCGATGAAGGCCCGATCATCCACCAGGACGTGGAGGCCGTGACCCACGCCGCGACGCCCGAGGACATGGTGCGCAAGGGCCGCGACATCGAACGTCGCGTGCTCGCCGAAGCGGTGCGCCTGCACCTTGAAGAGCGCGTCCTTCTGAACGGTGGCCGCACGGTCGTCTTCAAGGGCTGATAGCCGGGATTCGGCGTTTCGTGAATGGCCCGCCCCGCGCCCTCCGGCATGGGGCGGGCCTTTTTGCACGAGGAGGGCAACTGTGGGCCTCGCCAGCGCGTTGCCCGCCCGATAGTCTGGTGCGAGCGCCAAGCGAGGGAGACGAGGATCCATGTGCGACGAATTTACCGAGGCTGACGTTGCGACGCGCCGTGAAGGCGGGCTCAACCGTCGCCAGTTCGCAGCCCTGGGCGCAGGAGCGGCGCTCGTCGGCTGTGCGGGCAAGGCAGGCAGCGCTGGCGAAGAGGGCTCGGACCTGCGCGAGCGGATGGTCTCGATCACCACTGAGGACGGCGTGTGCGATGCCTTCTTTGTCCACCCCTCGACCGGGCGGCATCCCGGCATCGTGATGTGGCCGGACATCGCGGGCCTGCGCGATGCCAAGAAGATCATGGCGCGCGCGCTGGCGGCCGAAGGCTACGCGGTCCTTGTCGTCAACCAGTACTACCGCTCCAGTCCCGCGCCGGTGCTGACCAGTTTTTCCGACTGGCGTAGCGAGGAGGGCAAGGCGAAGATCGCCCCCATGCGCGAGGCCTTGAGCCCCGAAGCGGTGACCCGCGACGGCGCAGCCTTCGTCGCGTTCCTCGACGCGCGCGAAGAGGTCGATTCGTCCCGCAAGATCGGCTCGAACGGCTATTGCATGGGCGGCCCCTTCACCGTGCGCACGGCCATTGCCGCGCCCGAGCGGGTGGGGGCGGCCGCCTCCTTCCACGGGGCCGGCCTTGTCACGGGAGAGCCCGACAGTCCCGATGCCCTGCTCGATGAGACGAAGGCATCCTATCTCTTTGCGATCGCGCGCAACGACGATGCGCGCCAGCCCGAGCAGAAGACGAAGCTGCGCGAAGCCGCAGCGCGCGCAGGCTGCGAGGCCGAGATCGAGGTCTACGACGCCGACCATGGCTGGTGCGTTCCCGATTCTCCGGCCTGGGCCCCCGATGAGGCCGACCGCGCGTGGAAGCGGATGATGGTGCTGTTCGGCACTTTGTGAGGCCGCTTGGCATTTGCGCGGCGATGCCCATATCGCGTGCCTGAGACAGCGGAGAAGCCGATGACCGACGACAAGCTTGCCATGACCGAAGCCGAATGGCGCGAGAAGCTCACGCCCGAGCAGTACCATGTGCTGCGCGAGGCCGGAACCGAACGCGCCTTTACCGGCAAGTACGACAAGAACTATGCGGACGGCACCTACTTCTGCGCCGGATGCGGCGCACCGCTCTTCACCAACGAGGCCAAGTACAACTCGGGCTGCGGCTGGCCCGCCTATACTGCCCCGGTCGAGGAAGATGCGGTCGAGACGCGGCGCGACATGTCGCACGGAATGGTGCGCGTGGAAGTGCTGTGCTCGCGCTGCGAGGGACACCTGGGCCACGTCTTTCCCGATGGCCCTGGCCCGACGGGCCTGCGGTATTGCATCAACAGCGCCTCGCTGGATTTCGAGCCGGAGGACGGCGAGTAGTCAGCCTCAAGGAAGAAAGAAAGGGTTCCGAGGGCCATCGCCCTCGGGCTCCCCGAACTGTCGACCCCACCTTACACGCGCCACGGTGGGTAAAAACGGTGAGGTTGCCGATTTTGGGGGCAAGGGGTGATGACCCCTTGAATCCTGTCCTTTGCTTCTGGGGTGCACCGGCCTCTCGATGAAGCGCTGAACACGCTCGCCGGGCGCTGTTAACGGCAGGTTACAATTCCATCTGCAAGGTGTAGGGCGTCGAACGGACAATCGTCGTCCGCAAGAGGGAATTCCACTACTCCGATGGCCAAGAAACCCGGCCGGGGCTCCGCATCCGGCGCGTCCCCCCGCAAGAAGTCGCCGTCCAAGCCGCCGCTGGCGCGCCGCATCCTGCGTGGCGTGCTCATCTGGGGCACGGCGCTGGCGCTACTCGGCGCGATCTTCCTCGGCACAGCCGTGTTCTTCACCATGCGCGAACTGCCCGGGATGACCTCGCTCAAGAGTAGCCAGAACGGCCAGATGATCGTCGTGCGGGCGAACGATGGCTCCGAGCTGGTCTCGCTGGGGCCCAGCTACGGCAAGTGGCTGAGTTACGACCAGATTCCCAAGGTGATGAAGGACGCCATCGTTTCCACCGAGGACCGGCGTTTCCGCGATCACATCGGCGTTGATCCGGTGGCGCTGGCGCGCATCTTCAAGGTGCGTGTGGAGCGCGGGCACTTCCGCGAAGGCGCTTCCACGATCACCCAGCAGCTGGCGCGCAACATCTTCCTCAACAACGCCCGCACCTTTGGGCGCAAGGGGCGCGAGATGATCCTGGCGCTCGCCATGGAGCGCAAGTTCAGCAAGGACCAGATCCTCGAACTTTACCTCAACAAGGTCTATTTCGGCGGCGGTGCCTATGGCATCGACGCGGCCAGCCGCAAGTTCTTCGGCCACCCCGCGACCGAGCTTTCGACCGGCGAGGCGGCGATCATCGCAGGCCTGGTGAAGGCCCCGTCCCACTATTCGCCGACCGCGGACGTCGAAGCCTCGATCGGGCGCGGCAAGGTCGTGCTCGGCCTCATGGCGGAAACCGGCGCGATTTCGCAGGCCGAGGCCAATTCGATCGACCTTTCCGAGATCGAGATGGCGGTCGATGCCGGGCAGAACTCGGTCCGCTACTTCACCGACTGGGCGCTGCCCCAGCTCGACATGCTGCTGCCCGAAACCAGCGAGCCTATCGAGGTGTGGACCACGCTGGACCCCAAGATGCAGGAGGCGGCGACCAAGGCGGTCGATGCGAATGCGCCTGAGGGCGCGCAGGGGGCGCTCGTCAGCCTGGACCGCGATGGCGGCGTGCTCGCGATGGTGGGCGGCACCGATTACGTCACCTCGAACTACAACCGTGCGACGAGCGCGGTGCGCCAGCCCGGTTCGGCCTGGAAGCTGTTCGTCTACATGGCTGCGCTGGAAGCGGGCTACACGCCCGATGACAAGGTGGTCGACGAAGCCGTGACGATCGATGGCTGGAGCCCGCAGAACGCCAACCGCAAGTACTCGGGCGAGATCGACGTGCGCACGGCCTTTGCGTATTCGAAGAACACCATTGCGGCCAAGCTGGGCTCGGAAGTGGGCTTCGGGACGGTCGCCAGCATGGCGCGCCGCTTTGGCATCTCGACCCCTGTCTCCACCAACCCCTCGATGGTTCTGGGGACCTCGGAAGTGCGCGTGATCGACATGACGCAGGCCTTTGCCGCAGTTTCGGCCGGGGGCACGTCGGTTGAACCCTTCGGTATTCGCAAGGTCACGACGACCTCGGGCGAAGTCCTCTATGAGCACAAGTCGGTCCAGGGCAAGATGCTGGTCCCGCCCTACGTCGCGGCGGGCATCACCGACCTGCTGCAGACCACGGTGGCCACCGGCACCGGCCGTGCGGCACAGATCGGGCGTCCGGTCGCGGGCAAGACGGGCACGACGTCCTCCAACAAGGACGGTTGGTTCCTCGGCTTTTCGAGTGGGATCACGACGGGCGTGTGGATGGGCCGCGACGATGCCAAGCGCGTGGCGGGCCTTTCGGGCGGACACGCGCCCGCGCGCGCCTTCCATGACTATATGGCCGTCGCGGTGAAGGGCCGTCCGGTCGAGCAGTTCGAGACCGAGCTCAAGCTTCCCGAATGGCAGCTGGAACCCGACGACGAGTACCTCCAGGGCGACCCGGATGAGTATTACTACGTCGATGAGTACGGCAATGTCGTCTACCCCGACACGCGAGGCCCGGGCGCGAACGGCGATGAACCGCTTTACGAGGATGGTTCGGGGGTTGGCGATCCTGCCTATGGGCCAGGGCCGGCTCCGGCCTATGCCCCGGCGCCCGCTCCGCAGGGCCCCGCCGCGGCGACCGATGATTTTCTAAACCGCGCGACCGGCCGTCAGCCAAATGGGCCTCCCCCCGTCAACGTGACACGCGGGCAGGGCAGTCCGCGCCCTATGCGCACACCTCCGCCTCCGGCGCCCGCAGCGCCGGGGCAGGTACCTTACTAGCGATGTTCAGGAGCGGGGGCGGACCGGACAGGGTCCGCCCCCGTTGCGGTTCAGAAGCTGTCCCGGTCGAGTTCGGGAAGGTCGAGCGCGGCGCATAGGGCCGCACGCGCGGTGATGCACTGGGCCCATAGCTCGGGGCTCGCGAGGTCCTCGGGCGCGATTGTCTCGGGCCAGTGGGCTTCGACCACGACGGCGATGGCGTCGAGCTTCTCGGGCGAGGCGAGAAAGCGTGGGTCCACGTCAGCCGGATCGGCGACCACGCGAAGGCGCAGGCAGGCGGGACCGCCGCCGTTCGCCATGGATTCGCGCAGGTCGTGGACGAAGAGCTGGCGGATCGGACCGTTGCCCGCGACATGCTCCTCCAGCCAGTTCCAGACTGAAGGTGTCTCGCGTGCTTCGCCGGGCAGCACCAGCGCGGCCTCGCCCGAAGGGAGTGTCACCAGCTGGGCGTTGAACAGGTAGGACGTGATCGCATCGGCAAGGCTGACCGCGTGGGCCGGCACTTCGACGATCTCGATTTCGGGCAGCTTGGCACGTAGCTCGGAATAAAGCGCGTCCTTGTCGGCGAAGGCCTGCTCGTGCGTAAAAAGCACGCGCTCGTTGGCGACTGCGACGACGTCGTTGTGGAAGGCCCCCGCCGCGATGGCCTCGGGCGACTGAAGTGCGAAGACGGTACGGGCGGGATCAAGGCCATGGCGCCGCGCGATGGCTTCGCTCGCCTCGCGGTGCTGGCGCGCGGGGAAGGGGCCGCCGGTCTCGCCGTAGACGAAGACCTCGATGCCCGGCGCGTCATGGCGCGCGCACAGGCGCATGTGGTTCGCTGCACCCTCGTCGCCGAACGGCGCGGGGACTGGCGCGTGGACGGCGAAGGCCTCTTCGTCCGAAAAGGCGAGGAGGAGTTGGGCCAGCGTCTCGCGCCACTCGTGGCTGCGGTGGGGCATGGTGACCAGATTGGCGACGGTGATGTGGCACCGGCCATCGGCGCAATCCGAAGCCGGGCTGACCGTGCCCGCGTTTGCGGCCCACATCGAGGAAGCGGAAAGCGCGTTGGCGCGCAGCGCGGGACTGGCCTCTTCGATGGTCGTGCCCAGCTGCTTCAGCCAGCCCTCGTCGGGGCGGCGCTGGGGCAGGAACAGGCCCTGCGGCAAGCCGCGCTCAAGGTTTGCGCGCATCTTGGCGAGGCCCTGGAGCGCGGCCTCGCGCGGGCGCGCGATCTTGCCGGTGTTCTTCGCCGAGGCGAGATTGCCGAGGCTAAGGCCGGCGTAGTTGTGGCTGGGGCCGACGATGCCGTCGAAGTTGATTTCGGTGATCATGGTGGGCGGGTCCTCAGACGGGCGCGATGGTGACGGTGTCGCCGGGGGCGACCTGCAGGAGTGCGGCGCTTTCCGCGTCAAGCGTGATCGCGCCGCTGCCAGCCTCGTCGACTTGCGCAAGGCAGGCCCGGAAATCGGCGAGCTTGCCGCACGAGACGATGTGGCTGGGCGGATCCTCGCTGGCAACCGACAGGCTGGCGATGCGCACGTCCTGGGCGTCTTGGATGGTGCGGATACGGTCGGTCTCGGCCATCATCGAGGGCCCGCCGTCGAAGATGTCGACGTAGTTCTGGAAGGCGAAACCCTCGCTTTCCAGCATGCGCTTGGCGGGGCGGCCCGAAAAGTGCGGCTGGCCCATGACCTGCCGCGCGGCCTCGGAGAGGAGCGCGGTATAGATCGGGTGCTTGGGCATGAGATCGGCAATGAACTGGTGGCCGTGGCGCGCGTTGAACTCGTCCGCGTCGCGAAAGGACATGTCGAAGAAACGCCCGGCCAGCCCGTCCCAGAAGGGGGAGTTGCCGGCATCGTCGATGGCGCCGCGCAGTTCCGCCAGGGTGCGGTCGGCAAAGCGTGCGCGGTGGCCGCGCATGAACAGGTAACGGCTGCGGGCGAGCAGCTTGCCCACTCCGCTTGCGCGTTCGCCGGCATCGAGGAACAGCCCGCCCACCTCGCTCGACCCGTCAAGGTCGGTGCACAGTGTCAGCATCTCGGCGCGGAAGGTGCGGTCCAGCTCTTTGGAATGCTGGGTGATGCGTCCGATGCGGTAGGAGTAGAAGGGGTACTTGATGCCCACCTGCGAGAAGATCTGGCAGGTCCCGGCAATGCGTCCGGTCTCGGTATTTTCCAGGATGAAGAGGAAGAGATCATCGCCCAGTGCCTCTTCGGTGCGGGCGAAGGAGGCGGCCGCCGTCACCAGTTTGGTGCGCAGGGTGGGGCGGTCGGGCGGGAGGTTGGTGAAGCCACCGCCCGTCGACTTGGCCATGCGGTAGAGCGCTTCGAGGTCCTTTTCGCGGGCGGGACGCAGAAGGAAGGTCATGCAGGCAGGCCTTTGCGGTCAATGCGGTGAAGAACAAGCGCGGTCAGCTGCGCGCGCGGGGCGAGCGAGGAGGCGAGCATGAACTCGTCGGGGGAATGGATCGCGCCGCCCAGAACCCCCATCGTGTCGAGGACGGGCACGCCGGTCGCGGCGATGTTGTTGCCATCGCACACCCCGCCCGTGTCCTTCCAGCTCATCGCCTGGCCAAGATCCGAGGCGGCCTTGGAGACGACACCGTAAAGCGCATCTGTCCGGTTCGAGATCGGCTTGGGCGGGCGTGAGACGCCGCCGTGGACGTGGATCGCGACGTCGTGAAGGCGCGAGACGTCGTCAATCGCGGCCTCGACCAGCGCTTCGGCGGCTTCGGCCAGTTCGGGCGTGCGCGGGCGCAGGTTGAAGTGGAGGATGGCGAGGTCGGGCACGGTGTTGTTGGGGCCGCCGCCCTCGATCCGGGCGGGGTTCACCGACAAGCCGTCGCGCCGTCCCGCAGCCAGGCGCAGGGCAAGGTCGCTGGCGGCCAGGATGGCGTTGCGCCCGTCCTCCGGATTGCGCCCTGCATGGGCCGAGCGGCCATGGATCACCACCGCGTAATTTCCCGAGCCAGGCCGCGCGCGGGCCATCGAGCCATCGGGAAGCGCGGGCTCGTAGGTGAGGGCAAAGAGCTTGTCCTTCGCAAGCCGGGCAATGAGGGCGTTCGAGGACAGCGAGCCTGTCTCCTCGTCGGCGTTGATCATCACATCGTAGCCTAGCGTCGGCTGCGCCTTCTCGTAAGCCAGGAGCCCTTCGAGCATGAGCGCAAGGCCGCCCTTCATGTCCGCCGTGCCGGGGCCGTGCAGGGTGTCGCTATCCAGCCAGTCGCAGGTCTGGAAGGGGTGTTCCCTCGCATAGACCGTGTCCATGTGGCCGGTCAGGATCACGCGCCGTGCCGCTTCGGGGCGGACCGAGAGGACGAGGTGGCGCCCGTGGGGCTGGGCCTGCGGCTTGCCTTCGCTGTCCACCTTCTCGACCTCGGTCGGTTCGACCAGCGAGATCTCGCCCGGCAGCTGCGCGAAGGCATCGCCAAGCTTGCGCGCCATGGTTGCGAGCCCGTCCAGGTTGGCGGTGCCGCTGTTCACGCCCGCCCAGTCGAGCGTGCGCGCCTCGATCGGCGTGCGTTCGATGGGCGCGATCAGCGCCTGTTCCTCGTGGGTCAGTCCGGTCATCCGGCGCGGTCCTTTCCCTGTTTGATCATTTTTCGAGTACGAAACATAATTATAACGGGAGGGCAAGCGCGGGGTTCCGGCTCAGGTATGAGGAGGATTAGCCATGGGCGCCGAATTCATTGGCGATGGCCGTGGTGATGCGAAGGCCCAGTGCGTGGCTGCGCTCGATTGGCTGGATGTAGTCCTCGTGGATCTGGCCGTAGCCTGCCGCGCTGCCATCGGGGTATTCGCTAGGCTCGTCGATCTCGAAGTCCTGGATCGAGGGGAAGTGGATCGGGAAGGCGCGGCGTAGCTGGGCAAGGGCATCTTCGGTGCGCAGGGTGAAGACCATTTCCAGCACGTCGTCACGGCTGATGTCGTTGGCGCGGCTGAAGGCCGGGACCATGACCGCGCGCAGGAACATGTGCTTCATCAGCGCGATGCGCAGGGCCTGGAGCACGCCGAGCGAGCGGCGGGTGTGCTCGCGGTCGGGCAGGGGCTGCTCGTCGGGGACAAGGTCCATCAGCTTGTGCAGCTTCATTGCGTCCACCCGCAGGCGCGAGGCGAGGCGGCGGAAGACGCCGGTGCGGTCGTCCTTGGTGAGGTACTCGCCGATCTTGAGGCAGGCATCGGTGATGTACTGCTCATCGCCCCGGTACGGACGGCTGGCCCAGTAGGCGGAGTTGAACAGCTCGCCATAGGCGCCCACCGTCTTGATCGAGGCGATGGAATCGGCCGCGCGCACAAGGCGCATGATCTGGCGTCCGCGCGCGCTGTCCTTGAGCAGCTCGGCGATCTCCTCGACGTTGCCATCCGCCGCGGTGCCCACGCCCGCGATCACGTTGACCGGATAGCCCAGCTGCTGGAGGATCGCGTTGTGCGGGATCGCGCGGATCTGGCGCAGGTTCATCGTGCGGTCCGAGGCGAGGTCGGACTGGCGGCGCGACTTGCGGCTGCCGGTGTCGTTCAGCATGCCCAGGCCAAAGGCGGTGATCGCGCGGCTGTAGGTGCTCGATTCCAGGTGCGCGTGCTGAACACTGCGGATGTTGCGGTAGAAGTCGAGGCTGAGGTCGGTCCTCCGGTAGAAGACGTCGGTCTGCGCTTCGGGGTCCGCGCCCCACAGCGGCCGCTCGGCCATGCGGGTGAGCGTGGCGAGCGCGAGCTCGTCCGAACCGAACCACAAGTAGCCATCGCCCCCCTGGAAGGAGACTTCGGGTTCCAGCTTGATCCCGGCGCGCAGGAAGCGGCGGCGGGCCCAGGGCGACATCTGCCAGTCGAAACGGTCATCGACGCTGGAGGGATGGCAGCCCCGGCCCATCGATTCGCCGCCGGTGTTGAAGATGAGCGCGGCAACATCGGTCATGGCGTTGGCCGCCATGGCTTCGGCCAGGCGCCCCTGCAGGCGCTCGATGGCCAGCGCGGCGGGGATCTGTCCGACGAAGCGGCCCGCGTCGGAAAAGCCGGTCTGGATGCAGACCCGGCCGCGCAGGCGCGCATAGTCGCGGAAGGCCGGTTCGGCGAGGACGGCGTCGAGGAAGCGGCCTCCGTGTTCGAGCGCGGTCTCGGTCTCGAACAGGGGGGAGACATCGACCATGTCCTCGATCCCGAACTTGCGGGCGAAATAGAGCGCGGCAAGGACGGTGGTGGGCTGCTCGCATTCGGCGACCAGCATGCGGATCGGGGAATCGGCGTCGATGTGGGCCAGGATCTGCGCCATGGCGAGGAACTGGCGCACGGCGGTGCTGTTCTCGATGGCGAGGGCCGCGAAGTTGGACTTCACCGGCTTCACCTCGGCCAGCAGTTCGCGCATGCGCATGAGCGCGGCCTGGCTGGAGAGGGAGAGCTTCCCGTCAGGATCAATGCGGCGGCGGATCGCGTTCTGGAGCTGCGAGGCGTTCACGCGAAAGTGGATGCCGCCCATGCCCAGACCATCGGCGCGCATCGCGGCGGCGACAACCAGCAGGTCGCGCGCGGTCTCCTGCCCGGCGTGGCGCGCTTCTTCTTCCAGTTCGACGATGGTGCCGTCGAGGCTGACGATCTTGTCGGGATGCGCGGCGGTGAGCGCGTTGGCGGCCCTGGACAGCGCGCCGGGATCGGAGAAATCCTGGGCAAAGAGGGTGGCCATCTCGGAGGTGTGGGCGGCCGCGCGCGCCAGGCGCCCCGCGATCTCCGGTTCGAGCGCCTCAAGGCTGGCCGCATAGCCTTCGAGCCGCATCGCCTTTTCCTGGAGGCGGTAGCGGATCGAGGTGTTCCACGAGATGTCGGTGCGCCCGTCCATGTCGTAGCCGACCCAGGTGGCAAAGCGCACAGGGCAGGGCTGGAGGCTCTTCCAGCGCTTGGGCCAGCGCGTTGCGGCCAGATCAAAGAGGCGCCCGGCCATGCGGTCGCGCGCCTTCTGGCCCCGGGCCAGGGCGGCCATGGCCTTGGCGTGTTCGTAGTCGAGAGTGATGGTGTCGCGGGTGGCGTCCGCCGTGCAGACGCTGGCCTGCGAGAAATCGCCGGTCGAGGCGGAGCCGGCCACGGCCTCGGTCTGGGCCTGTGTCAGCAGGAATGTCGGGTGCGCCGTGAAGACGACATGTCCGGCCGGGCGCTGCCAGCGTGCGGCAAAGGCGGTGAAGTCGTCCTCGCTCGCCGCCGTGTCGAGCGCGGTGTCGTTCGCTTCGGGGGGGAGCGTGCCCAGGATCCGGTCAAGCCGGGCGGCGCGGGCGCGCAGGCCCTCGCACTCCATCTCGGCGACCAGCGCCTCGATGGCGTCGAGCGACATCTCCCCGTTTTCCAGTTTGCGCGAGAGTTCGAGCCCGAGCTGGAAAACGGGGTTGTAGAGCGGTGTTTGCGCTGTGAGCTTGTGCAGTTCACGAAGGCGGGCGGTGAGGTCCTCGACGGTGGTGAGGGCGGGTCCGGTCATCGTCATGTCTCCTTCGCGAACTGCAGGCAGGTGGGGAGGGAAAGGGGTGGGATCAGGCCTTCAGGGCAGCGGCCTCGCGCGCATCGGCCTCGATCCTGGCGACATCGGGCGCGCCCTTGGGCACCATCCAGCTGCCGCCGACGCAGATGACCGCATCGAGGGCAAGCCAGTCGGGCGCGTTGGCGAGCGAGACGCCGCCGGTGGGGCAGAACTTGGCCGCCGCGAGCGGCGCCGAAATGGCCTTCAGCGCCGGGGGGCCGCCCGCGGCCATGGCGGGGAAGAACTTGAGACGTTCAAAGCCCATGTCGAGCGCGAGCATGACATCGGTCGCGTTCGACGTGCCCGGAAGCAGCGGGGCATCGGCCTTGAGCGCGGCTTCGCCAAGCTGTGGGGTAAGGCCGGGCGAGACGAGGAATTCGGCGCCCGCATCGAGCGCCTTTGCCATGTCGGTCGGGTTGAGCACGGTACCTGCGCCCACAGTTGCGCCGGGCACGGTCTTCATCGCCTTGATGACGTCGAGCGCGCAGGGCGTGCGCAGCGTGACTTCGAGCGCAGGCAGGCCGCCGGCGACGAGCGCCTCGGCGATCGGCACGGCGTGGGCCACATCCTCGATCACGAGAACGGGAACGACGGGGGCGAGGCGCATTACGGCCTCGACGCGGGCTGCATAGTCGGACATCAGGAAAGGTGCTCCCGGACATAGGCCGCGGCGGCTCCGAAGAGGCCGGGCTGGGGATGGGTGATAAGCTTGACGGGAAGGTTTGCCATCATGTTGGCAAAGCGGCCCTTGGCGCAGAACTTCTCGGAGAAGCCGGACTTGAGGATGGTCTCGCGGATGCGGTAGCCAAGGCCGCCCGCGATGACGACGCCGCTGGCGCCCTGGGCCAGGGCGTAATCGCCTGCCGCCGCGCCCAGCGAAAGACAGAAGCGGTCAACCGCAGCGGCGGCCAGCGGGTCTTCCTTGGAATCAGAGGTGCCCGCCGTCCAGATCTCGATGTCGGTCTTGTCGACATGTGGGGTCTGCTGCATCGCGGCCAGGGTCTCGTAGATATCGACGATGGCGGGTCCCGAGACCACGCGTTCGACCGAGACGCGGTTGTGGCGCTTGCGCAGCCGCGCCAGGATCGCATCGTCGATGAGGTCGAGCGGCGAGAAGTCGATGTGGCCGCCCTCGGTCGCCTGGACGTGGTAGCCCTTCACGCCGTCGCGCCAGACATGGGCGACGCCAAGGCCGGTGCCCGGCCCCAGAACACTGAGGGTTCCGCGCGGGGGCAGGGGGGAGTCGGGGCCTGCGAGGTGGATGAATTCGCTCTCATCGGCGCAGGCGACCGCGTGGCCCACGGCCTCGAAATCGTTGACGATGGTGAAGCTGGTGGCGCCGAGGCGCTCCTCGATCATGGCCGGGCGGATGATCCAGGGGTTGTTGGTGAACTTGATCACCTCGCCCCCGACCGGGCCGGCCACCGCGAAGGAGACGGCCTTGGGCAGGGTGCCCCCGTTCATCTGGGCAAAGGCCTGCCAGGCGAGCTGGAAGCTGCCGTGGTCCTTGGTGTGGAGCGTTGCCGGTTCACCCAGCGTGATCGCGCCATCGGCATCGACCGTGGCAATGGCAAAGCGGGCATGGGTTCCGCCGATGTCGACGGAGACAAGCTGGGTCATCTCTCTCTCCGGTTGCCCGGCCATGCCGCTATTCGGCGCAGCTTCGGGCCGTGCGATGGTCCCGGCCGCGCTCACAGGCCGGCGACCTGGAGCATGGCCGAGCCGCCCTGTTCCGCGCCGCTGGCGGACAGGCGGAACATGGCGAAAAGCTCGCGGCCCATGCCCATCGCGGGCTTGGGCGCTTCAGCGGGCGCGCGGCTGGCAAGATCGGCGGTGGTCGAAAGCTCGCCCGTCTCGGCGCAGACCTTCACGATGTCGCCATCCTGGAGGTAGGCCAGCGGGCCCCAGTTGCCTTCGACATCCGCGAGCGCTTCGGGGGTGACGTGGATCGCGGCGGGGACCTTGCCCGAGGCGCCGGACATGCGCCCGTCCGTTACCAGCGCAACCTTGTAGCCACGATCCTGCAGGATGCCGAGCGGCGGGGTCAGCTTGTGCAGTTCGGGCATGCCGTTGGCGCGCGGGCCCTGGAAACGCACGACGACGACGACGTCGCGGTCGAGTTCGCCTGCCTTGAACGCGGCGGAGACCGCTTCCTGGGTTTCGAAGACACGGCAGGGCGCCTCGATCGTCCAGCGCTCCTTCTCGACCGCGCTGGTCTTGAAGGTGGCGCGCCCGATGTTGCCTTCGACAAGGCGCATGCCGCCATCGGGCTGGAACGGCTCTGCGACAGTGCGCAGCATGGTGTCATCGCCCGAGGTTTCGGGTGCGGGCTTCCAGGTGAGCTGGTCGCCGTCCATCGTGGGTTCGGTGGCGTAGGCGCGCATGCCGCCTTCCGCGATGGTCAGGACGTCCTCATGGGCAAGGCCAGCATCGAGCAGTTCGCGCACGACCCAGGCCATGCCGCCCGCGGCGTGGAAGTGGTTCACGTCGCCCGATCCGTTGGGGTAGACGCGGGTGAGGAGAGGGACGGCCGAGGACAGCTCGGAGAGGTCCTGCCAGTCGACAAGGATACCCGCCGCGCGCGCCATCGCGGGAATGTGGATGGCGTGGTTGGTCGAGCCGCCGGTGGCGAGGAGGCCCACCATGGCGTTGACGATGGCCTTTTCATCGACGACTTCGGCCATCGGGCGGTAGTCGTCGCCCTTGCGGCTCATGGCTGCGACACGGTGCGTGGCGGCACGGGTGACGGCCTGGCGCAGCGGCGTGTTGGGCGGCACGAAGGCGGCACCCGGCATGTGCAGGCCCATCATCTCCATCATCATCTGGTTGGAGTTGGCCGTGCCGTAGAAGGTGCAGGTGCCCGCCGAGTGGTAGCTGGCGCTTTCGCTGGCGAGCAGTTCCTCGCGGCCGACCTTGCCCTCGGCGTAGAGCTGACGGGTCTTCTGCTTCTCCTTGTTGGAGATGCCGCTGGGCATGGGGCCGGACGGGATGAAGACGGCCGGGAGATGTCCGAAACGCAGCGCCCCGATGACGAGGCCCGGGACGATCTTGTCGCAGATGCCCAGCAAGGTCATGCCGTCGAACATCGCGTGGGAGAGCGCGACGGCGGTCGAGAGCGCGATGGTGTCGCGGCTGAAGAGCGAGAGCTCCATGCCATCGAAGCCTTGCGTAACGCCGTCGCACATGGCGGGCACGCCGCCTGCGACCTGCGCGGTCGCACCCACTTCACGGGCATAGAGCTTCATCTGCTCGGGGTAGCGACCATAGGGCTGGTGGGCCGAGAGCATGTCGTTGAAGGCGGTGACAATGCCGATGTTGATCGTGCTCATCGCCGCGATCGCGCCCTTGTCCTCGCCGCTGGCGGCAAAGCCGTGGGCCAGGTTCGAGCAGGACAGGAACGAGCGGTCCGAGTGCTTTCCAGCTTCGCCGCGCACCATCTCCAGGTACGCCGCGCGGCTTTCCTTTGAACGTTCGATGATGCGGTCGGTGACGCGGTCTACCACGGGGGCGAGGTGGGTCATGGGTATTCTCCTGATCGCGCTTCACGCCGCCTGCCCGGCCGAGGGGGACGGCGCGTGCGCGTGCAATCTTCAAGTTTCCGGCCCGAAAGAAGGGCCGCGAGAGGTCGCAGGCCGGCCTTATTCGTGCCAGGTCACGCCGTCGCGCTCGGCAAGGGCGATGGCGGCGGACGGTCCCCAGCTTCCAGCCGTATAAGTCTTGGGCTCGATCCGGTGTTCCTCCCAGGTGGCGCGGATCGCGTCGATCCACTCCCACTGGGCTTCCACTTCGTCGCGGCGCACGAACAGGGTCTGGTCACCTTCGATCAGGTCGAGCCAGAGGCGTTCGTAGGCGATGCGCCGCTGCGGGCCGGCAAAGGCGTCGGGCATCGAGATGGCCAGCGGGATCGCGCGCAGGCCGAAGCCCTCACGGTCAAGCCCGGGCATCTTGGCCATGAGCGAGAGCGTGATGTTCTCGTCCGGCTGGAGCGAGATGACGAGGCGATTGGGCACCGTGCGCGCGCCGCGTCCCGAGAAGATCGAGTGGGGCACGTCGCGGAACTGGACGACGACCTCGGTCGTGCGCTTGGGCATGCGCTTGCCGGTGCGCATGTAGAAGGGCACGCCCTGCCAGCGCCAGTTGTCGATATGGGCCTTGATCGCGACGAAGGTCTCGGTGTCGGAAGGCTTGCCCAGTTCCTCGTCGTAGCCGGGGACGGCCTCGCCGTTGATGGCGCCTGCGCGGTACTGCCCGGTGACGGTTTCCTCGGCCTTGATCTGGCGCAGCGAGCGCAGGACCTTGACCTTTTCATCGCGCACCGTCGTTGCCTCGTAGGAGACGGGCGGCTCCATCGCGACGAGCGCGAGAAGCTGGAGCATGTGGTTCTGCACCATGTCGCGCAGCGCACCCGAATCGTCGTAGTACCCCACGCGTGATTCCAGGCCCACGGTCTCGGAGACGGTGATCTGGACATGGTCGATGTGCGCTGCGTTCCACAGCGGCTCGAACATGAGGTTGGCAAAGCGCAGCGCGATCAGGTTCTGGACGGTTTCCTTGCCCAGATAGTGGTCGATGCGGAAGATGCGGTCCTCGGGGAAGGCCGAGGCAACGGCATCGTTGATGACCTTGCTGGAGGCAAGGTCGATGCCCAGCGGCTTTTCGAGCGCGATGCGCACGTTGGGGCCGGCCAGGCCGTTCTGCTCAAGGCCCCGGATCGTCGGCTCGAACAGGCTGGGCGCGGTCGAAAGAAAGATCGAGAGGCCCTGCTTGGGCTCGCCCACCTTGGCCGCGAGCGCCTTGTACCCTTCCGGGTCGTTCGCATCGAGCTGCTGGTAGAACAGGCGGTTGAGAAAGGTCGCCATGCCGCCACGGCGTTCGGGCGCGAGGAACTGCTCCAGCGATTCGCGCGCGAAGTTGCGAAACGCCTGGTCGTCCATCTCGGAGCGCGCGGTGGCGATGATCTGGATATCGGGATCGAGCAGCCCTTCGGCATCCAGCGCGCAGAGCGAGGGCAGGAGCATTCGACGCGAAAGGTCGCCCGTCGCGCCGAACAGGAGGAGTCGATCGGAAGTGAATTTGGTCACGTAAGCCTTTCCACCTGAGGCCGAGCTCCTCCTCCCGGCCATCGTGAATCTTGTGTCACGGCCTCTTTGGACCACGCGGGCGCAGCATATCAAGGGTATATGTCATCCGCTAGGCAGTTGCTCCGTTTTGAATGCAGCTTGCACCCCACGCGGGGCGCAGATGTGCAAGATGCATCGCACGGCCTTGCCGCTTGCCACAGGACTGTCGTCTTGCGCCTCTAGCAAGGCTTGCTGATCGTGTGGCGGCGTTGCATGACGGAGTTTCCGCTGCAGCGCTGTTCGGGGGGTGAGAGCCCGGGCGCGGGAAGGCCCTTGGGGCAGGGGCGGGAAGCTGGTGGATGAAGATTGAGGATACGCGATTGATGGTCATCGAAGGGGTGGATCTGCTGGAGCATCTCCAGACGCCGGCGGTCATGGTTGCGCGCGGGCAGGTGCGCTTTGCCAATTCGGCGGCGAAGGACCTGTTGGGCGCGCACATCGTCGGGCAGGACGTGCGCATTGCGATCCGCGACCCCAAGGCGGTCGCCGCGATCCTCAGCGAAACAGGCGGTACGGCCCGGATCTCGGGGCTTTCCACCGGAGGCAGCGTGTGGGAAGTGGATTGCAAGGTGCTGCCAGGCGGCGACCGGATCGTCAGCCTTTACGACCTTTCCGAGCGGGTGAGCGTGGCCAAGTCGCACGCCGACTTCGTTGCCAACGCCAGTCACGAGCTGCGCACGCCGCTCGCCAACGTGATCGGCTACGTCGAAACACTTATGAACCCCAAGGCAGGCGGCAACGAGGAACTGCGCGAACGCTTCCTTGGCACGATCCGCCACGAGGCGCAGCGCATGCAGGCGCTGATCTCGGACCTCATGTCGCTCTCGCGCATCGAGGCGGTCAAGCACGAGGTCCCTTCGGACAGCGTCGACATGGTCCAGCTCGCCCAGGAAGTTGCCGGGGAATTCCGGAGCAGCGCCACGATCGAGCTGGTCGTCAATGCCGAGCACGCGGTGATCGCGGGGGACAAGGGTCAATTGCTGCAGGTCCTGCGCAATCTCATCGACAACGCGCTCAAGTACGGCAAGGCCGATGGCACCGTGCACCTTTCGGTGGAGGTCGCGCGCACTGGCTGGGTGCTGGTCATGGTGCGCGACGAGGGTGAGGGCATTGCGCCCGAACACCTGCCCCGCGTGACCGAGCGTTTCTACCGCGCCGACAACAGCCGCAGCCGTGCGGCAGGCGGCACCGGGCTCGGACTTTCCATCGTCAAGCACATCGTCGAGCGTCATCGCGGCCGATTCGATATCGACAGCCGTCCTGGCGCGGGCACGACCGCGTCGCTGATGCTGCCGCTGCGCGAAAATTGATTTAAGTACGAAGACAAGCACTTGAGCATTTGAACGCGTCGTTGCTTCGGCGTTCGCCTCTCTGTTGCCGGTTCGTGTCATCAAAGTGACATTTGCTGGTCATAGTGGCGTCGCCGGACAGACACATCGACGTTAGAAAATGAGGTCTCGGGTTGCGTTCAGTTCTTGGAATTTCGGCAGCGGCCGTAGCACTCGTGCTGGCTGGTGGTGCCCCTATCGACGCCTATGCCGCGGATGGCGCACAGGCAGGTGCGGATAGCGCCGTCGCGCGCGAACTTGCGGAGATGCGCGCGCAGATGGCCCGCATGGCCGCCCGCATCGCGGATCTGGAAGCCCAGGTCGCGCAAGCGCCCGCTGTGCCGGCGGCTGTTCCTGCCGCGGCTTCGGCACCTGCGCTCGCGGCCAGCGCCCCGGCAAGTCCTGCTCCTGCGGTAGCCGCCGCAGCGGCCCCCGCCAAGGCGGCCTCGCCCGACGTGAAGATCAAGTTCAAGGGCGGTCCCGAGGTCACGACCTCGGATGGCTGGGCTTTCAAGCTGGGCGGACGCCTCAACCTCGACGCGGGCTACATCGATGCGCCTGACAGTCTGGGGCCGAGCGACGGCTTCGGCAGCGAAGTGCGCCGCGCGCGTCTGCGCGTGACCGGCAAGATACCGGGCGGATTCGGCTACAAGTTCGAGACCGAGTTCGCACCCGGCGCGGCCGACTTCACCGACGCCTACGTCAGCTACGAGGATGGCGGGCTCGAGATCATCGCGGGCCAGCACAACACCTTCCAGGGGCTGGAAGAGCTCTCGAGCAGCCTCAACACCTCGTTCATCGAACGCGCGGCCTATACCGACGCCTTCAACTTCGAGCGCCGCATCGGCATCTCGGCCCAGTACAGCACCGGCGACCTGCTGCTGCAGGGCGGCATCTTCTCGGACAATGCCGAGGATACGCCCAACAAGAACTTCAGCGTGGACACGCGCGTGGTCTATGCCCCGAAGATCGGCTCGGCCCAGGTGCACCTGGGTGGTTCGTACCACTACGCCAAGCTGCCCGAGCAGGGCTCGGCCGTGCGCTACCGCCAGCGTCCCTTCGAGCACTTCACCTCGACCCGCTACATCAACACCGGACTCTTCTCGGCCGACGCCGAGATTGGCTATGGTCTGGAGAGTGCGGTCATCGCCGGGCGTTTCCACGCGAGCGCGGAAGGCCACTGGCAGCACGTTTCGCGCCCGGTGGGCGATGCCGATCCGACCTTCTTCGGCGGGGCCATCGAAGTGGGCTACTTCCTCACCAAGGGGGATACCCGCGGCTACAAGCACGGCACCTTCGACCGCGTGAAGCCCGCGCGTCCGGTGGGCGAGGGCGGCTTCGGGGCGCTCCAGGTGAACTTGCGCTACGATTATCTCGACCTCACCGATGCGGGGATCGTGGGCGGCAGCCAGAAGGGCTATGAGGCTTCGCTGATCTGGACACAGACCGACTACACCCGCCTCATGCTCAACTACGCGCGCCTCGATTACACCGATGCGTTCTATCAGACCGCGGACGGCAGCCGTTCCTACGGGGTGGATGTGATCGCGATGCGCGCGCAGGTCGACTTCTGATCCTGTACTGACAAACGGGAGGCGCGCGCAGGAGCGATCGGCACCGCCTGCGCCTCCCGGGTCCTGACCTTGCGGGTTTTCCTGTCCAAAAGGAGGAGGAAATCCCGACCTTTGCGCGCCCGGTGCAGCTTGCATCGCTTCGGGGCACGCCCTAGACCCGCAGCGGGACGGCCAGCCCAGGAGGGGGTGGCCGCCTGCGCGGAAGACCAACTTAGACCGAACCTGACACGACCTATTCCGGGCCCCGCCGAAGAATGTCATGCTTTCGTCATGGAAGTGTCATTCAAGGCCAATAGGGGCGTCGGCACGTCCAGACCAAGGGATATCTTCATGCGATCCATCAGTTCTCTCGTCCTCGCCGCGGCTTCGGTGTTCGCGCTCAGCGCCTGCGGTAGCTCGGGCGGCGGCGCCTCGGGCGCGCGCGACTACGTGACCGCCGTCGGCTCCTCGACGGTCTATCCCTTCGCGACCGCGGTCGCCGAGGACTTCGCCCGCAGCTCGGGCAGCAAGTCGCCGGTCATCGAATCGACCGGCACGGGCGCGGGCATGGAACTCTTCTGCCAGGGCGTCGGCTTCGACTTCCCCGATGTCGAGGACGCCTCGCGCCGGATGAAGAAGTCCGAATACGAAACCTGCAAGGCCAACGGCGTCACCGAGATCATGGAGATCCAGGTCGGCATCGACGGCATCGCCTTTGCCGAGGCCAAGGATGGCCCGGGCATGGCGCTGACGCCGGCCGATATCTACAAGGCGCTCGCCGCCAATCCGTTCGGCAAGCCCAACACCGCCAAGACCTGGAAGGACGTGAACCCGGCGCTGCCCGACATGCCCATCCTCGTCTACGGTCCGCCCTCGACCTCGGGCACGCGTGACGCGCTCAAGGAACTGATCCTGGAAGCGGGCTGCAAGACCGACGCGGCGACCAAGGCGCTCAAGGACAGCGACAAGGACAAGTACGAGGCGACCTGCCACCAGATCCGCGAAGACGGCCCCTATGTCGATGCGGGCGAGAACGACAACCTGATCGTTCAGAAGATCTCGCAGAATTCGAAGGCCGTGGGTATCTTCGGCTACTCGTTCCTCGAAGAGAACGGCGACGTGCTCAAGGGCATCCCGATGTCGGGCGTGACCCCGACCTACGCCTCGATCTCCGACTTCTCCTATCCCGGCGCACGTCCGCTTTACATCTACGTGAAGAAGCAGCACATGGCCCCGATCAAGGGCCTTGCCGACTACGTCGCCGCCTGGCCCAAGGCTTGGGGCCCCGACGGCATCCTCAAGAAGAAGGGCATGGTAATCTCGCCCGATGACGTGCGCGAAAAGAACGCGAAGGTCATCGCCGAGGGCACGCTCCTCGACCCGAGCGAACTGAAGTAAGAAGGACCGGCTGCCGGCCATGATTTTGACAGGAATTCTCCTGGCCGTAGTGGGCCTCGGCCTCGTCGGCTGGTTCGTGGGGAGGGGGCGTGCGCGCCTCCTCTACGACGGGCGCGGATCGATGCACTCGATGCCCAACTATCATGGCTGGCACCTGGCGCTGTGGATCGTGGTCCCGGCGCTTGTCGTCTGGGCCGTGTGGTCGGGCATCCAGCCCGGTCTCGTCGAAGGTGCGCTGCTGGCCGATCCGGCCGCTGCCGCGCTCCCTGACAACGCGATGCACCGCAGCGCGATCATCTCGCAGGCCTACCTCCTCGCCAACGATCCTGGCGCGGCCGTCTTCGCCTCCGAGGCGCAGGCCCTTGCCGCGCCGCTGCGCGCGATCATCACCCGCTTCTCGCTGATCGGCGCGCTGCTGGTCTTGATCGTCGCCTTTACCGGCGGCGCCTACGGTTTTACCCGCATTCGCGCGCGCTTCGAGGCGCGCACCCAGGTCGAACGCGTGGTCATGGGCGTGCTCCTGCTCGCCTCGCTGATGGCGATCCTGACCACCTTCGGCATCGTCGCCTCGCTGGTGTTCGAGGCCGGGCTGTTCTTCAAGGACGTCTCGCCGATCGCGTTTCTCACCGGCACCCACTGGTCGCCGGGCAACGCGATGGGCGCCGACATCGACGAGAACTTCGGTGCGGTTCCGTTGTTCTGGGGCACGATCTACATTGGCGCGATCATCGCCATGGCGGTTGCCATTCCGCTCGGCCTGATGAGCGCGGTCTACCTCACGCAGTACGCCTCGCGCCGCGTGCGCAAGTGGCTCAAGCCCATCCTCGAGATCCTCGCGGGCATCCCGACTGTCGTCTACGGCTACTTCGCCGCGCTGACGGTGGCGCCGATGATCCGGGATTTCGCCGCCTCGATGGGGGCGCACAACCCCTCCACCGAAAGCGCGCTGGCCGCCGGTCTCGTCATGGGCGTGATGATCATTCCCTTCGTGTCCTCGATGGCGGACGACGCGCTGGCCGCGGTGCCACGCGCGATGAGCGACGGCTCGCTGGCCCTGGGCGCAACCCGTTCCGAGACGATCAAGAAGGTGCTGCTGCCGGCCGCACTTCCGGGCATCGTTGCGGGCGTCATGCTGGCAATCAGCCGCGCCATCGGTGAAACGATGATCGTCGTCATGGCGGCGGGCGCGGCGGCCAACCTTTCGGCCAATCCCCTCGATTCGATGACCACGGTCACCTTCCAGATCGTCCAGCTCCTGACGGGCGACCAGGAATTCAACAGCCCCAAGACCCTGTCGGCCTTCGCGCTGGGCCTGATCCTGTTCATCGTCACCCTCGTCCTCAACATCATCGCGCTGCGCGTGGTGAAGCGGTTCCGGGAAGCTTATGAGTAATCCAACCTGGCAATCGCCCGAGGCGCAGAAGCGCCTTGCGAAGCGGCACGCTGCCGAACGCCGGTTCAAGGCCCTGGGGCTTGGCGCCGTCGTCCTCTCGGTCGCGTTTCTGGCGCTGCTGCTTGTCATCATGCTCAAGAATGGGCTGGGGGGCCTCGACTGGTCGTTCCTCTCGGGCGCGGACTCCACCAACCCGGATCTTGCGGGTGTGTGGGGCGCGGCCAAGGGCTCGCTCCTGACCATGGTGGTGACGCTGCTGCTGGCCTTCCCGATGGGCGTGCTCGCCGCGATCTACCTTGAGGAATTCGCGCCCAAGAGCAAGTGGATCGACATCGTCGAGGTCTCGATCAACAACCTGGCTGCCGTGCCCTCGATCATCTTCGGCCTGCTGGGCCTTGCTGTCTTCATCAACACGCTGCACCTGCCGCGTTCCTCGCCGATGGTCGGCGGCCTGACGCTGGCCCTGATGACGATGCCGGTCATCGTCATTTCCGGGCGCAACGCGATCAAGGCGGTTCCGCCCTCGATCCGCGAGGCCGCCTACGGCATTGGCGCAAGCAAGGTGCAGACGACCTTCCACCACGTGCTGCCGCTGGCGCTTCCGGGCATTCTTACCGGCACGATCATCGGCATGGCCCGCGCGCTGGGGGAAACCGCACCGCTGCTGATGATCGGCATGCGCGCCTTCGTCGCCACCCCTCCGGGCGGCGTCACCGACCCTTCGAGCGTGCTTCCGATGCAGATTTTTCTGTGGTCGGACGAGATCGACAAGGGCTTTGTCCAGAACACCTCGGCTGCCATCATCGTCCTGCTGGTCTTCCTGCTGGCGATGAACGGCCTGGCCATATACCTTCGAAACAAATTCGAGGTCCGCTGGTAGGATTATGACCGAACCCAAGCTTATTGCCCGCAACGTCGACGTCTTCTACGGCGAGAAAAAGGCGATCGACAACGTCTCGATCGACATCGACAACGGCATCGTCACCGCCTTCATCGGCCCTTCGGGCTGCGGCAAGTCCACGTTCCTGCGTTCACTCAACCGCATGAACGACACCATCGCGGGAGCGAAGGTGACGGGCGAGATCCTGCTCGATGGCGAGGATATCTACGCGGCCTCGATGGACCCGGTTGCCCTGCGTGCGCGCGTGGGTATGGTGTTCCAGAAGCCCAACCCGTTCCCCAAGTCGATCTACGAGAACATCGCCTACGGGCCGCGCATCCACGGGCTTGCCCAGGGCAAGGCGCAGATGGACGAGATCGTGGAGCGCTCGCTCACCAAGGCGGGGCTGTGGGACGAGGTGAAGGATCGCCTCTCCGATGCAGGGACCGCGCTTTCGGGCGGCCAGCAGCAGCGCCTGTGCATCGCGCGCGCCATCGCGGTCAGTCCCGAGGTCATCCTCATGGACGAGCCGTGCTCCGCGCTCGACCCGATCGCGACCGCGCGCATCGAGGAGCTGATCGACGAGCTCAAGGACACGTACGCCATCGTCATCGTGACCCACTCGATGCAGCAGGCCGCGCGCGTGTCGCAGCGCACCGCCTTCTTCCACCTGGGGCACCTGGTCGAATACGGCGAGACGAGCGAGATCTTCACGACCCCGCGTGAGGATCGCACCAAGGACTACATTACCGGCCGCTACGGCTGATAGCTTCAGTCCCGCTAGACCCCTGCAAAAGGGGCGCGGGCCAACAGGGACATTCGTATGGTTGATCATACCGTCAAGGCCTTCGATTCCGAGATCGGTCAGCTGCGCGGCCTCGTCGCCGAAATGGGCGGCCTCGCCGAAGTGGCCATTCGCGACGCGATCAAGGCGCTGACCCAGCACGACGACGAACTCGCGCGCGAGGTCGTGGCCAACGACGCCAAGCTCGACGCGCTCGAGGCCGAGGTGGACCGTCTTGCCGTGCGCACCATCGCGCTGCGCGCGCCCATGGCCGACGATCTTCGCGACGTTATTGCCGCACTCAAGATCTCGGGCGTGATCGAGCGTATCGGCGACTACGCCAAGAACATCGCCAAGCGCATCGACGCGCTTGACCGCGCGGCCAACATCGATCCCGTGACCCTGGTCCCGACCATGGCCGAGATCGCCGAAGGCATGGTGCGCGACGTCCTCAACGCCTATGGCTCGCGCGATGCGCAGCTGGCCGTCGAGGTCATCCGCCGCGACGCCAAGCTCGACCACTTCTACAACACGCTGTTCCGTTCGCTGCTCACGCACATGATGGAGAACCCCTCCACCATCACCGTGGCCGCGCAGATGCTGTTCATCGCGCGCAACCTCGAACGCATCGGCGACCACGCCACCAACGTGGCCGAGATGGTCTACTACGCCGCGACGGGCGAATACTGCACCGAGCGCGACAGCCAGACCGACGATACCGGCGGCTTCGCCTGAACCTTGTGAACCTGATCCGGGGGGCGCCGGGCAGGTGCCTCCCCCAGCTAGGGAAGATCCGATGAACCCCTCGGTCCTTGTTGTCGAAGACGACGTCGCCTTGTGCGAACTGCTCACCTGGAATCTTTCGGCCGAAGGCTATGACGTGCGCAGCACGGGCGATGGCGAGGAAGCCCTCGTCATGGTGCGCGAGCAGGCGCCCGACGCCATCGTGCTCGACTGGATGATCGAGCAGATCCCGGGCATCGAGGTCTGCCGCCAGCTGCGCAAGAGCCAGGAAACGGCGCAGATCCCCGTTATCATGGTCACCGCGCGCGGCGAGGAAGAGGACATGATCCGCGGCCTCAAGACGGGCGCCGACGACTACATGACCAAGCCCTTTTCCCCGCGCGAGCTGATGGCCCGGATCGAGGCGCTGCTGCGCCGCTCGCGTCCCAGCCTTGCGGGCAACGTCCTGCAGTGGGGCGATATCGAGCTTGACGCGACGAGCCACCGCGTGCGCCGTGGCGGTGAGCCGCTGCACTTGGGCCCCACCGAGTTTCGTCTCCTGCGCTACTTCATGGAGCGTCCCAACCGCGTGGTCTCGCGCCAGCAGATCCTTGACGGGGTGTGGGGCATGGACTCCGACATCGACGAGCGCACGGTGGACGTCCATATCCGCCGCCTGCGCAAGGCCATCAATCGTGATGGTGAGGCCGATCCCATTCGCACGGTCCGAGCGGCGGGTTACGCGATGGACGTCAACTGAATATCCGCCGGGGGCCCCAAGGCTCCCGGCGTTTTCATTTCAGGGATGGCGTACGCCAGGGGCGGGAAGGGGAACTTCTCAGGCCGCTTCGTGCGCGCGGCCGTCCTCGGCCGCTTCGACGGCGCGGGTGATGGCGGTAAGGAACTGGTCCGTCGCCCGCTCCCAGGAGTAGAGGCTGCCCAGTGTCGCGGCATCCTCGCGCGGGATCGCCAGCGCGCCCTCGATGGCGCGGGAAAGATCGGTGTCGAGCACGCCCGCCGGGCAGACGACCGGAAGATCCACGCCGCACCCGTCTTCGCCCAGGATATCGATCGGGCCGGTTACCGGATAAGCCGCCACGGGCACCCCGCAGGCGAGGGCCTCGATTACGACGAGGCCAAAGGTGTCGGTACGGCTGGGGAAGACGAAGCCGTCGGCCGCGCGATAGGCGCTTGCCAGTTCCTCGCCGCGCATCGGGCCGAGGAAGTGGACATCGGGGTAGCGGCGCTTGAGGCTTTCCAGAGCCGGCCCATCACCCACCACGACCTTGCTGCCCGGTACGTCGGCGTCGAGGAAGGCTTCCAGGTTCTTTTCCGGTGCGACGCGCCCGACGTTGAGAAGGACGGGGCCCGGCAATGTGGCCATCACCGGGTGACGCGGTCCTTCCGGGCGGAACAGGTCATGGTCGATCCCCCGGCTCCAGGGCATGGTGTTGGCGATCCCGCGCCCGGCCAGTTCGCGCGCGAAGCTGCGGGTCGAGACGAGGACCCCGCTCGACGGCGCGTGGAAGCGCTGCATGATCGGCCAGAACCGCTCGGCACTGATCCCGGTGCGCACGGCGGCATACTCGGGAAAGCGGGTGTGGAAGGCGCTGGTGAACGGCACCCCGCGTGAGAGGCACCAGCCGCGCGCAGCCCAGCCGATGGGACCTTCGGTGGCGATGTGGACGAGCTGCGGCTGGGCCGCATCGAGCATGCGCCGCACGCCAAAGCGCGGAGCCATTGCCAGCCGGATCTCGGCATAGCCGGGCATGGGCACGGTCAGGAACTTGTCGGGGGTGACGGTCTCGACGCTGTGGCCGCGGGCCGTCAATTCCTCAAGCGTGGCGCACAGGGATCGGACGACACCGTTGACCTGCGGCAGCCAGGCATCGGTTGCTAGGGCCAGTCTCATGCAAGGGCTCCGGTTGCCGCTGGGGCGGGCAGGGGCGCAGGCGTGGGCTGCCCGGTGCCTTGGGACGTGTGCTCGGGCGCGGCGGCAGGTGCCGTGCGTCCGCCTGTCTCGGCGACCCAGTCGACAATCGAGATCGCGCCGGTGAAATCCTCGACCAGCGCGGTGCAGCTCTCCACCCAATCGCCGTCGTTGTAGTAGGTGATGCCGCCGAATTCGCGGATCTCGGCGCAGTGGATGTGGCCGCAGACCACCCCGTCGAAGCCGCGCTGGGTGGCTTCGGAGGCAACCGCTTCCTCGAACGAGGAGATATAGGCCACCGCGTTCTTCACGCGCTTCTTCATGTAGGCCGAGAGCGACCAGTAGGGCATCTTGAGACGGCGGCGCACCGCGTTGAAGACGATGTTCGCGCGCAGCAGCAGCCCGTAAGCCTGGTCGCCAAGGTAGGCGAGCCACTTGTGGTACAGGACGACGCCGTCATAGGCATCGCCGTGGGTGACAAGGAGGCGGCGCCCGTCCCGGGTCTCGTGGATCGCTTCCATGACCAGTTCGACCCCGCCGAAGGTGAGCCCGGCGTAGTCGCGCAGCATTTCGTCGTGGTTGCCCGCGATGAAGACCACGCGGGTTCCGCGGTGCGCCATCTTGAGGATGCGGCGGATCACTTCGTTGTGCGCATCGGGCCAGTACCAGTTCTTGCGCAGGCGCCAGCCATCGACGATGTCGCCCACCAGATAGAGCGTGCGGCACTCGACCGAGCGCAGAAAGTCGACGAGCATGTCGGCGTTGCACCCGCGCGTGCCCAGATGCACGTCCGAAATCCAGATGGTCTCATACTTGCGCTTTGGGCGAAAGCCCTTGGGGTCGGGCAGGTCGAGCCACTCGGGAATCTTGCCTGCCATCTCGAAAAGTGCGTCCACGTCCTTGGCCATGCGTGGCCTCCCCGGTTGCTCCAGCGTGTTCCTGTGGACTGCCATGAGGCCGTTGCGTGGGCGTGACGGTTGGGCGGCACTTGTGTGACAATCTGTACCTGTGTGCCAAATTCACGCGGACGTCGCCGATTTGTCACCTGCCCGTCACACTTCGCCTGCAAGTAGCCGCGGAACCTTAGGGGAAAAGGGGCCAATGCGGCGTATTGATATCCTGTTGGCCAGCGAACTCTCGGGCGGCTACGCGCCGTTTCGCCACGACGACTTCGACGTGGTGCTGCACCGCTGGACAGACTATTGCGAATTGCCGCTGATCGAGGGCGCCTTGTGGGTCTTCGTGGACTGGGTGCTCCCCGAAATGTCGGGTCTGGAGCTGTGCCGCCGCCTGCGCGCCGATGCGCTGACCGCGCATGCGCATGTGACAATGGTGCTCGAAGAGGACAATGTCGAGGATCGCAAGCGCGCGCTGCGCATGGGGGCGGATGACTACATGGTCGGCCCGCTCGTGCGCAATGCACTGCTTGACCGCGTGCTGGGGGGCAATGTCAGCGAACATGACGCCACCGGGATCCGCACTGTGGCCCAGGGCGACCTGACCGTCGATGTCGCGGCCTTCCAGGCGCGCTGGCAGGGCAAGCCCATTTCGCTCATGCCCAACGAGCTGCGTCTCCTGCGCTACTTCATCGAGCATCCGGGGCGGGTCTTTACCCGCGCGCAGCTGATCGCGGCGCTGGGCAAGCAGGAGCCGCCGGTCGACGAGCGCACCGTGGACGTGTGGATCGGGCGCCTGCGCCGCGCGCTCAAGGGCGTGGGGGCAGGCAATCCGCTGCGCACCGTGCGCTCGCTCGGCTACGTGTTCGACGCGGCCTGAGCGGGCCGCGCCGTCACGCGCATTTCAGGCTGTCAGACCGCGCCCATCGCGTGCTCACCCGCGTCCTTCGCGTGGATCGGCTTGCCGGTGATGAGCTTGTAGACCTGCTTCAGGCCCATGTCGGCGGTCCACACTTCGCCATCTGCAATGTCGAAGCGCAGCAGGACGACGTCGGGATCGTCCTTGCCTTCGGGAAACCAGGCCTCGACCGCGTTGTTCCAGAGGTCGCCCCGGCGCGTGACGCTGGTATCTTCGGTGAGGGTGCCCGACAGACAGGCGAAGACGTCGTGGCCCTTGGTCATGACCTGGCCCATCGCCTGGCCGCCGCCCGCGATGCGGTTGGAGCGGCGGGCGAAGAACCAGATCGAATGGGTCGCATCCTTGTCGAGCATCGCCGTCATCGGTTCGGCGTGGCCGGGCGCATCGGACAGCTTCATCATGATGAAGGGGCTGTCGGCAAAGGCCTTCCAGAAGGTGTGCTGAACCTTGTCGTCCATGGCGTGTCTCCTCGTGTTGGTGTTTGCAACCTCAACGCGAGGGAGACGCCATGCGTTCCGGCAGGAAAGATCAGCCGAGCCAGCCCGCGGTCTGGACGAGCAGCCACAGGCCGATTGCCACGAACAGCAGCGCCGCGATCATGTGGACCACGCGCATGGGGACGCGTTCGATGAGCGCATTGCCAAGGAATACGGCCGGCGCATTGGCGATCATCATGCCCAGCGTCGTGCCCAGCATGACCGGGATGACACTCTCGAAGCGGGCGGCGAGCGCCACGGTCGCGATCTGGGTCTTGTCGCCCATCTCGACCAGGAAGAACGCGATCACGGTGGCCAGGAACGGCCCGAAGCGGCCCGGCTTGGGCTCGTCGTCCTCGTCGAACTTGTCGGGGATCAGCGTCCACAGGCCCATGACGATGAAGCTGGCCGCGACCAGGTAGCGGAACCATAGACCGTCGAGGAAGGCTGCCGCCTGTTCGCCGACGAGGGCTGCGAGGAAGTGGTTGGCAAGGGTCGCGACGAAAATGCCGGCGACGATCGGCCAAGGCTTCTTGAAGCGGGTGGCGAGCACGATCGCAAGGAGTTGCGTCTTGTCGCCGACTTCGGCGAGCGCAACGACCGCGCTCGAGGTGAGAAAGGCTTCCATCATGTCGAATTTCCATCAGGGCCGGGCGGGCATTGAACGCAAAGAGGCCATCGGCCCCCGCCCGGCCAGGCGATGGCGTCCGGCGTCTCTGGTCTTGCCCGAAGCGCGCTGGGACGGTCCCTGGACCATTCCGCGCGATCTCCTGTGCGCCATGGCCTCTCGACCAAGTGTGTTGACGACAGGGCCTGCCGGAACCCGTGCGAGGATGCAGGGGCGGGAGGGCAGGCGGCTACTCCCCGTGTGACGAACCTGCCTCCTAGCCGCGCGATCACCTCGGCGCAAGTCAGACGTGTGGCCGATGTTCGCAGAGCGGCAGACCAAAAAAAGGCCCGGCCGCATCGCTGCAGCCGGGCTATGAGGTCACGTGGGGGAAGGGGGCTCCCCTACGTGTTCGCAAGAAACGGTCAGGTCAGAACTTGATCGAGGCCGAGGCCTTGAACACCCGGCCCAAGGCATAGGTGTTGAACTGGACGTCGCCGTCCTCGAAGCTCTGGTATTCCTTGTGGGCGCGGCCCGTGAGGTTGCGGCCCTCGAACTTCAGTTCCAGTTCGCTTGCCCCGATCATGATGCCCTGGCGCACGATCACGTCGATGGTGAAGCCGGGGTGTTCGAAGATGTCGGGCTGGCGGATGGTGCCGTTGACGCCGCGGCTGGTCACGCGCTTGGAGGCGTAGTTGAGCATGATCGTCTGCTGCGAGAGGCTGTCGGTGTCTTCCAGGCCGAACTGCAGGTTGGCGATGTGCTTGGACTGGCCGGTCAGTGGCGCGCCGTCGACGAAGTAGTTGGTCGCGGCCGAGAGGAAGCCGTTGACGTTGGTGATGTCATCGGCGGTCACGTTGAGCTGCGACTTGGTGTAGGTGTAGTTCGCGTTGAGCGCGATGCGGCGGGTCTCGAAGAACGAGCCCAGGTTGTAGAGGTCGAAGTACTTCTGCAGTTCGACTTCCGCACCGTAAAGGTCGGCACTGGGCGCGTTGGCGTAACGGGTGAAGTAGCCGTTCGAGTAGAGCAGGTAGCTCTCGATCGGGTTCTTGATGTGCTTGTAGAAGCCACCCAGCGAGACATGCTCGTCGCGGTTGAAGTACCACTCCCAGCGCGCTTCGGCGTTGTAGAGTTGGCTGTCGATGAGCTGCGGGTTGCCCTGATAGGTGCGGTTGGTTTCCGGATCGAAGAAGTTCTGGAAGATCAGCTCGCGGAACTGGGGCCGCGCGATGGTCTTCGAGCCGTTGATGCGGATCTGCATCTCGGGATCGATCTCGTAGGTCAGCGTGGCGGCCGGCAGGAAGTACTCGTTCTTCAGCGTCACGCCGCTTTCGGCCACGCCTTCGACCGGGACCAGCAGCGACTGCTCCTTGGCCCATTCCCAGCGCACACCGGCATCGAGGGTAAGGCCATCGGCGAGCGTGCCATCGACCTTGCCGTAGAAGGCATGGTTGAGCAGGCGCGCGCGGTAGTTGGCGTAAGGCGCGGTCGGGTCCTGGAGCTGCAGGTCGTAGTCGAGCCCGGTGCGATCAAGGTACCACTGACCGGTCTGGAGCAGCACGTCGAGACGCGCGGTGCCCAGCGCTTCGATGAGTTCGGAGTCGCCGTTGGCGATAACCAGGAACTGGCGCTGGCGGCTCTCGCGCGAGTTGATCTGGTAGGCATAGCCGACCGTGCCCGACCAGTTGGTCGAGAAGCGGTGGCTGACATCGGCGCCCGCCGACCACACGTCCTCGTTGAGGCGCGAGAAGGAGATCGAGGTGGGTGCCGAGCCTGTGCCGCTGCCCAGCGCGTTGGTGAACAGGTCACCCACACCGCCATCGCCCGTGTTGCGGCGGATGTAGCGCGAGACGATTTCGTAGGGCGCGAGGCGCTTGGAGTTCGCGTACCCGGCGCGCAGGTCGATCGTGGTGTCGTCGGCGGGCTTGAACTCGCCGGTGAACTGGCTGTCGATCAACTGGCGTTCGTACCAGCCCGTGCTCTGCTCCATGAAGTCCCAGTTCGCGTTCTGCTGGGGCTGCTTGAAGGAGGCAAGGGCGGCGTACTTGTCGGTGTCGTGGATGTAGACGTTGGTCCAGCGGATCGAGTTCTCACCCCACTCCAGGCCCAGGCCAAGGAGGCCATTGACGATGACACGGTTGTCGCTCTGGACAGTGGTGCCGTCCTGGTCGCGGTCCTCGTAGGCGCCCGAAAGGAGCTGGGTCGACTGGCGCAGCGCCTGGCGGGTCTGCGTGGTGTTCGAATAGCCCGCGGTTGCGATCACGCCGAGCGTCGCGCCGCCAAGGTCGAAGGAGGTGCCGGCCGAAAGGTCGGCGCTGAAATTGGGCTGCGTGTTCTCGATGGTCTGGATCACCGAGTTGCGCGGCGTGAACAGGATCGAGCCGATGTCGTCGGCCAGCTCGCTGTTGGGGTTGAGCGCCAGGTTGCTGTCGAACAGCGCCTGCATGTCGTGGGGCACGCGGCGCAGGCCGTTGTCGTAGCCCGTCCAGTCGGTCTTGGAACCGTAGTAGGAATAGCTCAGCTTGTTGGTGGTCTCGCTGTCCCAGCCAATGCCGCCGCCGATCTTGAGGAAGCTTTCCTCGGGCACGGCCTGGGTGGTCAGGTTGATCACGCCGCCGCCGAATTCGCCCGGGAAGTTCACCGAGTAGCTCTTCTGGACCATCGAGGAGGCCACGACGCTGGTCGGGAAGAGGTCGAGGGGAACCACGCGCTTGAGCGGTTCGGGGCTGGGAAGGGGGGAGCCGTTGAGCAGCGCGAGCGAGTAGCGATCGCCCAGGCCGCGTACGTAGACATAGCCATTGCCCACGACCGAAAGGCCGGTGACGTGGCCCAGAGCGCCCGCAATGTCGCCTTCGCCAGTGCGCGCGATGTCTTCGCTGGAGAGAACCGAGAGGACCTCGGTCGCGGAGCGCTCGACGTTGACGATGCGCCGACCGGTCACGATGATCGCGCCGCCCGGGATCGAGACGTCGGGAGCATCCCCTTCGGGTTCGTCCTGCGCCGTCTCGGCGGGAGCAGCAAGGGTTTCGGGCGTGGTAGTGCTGTCCTGCGCTTGCGCGATACCCGGCGTCATCACCGTGGAGAGAAGCAGGAGCGGGACGAGCCGCGACTTGGTCATGGGAAGGTTCCCCCTCAGAAACACATAGATTCGGATCAGCGAAAGGGGCGGCCCGACAGACCGCCCCTTTCCCCGTTCAACGGGCGATCGTTCAGGCGACCGGAAGACCGGTGCACAGGCTGCCGGTGCCGAAGTCGGCGGTGGCGTTGTCGCAGGTCCAGCCGCGGTACCAGGTGTCGTTGGCATCGCGCACGGCGCCGATGTAGTCGACGACGTCGAAGAAGCTCGAGAAGCTGGCGATGTTGGCGTAGGCCACGACACCGCTCTCGTTCGAGCCGTTGACGAAGGTGCTGGTCAGCGTCGAGGTGATCGAGGCGTTGTTGTTGGTGCCGGCGTTGAACATGTCTGCCGCCGTGTTCGTGCCCGAGTACTGGCTACCCGTGCTCAGGAACGGACCGGTGTCACCGCAGGTCATGACGACCGAATTGGCGGTGAAGGTCGCCGAACCGGTGGCGGTACGACCATCGACGCGGATGCACTCGTTGCTCGGCGTGTTGATGATGCCGTTGACGAAGTTGATGTCCGCATCGCCGCGCACCAGGATGCTGGCTTCGTCCGAGTTGTCCGGACGGTTGCCCGACTGGATCGCGGTGAAGTTGGCGAAGGTCGAGCGCTGACGGTCGGCCGGATCGGAGTTGATGTTGTTGTTCGAGTCGATCTCGAAGAAGGCATCGCCCGCACCCGCACGCTGGAGCAGCAGCAGGTACTGGAAGTTGCCCTTGAGGCCGGTGTCGGTGTCGAGGCTGTCATCGTCGGCGTTGACCGCGATGTAGTGCTTCATGTTGACCGCGCCGCCGAAGAACTCCGAACCGTCGTCCGAGCTGTTGACGGTCTGGATGTAGTCGAGCGTGGTGCCCGTGCCCAGGCCGCCGCCGGTGAGCGACTGGAGTTCGGCGTCGGGCGCCAGGTTGTAGCCCGAGTAGCGGATCTGCACGTAGCGCATCGAACCGGCGCTGTAGCCGTTGTTGCGGCCGCCGAAGGTGGCGGGGGTCGCTGCGCCTTCGGTCTCGCGCTGGCAATCGTCGGTGGCGACGCTGCCGCCCGCGGTGCAGTCGGTGATGATGCCGCGGCCAAGCAGCACGATGCCGCCCCACTGGCGATCCGAGCTGTCGGTGGCCGAGCCGACGACGTTCTGGCGGCTGGTGAAGACGATCGGCGAGGAGGCGGTGCCGTTGGCCTGGATCGTGTTGCCGCGGTTGACGGCGAGCCAGGCCGGATCGGCGGCGTTCTCGGCGTAGACGATGACGCCCGGATCGATGGTCAGCTCAACCGAGGTGTCCGAGGTCAGGCTCGAGATCCCGGCGTTGAGGCACGAGGCAGTGGTGGTGGTGTAGGGCGAGCCCGAGGACGGGACCGAGAAGCCGCCGTCGCAGCCCACGTCCACGCGGCCGTTGATGCGATAGAGAACGCCCGCCTCGTTGGGCAGGCTGGAGCTCGCATCGACCAGCGCGGGCAGGGTGCAGATGCGCCAGGAGTTGCCGTTGGGGTCCTCGATGGTGCCGTCGTTCGAAAGGCCGCCCGTCGCGTTGAAGGTCGGGCATTCGGCAGCCGCTTCGATGATGCCGGTGGTCGGCGTGGGCGTCGGCGTGGGCGTGCCGCCGCCGTTGTTGACCACGACGCTGCCGGCACCCGGCGAGGCAATGTCGTCTGCGCCGCAGCCGGCGAGAGCGAGAGCGCTGCAGCCCAGAAGCATCAGGCCAGAGAATTTCTTCACGTGTATTCCCCCGTTGGATCGGTTTCGATCGGATGGATCAAATTCGACGATCGCGGCGGGCCCGCCATCGTTGGCGGCGTCCTAGGGGTGGGGGGTGACAATTTGTTGGCGTTGCCATGACAGAAATATGGACTTTTCTGACACTGGCGTGACTTCCATGTGTCAAGGAGGGCGCAGGTGGAAAATGGCTCGAGGCGACTCACGTATTTCTGCGGGGTTCGCATCAAGATTGCAGTTTTATGACACTCTTGTCATTTTGCTTGAGGGCTGTGGCTTTTCGCGCACAATCGGTCGCATTGATGAACTCGAGGGAGAAAACCACATGTCCTTGACCGCCGCAGCCCTGGCTCTCCTTGCTGGCCAGTCCGCCCTTTCGCTCACGGTCGAACTGCCGCGCGCCGAATCGCAGGACGTGGCCTATTCCGAACTTGTGGCCGGACAGGACCAGGCGGCGCTTGCCAAGCTGCTGTCCGCGCGGGAGGTGCGCGGGGAGGACCCTGCGCTGCTGATAAACCTGGGGGCTGCTTACACCCGCCTTGGCCGCGTCCACGAAGCGCGCAAGGCCTACGATGCGGCCATTGTCAGTGACGAGCGCTATGACCTCGAAACCGGCAGCGGCAAGTGGATCGATTCGCGCTACATCGCCCGCACCGCCAAGCGTGAAGGCCTCGACGCGCAGCGCACGCTCGCCATGCTCTGAGGTTTCGCCTCCCTTTTCGAGTACCAGGCCCACCCCCGACGCGCGCGCGAGTCTTTGGAATTCTGGGTGGGCCTTTGTCCGTGTCCTCTTCCTGTCCCTGTCCCTGTCCTGCTCGTGAAGCGGAGCGCGAGATGTCCCCTGCGGGTCGCGCCAGCACCATTTAGATTGGCGTCTTGCTTCATCAGCGTCAGACGGGCCCCGTGGGCGCGCTGGCGCAGGGGAGTTGGGGGATTGACGCCTTCGCCGTGTGATCGTCACAAGCTTGTCACAAGATTCGCGCAATCCGCCCCCAGACACAGGGCAGGATGATTCGAGTTATGACGTTCGTTTGCGTTTCACGGCGATCGCTTTCCAAGGTTTTTTCGGGGCTTCTGGCTCTTGTGGCGATGCTTTGCATGCCCGTGCGCGCCTTCGCGCAAGTCGCCGGGCAGCAGGATCCTGCTGGTTCGGGCCCCATCGTCAACGCGCTCACCTGGCTGCAGGGAACCCTGCTCGGCAATGTGGCGACGGCGGTGGCCGTCATGGCGGTGGCCGCCGTCGGCTTCGGCATGCTGACGGGCCGCATGAACTGGCGCTTTGGTGCGACGGTCATCATCGGCGTCTTCGTGCTGTTCGGTGCGGGCGCGATCGTATCGGGCATCCAGCAGGTCGCAGGCTGAGCCGCGATGGCGCTGGCCCGCTTCCCCGTTCACAGGGCGCTGACCCGGCCGCAGATGTTTGCCGGAGTGACCTTCAGCTACTTCATCATCAACGGGATGGTGACGACCGAGGTCTTCCTGCTCACCAAGAACTTCGTGGCGCTGCTCGCCTTCGCGGTGATGCACGTGATCGGCTACCTTGCCTGCCTGCGTGAACCGCGGGTCTTCGATCTCTGGCTCAAGAAAGTCAGCAAGTGCCCCCGCGTGCGCAACTGGAAGCGCTGGGGCTGCAACAGTTACGCGCCCTGAGGGGCGCTCGCGGGGGGAATGACAATGGGTCGTCGCTTCAAGGACGTGCTGACGGGCTGGGCCGCCAGGGAAGCGGTGGCGGGCGACCGTCTGCCCTATGCGCAGCTTGTCGATGAAAGCGTTGTGCGCCTGCGCGATGGGTCGCTGGCGCTGGCGCTGATGGTGCCGGGCCTCGCGTTCGAGACCGCCGATACCGACGAACTCAACGCCCACGTGGCGACGCGCGAGGTGCTGCTGCGCTCCTCGCTCGATGCGCGCTTCGTGCTCTACCACCACGTCATCCGCCGCCGCGTCGAGGTCGAACTCGACGGCCACTTCGAGGACCCGCTCGCCGCGCATATCGACGCACGCTGGCGTGAGCGGACGCGCTCGGGGGATCTGTTCGTCAACGACCAGTTCATTACCCTGGTGCGCCGTCCCGCACGCGGCAAGGCGGGCTGGGCCGATCGTCTCTCGCGCAGCTTGCGGGGCAACACGAGCGAGGATGGCACCGGTATCGACCCCGCCGACGTGCGCGCGCTGCGTGCCGCTGCCACCGCGATGGTGGCCTCGCTCGGCGCCTACGGTGCGCGACTTCTGGGCGACTACGAAGGGACCACGGGGACCTGCTCGGAAGTCCTTGAACTGCTGAGCGCGCTCTACAACGGTGAGATGCGGCCCGTGCGTCGTCCGGCTGCGGGCACCGACATCGGCCACATGCTGCCCTATCGCCGCATCAACTTCGGGCTCGATGCACTGGAGCTGCGCGGGGCCGATGGCCGGCCTGCCTTCGGCGCCATGGTCAGCCTGAAGGAATACCCCGATGCGACTTCGCCCGGGCTGACCGACGCGCTGCTGCGCCTGCCCGCCGAGATGGTGCTGACCGAAACCTACGCTCCGTGTGATCGCCAGATCGCGCGCGAGCGCATCGATCTTGCCATTCGTCGCCTGCGTTCGGCTGACGAGGAAGCCATGGCCGAGCGGTCCGAAATGGTGTCCGCGCGCGACGCCCTGGGCACTGGCGCGGTCGGCTTTGGCGACCATCACCTCTCGGTGCTGGTGCGCGCCGACACGCTCGATGAACTCGACATGGTGAGCGCGGCCTGCGCCGCCTCGCTCGCCGATGCGGGCGCGGTTGCGGTGCGCGAGGACGCGAACCTGGAGCCCGCCTTCTGGGGGCAGTTCCCCGGGAACGAGGAATTCCTGGTGCGCCGCGCGCTCATTTCCAGTGCAAACATGGCGTGTTTCGGCTCGCTCCACGGCTTCTCGCTGGGCCAGGCGAGCGGCAACCACTGGGGCGAGGCAGTGACGCTGCTCGCGACCACCAGCTCGACCCCGTTCTTCTTCAACTTCCACCAGGGTGATCTTGGTAACTTCACCGTCATCGGGCCGTCGGGTTCGGGCAAGACGGTGGTCATGAACTTCCTTGCCGCGCAGGCGCAGAAGTTCGCGCCCCGCACGATCCTCTTCGACAAGGACCGCGGCGCCGAGGTTTTCCTGCGCGGCATCGGCGGCACCTACAGCCGCATCGCGGCGGGCCACCCGACCGGCTTCAATCCGCTCGCGCTGTCCGATACCGACGCCAACCGCGCGTTCCTGCGCGACTGGCTGGGCGTCCTGCTCGAGGCCAAGGGTGCCGAAGAGATGGCGACGATAGCGAGCGCAGTCGATGCGGCCTATCACAACGATGCCTCGCTGCGCCGTCTTTCGCACTTTCGCGAACTGCTGGCCGGCGCGCGCCGGCCCGAGCCGGGCGATCTTGCCTCGCGTCTCGATGCCTGGATTGCCGGGGGCGAGCATGGCTGGCTCTTCGACAACGCCGAGGACCGGCTCGATCTCGACACACGTGTCCTGGGTTTCGACATGACCGCGCTCCTGGAAAGCCCGCGTCTGCGCACTCCGGTGATGATGTACCTGTTCCACCGCATCGACGAGCGTCTGGACGGCGAGCCGACCATGATCCTCATCGACGAGGGCTGGAAGGCGCTCGACGACGAGGTCTTCGCCGCGCGCATCCGCGACTGGCTCAAGACCCTGCGCAAGCGCAACGCGCTGGTCGGCTTTGCCACCCAGTCCGCGCGCGACGCGCTCGACAGCCGTATTTCGACCGCGCTGGTCGAGCAGACCGCAACCATGCTCTTCATGCCGAACTCGCGCGCGCGGCCTGAGGATTACTGCGAGGGCTTCGGCCTGTCGCTCCACGAACTCGAAGTGATCCGCACGCTCCCGGCGCATTCGCGCTGCTTCCTCATCCGCCAGAGCGACGCCTCGGTCGTGGTGCGTCTCGACCTTTCGGGCAGTCCCGAGGTGCTGACGGTCCTGTCGGGCCGCGAGAGTACCGTGCGCAAGCTCGATGCCCTGCGCGAGCGCTACGGCGACGCGCCGCGCGCCTGGTACCCCGCGCTTACCGGCCAGCCTTGGCCGGGTGACAGCGGTGCCGCTGCGGCCGACGACGCGCTCTGGATCGAGGCGGCCGAGTAGAGGTCATGGCCAGCGACACCTGTCAGCGCCTGACCGAACTTGCCTCTGAGGGGGTGGCCCCGGCCCTGCGCGCGGTTGACTGCGTGGCGAACGAGATGGCCGCGGGCGCTTTCGGGCGTCTGTTCGGCAGCGACGGCGCGCTCGTGCCGGCGATCTCGATCCTGCTCGCGCTCTACATCGCGCTTTTCGCTTTCCTGCTGATGACCGGCCGCGCTTCGGTGGGCGTGTCCTCGCTCATGCCGCGCATGATCACCATCGGCGTGGTCCTGCTCTTCACCAGCAGCTGGCTCGCCTATCAGGGCATGGTCTGGAGCTTTGCGCTGGCAGGTCCCGACTGGATTGCGGGGCAGCTGATGGGGGCGGACGGTTCGGCCACGCAGATCTTTGCCGACCGCATCGACATCGTCTTCGGTGTCATCAACGAGATCGGCACCAATGCCGGATCCGGCGGCGGCTCGGCCGGAGAGGCCGCCAAGGAGACGGCGGACGCCGCCTCGATGATGTCGCCCGAAGGGCTGATGTGGATGGGCGCAATCCTGCTCCTGCTGGGCACGGTTGGCATTCTCCTCACCGCGCGCATTGCGCTGGGTATCCTCATCGCGCTGGGGCCGCTCTTTGTCATTCTGGGGCTGTTTGGCGCAACACGCGGGCTCACCGCGGGTTGGCTGCGTGGCATGGTGCTGACCGCCTTTACGCCGCTCTTCGTGGTCATGGGGGGAGGCATCATCCTCGAACTGCTCGTGCCGATCGTCTCCGCTCTGGTCACGTCGGCGCAGATGGGGGAGATCGACGGGCGCGCGGCCATGGCCTTCTTCACGGTCGCGGCGGTCCACGTCGCGCTCATGGTCATGGTGTTCAAGGTGGCCGGCACGATGGTCTCGGGCTGGCGCGTCTTTGGCCTGGCGGCCAGCCGTGAAGAGCGGGCGGGACCGAGTGCCGCCGTGCCCGCACCTGCGCCCGTGGCCCCGATGCTCCAGCCGCTGGGCGTTGCCACCTCGCGCACCGGGCACATGAGCGCGTTGGCCGCCAGCCACGCTACGCAGGCAGGGCCAGGCGGCAACGGCGGGGAGGGCGCTTCGGGCCGCTCGGGTGAGCGGCGGACCGTCACCACCCACGTTACCGGCGGCGGCATTGCGCCCGCCGGAGCCGGACAGGACATGCGCGCGAAGGGCATTGGCAGCCGCTTTCGCAGCGCCTCGAACGACACCGGCCGCGCGCCGGTCAAGGAGAAGACACGATGACGCACGCCTTCACGCTGCGCACCACATTTTCGCGCCTGATGCTGGGGTCGGTTCTCGCCGCAGGGCTGCTGAGCGCCCCTGTCCGCGCCGACGACCGCCTGGTCGAGCACGCCTACCGCGCCGACGAGGTCGTCACCATTCCCGGGCGCACCACGGTTCAGGCCACCATCGCCTTTGGCCGCAACGAAGCGATCGAGAACGTCGCGGTGGGTGACAGTTCGCAGTGGCAGATCACGCCGAACAAGCGGGCTGATCTGCTGTTTGTGAAGCCGCTGGAGACCAGTGCGCGCACCAACATGACGGTTGTCACCAACAAGCGGACCTACTTCTTCGACCTCGTCGCAGGAGCCAGGGCCAAGCCGCTCTACATGCTGCGTTTCACCTATGCGGACGAGGAAGAGCCGGTCGATGACACCCCGCTTGCCCGCCCCAGCGAGGCGGAGCGCCTGGCCCATCTCGATCCGGCCGAGCGTGCTGTGGCCGAGGGCGATCCCCTGGCGATGCCCGCCGAGGTCGCCGCACTCAACTTCGCGTGGGAGCGCAAGGGCGCGGCCAAGCTGCAGCCGGTCCGGGTCTACGACGACGGGCAGGCTACGTACCTCGTCTGGCCCGAACAGACGCCGAACCTGCCCGCCATCCTTGTCGAGAACGAGAAGGGCGACGAAGGGCCGGTCAACTATGCCGTGCGCGGCCCCACCATCGTGGTGAGCGATGTGCCCGACCGCATCATCCTGCGCCGCGGCAAGGACGTGGCCGAACTGCTCAACACCGTTCCGCTTGGCGAACGGCCTGCGCCGGCACTCGCGCAGCGTGCAGGTACAACCCCGCCGGTTTCGGCACAGTGAGAAGGGCCTGAACGATGGCGCCCCATTCCTCTTCCGTTTCCGCCCTTCACGAGCGTCGCTTCGGCGCCAACGCGACCGACCCGCGCGAGGGTGAGGGGGCTGAGGTTATCGACCTTGCCACCCGCAATGTCCTGCCCCAGGTCTCGCAGCGCAAGAAGGCCGATGGTCTGGGCCTGGTCGCGGGGATCGTCTTCGTCGCCGCGCTGGGCGGCCTTACCTTGTGGATGATGGACGGCGCGCGCAACGCGGCGCCCGAACAGGATCTTGCCGCCGCGCCCGCGCCGGTCCCCGAGGCGCCGGTGCCGACGCCGTCGGTGCGCCCCGCGCCGGTGCCGGTGGCGCGTCCGGCCGCTCCGCTGGCCGCGCCCGCGCCCGCGCCCGTTCTTGCCAACGATCCCAACGCCCAGGCCGGCCCCCAGGGCAACCCTTACGCCAACCCCACGGTCGTCTATGACGCCAGTGCAGGCGCGGTCGGCGCGCCGGGCCCGGCTGGAGGAGATGGGAAGGCAGGCGGCGCCCCGAACGATGACTTTGCCTCGCGTCTTGCGGGCACGAACTCGACCGCGGCGGCCGCGCGCACCTTCAATCCGGCGACCACGGTCACACAGGGCACGCTGATCCCGGCGGTTCTTGAAACCGCGATCGATACCGAAGTGCCCGGCTACGTGCGCGCCATCGTTTCGACCGACGTGCGCAGCTTCGATGGCAAGAAGGTGCTGATCCCGCGCTCCTCGCGCCTCATCGGCCAGTACAAGAGCGGTCTTACCGCCGGACAGAAGCGCGCCTACGTGATCTGGACCCGCGTGATCCGTCCCGATGGCGTGTCGGTCGACATCGGTTCGCCCGCGATTGCCTTTGGCGGGGAGACGGGCCTTCCGGGCAAGGTCAACACCCACTTCTTCGAGCGCTTCGGTTCGGCCATGCTGCTCTCGGTCGTCGATGGCCTGACGACGCTGGCAACCGGCGGTGCGTCGGTCGTTGTGGCGGGCGGTTCTTCGGCGGCTGCGCAGGCCGTGCAGGGCAGCTCGAACATCGGCCCGACGATCCGCGTGCGCCAGGGTGAGCCCATCCGCGTCTTCACCGCCAAGGATCTCGACTTCGGTCCGGTGCAGTGATCGTCCACGCAATTACCAAGGCAGGATTTCGCCATGGCCGACGTTCTATCGCTGGTGCCTGCGGCTGCGGGCACGCCGATGTCTGAGAACATGCCCGAGGTGCAGGTGGAAGCGTCGGTTCCGCGCAGCGTCTATCTCGACGCCTACCTGGCTCCTTTGCGCCCCTGGCTCGACCGTGAGACGGTGACCGAGATCCTGGTCAACCGTCCGGGCGAGATCTGGGTGGAGGATGCCGCGCACGCCGATGGCGGTGCGGGAATGAAGTGCATCGCGCTTCCCGAGATGGACAACCGCCTGCTCCAGCGCCTCGCCGAGCAGGTGGCGCGGATCAGCCATCAGGGCATCAACCGCGAGCATCCGCTGCTCTCGGCAACGCTTCCGGCCTACGCCGGGCAGTCCAGTGCGCGCATCCAGCTGGTCGGACCGCCCGCGACGCGCAGCAACTGGGCCATGGCGATCCGCCGTCACCGCTTGCTGAACCTGCCGCTCGATGCCTATGACCGCGGTCCCATTACTCCGCCTGAGGAAGCGCCTACACCCGATCCGATGGCGCAGCCCATCGCCTTCCTCAAGGACGCGATCCAGCGCCGCCGCACGATCCTGATTTCGGGCGGTACCTCGACCGGCAAGACCACGTTCCTCAACGCCATGCTGGCCGAGATCCCGCAGGACGAGCGTGTCGTGCTGGTGGAGGACACCGCCGAACTCAAGCTGCCGGGCGCCAATGGTGTCGGCCTTATCGCGGTCAAGGGTGAGCTGGGCGAGGCCAAGGTCTCGGCCAACGACCTGCTTCAGGCGGCGCTGCGCCTGCGCCCCGACCGCATCGTGCTGGGCGAGCTGCGCGGGACCGAGACGGTCTCGTTCCTGCGCGCCATCAACACCGGCCACCCCGGCTCGTTTTCGACCGTCCACGCCAACACGCCGCGCGGCGCGCTGGAGCAGATCGCGCTCATGGCGATGCAGTCGAACATTGGCCTCACCCGCGCCGAGACGCTGGAATACGCCGCCAGCGTGATCGACATCGTCGTCCAGCTGGACCGTCAGGACGGCAAGCGCGGGATCGGCCAGATCGCCGAGAGCCGCACACTGGTGGGCTGAGAGGGAAGGGCGCCACGTGCGCCCTCCCGTCCAGTCTCAGAACGCGGCCTGCACGCCGGTGACCAGCACATTGCTGCGGGCGGAATGGACCGACCAGGTCGACCCGTCGGGGAAGTTGCCGCCGCTCAGGAAGTTGAGCGGTACGTAGCCCACTGTGTGGACGTACTCGCCAAAGAGGTCGACGCTGTCGGCCAGGCGGTGCGAGAGGCCAGCCACCCATTGCTCCTGGCGCTCCCACGGCGCGCCGTCAGGGCCGGAGTTGAAGCGGCTGAACTCGAAGCTGACGTTCGTCTCGCGCACCGAAACCGGCAGGTTGTAGCGCGCGCCCAGCGTCAGCGAGGAGATGCGGCTGGCGGAGTAGTGCGCCAGGTCCGGGTTCACCGCGTCCGGCACCTGCGTACCGGGCAGGACCCGAATGGTGCGTGCAAAGTCGCCGATGAGGTGCAGGCGTCCGGCATCGAGCTTGCCGTAGATCCCCCAGGCCGGATTGCGCCCCTCGCACGGGTTGAAGTGGAAGACCGGGTAGCTCTGGCAATAGGCCGTGCCATGCAGGTAGCTGCCGCCAAGGCGCAGCTGCGTAGTGGGGGCAAGGTTCAACGTGTAGCTGGCATCAAGCGCGAAGTTGTTGACCTTGGAGGGCACGTTGGTGCCGTCGACCGAGGTGTTTGCGCCTCGGAACTGCGAGCCGCCCACGATCGCCATCGCGCGCAGCGACAGCCCCTTGTCGTAGTACCCGGCAAGCCCGCCATAGGCGAGCGGGGCAAAGGCGTGCCAGTTGGTCGAATTGGTGAAGGGGCTGACCGTGTCCTGCAGGCCGAAGGGCACGTCCATCTTGCCGATCGCGGCATAGAGCGGGCTGCGCGATAGGTCACCGGCCATGACCCACGCCTTGCGCAGCTGGACCTGGTTGCGGCTCAAGGTGGTTATCGTGCCCGCACCAAAGCTCTGTTCGGGATCGTAGAGCATTTCGGCGTAGGCGGTGATGCCGCGCGTGGGCGCCACGGTGAAGGCGAGCTGCGCGCTGTGAAGCACGATTTCCTGCGTGGCGCGGGTGCGCTCGTTGCTGCCGGTCGGATGGCGCATCAGGTAGCCGAACTTGTTGGTCGTGTTCGACCACTGCGCGTCGGCAATGGCGGTCACCGCGCCGCTCAGCGTGACCATTGCGTCCAGTTCGCCATCGCGCCGCGCTTCGAGCTGGAGGATCTGGCGCCGGTTGATGTTCTCGGCATGGTCGAGGAGCGCGTAGCCATAGGCGGGCGCAATACCCAGTGCAGGACCGCTTGCGGAGTTGGTCGCGGCTGCAGGGAGGCTTGTGGCCGTGCCGGGCGCAGCTGCGCGGACAGGCTGGGCGGCAGCACGTGCGGTTGCAGCGGTCGGTGCTTGCGGCATCGGGGGCGTGGAGCTGTGCTCCTGGGCCTGGCGCAGGCGTTCGACTTCGGCGGTCAGTCGGGCGTTAGCGTCCTCAAGGGCGCCAAGACGTGCGACGAGTTCGGCAATGCTCGGCTCGGATGCCTCCTGCGCGCGGCTCGCCGAAGAAAAAAGGGTGGCCGTTACAACGCACCCGAGCGCGATTTGTTTGCGCATGCTCTTTTGTTCCCCCCACTCTCACAATTGAGGGGAGGTAGTGTTCAACAGTGAACAGAGTCAAGGCATTGAAATTCGCAAATGATCTACCTCATTGAAAAGGCGGTTGCCGCTCCGGCAGATATTGCCGGAGCGGTGCGCGATCAATTGGTCTGGGCGCTGTAGGCCGAGCTCATCATTTCATCGACATCGAGGTCGAAGCTCTTCTGGCGCGGCGGATATTCCTGCAAGGTGGCCATGAACTTGGCGACCTGTTGCCCGGCCGCACCCAGCGTCCAGGAATGGTTTTCCTGCCATTCGTCATACCCGCGCGCCTCGAGGAAGCGCTCGAAGGGATCGAGCTTGAGGTTGATGATGTAGGGGGTGACGAGCTGCTCCTGCACGCCGTTGAACCACTTGTCCTGGCTCTTGAACAGGAACTTCCAGTCCCCGTAGCGCAGCCCGTGCAGGGTGGTTTCGGTGAAGTAGTAGAACTCCTTGCGCTTGGTGGGGCCACGCCCGGAGACCAGGTCGGTCTGGTCGACGCCATCGAGGTGGACCTTGTAGGTCATGTTGCCGATGCGCTTGCCGCTCTTGAGCTCGGCGACCAGATTGGGCTGCCCGAGATGGGACATGATGGTGGGGACCCAGTCCTCCATGGTCATGAATTCGCCAGTCGTGGTGCCCGCCGGAATGTGCCCGGGCCAGGACACCATCATGGGGACGCGGAAGCCGCCTTCCCAGCCACCCACGCCCTTTTCGCCATGGAACGGGGTGTTGCCGCCATCGGGCCAGGAATTGCAGGCAGGGCCGTTGTCGGTCGAGAACATGACCATGGTGTTGTCGGCCACGCCCAGCTCCTCGAGAAGGTCGAGCAACTGGCCAACCTGATCGTCGAGCTGTTCCATGCCATCGGCGTAAAGGCCATAGCCGGTGACGCCGTCGTACTCGGGCGGCAGGTTGGTGCGGTAGTGCATGCGCGTGGTGTTGTGCCACACGAAGAAGGGCGTTCCGGCGCGGGCTGCGTCGCTTATGAAGCGTTTGGATTCCTTGAGGAATTCATCGTCGAGATGGCGCTGGCGCTCCTGTCCGAAGGGGCCCAGGTCCTCGATCTTCTGGCCACCTTTGCCGTCCGCCCAAGTGTGGACCACGCCGCGTTGCTGGAAGGCGGGATTGTCCTTGGGGTAGTCGTACTGCTCGGGATATTCGCCCGCGTTCAGGTGGTAGAGAATACCCATGAACTCGTCGAAGCCGTGCGCGGTGGGCAGGTGCTCATCGCGGTCGCCCAGGTGGTTCTTGCCGAACTGGCCGGTCGCATAGCCCAGCGGCTTGAGCATCTCGGCAAGCGTCGGGTCTTCCTTCTGGAGGCCGAGCTCGGAGCCGGGCAGGCCGACCGTGCTCATGCCGGTGCGGATCGGGTACTGGCCGGTGATGAAGGCGGCGCGGCCCGCCGTGCACGAGGCCTGCGCGTAGTGGTCCATGAACAGCATGCCCTTCTGGGCGATGCGGTCGATGTTGGGCGTCTTGTGGCCCATCATGCCGCGGTGGTAGGCGCTGAGGTTCCACATGCCCACGTCATCGGCCCAGATGACGAGAATGTTGGGGCGGCTGGCGCTACCCGATTGGGCGAGCGCGCGGCGCGGTGCGGCGAGCTTGCCGATGACCGGAAGGGCGGCCAGCAGGCTGGAGCCCTGGAGCAGCTTGCGCCGTGAGACGTCGGACGGCGCGCGCTTTTCGGTAAGTGTGAGGGGAGGGCGGTTCTCTGTGTCCATGAGCCGGTTTCCAGTCCTTGCAATGGGCGTGTCGCCGATGGCGACGACCGGCAGCAAGGCTGGCGCAGGGCTGGAGAGAACCCCATCGGGATAAACCCTGATGCGAGCAGGGGATGTGCTGGAGATACCGAAAACAAACGCTTTTTCGTGTGCGGAGAGGGCGAAGCCTGGGATCCGGGGGGGCTGGGATCAGCCTTCGGCGATCACCTCGTCGTCCGGGCCCAGCACGCGCCAGGAGCGGCCCAGCCATTCGCCCAGCGCCTTGATGTCCTTGGCGGCGGCCGGGTTGAACAGCGGCAGGCCGCGCTCCTGCAGTGAGAGCGTGATGATCTCGGGCGTCGTGGCAAGCTGGCTGAGATCGAGGGCGGTATGGCATCCGCCGTGAAGGCGGCGGCACAGGCGGATGGCAAGGCCCCAGCCGATCGCGCGGTCGAGATCGGCGCGCGTCGCAAGCCGGTCGAAGGGTTCGGGAATGCCCGAGAGACCCGCGTTGGCAAAAACGGTCATGGCCATCATCCCGCGCCCGCGCATGTCAAGCCCGATCCAGCGCTTGCGCAGCGCCCAGGTCGTGGCTTCCTCGGTGCGCAGGTTGGGCTCGGTGCGCATGGCGGCCAGGGCCAGAAGCGTGGAGGCTTGGCGCAGGATGCGGTCGTTCTCGTTGCCCGGGCCGTGCCCGTTGCTGTCTTCGCCATCGTCGCAGACGGGCGCAGTCCACTTGGCCACCGCGACCGCTTCCTCGGCCGAGACCCGTACGCCAAGCGCGAAACCGGCGACGCTGGCGAGCATCGGTGGTTCGGCCTGCACTTCGGGTTCGAGCTGGGCGTAGAGCAGGCCTTCACGAAGCCCCCAGGAGGAGAACACGATCTCGCTCGGCTGGAGGGCGATCACCAGTTCGGCGAGCAGCGCAGCCGCGTCGGGCAGGCTGGCGAGGCGTGAGGAGGAAATGCGCGGGTCCGGGTTCTCGATCCGGCCCTTGGCGAACTGGCGGGCGATGCGCAGCACATCGTCGGCGGGAAGCGCGAAGCCGTGGGGGTCATCGACCGGCCATTTCAATTCGCGCATGGCCTGTTGGGCGAGCGCGCGCCAGGAACCGCCCACGATATAGAGCGGCTCGTCCTTGCCGCCGTTCCAGCCGTTGGCCGCGAGGCGCTCGTGCACCACGGTGGAGAAGGCCTTGGCGTCATTGCTGCGCAGGCCCGGCAGGCGCAGGGTGCCGAACGGCATGGTGATGCCGCGCGGGCTGATCGTGCCGTTCTCCACGCCGATGAGTTCCAGGCTGCCGCCGCCAAGGTCGGCCACGGTGCCATGCGCACCAGGAAAGGCGGCGATGACCGCATGGGCGCTGGCGCGCGCTTCCTCGTTGCCCGAAAGCAGGCGGGGCGAGAGGCCAAAGCCGCGCACGGCCTCCAGGAACTGGGGGCCATTGCTGGCATCACGCGCGGCGGCCGTCGCCACGCAGTCGACATCGCGCACCCGGTGCAGGGCCAGCAGGCGCGAAAAGCGCCCCAGCGCGCCCAGCGCGGTCTTCAAGGCTTTTTCCGAGAGCGTTCCGTCGCGATCAAGATCACGGCCGAGGCGCGCGTTGACCTTCTCGTTCAGCATCACGACGGGCGCGCGCAGCGGCCCGTTGTAGATGACGAGGCGCACGGTGTTCGAACCGATGTCGATAATCGCGCGCTTTTCGCTCGAGTGGCTGATGCCGATCATGCTTTCCAGACGAATCCGAGAGGGACCTTGTTCCGACACTCTTGTGTCAGAACTTGGGCCCTATGTCAGATATTCCCCCGTCGAAGCGAGAGCTTGGGCACTTTTCGTCCACTGGCAAGCGAAGCACCGCGCCCCGAAAGCGAGGGGTTGGTCATGAAATAGCGGTGCAGGTTGAAGGGCTCCTCGACCTCGCCCACGCGTTCGGAGGTGCCGTCGGGGTGGAGCAGCCAGGACTGCTCGGTGTCGATGAAGTTGGCCAGCATGACCTGGTCGAGCACCTGGTCGTGGACCGTCTTGTTGCGCATCGGGATCATGATCTCCACGCGCCGGTCGAGGTTGCGGCTCATTCCGTCGGCCGAGGTGATGAGCACTTCGGCCTGGCGGCTGGGCAGGTCCGCGCCGTTGGCGAAGGCCCAGATGCGGCTGTGTTCGAGGAAGCGGCCGATCACCGACTTGACCGAGATGTTCTCCGAGAAGCCCTCGATGCCGGGCCTGAGGCAACAGATGCCACGGATCACGAGGTCGACGTCCACGCCCGCCTGGCTGGCGGTGTAGAGATGGTCGATCAGCTCGGGATCGGTAAGCGAGTTCATCTTGGCCCAGATCGCGGCGGGCTTGCCTTCCCTGGCGTTCGCGATCTCGACATCGATCAGTTCATAAAGTCGCGAGCGCAGCGTCATGGGCGAGATGGCGAGCAGTTCGGTCTCGTCCGGCTCGACGTAGCCGGTCACGAAGTTGAAGAGCTTGCCCGCATCGCGGCCCGCCGCCGGATCGGCCGTGAAATACGAAAGGTCGGTGTAGATGCGCGCGGTGATCGGGTGGTAGTTGCCCGTGCCGAAGTGGCAGTAGGTGCGATAGCCGCCCCGGCCATTGCCCAGGTCGCTTTCGCGGCGCACCACCATCGAGACCTTGCCGTGGGTCTTCCAGTCGATGAAGCCGTAGATCACCTGGACGCCCGCGCGTTCGAGCTGGCCGGCCCACAGCAGGTTCTGCTCCTCGTCGAAGCGGGCCTTGATCTCGACCACGGCGGTCACCGACTTGCCCTGTTCGGCCGCCGCGATGAGGGCGGAGATGATCGCGGACTGCTTGCCGGCCCGGTAGAGCGTCTGCTTGATCGCAATCACGTCCGGATCGCGCGCGGCCTGGCGCAGGAAGTCGATCACCACCTCGAAGCTTTCGTAAGGGTGGTGGATGATGATGTCCTTCTCGCGGATCGCGGCGAAGATGTCGCCGTCATGCTCGAGGACGCGTTCGGGATAGCGGGGCGAATAGGGCTCGAACTTGAGTTCCGGGCGGTCCTCGTCGCAGATTGCCGAGACGCCCGAGAAGCCGATCAGTCCCTCGGTCTTCATGATCAGCGCCTGGTCGAGGCCGAGCTGGCCGCGCAGCATTTCCTCGGCCGCCGGATCGAACTTGCCCTGAAGCTGGAGCACGATGACAAGGCCGCGGCGGCGGCGCTGGATCGCCGAGCGGAAGTAGCGCACGAGGTCTTCGGCGTCTTCCTCGATCTCGAGGTCGGAATCGCGCAGGATGCGGAACACGCCGTGCCCGCCCACCTTGAAGCCGGGGAAGAGGGTCCCTGCGTTGCGGCAGATGAGGTCCTCGATGGAGATCCACGCCGCCTCATCGCCGGGGATGCGCACGAAGCGCGGCAAGGGCGCTGGGATCAGCACCATCTCCATGACCGGCGCGTTGTCGGCGATGCGGTTGAGCGAGAAGAGCACGCCGATCCCCTGGTTCGCAACGAAGGGGAAGGGGTGCGCCGGGTCGATCGCCTGGGGCGTGATGACCGGCATGATGTCGGTCGCGAAATAGTCCTTGAGCCACTGCTCACGCTCAGGGTCGAGGGTCTCATCGCCAATCACCGCGATGCCCGCCTCGGCCATCTCGGCCTTGAGCCCGGCCCAGGTCTTCTGCTGGATCGTTTCCAGCTCGAGCACCTTCTCGTGCGTGGCGGCGAGCGCCTGCCCGGGGGTGAGCCCGTCGATCGAGGCTTCCTCGATCTGACGGCGCACCTGCCCGGCAAGGCCCGCCACGCGCACCATCAGGAATTCGTCGATATTGCTGCCCGAGATCGAGAGGAAGCGCAGGCGCTCGAGCAGGGGGTAGTTCATGTTCGAGGCTTCGGCGAGCACGCGCTCGTTGAAGGCCAGCCAGCTCAATTCGCGGTTGAAGAAGCGCGAGGGGCAGGAGGCAAGCGCGGCAGGATCGATCATGGGGGGCGCGTCGGCTTCCGCAGGTGCGGGTACCTGCGCACGGGCGGGCGACGTCGTATCCGTATCTCCGGTCGGCTGCATTACGGTACCTGTCGTCTCGTCCATGTGACCCTCTTCTGGTGGTCTTGCGGTGCGGTCCAGGGCGCGGATTTCGGCCCGTGGCACGTACGTGTCTCTAAAAACGCGGCCCTTGCCAGTTCTCGATGACGCTTTTGCGGCAAATGGTACACGTAAAGGGCACTGTAACGAAAACTCTTTCTAGGCCAAGTGAACAGCGTTGCAGTGCAGCAGCGTTTCGCGCAAAGTCACCCGCGATGATAAAAGCGGCACTGCACCACCTCACTCGCTACCGCTACTCCAAGCGGATCAAGCTCGGCCCCCAGGTGATCCGGCTTCGTCCGGCGCCGCATTCGCGCACGCAGGTGCCGAATTATTCGCTCAAGATCTCTCCGCCTGAGCATTTCATCAACTGGCAGCAGGACCCGCACGGCAACTGGCTGGCGCGGATCGTCTTTCCCGATCCGGTCGACCATTTCCAGATCGAGGTCGATCTGCTGGCCGAACTGGCGGTCATCAACCCCTTCGATTTCTTCGTGGAGCCCGACGCCGAGGAATACCCGTTCCAGTACACGGATACGATGAAGGCGGACCTGGCCGCCTATTTCGACGTGGAAGAGCAGGGCCCGCTCTTCGAGGACCTGGTCAAGCAGTACGAAGGCCACGAGGGGCGTACGGTCGACTTCCTGGTCGAGATCAACCGCCAGCTTGAACAGCGCATCGACTACGTGATCCGCATGGAGCCGGGCGTGATGACGCCCGAGGAGACGCTGGAGGCGGGGCGGGGCTCGTGCCGCGATTCGGCCTGGCTGCTCGTCCACCTGCTGCGCCGCCTGGGGTTCGCCGCGCGCTTTGTCTCGGGCTACTCGATCCAGCTGGTCGCCGACGTGATCCCCAAGGAAGGCCCGCAGGGCGTGCTCCAGGACGTGACCGACCTGCACGCCTGGGCCGAGGCCTTCGTGCCGGGCGCGGGGTGGATCGCGCTCGACGCGACTTCGGGCATGTTCGCGGGCGAGGGGCACATTCCCTTGTGCGCCACGCCCCACTACCGTTCGGCGACACCCATCGAAGGGCTGGCCGAACCGGCCGAAGTCGATTTCGATTTCAAGATGGACGTCAGTCGCATTGCCGAGGCGGTGCGCATCACCAAGCCCTTCACGCCCGAGCGCTGGGAGAACATGCTGGCGCTCGGCGACAAGGTCGATGCGGATCTCGTTGCGAACGGCGTCAACCTCACCATGGGCGGCGAGCCGACCTTCATTGCCGACGGCGACTTTGAAGCGGGCGAATGGAACGGCGAGGCGGTCGGCCCGACCAAGGCGGCCTATGCCGACCAGTTGATCCGCCTCCTGCGCCACAAGTTCTCGCCCGGTTCGCTCCTCCACCACGGGCAGGGCAAGTGGTATCCGGGCGAGACGCTGCCGCGCTGGGGATACTCGATCTACTGGCGCAAGGACGGTGAGCCGATCTGGCGCGACGATTCTCTGCTGGCAGGGGAAAAGCCGCTGGAGAAGGACGGCGATCCCGATCCGGTGCCTTCCATCGACGTACAACAGGCCGCGAAGGTTCTGAAGCAGGCCGCCGCGAACCTGGGGGTCGAGCCCGAGTTCGTCCAGCCGGTCTATGAAGATTCGGGCGTCTGGATGCTGCGCGAGGACGAACTTCCGGTGAACACCACGCCGATGGACCCGGCCATCGAGGACGAGGAACTGGCCCGCCGCTTCAAGCGCACCTACCGCCGGGGCCTGGAAAGGCCGGTGGGCTTCGTGCTCCCGATCCAGCGCTGGCAGACGAGGGTCGCGCCGATCCAGCGCCATTGGCAGAGCGAGTTGTGGCGCGTGCGCAAGGGCGTCCTGACCGCCGTACCTGGCGACAGCTCGCTGGGCTACCGCCTGCCGCTTGGCTCGCTGCCGCATGTGCCGCCCGCCGACTATCCCTATATCCATCCGCGCGACACCGCCGAGCCGCGCGAACCTCTGGCCGATATCCGCGCGCAGGTGACCCAGCGCGGTCGCCAGATGCGCGAGGAACTGGCCAGCCAGCGCTTTGAGACCGTGCCCGAACCTGCGCAGTTCGGCCCGCAGATCGTGGAGCAGGACATCATCGAGGGCGCGGTGCGCACCGCGCTCACGGTGGAGCCGCGCGGGGATTACCTTGCCGTCTTCATTCCGCCGACCGAGTGGCTGGAGGACTACCTCGAACTTGTCGCTGCGATTGAGCAGGTGGCCGAGGAGATGGGCCTTCCGGTCCGCATCGAGGGCTATCCCCCGCCGCCCGACCCGCGCCTCACGGTCCTCAAGGTCACCCCCGATCCGGGCGTGATCGAGGTCAACATCCACCCCAGCGCCTCCTGGCGCGAGACGGTGGAGATCACCGAGACGCTTTACGACTGCGCGCGCGAGATCGGCCTGACCGCCGACAAGTTCATGGTCGATGGGCGCTCGATCGGCACAGGCGGTGGCAACCACATCGTGCTGGGCGGGCCGAGCCTGCTCGACAGCCCCTTCATTCGCCGTCCGGACCTGCTCAAGAGCTTCGTGCTCTACTGGCAGCGCCACCCCTCGCTTTCCTACCTGTTCTCGGGTCTTTTCATTGGTCCGACGAGCCAGGCCCCGCGCATCGACGAGGCGCGCCATGACGCGCTTTACGAGCTGGAAATCGCGCTGGCGCAAGTGCCCGGGCCGCAGGCGCCGCAGCCCGCGCCCTGGGTAGTCGACCGCCTGTTCCGCAATCTCCTGGTCGATGTCACCGGCAACACCCACCGCACCGAGATCTGCATCGACAAGATGTTCTCGCCCGATGGGCCCACGGGGCGCCTCGGCCTGGTCGAGTTCCGCGGCTTCGAGATGCCGCCAGACGGCAAGATGAGCCTCGCTCAGCAGCTGCTCCTGCGCGCCCTCACCGCCTGGTTCTGGAAGGAGCCGCAGCAGGGCGACCTCGTGCGCTGGGGGACGCAGCTCCACGACAAGTTCATGCTTGGCCACTTCGTCTGGGACGATTTCCTCGACGTCCTCGCCGACCTTGGCCGCGCGGGCTACCAGTTCGATCCGGCCTGGTTCGAAGCGCAGCGCATGTTCCGTTTCCCCGTCCACGGCGAAGTCGAGGGCGGCGGTGTGAGCCTGGAGATCAGCCATGCGCTCGAACCCTGGAACGTGCTGGGCGAGACCGGGGCAATCGGGGGGACCGTGCGCTATGTCGACAGTTCGACCGAGCGCCTGCAGGTCAAGGCCACGGGGCTCGTCAAGGGACGCCACGTTATCACCTGCAACGGGCGCCGTGTGCCCATGACGATGACCGGGCCCGAAGAAGGCGTGGGCGGCGTGCGCTACAAGGCGTGGTGGCCGGCCGAGTGTCTGCATCCGCTGCTGGAGCCGCACACCCCGCTCACCTTCGACATCTTCGACACCTGGAATGGACGTTCGCTGGGTGGCTGTGTCTACGAGGTCGCCCATCCGGGCGGGCGCAATTACGACACCGTGCCCGTCAACGGCTACGAGGCCGAGGCGCGGCGCAAGGCGCGCTTCACACCGCACGGCCATTCGCCAGGCCCCATGGCGCCGCCGCCCGAGGAACTGCCGGGCGAGTTTCCCCATGCCCTCGATCTGAGACGTCCGCCGCGTGTCCACTAGCCCCTCGTCCCGGCGGCCGGTGCGCTCGCGGGGATGGCTCGATCGCTATTCCGCAGGGCCCGAGGGCGGCGATCTCTACACCGACGCACCCAGTTGGGTGGGGGAGCGCTGGCGCGCGGTCGCCGCCGAACTCGCGCGGCTGGGTGAGAATGACGCCGCCGCCTTGCAGGAAGCGACCAGTCGCAACGCCGCCGACCTGGGCCTGACCTTCCGCGTCACCGGCGATGAAGAAGAACGCGCCTGGCCGGTCAATGCCATGCCGCTTGTCATTGGCGCGGACGAATGGGCCAAGCTCGAACGCGGCCTCGTCCAGCGCGCCGACATGCTGGAGAAGCTGGCCGCCGATATCTACGGCGAGCAGAAGCTGGTGAAGGGCGGGCACCTGCCCGCAGCCGTCATCGCCGGAAATCCCTTCTTCGTGCGCCGCATGATCGGCCATCCCCCGGCCTGCGGGCGCTTCCTGCAGGTCTATTCGGCCGAGCTGGCGCGCGGACCGCGCGGGCAATGGCGGATCCTCCAGGACCGGGTGCGGCTGGCCAGCGGCATTGGCTACACACTGGAGAACCGCCTGGCCCTTTCGCGCACGACGGGCGATCTGCTTGCGGCAAGCCATGTGCGCCGCACGGCTGGGTTCTTTGGCGCGATGCGCGAGGGCATGGCCGCGGCCTGCGGGCGCGAGCGGCCGCGCGTTGCGCTCCTGACCCCGGGCCGCTTCAACCAGACTTACGCGGAGCAGGCGCATCTTGCGCGCTATCTCGGCCTGCCGCTGGTGGAGGGGAGAGACCTCTCGGTGCTCGACAACCGCCTCTACGTCGGCACCATCGCGGGGCCCAAGCGGGTCGATGGTATCTGGCGCTGGATCAATACCGACCTGCTCGATCCGCTCGCTTTCGATGCGCGCTCGCAGATCGGTGTCGCCAACCTGTTCGAGGCCTGGACCTCGGGCGGGGTAGGCATCGCGAATGCGCCGGGCAGCGAGGTCCTCGAGTCGGCAGCGCTCGCCGCCTTCATGCCGCGCCTGTGCCGCCTCCTGATGGACGAGGAGCCGCTCCTGCCCAGTATCGCGACCTGGTGGTGCGGGCAGGCCAGCGAGGGCGCCACCGTGGCCCGCCGGTTCGACGATCTGGCACTGCTTCCCGCCTTCGGGCAGCCGGTGGAAGGGTTGGCGGGGCGCGATCCGGTGGCGGGGGCCTCGCTTACGCCGGAAGAGCGCGCGCTCTTCGCCGAGGCCCTGCGCCGCCGTCCCATGGACTATTGCGGGCAGGAGATCGTCCAGCTCTCCACCGCGCCCGCGATCATCGACGGTGAAATCGTTCCGCGCCCCTTCACGCTGCGCGCCTTTGTCGCGCGCCGTGCCGATGGCGGCTGGACGGTGATGCCCGGCGGGTTCGCACGTCTGTCCTCCAGCCGTGACTTGCCAACCACGATGATGGGGGCGGGTGATCTCTCCGCCGATGTCTGGGTGGTCGATGAGACGTCGGCCGAGCAGCACCAGCGCACCACGCTTCAGGACTCCCCTCCGATCTCGCGCGGGGGCGGCATTCTTGCCAGCCAGGCGGCGGACAACCTCTACTGGTTCGGACGCTACAACCAGCGTGCCGAACTGGTGCTGCGGGTGGTCCGCTCGCTGTTGGGCAATTCGATGGAAGGGGAAAGTGGGCCGACCGGTGGCGGGGCGGTCGCGGCCAGCCTTGTCGGCTTGCTCGAATACTGGGGCGCGGCCGATGCAGGTTCGGTTGGCAAGAAGCTGGAAGATGTCTGCGCGCAGGCCCTACTTTCATCCCACCTGCCGGGCTCGGTGGCGACGCTGCTCAAGCGCCGCATGGACGTAGGCATGAGCCTGCGCGAGCGTTTCGCGCGCGACTTCTGGCGCATCGTCAGCCGTCCGATGCCGCCTGTCACTGTCTCACGCCCGCAGGCCATGCTCGAAAGCGCGCGCTGGCTGGGCGAGCATTTCAGTGCGCTCTCTGGCCTTGTCGCGGAAAACATGGTGCGCTCCTCGGCCTGGCGCTTTCTTAAGATCGGCGAGCGGATCGAGCGCGCGCAGGCCATCTGCCGCATGACGCACGACCTTTCCGCTTTCACGGGCGAGAGCGAGGACGTGGCAAGCGGTGTTCTCCTTGACCTGTGCGATAGCCAGATCGTCTACCGCACCCGCTACCTCACCGCGCCGATGCCCGATCCGGTGCGGGATCTGGTGCTTCTTGACCCTGACAATCCCCGAGCCCTGGCTTTCCAGATTGCCGATATTGCCACGCACCTCCAGGCGCTGCCGAGTGTTCGGGATGACAACGTGCCCGAAGCGCCCCTGCGCTCGGCCCGTGCGTTGCAGGGCGAGCTTCAGGCCGCGCTGGTCGAGGACATGACCCGTGCGCGCCTGCGCACTCTTGAGGGGCGCCTGTTCGCGCTTTCCGATGCGATTTCGCAGCGGTATTTTCTCCAGTTCGACCGCGAAGGCGCCGAACGCCGCACGAGACTTCTGTGATGCGCTATGCCGTCAGCCACAAGACCACGCTGTCCTACGCAGCGCCGGTGCGCCTCGCCCAGTTCAACGTGCGCCTGCGCCCCGCGGCCTGGCCCGGGCAGAGCGTCTCCGACTATTCCCTCAGCGTCGATCCCCGTCCTGCCGCGATCTCCGAAGGGGAGGGCAGCTACCACGTCAACGAAGCGCGCTTCGGGCTTCAGGAACCGATCAGTCGCCTGGTCATCGAGAGCCGCTTCACGGTCGAGCGCGAGGATGCCCCCTTTTTCTTCGCCGAGGCCAAGGGGCCCGCGCTTGTCGAACTGCGCGAAAAGGCCATGGCGCTTCCCGACCTTTCCGCGCTGGGGCCTGCGTCCTACAGCTTTGCCTCGCCCATTGCGGTGCCCGAGCACGAGATCGCCGTCTGGGCGGGCGAATATCTGGTCGAAGAGATGCCGGTGATGGACGCGGGGCGCACGCTGATGGAGGCGATCCATCGCGAATTCAGCTTTGATTCGCGGGCCACGGCCACCGACACGCCGCCGATCGAGGCCTTCCGCAATCGCCATGGGGTCTGTCAGGACTTCACCCATGTCATGATCATCGCGGCGCGGGCACGCGGTATCCCGGCGGCCTACGTCAGCGGCTACCTGCGTACGATCCCGCCTGCGGGGAAGGCGCGGCTGGTCGGCGCGGACGCCATGCACGCCTGGGTCAACCTGTGGTGCGGCGAGGAACTGGGATGGGTGGGCTTCGATCCGACCAACAACAAGCTGGCCGATGCCGACCATATCTTCATCGGCATGGGGCGTGACTATTCCGATGTCGCGCCACTCGATGGGACGTTCCGGGGAAGCTCGGAGCAGACGATGCACTTCGCCGTCGACGTTGCGCCGCTGGACTGAGAGGCCCGCGTCATGCCTGTCCCCATCGAACCGGCCTTTCTGGTTGGCGCTCTTGTGGCGCTCAATGCGGTGACGTTCCTGCTGTTCGGCTGGGACAAGCGCCAGGCCCGGCGGGGTGGGCGGCGTGTACCCGAGGCTCGGTTGCTGCTCCTCGCCGCTCTTGGCGGCACTCCTGGTGCCTACGCCGCGCGCCGCCATTTCCGCCACAAGACGCGCAAGCAACCGTTCGTGGGTCAATTGCACGCATTGGCTGTACTGCAGGTCCTGGCGATGGCGGCGTTGATCGGCTGGAGCGCGGGTTCGCCGCTCTAAGGCATGGTGCCTTCCGGCCCTGGAAGCGTTGTCCTCGCCTCCCTGAGCCCGGCTCGAGTGCCTTCGGTGCGCTGGACAGTTTGGGGAGCCCGAGGGCGGTGGCCCTCGGATCACCTGGTCTCCCCCTCAAGGTTCAATCGCGGGGGCCGCGCACGGGCGCGACCTCACCGGGAAAGATCCCGGCGATGGCCATGGCCGCCCCAATGCGGGTGAGGGTGTCGAGCAGGTCGCCGACCGCGTCTTCGGCGACGACGAGTTCGAGCGTCTGGCGTGTCTCGCCAGCTCCGCGTTCGCGCAGGGACGTGACCAGTTCCAGCAGGATCGCCTCGTGTTCGGAGACGTGGTTGCAGCCCACCGGACAGAACTGGAGGGTGTCGAGCGCTTCGCGGTTGAGAATCAGCATGAGACGGTGGAAGGGCTGAAGAGCGCCGATCAGGCGCCAGCGGGCGAAGGCGGGCGCGAGCATCTGCGCGGGGCAGTTGCGCCTGGAAATCGCGGTGACCCAACCGCGCATGGAAGCAACGAGAAAGCGGCAGCCTTCATCGAGCGTGCTGAGCGGGCGGTCGACATATTTGTACATGCGAGTCTCTCCATCGGGGCTCTGGCCGCGGGTGCGGGCTGCGGTTCAGAACGACAATTTCTCAGCGACTTGGCTAAATCTCACGGCGATGTGAAATTAGGGGTTGTAGCTGCGAATGATTATCATTAGCTATTGATACGCGGCTTGATGCTTCCGTCAAGCCCCCGGGAAACGAAGTCAGAGCCGTCCGGCTCGCGTCATGGGGCTTCGATTTTCCCATCCTGTGTCCTTGGCCGGGGCGGCTCCTTGCCTTGCCCGCCCCGGCCTTTTTTGCGTGCGCCGCCAGTGCGTAGATGCACAGCTTTTACGCAGCCTATCTTCAACTCTTGCTCAAGTTGTGCACAGTGTTGTCGACATCAGGTGCGCAGAGAAAATTGTCCTCAGCTTGCCAACCGCTTCTGAACATTTTGGGAACAGGTTATGCACAGGCTTGTCGCCAGGGGCTCAAGGGCGTGCAGCCTCAAGGCTTCGTAGGATAGGCAGGGGAGGGAGCCTGATGCCGTGCCAGCCGGACAAAGGGCCCGCTGGCGATGTCAGCCGCGTGCGGCGCGCACCGCGGCACCGCCGGCAAACGGGGCGATGGCCAGAAGGACAAGGCTGGCCGCCGCGGTCAGGGCAAGGCCGCTTTCCCCGCCAATGGCAAGGCTTCCGGCTCCAAAGATCAGGATGGGGACAGCCATCGGAATGACGAGCAGGCCGGCAAGGGCGGTGCCACCGCGCAGGCCTGCGGTCAGAGCCGCTACGGTGACGCCCAGCGCGGCGAGACCCGGGGTTCCGGCGAGGAGTCCCAGCTCGACGATGCCCAGTGTTCCGGCCTCAAGCCCGAGCAGGGCTGCTGCGGGGAGGGTGGCCAGCATGAGCGGAGGCCCGAAGCTGAGCCAGTGGGCCAGGACGCGCACCGCGATCACCAGTTCCTCGGAAATTCCGCGCAAGGCCCACTGGTCGAACTGGCCCTGTTCGATGTCGGGCTCCACCAACCGGTCGAGCGGCAGGATCGCAGCGAGAAGCGCGGCCACCCAGATCACGCCGCCACCGGTGCGGGCCAGGAGCGGCGCGTCCGGCCCGACCGCGAAGGGATAGAGCATCGCGACCGAGAGAAAGAACAGCACCGGCATCAGCGCGCCGCCCCCGCGCCCACCTAGCAGCAGGCGCGCAAGGTCGCGCTTCAGGAGGGCGAAGACCCGGCCGGTCACGCGGCGTAGTCCGCCAGGGCAAGGCGCTGGAGCCCCTCGACCCGAAAGGGCTGGTGCGAGGCGACAAGAGCAATGCCCCCGCCCGCACAATGCTCGGCAACGATCGCTTCGGTCAGTTCGACCGCATGGACATCGAGGCCGTTGAGTGGTTCGTCCAGAAGCCAGAGCGGGGCGGCCTGGCCGATCAGGCGGGCCAGCGCGGCGCGCTTCTTCTGGCCGGTCGACAAGTAGCGCACGGGGACGTCGAGAAGGTCGGCGAGGCCGAGCCGGTCGCGGGCCGCCTGTGCTGCATTCTCCGAAGTGCCATCGATCCGCGCCCAGAAGGCTAGCGCGTCGCCGAGCGCGTGTGAGGTGTCGAGCGCGGGACGTTCGTCGACCAGGCCAATGGCGCCTTCGCGCTCCACCGTGCCGGCAAAGGCCGGGGCGAGCCCGGCAACGATGCGCAGCAGGCTCGACTTGCCGATTCCGTTGCCGCCCGCAACCTGCAGCGCCTCGCCTGCGTTGAGGGCAAGCGACAGGCCGCGAAAAAGCACCCTGTCGCCGCGGCGACAGGCAAGGTCACGGATCGCGATCTTGGCCTCTTGCATGACGCCGTGCCCTAGTGGAAAGGCCCTGATCTGCCAAGCGTTCTGACGCGGCAGGCGATTCGAGGAAAGGTATCGCGCATGTCTGTCACCCCGCTCTCCGCCACCGAACTGAAATCGCTGCTGGAAAAGCACGCTGCGTGGCATTTGCGCGGTGATGGCAAGGCGATCGAACGCACCCTGAAATTTGCCGATTTCAACGCCGCTTTCGGCTTCATGACTCGGGTCGCGCTGCACGCGGACAAGGCCGATCACCACCCTGAATGGTCGAACGTCTACAACACCGTGGAGATCACGCTGACGACCCACGATTGCGGTGGCCTGTCCGGCCGCGATGCGGACATGGCGCAGTTCATCGACACGGCGGCAACGGCTGCCGGGGCCGACTGAGCGCGCACCCCGAACCCGTCCCGAGCCCGCCGCCATGCAGAGCCCTTTCCTGACCCGGCCACTGTCGGTCGTGCTCGATTTCGTGCGCTTCCTGGCCGCGTTCCTGGTGGTGGTGGGGCACAGCGTGCAGCTTCAGCTCTACACCGGGCCCTATCCGTTCTCGGGGCGGCTCCAGCACTACTGCGTGATCGTCTTTTTCGTGCTGTCGGGTCTTGTCATCGCGACCTCGGTGACGGCGCGTCGCTCCAGCCTCGCGCGCTACACCATCGCGCGCGTCAGCCGTATCCTGCCGGTCGCGGTGCCCGCGCTGCTGTTCGCGGCGCTTTCGGCCTACCTTCTGGCGGGGGACGCGCACGTGCGCATCGACAACAGCCCCGACGATCCGCTGCTCTTTGCCGAGCGTATCCTTCCGCCCCTGGTCTTCCTGAGCGCCTGGCCGGGAATGCCCGCACCGGTCTGGAACCCGCCGTACTGGTCGCTGTGCTACGAGGTCTGGTACTACGCGATCTTTGCGCTGGCCTTCTTCCTCAGGGGCTGGGCGCGCGTGGCGGCGGTTGTAGTGGCGTGTCTTCTGGCGGGGCCGACGCTGCTGCTCCTCTTTCCTGTCTGGCTGATGGGCGTGGCGCTGACCGCCATGACGTCGGCGCAAAGATTGCCTCTGCGCCTCGCGCCCCTGGTTCTGGCGGGCTGCGGATTTGCGGCCTGGGGGCTGTTCCAGATCGATATGACGGTTCTCAACCCACTGGCGGCGCGGATCTGGCCCGAACCGCTGAAGTGGTCCAATTGGGTGCTGTCGGACCTGCTGATGGGCGCGATCATGGCCTGCGCCGTCGTCGCGCTGCGTCCGCTTGCCGCGCGCCTCGAAGCTCCGATCCTGCGCACGCGAGGCGTGGCGCATGCGCTCGCGGGCTTCTCCTTCACGCTTTACCTGTTCCATTGGCCGCTGATCCAGTTGCTGCGTTCGCACGGGATCGAGGCAGGGCGCAGCCTGCTCGTCTGGGCGGGGTTGCTGGTGCTGGTGTGCGGGCTTTGCGCGCTGCTTTCACGGACGACGGAGGGCATGACGCCGCATCTGCGTCGCTGGATGGAGCGGCGTTTTCAGCGCGCTGTCGCAGGGACAAAGGTTCAGGCGGCTATCGTCTGAACCGCGCGTGCTTTGCATCGCCAGGGAACGGGCGCTAAGGCGCGGGCCATGCGCACCTTCGACAAGATCATTTCCGACAGAGGCTCGAAATACGCCGTCTCGGGCGCGCCGTGCCGCGACGCGGAAGAGGCGCGCACGCTCATCGAAGGGCTCAAGAAGGCGAAGAAGTTCGCCAAGGCGACGCACAATTCGTGGGGCCTCCTGGGCGCGGACGGCCCGGTCAAGAACGACGACGGCGAAAGCGGGGCAGGGATGATCATCCTCCAGCAGCTCGAAGCGGCCGGGCTGGAGGGGCACCTTGTCGTGGTGACCCGCTGGTATGGGGGCAAGCACCTTGGCGGCGACCGCTTTCGCCACGTGCGCGATGCGGTCACCCATTATCTGGACGCGGTGAGGGCGGAAGGCTGAGGCGCCTCAGCCTGCGAGCGCGCTTTCACGAACGGGGACATGCACCAGCGGTGCGATCCGGTCGGAGGCGGGTGTGCGCACCCGGCGAATGGTGCACAGCCGCGTTTCCTCCAGCCACAGTTCGGCGTTGCGGTCCTGGGCTTCCTTGTGCGCGAAGATCAGGGCTTCGCTCGAATCGGCAGCGGTGAACTCAAGCCGCTGGGCAAGGCCCACTTCGTCTTCGGCGAAGCGCAACTGGTAGACTGGCATCTGGCATCCTCGGGTTTCCGCCGTACGCGCCCGGTTCCGGGCTGCGCACTCTCTCTCACTCTCTGCGATGGCAGACGCGGCAGGGCATATCCTTGACCTTGCGCAATTTGCCATCGCGGCGGGAATGCGAGTTGGAGGAATTTGGTTCCCGTCCGAGGCGAGGGAGGAGAGGGCCGCGCGACCGGGCGTGGCGCGCCTGCGCCGGAACAGAGAAGGCGCCGTGCTTTCAGCGGTTTGGCACGTGTCAGAGAGCCGCATTGTTGTAGCAGTGCCAGGTGAAGATCGCCGCAGCGCCCCGGTGTGGTCGCCAGTTTTCGGCGAGCGCGCGGGTCTCCTTCTCGCTCGGCCTTTCGGCAAGGCCCAGGATCTTGCCGATGCCGACCTGGACGGCGAGGTCGCCGGCGGGCCAGATGTCGGGGCGTCCCTCGGCAAAGAGCAGATAGATCTCGGCCGACCAGCGGCCGATGCCCTTGATGCGGACCAGCTCGGCAATGGCGGCCTCGTCGTCATCGGGGAGGTTTGCCAGGTCGAGTTCGCCCGCCACGACCAGTTCGCACAGCGAGCGTGCGTAGCCCTGCTTCTGGCGCGAGAGGCCGCAGCCGCGCAGCGCGTCGAACTCGGCGGCGAGGAGGTCTTCGGGCTTCAGCTCGGGCCCCAGCAGCGATTCGAGCCTGGCCCAGACTGAACTTGCCGCGGCGACCGAGACTTGCTGGCCCACGATGGTGCGAAGAAGTGTCGCATAGCCGGTGGGGCGGGGGCGTGGTTCGGGATAGCCGCACGCCTCCAGCGCCCGGGCGATACCCGGCTCGATACCGGCCAGGGTATCGAGCCCATACTCAATCTGTTGTGCGCCCAGCGCCATGATGCATCTCTCTTGTTGAAGTATGAACTTCTGGCGATTTGGTATTATCAAATCGGCTTGCCAAAGCCGAATGGCGCTTCTAGCACCTCCTGTCAGAGGCGTGTAGAAGCGCCGCCGACCAACCCGGTTTACCAAGAGGGGACACAGGACAATGCCGCAGATCACCGTCGTCAATCACGCGGGCGAGGAATCGAGCGTCGAGGCCAGCGAAGGCCGCACGCTCATGGAAACCATCCGCGACAGCGGTTTCGATGAACTTCTGGCGCTGTGTGGCGGCTGCTGCTCGTGCGCGACCTGCCATGTCCACGTCGATCCGGCCTACATGGACAAGCTGCCCGAGATGAGTGAAGACGAGAACGACCTGCTCGACAGCTCGGACCACCGCAACGAGTACTCGCGTCTCTCCTGCCAGATCCCCATCACCGCGGCGCTTGAAGGCTGCAAGGTGACGATCGCCGCCGAGGATTGATCCGGAGCCTTCGGGCTTGCGAAAAGGGGCGCAAGGTCTGCTCCGGGCACTCTGTCCGGCTGGCCCTGCGCCCCTTTTTCGTATCGGATGCAGACAATCGCGAGGAGGGCGCTGCGCGTTAACCCTCGGTCCAGCTTTTTACGCCTAAAGCGCAATTCGATTGCGACATGCAGGGACACTTCCTAAGTCAGCGGCCATGACAGCACCAAACGCCACGCCTTCCTCGATCGACCTGATCGGCAACACCCCGCTCGTACTTCTCAAGGGGCCCAGCGCCGCCGCCGGCTGCGAAATCTGGGGCAAGTGCGAATTCGCCAACCCCGGCGCCTCGGTCAAGGACCGCGCGGCGCTCTGGATCGTGCGCGACGCCGAAGCGCGCGGCGAGTTGAAGCCGGGCGGTACGGTGATCGAAGGTACGGCGGGCAATACCGGCATCGGTATCGCGCTGGTGGCCAATGCGCGCGGCTACAAGTCGGTCATCGTCATGCCCGACAACCAGTCGAAGGAAAAGATGGACACGCTGCGCGCGCTCGGCGCCGAGCTGGTCCTCGTGCCGCCCACCAAGTTTGCCGACCCCAACCACTTCGTCCACACCTCGCGCCGTCTGGCCGAGGAAACCGAAGGGGCCGTCTGGGCCAACCAGTTCGACAACGTCGCCAACCGCAAGGCGCACATCGAGAGCACCGCACCGGAAATCTGGGAGCAGCTGGGTGGCCGCATCGATGGCTTCACCTGTGCGGCGGGCACTGGCGGCACGATTGCGGGTACGGGCCTTGGCCTCAAGGCTTTCGACGAGAACATCGTGGTTGCGCTGACCGATCCGTATGGCGCGGCGCTCTACAACTATTACGCCAACGGCGAGCTGAAGGCCGAAGGGTCTTCGGTGGCCGAGGGCATCGGCCAGGGCCGCATCACCGCCAACCTCGAGGGCGCGCCGATCGACACCCAGTTCCGCATGTCGGACGAGGAAGGCCTCGAGTGGGTGCGTCGTCTGCTGGCCGAAGAAGGCCTTTGCCTGGGGCTGTCCTCGGGCATCAACGTGGCGGGCGCGGTGGCGCTTGGCCAGAAGCTCGTCGCCGAAGGCCGCAAGGATGCGCGGGTTGCCACGATCCTGTGCGACACCGGCTTCCGGTACTTGTCCACACTTTACAACCCCGAGTGGCTCGAAACCAAGGGTCTGCCCGTCTTCCCGTGGCTGGTGCGCTGAGGTAACCTTTCGCCGCGATGGCAACCAAGCTCCCCCCCCAGGTCGTCGAACCACTGACCACCCCGCAGCATTTTGCGGAACCGTCCTCGCGCGAGTTGCGCTCGCAGGCGATGCACCGGTTGCAGGTGGGGCTCTTCGGTCTGTGCGCGATGCTGCTCATCGTCGGGCTGGCGAGCATCATCATGGAGCGCGCGCGCCTTGCGGATGAGGAAGATCCCATCCGCGAGGTCGTCGCGGCCGATGCGCCCGAGAAGAAGCCGGCAAGCGATCCGCTCGCCGATATCGGCGTCATGCCCGCGGCCGAACCTTCGCCCAAGGCCAAGGAGGCCGAAGGCACGTCGGCGCGCGATGTGGAAGGGCCGCTCGATCCGCGCGCAGCGCCTTTCGATGCGCCGCTGCGCGAGGAATAGACCTCGTCCCTCGCTCTGGACGCGGTGTGCGTAGGCCTTCGTGCCGCGCAGGCATCCTGAGAATCACCTAAAGATTTGCACCCGACTTTCGGTCTGCGTCCGTTCCTCGTGGGGAGCGGACGGGGATTGGCAGGTCGACCTGCCGTCTCTCCTCCCGGACTATCCCTCAGGGCGATTGCCCAGGCTTGGGCGGAGTGAAACCTCGTCCCGGTCTGGGGAGGGCTGGGGACAGACCGGTGAACTACGGAGAGTTCCCTGGCTTCCGGTCTCCTCATTCTCGCACAGTATTGCGCAATTGCGGCTTGGTGCGGGTCCTTATGGGGATCTGCGGGGAAGGGTGTGAGCCGTTTCGGGGAAGGTCGGGGATTGGTTGCCTCCCTATGGGGGCGCTATGGGGGCGCGCCGGTCCTGTTTTTCGTGGTGAAGGGCCACCTGAAGCACGGAAAGCCGGGACTTGTTGCCATGGTGGCGCCAGTAGACCTCTGCGTTGGGCGAAACGGGGAGATCGTGGGATCTTATGCTCGTGGTGGCTGCAATCCGTGTTTTTACGCAGGTGCTTCCGGCAGGTGTGGGGATGGCCGGGGATGGTGGTGAGTTGGGCTGTCTTCGCACTCGCAAACCCAGTGAAACTACATAAAATTACACAAATTCAAGGGTATTGTTGGATAACATGATATTAATAAGCCCTGTGGAAAGTATGTGGGTAAAGTTCCCGGGGTGGCTGATCTCGTGAAAATTCCCGTCATTCCCCAAATTTCCCTTTTATCCCCCAAGGGGGCAAGGTAGAAGGAATCGCAATCGGAATGCCTGAGTCCCGCCGCGCCGTGTTCGGTTGGTGCGGACCCTGTCGCGCATCTGCGCTTCGGGGGTGGCCTCGGTCATGCTTCGAGGCGGCAAAACCCACGGGGATCAACAGGGCGGCATGGCTGGGCAACCAACCATCTACAGCGGACAGGGCTTCTCGCTTATACGCGACAAGAAGCGCTTCGTGCTGCCCAACACCCTTCGCCCCACGGTCCGGGAATCGAGCGGCAAGGACATCATGTGCCTGGCCAAGCATCCCGAGTGGAAGTGCCTCGTCGCCTTCGGCTTGTCGCGCGTGGACGACTTTGAAAAGCAGCTCGACGCCGAGGAAGAGCGCGCGGACCGCGCCGGACGTCCCTTCAACCGCGACAAGCGTGCGATGCAGCTCTACTCGTTCCAGCAGGTTCCCTTCGACGGCTCGGGCCGTTTTGTCCTGCCCGAGGCGCTGTCGGGTCTCGCCAACATCGAGGACCAGCTCTTCTTCCAGGGCGTGGGCCGCTTCATCACCATCTGGAACCCGGCCGAGCTCTATGCGCTCGCCGAGGATCCCGAGATGGAAACCATCGTCGCCACCTGCCGTTCGCTGGCCGACGCCGAACTTGCCAAGGCGAAGAACAAGTGAGCGAGGCTCCCCACATCCCCGTCCTCCTGGACGAAGTCGAAGCCGCGTTGCTGCCGCTTGAAGGCCAGGTGGTCGTCGATGCGACCTTCGGGGCGGGGGGCTATACCCGCCGTCTGCTGGATGCCGGCGCGACCGTCCACGCCTTCGACCGCGATCCCGACGCCATCGCGGCCGTCCACGCGAACCCTGAACGCTGGCCCGAACTTTCCAGCGTGCCGCCCCGCCTGGTCCTGCATCCCCGCCGCTTTTCCGAGATGGTCGATGCCCTGCACGATGCAGGTATCGAAACCGTCGACGGGATCGTGGCCGACATCGGTGTCTCCTCGATGCAGCTCGACCAGGCGGAGCGCGGGTTCGCCTTTGCCAGCGACGGTCCGCTCGACATGCGCATGAGCCAAGATGGCTATTCCGCGGCCGATTTCGTGAACGAGGGCGAGGAGAGCGCGATTGCCGATGTGCTCTACCTCTACGGTGAAGAGCGCCAGTCGCGCCGCGTCGCGCGCGCCATCGTTGCCGCGCGTCCGATCACCACGACGGGCGAGTTGGCGCGCGTCATCCGCAAGGCGCTCGGCCACCGTCCCGGCGCGCCCAAGGATCCCGCGACGCGCAGCTTCCAGGCGATCCGCATCCACGTGAACGGTGAGCTCGACGAGCTCGAGGCCGCGCTGGCCGCTGCCGAGGAATTGCTGCGCGAAGGCGGGCGACTGGCCGTGGTCACGTTCCACTCGCTGGAAGACCGCATCGTCAAGCGCTTCCTCAAGGAGGCGAGCGGGCAGGCGCGCTCCACCTCGCGCCACCTGCCGCTCGTCGATACCGGCCCCGAGGCGACCTTTGCGAAAGTGGCCAAGCCGGTAAAGCCCGGCGCCGCAGAGCTGGAGGTCAACCCCCGGTCCCGTTCCTCCACCCTGCGCAGCGCCATCCGTACCCACGCTCCCGCCCGTTTCGCACAAACCCGCTCGTCCTCAAGGAAAAACCCATGAACCTGACCCAAGATCGCGTTCGCTCCATCGGGTGGATCACGGTGCTCGCCATCTGCGCGGCTATGCTCGTGGCGCTGACCTTGCGCGTCAACGCGGTGAAGAGCGAGGTCTACGCGGCCGAGAAGCGGATCGTGTACACCCAGCAGCAGATCAACTTCCTTGAGACCGAATTCCAGACGCGGGCCAACCAGCAGGCGCTCAAGAAGCTCAACGATCTGGAGTTCGGGTACGCGGCACCGGGGGCGGGCCAGTATCTGGAAGGGGAGCGCCAGCTGGCCGCACTGGGCGCCGCGCCGGGCCCCGATGCGCCCGCGCCGATCCGCTACGCCAACGCCGAGCCGGCCGACATGCCGGGTGAGGACGTGGCCGAGCGCGCCGAGGAGAAGGCCGGCTCGCTGCTCGCCATGGTCAATCCGGTGAGCGGCGCGACGGCCGCGGCCATGCCCGAGGAAGAGCGCCGCCGCGAAGTGGCGGCCGCCAAGACGCGCGACGCAGATCGCGAGGCCCTGCGCGCGGAAGCCGCCGACCTGTCGCGCCGTCTCGCCAGCATCAATATCGCGGAGGCGCCCAACCAGTGACCGCGCTGGCTCTTCAGTCGACGGTTCCGGTCACGGTCTCGACGGGCTCACGCGGGCTCGTCAACGAACGCCAGCGCTCGCTGCTCATGGCCAAGGCGCGCACCCTCTGGGTGCTCGTTGCGTTTGTGCTGGTGGGGATGATCGCTGCGCTGCGCATTGCCTACCTCGGCACTACGGGTCCGTCGCCGCGCGAGGTGCGTCTGGCCGATCTGCTGACCCCCCAGCGCGGCGAGATCGTCGATCGCAACGGGGCGCCGCTGGCTCGCGACTTCCGGGTCTATTCGCTCTGGTTCAACCCTAAGGCGATGACCGAGGGCGAGCCGCTGATTCATTCGCCCAAGGAAATCGCGGCGGGTCTCGCGCGGATCTTTCCCGACATCGACCAGGACGAGGTGATCGAAAAGCTCTCGTCGGGCAAGGCGGGCTACATCCGCAAGTCGCTGCTCCCCGAGGATGCCAACCGTGTCCACGAACTGGGTGAGCCTGCACTGGAGTTCCCGCTCGAGACGACGCGGTACTACCCGCAAGGCTCGCTCGCCGCGCACGTGCTGGGCTATGTCGACAGCTACGGCCACGGTAAGGTCGGCATGGAGCAGTACTTCGACAAGGAACTGGTGAGCCCGGAAGGCCGCTCGGCGCCTTCGGTGATCTCCATCGACTTTCGCGTTCAGAGCGCGCTCGAGGACGAACTTGCCAAGGGCATGGCGCTGTCCGAGGCCAAGGGTGCCGCTGGCGTGGTGCTCGATGTCGACACCGGCGAAGTCATGGCGCTGGCCTCGCTTCCCGGGTTCGACCCCAACCACGTGAAGCCCAACGACATGGTCGTGACGCCCGAAGAGGCCAAGGAGGGCGAGGTGCCCAAGGGCTTCAACCGCGCGACCAACCAGGTCTACGAGCTGGGCTCGACCTTCAAGCCGATCACGGTCGCGGCCGCGCTCGATGCCGGCACGGTCACGAACCTGGCGCGCCGCTGGCCCGCCGCGCCGCTTCATGTCGGGCGCTTCACGATCAAGGACAGCCACGCGATGGGCGCTTCGCTCAACGTGCCCGAGACGCTGATCCACTCCTCGAACGTGGTGACAGCCCAGATCGCCGATGAACTGGGCGGAGAGCGGCTCAAGGCCAAGCTCAAGGTGCTGGGCATGAACACGCGGCCCGCCATCGAGCTTCCTGCGCGCGGCTTTCCGATCTGGGACAACGGCAAGTGGCGGCGCCTGCGCACGATGACGGTATCCTACGGGCACGGCGTGGCGGTTACCCCGCTGCACCTCGCCACGGCCTATGCCGCGCTCGTCAATGGGGGCATGTGGCGCCCGGCGACCCTGCGCAAGCTGAGCGCGGGCGAGGTACCCGAAGGGCGCCGGGTGTTTAGCGCGGCGACCTCGGCGCGTATCCGCCAGCTTTTGCGCATGATCGTGCTCTACGGTACGGGCCGCAAGGGCGATGCGCCGGGCTTCCGGATCGGTGGCAAGACCGGCTCGGCGGAAAAGCCGGGCAACGGGGGGTATCGCCACCACTCGCTGATTTCCACGTTCGCGGCGGCCTTCCCCATGGACAAGCCGCGCTATGTCGTCATAGCCATGATGGACGAGCCCAAGGGTACGGCGGCGACCAGCTACCAGCGCACCGCCGCCTGGAACGCAGCGCCGGTGGTGGCGCGCGTGGTCCCGCGTATCGGGCCGCTCCTGGGCATCATGCCCGACGAGACCCGCGATATCGACATCTCGGATCTCAAGCCTCTCATCCCCCATGAAGTGAGCGAAGCCGAAGAATGAAACTCTCCGCCCTCTGCGCCACCGCCGGCCTTGCGCTTCCCGGTCCCGATGCAGAGGTGACCGGCTTCGCCATCGACCACAGGAAGGTCGCGCCCGGCACCGTCTTTGGCGCCTTCAAGGGCGCGCGCTTCAACGGCGAGGACTACATCGCGGACGCCATCGCGTCGGGCGCGGTCGCCGTCGTCTCGGCCAGCGAGGCTCCTGTCGAGGGCGCAGTGTCCTTCGTCGATTCCGAGCCGCGCCGCCTTTTCGCCCAGCTGGCCGCGCCGTTCTATCGTCCGGTGCCCGAAACGCTCGTCGCGGTGACCGGGACCAACGGCAAGACCTCGACGGTCGAGCTCACGCGCCAGATCTGGAACATGGTGGGGGAGCGCGCGGCCTCCATCGGCACGCTGGGTGTGACCACCGGAGATGCGCGCGTTTCGACCGGGCTGACCACGCCGGACGTGGTGACCTTCCTCGGCAATCTGGCGGGTCTCGCCCGCGAAGGCGTCAGCCACGTCGCCTACGAAGCCTCCAGCCACGGTCTCTCGCAGTACCGCATCGAGGGGCCGCGCGTGGCAGCGGGGGCCTTTACCAATCTCAGCCGCGATCACCTCGATTACCACGCGACCATGGAAGAGTACTTCGCGGCCAAGATGCGCCTGTTTGGCGAAGTGGTGGCAGATGCGGGGACGGCGGTGATCTGGGCCGACGATGTCTGGTCGCAGCGGGCCATCGTCCATGCCCGGGCGCGGGGCCTCAAGGTCTTCACCGTGGGCGAGCAGGGCGAGGATATGCGGCTTGCTGCGCGCACGCCGGGTGGCCTGGGCCAGCAGCTCGAAGTCCAGTACGCGGGCGTTTCGCGCATGATCCCGCTCCCGCTGATCGGCGCCTACCAGGCCGCCAACGCGCTGGTTGCGGCAGGGCTGGTCCTGGCAACGGGCGGGAATGCGGACTTGGTGTTCGACGCGATGAAGCGGCTTGTCACCGTGCGCGGCCGTCTCGAGCGCGCCGCGATCACGCCCTCGGGCGCGCCGGTCTATGTCGATTACGCCCACACGCCCGACGGACTGGAGGCCGCGATTGCCGCGCTGCGCCCGCACGTTTCGGGGCGTCTCATAGTCGTGTTCGGGGCCGGGGGCGACCGCGATACCGGCAAGCGCGCGCCGATGGGGCGCGTGGCCAGCGAACTGGCCGACATCGCCATCGTTACTGATGACAACCCGCGCGGCGAGGACCCGGCCGCGATCCGCGCAATGGTGCTCGAAGGAACGCAGGCGGGCGCCCGCGAAATCGGCGACCGGCGCGAGGCTATCGGTGCCGCGCTGGCCGAAGCGAAGGGCGGGGACATCGTCCTCATTGCAGGCAAGGGGCACGAGCAGGGGCAGATCATCGGCCGTGGCGAGGCCATGCGCGTGCTGCCCTTCGATGACGTGGACGTGGCGCGCGAGATGGCAGGCGCGCTGGCGAAAGGAGGTGACGCATGACGGCACTGGCACGCATTCTCGATTGGCCTGCACCCGAGGCGGAAGAGCAGGGGCAGGGCCTTTGGGATTCCGCGACGCTCGAACGCGCCTTGCGCGGCTCGGCGAGTGGTCCTTTCACCGTATCGGGCGTCGAGATCGACAGCCGCGATGTCGAGCCGGGTGACCTGTTCTTCGCCCTCAAGGGCGAGAGCATGGACGGCCACCGCTTCGTCGAGATGGCCTTCGCCAAAGGCGCGGCGGCCTGCGTCGTCGACCGTCCGGTCGAAGGGCCGCACATCCTTGTCAAGGACACCACCGAGGCGTTGGAGCGTCTGGGCGCCGCGTCGCGCCAGCGCGCGCGCGGGCCGGTGATCGGGGTGACCGGGTCGGTCGGCAAGACCGGCGTCAAGGAGATGATCTTCGAAGGCCTTGAGCGTGCGACGCGCGGCGATGCGCACCGTTCGGTCAAGAGCTACAACAACCACGTGGGCGTCCCGCTCAGCCTTGCGCGCATGCCTGCCCGGGCTCGCTTCGGCGTGTTCGAGATGGGGATGAACCACGAAGGCGAGATCGCCGCGCTGACGCGCCAGGTCCGTCCGCATGTCGCGGTCATCACCACCATCGCGCCCGCCCACATCGAGAACCTGGGGTCCGAAGAGGCCATTGCCGACGCCAAGGCGGAGATATTCCAGGGGCTCGAACGTGGCGGCACGGCGGTGATCCCGGCCGACAGTCCGCATTACGAGCGCCTGCGCAAGGCGGCGCTGCGCTGCGGGGCGCGGGTCGTCGCCTTTGGGCGAGGAGCCAATGCCGACGTGCGTCTGCTCGACGCGGTCGATGCCATCGGCGGCGGATCGCTCGTCACCGCGGACATGGGCGACCGGCGCGTGTGCTACACGGTCGCCGCGCCGGGCGAGCACCAGGTGACAAACTCGCTTGCGGTCATGGCGGCCATCCGCGCCGTGGGCGGCGATCTGGGCGCAGCGGGCGTAGCGCTTGCCGAAATGGGCGGCCTTGCCGGACGCGGAGCGCGCCTTGAAATCGCGGTTTCAGGGGGGGAGGCCAACGCGGACGGTTCGCGCAGCGCGCTCCTCATCGATGAAAGCTACAACGCCAATCCGGCCTCGATGCGCGCGACGCTTGCGCAGCTCGGGCGCACCAACGCCCGGCGGCGCATTGCCGTGCTGGGCGCGATGAAGGAGCTGGGCACCCACGGTCCGGGCTATCACGCCGCGCTCGAAGAGCCGATCCGCGAGGCCGGTGTCGACTATCTGGTGCTGGTCGGCGATGAAATGCTCCCGCTCGTCCGGGAACTCGAAACCCGCGCGGATGCGGGGGAAAACGCCGCCTCCTCGCTTGGCAAACCGGTTGCCTTCGCGCATTGCCAGAGTGTGAGGGAGGCTGTGGATCGTGTGCGCGCTTTCGGGCTTGAAAGCGGGGATGCCATTCTCGTCAAAGGGTCCAATTCAGTGGGCCTGGCCTCGCTCGTTTCGGAGCTGAACAAGCAGGAAGGGTGAGGGTCGCTCCCGCAACATGCTGTATCTTTTCGCAGATTGGTTCGATTATCAGGGGCTTGCCAACCTCTTCCGCTACCAGACCTTCCGGGCCGGTGGTGCGCTTCTGTTTGCGCTGTTCGTCGGTCTTCTGATCGGTCCGAAGTTCATCAACATGCTGCGCGTGCGCCAGGGCAAGGGGCAGCCGATCCGCGAGGACGGCCCGCAGAGCCACCTTGCCAAGCGCGGTACGCCGACGATGGGCGGGCTGATGATCCTGACCGCGCTGATCGCGGCGATGGTCCTGTTCATGGACGTGACCAACCCGTTCGTGTGGGCCTGCATCGCGGTCACCATCGGCTTTGGCGCAATCGGCTTCATGGATGACTACGACAAGGTCGCCAAGCGCAGCACGGCGGGCGTTCCCGGGCGCGTGCGCCTGCTCATGGAATTCGCCGTGGCGGGCCTTGCCTCGTACATCATCGTCAGCCAGCTGAACACCAACCTCTACGTGCCTTTCCTGACCGGACGCTATATTCCGCTGGGGCCGCTCTATTATGTCTTCGCGGCCTTCGTGATCGTGGGCGCGGGCAATGCGGTGAACCTGACCGACGGGCTTGACGGTCTGGCGACCTTCCCGGTCTTCGTCGCGGCGGGGACCTTCGCGATCATCTGCTACCTGGCGGGCCGCGTCGACTTTGCGACGTACCTGGGCATTCCGCACGTCCCGGGCGCAGGCGAACTTGCGATCTTCTGCACTGGCATCATGGGCGCGTGTCTCGCCTTCCTGTGGTTCAACGCGCCGCCTGCGGCCGTGTTCATGGGCGATACCGGGAGCCTGGCACTCGGCGGTGCGCTGGGCTGCATCGCGGTCGCCGCGCACCACGAGATCGTGCTGGCGGTCGTGGGTGGTCTCTTCGTGCTGGAAGCCGCTTCGGTCATCATCCAGGTCTTCTGGTTCAAGCGCACCGGCCGCCGGGTCTTCCGCATGGCGCCGATCCACCACCATTTCGAACAGTTGGGCTGGAAGGAATCGACGGTCGTCGTGCGCTTCTGGATCATCTCGCTCGTGCTGGCCGTCCTGGGCCTCGCCACGCTGAAACTGCGATAAGGAGAACTGTGCAGGTGATCGTCTCCCCCGCCTTTGCCGGCAAACGCTACGCGGTCCTCGGGCTTGCCCGTTCGGGGATGACGGCGGTGCGCTCGCTGCTGGCGAGTGGGGCCCACGTGATGGCGTGGGACAGCCGCGACGAGCCGCGCCAGGCGCTGCTGCGGGACTGCGAGGCGGGCACCTGCGAGATCGCCGATCCCACGAGCGCGGACCTTTCCGGCTACGACGGGGTCGTTGTCTCGCCGGGCGTGCCGCTCAACAGCCATCCGATTGCCGCAGCCGCAGCGCGGGCGGGTGTGCCGGTCATCGGTGACATCGAACTCTTCGCGCTCGCCCGCGCCAGCCTGCCGGAGCATCGGGTGGTGGGCATCACCGGCACCAATGGCAAGTCGACGACAACGGCGCTCGTGCGCCACCTCCTGGAAAAGGCCGGAGTACCGGCGCGCATGGGCGGCAACATTGGCCTGCCGATCCTGGGAACGGTGCCGCTCGAGCCCAACGCGAACGGTTCGGGCGTCTATGTGCTGGAGCTTTCCAGCTACCAGATCGACCTCACCCACAGCCTCGATTGCGACGTGGCGGCGCTTCTCAACGTAACGCCCGATCACCTCGATCGCTACGATGGCTTTGCCGCCTACGCCGCCTCCAAGGCGCGTCTTTTCGCAATGCAGACGCCCGGCCACGCGGCGGTCTTCGGCAAGGGCGATGCGCAGACGCTGGGCGTGGCCCGGCGCGAGGAAGCCCGGCGCGAAGGCAAAGGCGTTGCCCGTGTCGACGGTGCCGACCTCGACGCGCTGCAGAAGGACTGGCCTTCGCTCCAGGGGCCGCACAACCTCCAGAATGCCGCGGTCGCTATCGCCATTGTCGAGGCGCTGGGGATCGCGCGCGCCGATTGGGAACCGGGTCTTCGCGACTTTCGCGGGCTGCCGCACCGCATGGAATGCGTCGCGCGCGCCGATGGGGTCGATTACATCAACGACAGCAAGGCCACCAACCCGGCTTCGGCCGCGCCTGCCATTGCCGCTTTCCCGCCCGATCCTGCACCGCGCATCCACTGGATCGTGGGCGGTCTGCCCAAGGGCGAGGACCTCGACGAGTGCAAGCCCTGGTTCGGGCATATCAAGGCGGCCTACACCATCGGCGATGCGGGCCCGCTCTTTGCCGAGATCCTGGAGCCCTATACCCCCATCGTGCGCAGCGAGATGATGGCGCAGGCGATCCGCCAGGCCATGGATGCCGCCGTTCCCGGCGATGTCGTCCTGCTCTCGCCTGCGTGTGCCAGCTTCGACCAGTTCCGCGACTATGAAGCGCGCGGCGAGGCCTTCCGCCAGATCGTCGAGGCGCTGCTCGCGCCTGAGGATGGGGACGCGAAGGACGGGGAGGGGCGCGGCCAGGGAGGAGCAGCGGGCTGATGGCAAGTATTGCACCCGAGGGCCCGCAGGGCTTCACCATTCCCATGGCCGGAGCGCATCGCGGCGCGGTGAGCGGGCATTTCGCGCCCGCTACGGGCCCGCTGCCTGGCGGCAAGGGCCCTGGAGCCCGTACCCGGCGCCAGAGGCTGGCCGTTTGGTGGCAGGAGATCGACCGCTTTGCCTTGTACATCGTCCTGATCCTGATGGGGATCGGCGCGGTAGCGGTGGCGGCGGGATCGCCCGCCTCGGCGCGGCGTCTGTCGACCTCGGCCGAGCGGCTTCCCGATCTCTACTTCTTCTTCCTCCACATGCGCTGGCAGCTTGTGGGTATCGGCGCGCTGCTCTGGGCCTCCAGCCTCGACAAGGACGCGGCCCGGCGCTTTGGGATCCTGATCGCCGGCATCATGTTTGCTGCGCTCTTCCTCGTGCCGGTGGTCGGCTCGGAAGTGAACGGGGCGAAGCGCTGGCTGCGTCTGGGCTTCTCGCTCCAGCCCTCCGAGTTCCTCAAGGTGGGCTGGCCGATCCTGCTGGCCTGGATCCTGTCCTGGCGCGCGCGCGACCCGCACATCCCCGTCGTGGGCATCTGCGCCGCGCTGATGGTGGTTCTGGGCGGCCTGCTCATGCTCCAGCCCGACTTCGGCTCGACCATGCTGTTTTCGGGCAGCTTTGCGGTGATGGTGCTGCTGTCGGGCTTCGACTGGCGCCGCCTGGCGGCGCTGGGCGGCGTGGGCGTGGTCGGGCTCGTCATCATGTATTTCACCTATGACAACGGCCGCAACCGCATCGACAACTTCCTCTTCGGGGGCACGGCCTACGACCAGGTGGATCTTGCCGAGCGCACGCTGCTGAACGGCGGGTGGACGGGCCAGGGGTTCTGGATGGGCGTGCGCAAGATGTCGCTGCCCGAGGCCCATACCGACTATATCTTCTCGGTCATCGGCGAGGAGTTCGGCCTGCTGGCCTGCATGGTCATCGTCGCGCTCTACATCGCCTTCCTGGTGCGCGTGTTGATGCGCACGATCGATGAGGAAGATCTCTTCTCGGTGCTGGCCGCGGCGGGCATTGCCGCGCAGTTCGGCGGGCAGGCCTTCATCAACATCCTCGTCAACCTGCAGCTCTTTCCCTCCAAGGGCATGACGCTGCCGCTCATCAGCTATGGTGGTTCGTCTACCATTGCGCTGTGCCTGACGATGGGCCTTCTTCTCGCCATCACCCGGCGCAATCCCTTTATCCAGCGCGAGCGTTTTACCTTGCGCACCAATGGAGAGCTTTCATGAGCGGCCCCTCGCGGCACTACGTTCTTGCGGCCGGTGGTACCGGCGGCCACCTGATCCCGGCCTTTGCGCTGGCCGCCGAGCTTCACGCGCGCGGGCACCATGTCGCGCTGATCACCGACGAGCGCGGCGCGAAGATTCCCGGCAAGCCCGACTACCTGACGACGCACGTCCTCCCGCAGGGCCGCATCGCGGGCAAGAACCCGCTGAGCTGGCTCAAGGGCGCGCGCGGCGTGCTGAAGGGACGGAGCATGGCCAAGCGCTTGTTCGAGAGCTTCCAGCCCAGTGCCGTGATCGGCTTTGGCGGCTATCCCTCGCTCCCCACCATGCTGGCGGCCAGCGCGATGAAGATCCCGACCGTCCTGCACGAGCAGAACGCGGTGCTGGGGCGGGTGAACCGCTATTTCGCCAAGCGCGTCAATGCCATCGCCACCCCGTGCGAGGATGTCGACTTCCTCGATGCGCGCCATGAGAACAAGGTCACGCTGGTTGGCAATCCGGTCCGCGAGCAGGTGCTGTCCCTGCGCGAGGAGCCGTTCCCGGACTTCTCGGAAGACAGCCTGTTTCGCATTCTCGTGACCGGCGGCAGCCAGGGCGCGCGGATCCTGAGCCAGGTCATCCCCGAGGCGCTGGCGATGCTTCCGCCCACGCTGTGCTCGCGCCTTCAGGTGATCCAGCAGTGCCGCCCCGAAGACATCGACGGCGTGCGCCAGCGCTACGCGCATCACGGTATTCCGGCCGAGCTTGCGACCTATTTCGAGGACATGGCCGAGCGGCTTGCCGGCGCGCACCTGTTCATCGGGCGCTCGGGAGCCTCGACGATTGCCGAGCTGACCGCCGTGGGCCGTCCGGCGATCCTGATCCCGCTGCCTTACGCGATGGACGACCACCAGGTCGCCAACACGCGTGAGATCGTGGCGGCGGGCGGGGCGCGCGTCATCCGCCAGCCCGCGATCACGACCGAGGACCCGGACCTTCTGACGGGTGACAAGCGCAACGCGCTGCTGCGCGAGCAGGGCGCGATCTTCGACAAGATGGCCAAGGACATCTGCCTCCAGGTCCAGGCCATTGCCAAGAACCCGCAGACGCTCGCCAACGCGGCGCATGCCTCGTGGAACTGCGGCTATCCCAAGGCGGCCAAGGACCTTGCCGATCTTGTCGAAAGCTTCGGGGCCGCGCCGATCATGGACGTGCTGCGCGTCGTGCCCGAAGGCGGAGCCCCTGCGCGGGGCGGCGAGGCGCTCGCCCGCTCCGTTTCTGCGACCAACAAGGAATTTGCCCAGTGAAAGCCGTCGGCACCGATATCGGGACCATCCACTTCGTCGGCATTGGCGGCATCGGCATGTCGGGCATCGCCGAAGTCATGCACAACCTGGGCTACTCGGTGCAGGGCTCGGACATGGCCGAGAGCTACGTCGTCGAGCACCTGCGGTCGCGCGGGATCACGGTGAACATCGGCCAGCGGGCGGAGAACGTGAACGGGGCGGCGGTTGTCGTGACCTCGACCGCGGTCAAGCGCACCAACCCCGAAGTCGTCTACGCGCTGGAGAACCGCATTCCGGTCGTGCGCCGGGCCGAGATGCTGGCCGAGCTGATGCGCCTCAAATCGACCGTGGCGGTCGCGGGCACCCACGGCAAGACCACCACGACCTCGATGGTCGCCGCGCTCCTCGATGCAGGGGGGATCGATCCCACCGTCATCAACGGCGGCATCATCAACGCCTATGGGTCCAACGCGCGCCTGGGCGAGAGCGACTGGATGGTGGTGGAAGCCGACGAGAGCGACGGCTCGTTCCTGCGCCTTGACGGCACCATCGCGGTTGTCACCAACATCGATCCCGAGCACCTCGATCACTACGGTTCGTTCGACAAGGTGAAGGAAGCCTTTGTCGAGTTCATCGAGAACGTGCCGTTCTACGGCGCGGCGCTCCTGTGCATCGACCACCCCGAGGTCCAGGCGGTGATCCCCAAGGTGCGCGACCGCCGTGTCGTCACCTATGGTTTCAGTGCGCAGGCCGACATTCGCGGCGAGAACGTGACCCCGATCCCGGGCGGCAACCGCTTCGATGTGGCGCTGCGCCAGCGCGACGGCTCGTTCCAGCGCATCGAGGGTATCGAGCTTCCCATGCCCGGCCGCCACAACGTGCAGAACGCGCTCGCCGCAGTCGGCGTCTCGATCGAGATGGGCTGTCCGCACGAGGTCATCCGCACCGGTTTCTCCAAGTTCGGCGGGGTCAAGCGCCGCTTCACCAAGGTCGGCGAAATCGCCGTGGGTGAGGGCACGGTTTCGGTCATTGACGACTACGGCCACCATCCGGTCGAGATCCGCGCCGTGCTGGCGGCCGCGCGCGAGGGTGTGAAGGGCCGCGTCATCGCGGTTGCCCAGCCGCACCGCTACACGCGCCTGCGCGACCACATGGACGAGTTCGAAAGCTGCTTCAACGATGCCGATGTGGTCTACATCACGCCGGTCTATGCTGCGGGCGAAGAGCCGATCGAGGGCGTCGACAGCGCGCACCTGGTCAAGGGCCTGAAGTCGCGCGGGCACCGCTCGGCTCAGGAAATTGCAGGCGCCGATGCGCTTGCAGAGAGGTTGGCCGAGACGATCCTGCCGGGCGACATGATCGTGTGCCTGGGGGCAGGCGATATCACCAAGTGGGCCGCCGGGCTCGCCGCCGCGATCACGGAAAAGCGCAAGGCATGAGCGATCTCGCGGCCTCCCTTCCGCCCGTCCGGGGCAAGCTGACGGCGAACGCGCCGCTGGCCCCGCTCGTCTGGTTCAAGGCGGGTGGATGCGCGCAGTGGCTGTTCGAGCCCAAGGATACCGAGGACCTGCAGGCGTTCCTCAAGGACCTTGATCCTACGGTTCCGGTCATGGCCCTGGGACTGGGCTCCAACATGATCGTGCGCGACGGCGGCGTTGCCGGCGTGGTGATCCGGCTGGGCAAGCCCTTTGCCAAAGTGACTGCGGGCGAGGATCTCACGCTCGAATGCGGGGGCGGGGCGAGCGGTATCCTGGTTTCTTCCACCGCGCGCGATGCGGGGATTGCGGGAACCGAGTTTCTGCGTTCGATCCCGGGCACGGTGGGCGGCTTTGTGCGCATGAACGGCGGCGCCTATGGTGGCGAGGTCAAGGACATCCTGGTCGCGTGCGACGTGGTCCTGCGCGACGGATCGCTGCGCACGCTGGCCAACGCGGATCTGGGCTACACCTACCGCCATTCCGAACTCCCGGCAGGCGCGGTGGTTGTCGCCGCGCGCTTCCAGGGCCGTGCGGGCGATCCCGCCGAGATTCAGGCCGAGATGGACCGCATTTCGGCGAGCCGCGAAGCCTCGCAGCCGCTGCGCTCCAAGACCGGCGGCTCCACGTTCAAGAACCCGCAAGGGACCTCGGCGTGGAAGCTGGTCGACGAGGCCGGGTGCCGGGGGCTCCAGCTGGGCGGGGCGCAGGTTTCGGAAAAACACACCAACTTTCTTCTCAACACCGGCGATGCCACCGCCAGCGACATCGAGGCGCTGGGCGAGGAAGTGCGCCGCCGGGTCAAGGAAGCCTCGGGCGTCACGCTCGAGTGGGAAATTCAACGAGTAGGATCGCATAAGTGACACTCCCCAAGCTCCACGTCGCCGTCCTGATGGGTGGCTGGTCGAACGAACGTCCCGTCTCGCTGATGAGCGGCGAAGGCGTGGCCAAGGCGCTTGAGAGCAAGGGCCACAAGGTCACGCGCATCGACATGGACCGCGAGGTCGCGCAGCGCCTCGCCGAGGCGAAGCCCGATGTTGTCTTCAACGCGCTGCACGGCGCGCCGGGCGAGGACGGTACGGTGCAGGGCATGATGGACCTGATGGGCCTCACCTACACGCATTCAGGGCTCGCGACTTCGGTCATCGCGATCGACAAGGAACTGACCAAGCAGGCGCTCGTCCCGCATGGCGTGCCCATGCCCGGCGGCCGCGTGGTCGAGACCGAGACGCTGTTCACGAAGGACCCGCTGCCCCGTCCTTACGTGCTCAAGCCCGTCAACGAAGGCTCGTCGGTGGGCGTCGCCATCGTCACGGAGGAGGGCAATTACGGGAACCCGATCAGCCGAGAGGCCAAGGGCCCCTGGCAGGAATTCGCGACGCTCCTGGCCGAGCCCTACATTCGCGGCCGCGAGCTGACGACGGCGGTGATCGGTGAGCGCGCGCTGCTCGTCACCGAACTCAAGCCCAAGTCCGGTTTCTACGACTTCGATTCCAAGTACACCGACGGCATGACCGAGCATGTCTGCCCCGCCGACGTCCCCGCCGAGATCACCGAGGCGTGCAAGGCGCTGGCGTTGCGCGCGCACCAGCTCCTGGGGTGCAAGGGCACCAGCCGTTCGGACTTCCGCTGGGATGACACGCAAGGGGTGGAGGGGCTGTTCCTGCTGGAGACCAACACCCAGCCCGGCATGACCCCGCTCAGCCTCGTTCCCGAACAGGCCAAGGCCTGCGGGATCGAGTACCCCGACCTTGTCGAGGCGATCATTGCCGAGGCGCTGGCCGATGTGAAACCGCACAAGGCCACTTCGCCATGAGCCAGACGATCAAGCGCAAGGGCAAGACCGCCCGCAAGGCCGCAGCCGCGCAGGGCAACCGCGCCAAGGTGCGCAGCGCCAAGGCCACCGGCGGCAGCGCGCTCGACATGGCGATGGGCTGGCTGCCTTTCACCGAAGCGCAGCTCCAGCGCCTGTTCGTGCTCGCAATTCTGGCGGCCGTGGCCGCGCTGGCCTGGGTCGTGGCGTCCGCCGCCGGGGTGCCCGGGATGGCCGAAGCGCGCTTCGCGCAGATCTCCAAGCAGGCCGGTTTCGAGGTCAAGCACATCGAACTGCGCGGTGTGAAGAACATCAACGAGCTCAAGATCTACGAGCGCGCGCTGGCGCAGAAGTACCGCGCGATGCCGCTGGTTGATCTGGAGCAGTTGCGCAGTGAGCTGCTTGAACTGCCCTGGGTCGAGGACGCGCGCGTCTCGCGCCAGCTGCCCACCACGCTGGTCATCGACATCGTCGAGCGCTCACCGCGTGCGGTGCTGCGCAAGGCCGATACCTATGCGCTGATCGATGAGACCGGGCACGAACTCGAAGTGATCGACCGTTCGGCGGCCAAGGGCAAGCTCATCGTCTCGGGCGAGGGGGCAGGGCAGGAGATCATCCAGCTCTCGCACCTCCTGGAGGCCGCTCCCGCGCTCAAGCCCCGCGTGCGCGAGGCGCAGTGGGTCGGCAATCGGCGCTGGAACCTCGTGTTCGAGACAGGCCAGGTCCTGGCGCTTCCCGAAGGCGTCAAGGAATCGGCCGGGGCGCTTGTCACCTTCGCGCGTCTGGACGGCACCAACCGCCTGATCGGGGGCAGGGCCATCGCCATCGACATGCGCGCGCCTGATCGGGTCTACTTGCGCGTGCCAGAGGGCGAGGTTCAGGAGATTTCGACCCAGGGCGGCGCCGTGGCGCTCGCTTCGGGCGGGAACGGGCAGTGAGGCTCCGCGTGGCGCATGGGCGCGCGGCAACAGGGGAAGGGCACGCCTGATGGCGGCGACACGCATCAGCAAGGTTTTCGGGGCGGTCAACATCGGCTCGTTCCGCATTTCCGCAATCATTGCGGGTATCTCCGAGAGCGGTGAGCTTGTCGTGCTCGGTTCGGGCCATCGCGCCAGCCAGGGCATCAAGCGCGGCTTCGTGACCGACATGGCGGCCGCGACCTACGCGGTGCGCGACGCCATCGAGCGCGCCGAGCGCATGGCGGATGTCTCGGTCCAGAAGGTGTGGATCGGCTGTTCCGGGGCGGGGCTTGCCAGCCGTCTCCAGCCCTTCGATGCCGAGATCGGCGGACGCCGGATCGAGCAGGAGGACATCGACCAGCTTCTCGTCGCCGCGCGCGATGCGATCCAGCCCGATGGGCGCATGGTGCTTCACGCCCAGCCCGCGCAGTACCGGCTCGACGGAGCGCACGGCGTAGGCGATCCTTGCGGCCTCCACGCCGAGCGGCTTGGCGTCGATATCCATGTCATGCTGGCCGACGGGGCCCCGATCCGCAACCTGACCGAAGCGGTGCAGTCCGCCCACCTCGAGGTTGAGGCGGTGGTAGGCTCGCCGATTGCGGCCGGGCAGGCCTGTCTCTCGCCCGAGGAGAGGGATCTGGGCGTCGCGCTCGTCGAATTCGGCGCGGAAGTGACCAATGTCTCGCTCTATGCAGGCGGCATGCTGCGCGACATGATTTCGAATCCCATCGGTTCGGCCGATATCACCGACGCGATTGCCTCGGCGTTCGGCATCCGTCGCTATCAGGCCGAGCGGCTGAAGTGCGTGAACGGTTCGGCCATCGCCTCGCCGCATGACCATCGCGAAATGATCCCGGTGAACGCGCCGGGCGAAGAGGGGACCGGGCCCATCGCGCGCCACGCCGATGACAAGAACCGCATTCCGCGCGCCGAACTGATCGGTGTCATCACCGGGCAGCTTGGCATGCTGATGGAAGAAGTCAGCAAGGCTCTGAAGGTCATGCAGTTTTCCAGCCAGCGCGGCAAACAGGTGGTCTTCACCGGCGGCGGCGCGGAACTGGTGGGGCTGGCCGATTACGCGCAGGCGGCGCTCGGCCGTCCGGTCCGCATCGGACGCGTGCCGCACCTTCCCGGGCTTGCCGAAGCGCACCTCAAGCCCGGCTTCTCGACGCTGACGGGGCTGGTTCTCTACGCCGCCAACGACCCGGTCGACATTCGCAGTTTTGCCCGTCCTTCGAACAGAACCGTGAAATTGGGCTGGAACACAATGTTTTCCCGGATCTTTCAAGCGGTTCGAGAGTATTTCTGAACGCGGCTGCCGTGCGTTCGGTTCCCGGCCCGAATAGAGGCTGTGGACAGGACGTGCCAGAGGCGCGACAACGTGGCAGAAACCGCCGGTATCGGGCGTTTTTGCCTGTGGACAACACAAGGCCATCCTTTGCCTCGCCAAGTCGAAGCGTGCAATCAGGATGGTCGAGAAATATCTGACGCGCATGTGTCTGGCAGGAGTCACTAATGAGCATTAACATCGGACTGCCGACGATCGACGAACTTCGCCCGCGTATCGTCGTCATCGGCGTAGGCGGGGCGGGCGGCAACGCCATCGCCAACATGATTGAGGCGCAGGTCGAAGGGGTCGATTTCGTCGTCGCCAACACCGATGCGCAGGCTCTCAACAACTCGATCGCGGAAACCCGCATCCAGCTCGGCCACGAGATCACGCAAGGTCTCGGCGCCGGGGCGCGTCCCGAGGTCGGCCGTGCGGCCGCCGAGGAATCGATCGAAGAGATCGGACGCATCCTCGATGGCGTGCACATGGTCTTCATCGCGGCCGGCATGGGCGGCGGCACCGGCACCGGTGCGGCCCCGATCATCGCCCAGGCCGCACGTGAACGCGGCATTCTGACGGTCGGCGTCGTCTGCAAGCCGTTCCTGTTCGAAGGCACGCGCCGCATGCGCGCGGCCGAGGCGGGCATCGAGGAGCTGCAGAAGAACGTCGACACGCTCATCGTCATTCCCAACCAGAACCTGTTCCTCATCGCCAAGGCGGAGACCACCTTCAAGGAGGCGTTCCAGCTTGCGGACGAGGTTCTGCAGCAGGGCGTGCGCTCGATCACCGACCTGATGATCATGCCCGGCCTGATCAACCTCGACTTCGCCGACGTGCGCTCGGTCATGGGTGAGATGGGCAAGGCGATGATGGGCACCGGTGAGGGCGAGGGCCCCAACCGTGCGCTCGAGGCGGCCGAACACGCCATCGCCAACCCGCTGCTGGATGGTGTTTCGATGCAGGGCGCCAAGGGCGTCATCATCTCGATCATCGGCGGCGAGGACATGAAGCTTCTCGAAGTCGACGAAGCGGCGAACCATATCCGCGAACTCGTCGATGCGGATGCGAACATCATCTGGGGGTCGGCCTTCAATCCCGAGCTTGACGGCAAGATCCGGGTTTCGGTTGTCGCGACCGGCATCGAGCAGACGGCCGAGCAGGCCGATGCACCGGCGCGCCCGATGGCGATTGGCGGCGGGCGTGGTCCTGTCCGTCCGGCCGTGCAGGCGCCCGCGTCCAGCGCACCGGCGGCACCTGCTCCGGTTCCGGCGCCCGAGCCTGCCCCGCTCGATCTCTCCACCCCGGCTCCCGAAGCCGAGAGCGAGAAGACCCCGGAGGCGGCCAGTGGCTCCAAGCCTTATGTGCCCGAACCGTTCTCGCCGTCTGCGGAACTGGAGCTTGGCGCGACCGAAGAGCTTGAGGACGAAGGTCAGGACGACACCGACGAGAGCAACTACGCCAGCATTTCGGGCTCGCGCAGCTTTGCTCCGCGCAGTCCGCAGCAGATCCCGCCGACCCGCCAGGACGAGCTGTTCGGCGGTGAGAACAAGGCCGCGGCGCCCGTACCGAGCCCGGCGCCCGCGCCTGCCCCGCAGCGCCCTGTTGGCGGCGGTGGCAGCACCCTGTTCGAGCGCATGACCAGCCTTTCGCGGCCCAAGCCTGCGGCGCCTTCGCGCGAGGGCGGTGAGGGCGAGGACGATAGCGGATCGCTCAGCATCCCGCGTTTCCTCAACCGCCAGAACAACCAGTAAGGCCAAGCCATAAGGGCGCCCGAAGCAGGGGAACTGCTCCGGGCTGCCTCTAGCCAGGCTTCACAGTAGGAAGGGCCATGGATGCGCGCAGCAGCGCATCTGTGGCCCTTCGTCCATCCGGTGGGCGGTATACCGCTTGGCGGGATGGGGCGGGCCGTGGGGGCGCTGCGGCCAGAGCGCTTGGCCTTCGGGCTCTGTGAGGATATGGTGTATCCCAGATAACAGATGGTCCGAGGTCGCCGTGGCTGCGCGGACCCCATGATACGAGATGCAAGGTCCCAGATGATCCGGCCCAAGGCCCCGAGCGTACTTCGCGCTGCCCTGCGCGCGTCCATTCCCGCTTCCCGTCCGACGTTTCCTGCGCTTCGCTATGCGCTGGGTTGCGCCCTGCTGACCGGGGTGTCCGGCCTGGCCGTGCAACCCGCCATGGCCAGCGAAGTGGTCCAGGCGCTTCCCGATCCCAACACGGCGCGGCTCGGTGATGCGCTGACCCGTCTGGCGCGCGACCAGAACGATCTGGAGGCGTTGCTGGACGCGGGCAACGCGGCGCGCGAACTGGGTGATTTCGATGCGGCCAAGGGCTTCTTCGAGCGGGCGCAGGACGTGGCTCCGCGCGATGGCCGGATCGCGGAAGGCCTGGCTCGCACCACGCTTCGTGCAGGTGACCCGGTCGGCGCGATCACGTATTTCGAGGATGCGCGCAAGGCCGGGCGCCCCGTTGCAGCCCTGGCAAGCGATCAGGCCCTTGCCTACGACATGGTGGGAGATACGCTCGCCGCGCAGGCGCTCTATCGCCGCGTTCTCTCGGGAGGCGCGCTTACGTCGGATGAGGAAAACCTGGTGCGCAGGCGGCTTGCGGTCAGCCAGGCGATCGGCGGTGATCTCGAGGGTTCCGAAGGCACGCTGATGCCGCTCCTGCGGGCGCAGGATAAGCCCGGTTGGCGCACGCGCGCCTTCACGCTGGCGATTGCCGGCGACACCAAGGAGGCGGTGCAACTGGCCGAGCGCATCCTGCCTGCGCCGCTTGCCGAGGATGTCGCGCCCTATCTTCGTTACATGCCGCGCCTGACCGCCGCCCAGCAGGCGGCCGCCGCCAATCTGGGGCGCTTCCCCAGGGCATCGGAGATCGGTCGCGACAGCGCGCGGATCGCGGCCTACGAACCCGCTCAGCCCAGCGTGCCTGCCGCTACGACGAGCTCGGGCGCGCCTGTCGCCAGTACGGCGAAGTCTGCACGCTCGACCGAGGCGCAGGCAGCGAGCCGCCCTGCACGCCGTTCACGACGCTCGCTGCGTCTGGGCGAGCGTAATGTGGACGAGTCCGTGCCGCGGGAAAGCGCGCGTCGTCCCGTTCGTGAGCTGGAGCCGGAAGCCGAGGCTGAACGTGTGGCGCCGCCCGAGCCCAAGCCGGGCATTGAAGTGGTCCCGGGCGATGGAGGCCCTGTGCTGGGTGCCAATGGCGAACTTCCGCCGGTTTCGGCGTCGGCCTCGGCTGCCGCGCGTGACCGGATTGCGCGCGCCGCGCCGACCCCGACGCCGCTAGCGTCGGCGAGCGCCGTGGCGGCCTCGGGCTCTGCCGCTGCCACTGCCGCACTGCCCGCTGCGACACCCGCTGTCGCAACGACGGCACCTCCTGTCTCGGGCGGTGCGATTCCCACGCGCTCGACCGTGCCCGGATTCGATCTGGCTCGGGCAAGCCAGGCGCGGGTAAACCAGGCCGGAGTGCCGCTCGCACGTAGCGGCGAAGGGCCTTCAGAGGCAGCCGAAGAGGCTGTCGCGCAGATGTCGCTGAGCGAAGCTTTCGCGGACCTTGGCAAGCCGCGTTCGCCCGATACGCCTGTTGCGGGCGCGGTCGACATTCGCAAGGTGACGCCAGCGCGTCCGGCACCGCCGCCGCCACCCCCGCCGCCCAAGCCCAAGAAGCCGGCGCATCCAAGCCGGATCTGGGTGCAGATCGGCGTCGGGCGCGACACCGATGCAATTGCCTTCGACTGGCGGCGCTACACGCGTCGCAACCCCGCGCTTTTCAAGGGGCAGGAAGCGCATGTCACCGACATGGGGCGCACCCATCGCATCCTCGTCGGGCCCTTTGCCACGCGCAAGGCGGCGGACGGCTTCGTCGATGATTTCGCCGAGGCGGGCAACGGCCAGGCGCTGGTCTGGACCAGCCCGGCGGGCCAGGTCGTCGACGCGCTTGACGCCGGGGGCTAGATTTTCCAAGGGAGCACAGCGCGCTAGCGCCGCCCTTGGAACGGGGCGGGAACAGCTGTCCCGGGATCGGACACGCGGCGCGCTTATCCACATCCTGTAAACAGACTTGTCGGGTTTTGCCCCGGTGATGGAGGCCGCTCCATTGTGCTGACAGGGGCAGGCAAAGCATCCCTCTATCCGAACACGCGGATAGGGGGCTGCTTAGCCAATATGAGAATTGTGCGCGACACTATCGGACACGACGACGACGCCGCTCCCGTGGAGATGCTGGCGTCGCTCTTCGAGGCGCGCGACTGGCCTATCGCCCATGCCAGCGAGGACGAGATCTCGGCCGAGCTGAAGGGCGCCTGGACGACCTACCAGTTCCAGGCGATCTGGCGGCGTGAGGACCATGTCCTGCAGCTCCTGTGCCTGCCTGAGCTGCGCATTCCCGAGGAGAAGCGCGCCTACGTCTACGAGGCGCTGGCGCTGATCAACGAGCAGCTGTGGGTTGGCCACTTCGATCTGTGGTCGAACGGATCGGTCGTGCTCTACCGCCACGGGCTGATGCTGGGGCAGGACGGCCTCCTGGGGCCGGGCCAGGCGCAGATGGTGGTCGAGGCCGCGATTGAGGAATGTGACCGCTTCTACCCGGTCTTCCAGTTCATCCTGTGGGGCGACAAGACGCCGCAGGAGGCGCTTGTCGCTGCGCTTGTGGAGGCGCACGGCGAAGCCTGATCCGGTCCATTCCGGAGGAAACGGGAAGGGCAGGGGGCTCCTTCCCGCCCTGCCGGCGGGCCACCCGCGCGGGGCGCTGGCCTTGCCCCATCCGGTTCCCGTCCCTAAGTCGAAGCCCGATTTCGACTGACAGCAGACAACGGGAAACGCACCATGGCGAACTTTGAATCCATCCTCATCTACGGCTGCGGCAACATGGCCGGGGCCATGCTGGACGGGTGGCTCGCCGGTGGCATTCCGGCCTCCAACTTCACGGTCTACAACCGTACGCCCAAGCCCGTGCCCGAAGGTGTCGAGCAGGTGAACGAGGTCCCGACGGGGCGCGATTTCGACGCCGTGATGATCGGCGTGAAGCCGCAGGTTCTGCCCACTGTCCTTGACACGATGGAGCCGCTGGTCGGGCCAGGCACGACTGTCTTCTCGATCCTCGCTGGTAACGAACTGGCAAGCCTTGCCGCGCAGTTCCCGCGCGCCCACGCGGTTCTTCGCATCATGCCCAACCTTGCCTGCGCGCTTGGAAAGTCGCCGATCGCGCTGGGTTCGAGCGGTCTCGACGAGGATGAGAAGGCCAAGATCACCAAGCTCATGGAGCCGCTGGGCACGCCGGAATGGCTCGAGGACGAAGAGCAGTTCCACGCCGTCACCGCGCTTGCGGGCAGCGGTCCGGCCTATGTCTACCGTTTCATCGATGCGCTCGCCAAGGGCGCGGCCGAACTGGGCGTGGAGCCCGGCACGGCGCAGCGTCTCGCGACCGCGATGGTCGAGGGCGCCGCTTCGCTGGCGAGTGCATCCCCGCTGTCGGCGGGCGAGCTTGCGGACAAGGTGGCGAGCCCGGGCGGCACGACGCGCGCGGGCATGAACGTGCTCGACGAGGATGGCGCGGTGAACGCGCTGATGCTGGCCACGCTGACCGCTGCGCGCAACCGCAGCGCTGAAATGGCTGAGGAAGCGCGGGCCAAGGACTGAGCCCGGCACGGCGCTTCTGTGCCCACGACACATTTCGTTACACGAAAGCGGCGCCGGTTTTCCTTGAAAACGGCGCCGTGAAGGCAGATATTGGCAAGGTATCGGGAGGCGGCATCATGCGCGCTTCCCCCAAGGGAGTTTAACATGGCAAATTGGAACGACCCCCAGCCCCGTCAGGGCTTCGGTGCGTCTCCGATTGATGGACGCACCGCTGGCCGCGCCACCTACGATGCGGGCCTGCGCAAGTACATGCTGTCGATCTACAATTACATGGCCTCGGGCGTGCTGCTGACGGGCATCGTGGCGATGCTCTTCGCTTCGTCGGGTCTGGCCTACTCGGTTCTGACCACGCCGCTGCGCTGGGTGGTCATGCTTGCCCCCTTCGGCTTCGTCCTTGCGATGAACTTCGGCCTCAACAAGATGAAGACCTCGACGCTGCAGATCCTCTACTGGGGCTTTGCCGTGGTCATGGGTCTTTCGCTCTCGTCGGTCTTCCTCGTCTACACCGGGGAATCGATCGCAACGACCTTCTTCGCGACGGCTGCTGGATTCGCAGGTCTGAGCCTGTTCGGCTACACCACCAAGAAGGACCTTTCGGGCTTCGGTCGTTTCCTGATCATGGGCCTCGTCGGCATTCTCGTGGCGATGCTCATCAACCTGTTCGTGCAGTCGAGCGCGCTCCACATGGCGATCTCGATCCTGGGCGTGCTGATCTTCGCGGGCCTGACCGCCTACGACACGCAGAAGCTCAAGATGCAGTACCAGTACCTGCAGGGCACCGAGTTCCTGGGCAAGGCCGTGATCATGGGCGCTCTGACGCTCTACCTCGACTTCATCAACATGTTCCTCTTCCTCCTCAACTTCCTTGGTCAGCGCGACTGAGGACGCGGGAAGAGCCTCCTTTACCGCGCAAAAGCGGTAAAGCGTGGAAACAATGCGATGCCCGGTGCGAAACCTCGCGCCGGGCATTTTCTTTGTTGGACAGAGCGCGTAACATGGTTGGCAACGAGGTAACTTCTTTCTTGAGGGTGGGTACGAAGGTGAAGAGCACGCTTTCCGGGCTTCGGCGGATGCTGAGTGGCGCAAGCCTGATGGGGCTCGCAGCCCTGGCCGCCTGTGGCCCCAAGGAGCACGTCGTGACCGCGCCGCCGCCGCCGCCGGTCGTGGTCATTCCGCCCAAGCCCACGCCGCCCAACGGTGCGCAGCTGACCATGAACATTCCGCCGGTGAACGAGCAGGGCGAACGTCACACCGTGAACTACGGCATCTCCACGCCGCAGGCGGTGTGGAACCTGCGCTCGGCCTACAATGTGGCCGCGCTCAATTGCATCGAGCCCAAGTACGCGCCGATCCTTGAAGGCTACAAGCGCTTCCTCACGCTCTATGATGCCTCGCTCGACAAGGCGAGCGCGGCGATCGACCGCAGCTTCCGCCAGGGCCATACCCGCCGCGATGCGATCAAGGCGCGCGAAAGCTACCAGACGCAGGTCTACAACTATTTCTCGCTTCCCCCTGTCGATACCGGCTTCTGCGAGGCTGCGATGGGCGTGACGCAGGATCTGGAAACGGTCGATCCCAGCCAGTTCGAGACCTGGTCCTTCATCGGGCTGGCGAAGATGGAAAAGCCCTTCAAGGAATTCTTCGACGCCTTCGAGCAGTACCGTGCCGATCTGGCGGCCTGGGAATCGGCCTATGGTGGCGGCCTTGTCACCGTGCGTCCCAGCTTTGAACAGCAGACGGCCCGCGCTCAGGAAACTTACGAGCAGTAAGAGGGCGGTGACTAGCCGGGCTGAATAGCCCGGCGGGCGGCTGCACCCGGCCCCCTTTGTCAAAAAGGGGGCTTTTCAAGCGTCCCAAGCTTCGCTAAGGGGGCGCTCCTGCCACGGCAAAGCTCGGGGCAGGGCGATACTGGAACGGGGCCGTAGCTCAGATGGGAGAGCGCGTCGTTCGCAATGACGAGGTCAGGGGTTCGATCCCCCTCGGCTCCACCAGTAGCACACGCCAGATCACGATCCGGTACAAACCGGATTGCCGCCCGGTCGCCATGGCCGGGTTTTTTGTTTATGGGCATAGGGCGCACCGTGGCGCGCGACGTGCCCCTTTTTGGAACCGTTGGGACCCCTAGCCCATGCATTTTCTCGACCAGGCCAAGATCTACATCCGCTCGGGCGCCGGTGGCCCCGGAGCGGTCTCGTTCCGCCGCGAGAAGTACATCCAGTACGGCGGCCCCGACGGCGGCAACGGCGGCAAGGGCGGTGACGTCGTGTTCGAGGCCGTGGCCGGCCTCAACACCCTCATCGACTTTCGCTACACGCAGCACTTCAAGGCGAAGCGCGGCGGGCATGGCATGGGCAAGAACCGCAATGGCGCGGCGGCCGACGACCTGGTCATCAAGGTGCCCGTGGGCACGCAGGTGATCTCGGACGAGGACGGCGAAACCGTCCTGCTCGATCTCGTCGAGGCGGGCCAGCGCGAGGTCCTGATCGAAGGCGGCATGGGCGGTCGTGGCAACGCCAGCTACAAGACCAGCACCAACCGCGCCCCGCGCCAGCACCAGCCGGGCATCCCCTACGAGGAGATGTGGGTCTGGCTGCGCCTCAAGCTGCTTGCAGACGTGGGTCTCGTCGGCCTGCCCAACGCAGGCAAGTCGACCTTCATCAACAAGCTCTCGAACGCCAAGGCCAAGGTCGGGGCCTACGCCTTCACCACGCTGCGTCCGCAGCTGGGCGTGGTCTACCACAAGGGCCGCGAGTTCGTGCTGGCCGACATTCCGGGCCTGATCGCAGGCGCTTCGGATGGGGCGGGGATCGGCGACCGGTTCCTCGGGCACATCGAGCGTTGCCGCGTGCTGCTCCACCTCATCGACATCTCGGTCGACGATCCGGTCGAGGCGATGAAGGTCGTCGAGCAGGAACTGGAAGCCTACGCGGGCGAACTGTCGGACAAGCCACGCCTTGTCGCGCTCAACAAGGTCGATCTGGTCGATGACGAACTCGCCGCCGAATACGCGCGTGAACTGCTCAAGGCTGGTGCGCACGAGGTCTTCCCGATTTCGGGCGTGACCGGGCAGGGCCTTCCCGCGCTGCTCGATGCGGCGATCGAGCATCTGCCCGCCGCTACGGTGACCGAGCGTCCCGAAGGCGAGCAGGAAGAGGCGAACGAGACGCCCTGGTCGCCGATCTGATTCGGCGCTTCAGCCAGGCGGAGCGCGAGCCGGTGTCGGCCCCGGCTCTGCCACCATCATGGAATGACGCGAAGAGCGCGCAGGAGGCGAGTTGCCCCTTGCGCGCTCTTCGTTTGAGCGGGAGAGGGCCGCATTTGCGGCCTTTGGAGCCCGGCAGGTGATTCGCCATTCGCGCACAGGACCCGCGTCAGAACGGCCGGGGCGGATCTTGTGCAGGTGCGAAAAGAGGGATGTGAGAGGGAACATCCCAGATGTGCCCGCGTTGAAAATTGCTCACAGCACGAAAAGGGGACTTTCGTGCGGCTTCCACGTGCCGAAACGCCGGTACGCTGCGCCGGTTCGTTGGGTCCACCTTTGCACTCTTGCGCAATTCTTCTAGAAGCCGAGCTTATGCCTATTACCAAACTTTCCGACCTCGCCGATCCTGAACTCAATCCCTGTCTCGTCATCAAGGTGGGTTCGTCCCTTCTTGTCGACGACGACGGGGTCCGTACGGTCTGGCTCAACGGCCTCGTCGGTGAAATTTCCGAAGCGCGTCGGCGCGGGCAGAATGTCATTGTCGTGTCCTCCGGCTCGGTGGCTCTGGGCGCGCGTACGCTCGGTTTCGACAAGGGTGGGCGCGGCTCGCTTGCAGATGCGCAGGCTTCGGCCGCCGTCGGCCAGATCGCGCTCTCGGGCATGTGGGCCCAGCTCCTGGGCAACCACGGCCTGACCGCCGCGCAGATGCTGGTCACGCTGATGGATCTTGAAGATCGCCGCCGTTACCTCAACATCACCGCGACCATCGAACGCCTGCTCGATGCCGGTGTGGTCCCCGTCATCAACGAGAACGATTCGATCACCACGCAGGAGCTGCGCTTTGGCGACAACGACCGTCTGGCCGCGCGCGTTGCGCAGGCTGCGGGTGCCAGCTCGGTCCTGCTGATGTCGGACATCGACGGCCTCTATGATCGCCACCCCAAGGAGCCGGGCGCGACCCGTCTCGAAGTGGTCAAGGGCATCACGCCGGAGATCAAGGCGATGGCGTCCACCGAATCGAATTCGGGAATGGGCTCGGGCGGCATGGTCTCCAAGCTCCAGGCTGTCGAGATCGCCGCGATCGCGGGCGCCTGCGTCGTCATCGGTAACGGCTTCCACGAACGTCCGGTCGAGCGGGTCATGGGCTCGCGCGACGAGGCGGGCGTGGGCACGCTGTTCCTGCCGCGCCGCCGTCGCGGGGCGAGCAAGCCGGGCGCGCGCAAGGTGTGGCTGGGCGGACGCCTGCGCACCAAGGGCAAGATCATCATCGATGACGGCGCGATGAAGGCGCTGATCCACGAGGGCGCGAGCCTGCTTGCCAAGGGCGTGATTGATGTCGACGGGCGTTTCCGCCGGGGCGATCCGGTCTCCATCGTCAATTCGGAAGGGGTCGTTGTCGCCAATGGCCTGTCCGAGTACGACGCCAAGGAGATCCACGCGATTCGGCGCCTGCACTCCAATGAACAGCAGACGGTCCTGGGCTACGCGCCGCGTTCCTCCGTCGTTCATCGCGACCTCATGTCGATCAAGTATGTGCCGACCGTCGCCTGATTTTCAGGCACGGGACAAGGCCTGAAGGACCACACACCGCATGCACAGCGAGAGCCCCATCGTCGCGCTTACCGGCGCGACGGGTTTTGTTGGCCACAGTGTTCTCACAGAAGCGCTCGCCCAGGGCTATCGCGTGCGCGCGCTCACACGGCGCGAACAGGAGCCTCGCGAGGGTGTGACCTGGGTGCCGGGCGATCTCTCGGACACCGCCGCGCTCTCGGAATTGACGCGCGGGGCCGAGGCGACGATCCACGTGGCGGGCGTGACCAACGCGCCCGATGCGGCGGGGTTCGAGGCGGGCAACGTCGCAGGTACGCTCAACCTCATCGAGACGGTGGTGGCCAAGGGCATCCCGCGTTTCATTTTCGTCTCCTCGCTTTCGGCGCGCGAACCGGGCCTTTCGGCTTACGGCGCCTCGAAGGCGCGTGCGGAAAAGCTCCTCAAGGCGAGCCCGCTCGACTGGACGATCGTGCGCCCGCCGGCGATCTTCGGGCCGCGCGACAAGGAAATGATGGAGCTCTTCCGGGCAGCGCGTTGGGGCCTGGTCCCGGTTCCGGCGCAGGGGCGCGCCTCGATGATCCATGTCGAGGACCTCGCGCGCCTGCTGGTCGCGCTGATCCTGCCCGGCGATGCGGTCCACCGCATGACTTTCGAGCCCGACGACGGCAAGCCCGAGGGCTGGGAGCACACCGAGATGGCGCTGGCCATCGGCCAGGCCATGGGGCGCCGTCCCAAGGTGATTGGCCTGTCGCAAAAAGCGCTCGAACGGGTCGCCAGCCTCGACAACTTCGTGCGCGGCACCAAGGCCAAGATGACCAAGGACCGTGCGGCCTATTTCGCGCATCCCGACTGGGTCGTTTCGCCCGGTGCGCGGCCGCCCGAGGCACTGTGGCGGCCTCGGATCGAGACCCGCGAGGGGCTTCGTTCGACAGCCGAGTGGTACCGCGCCAACAAGTGGCTCTAGGGTTCGGGTCGCCCTTCCCGGAGGGTGCACTCAAAATTCTATGCGCGCAGTGTCATAAACAGGTACTGGCCCCCAAGGGCGACGGCGGCTAAGCGCAAGGCCATGCAGAGCCTCGTCAAACGCCTTAATCTCGATCCCTACATGCTCGCGCTCGTCAGCATGGTGGTGCTCGCCAGCTTCTTTCCCGCGCAGGGCATCTGGGCGCAGATTGCCGACAGGGCGACCGATGTCGCGATCGCGCTCCTGTTCTTCCTTCACGGCGCCAAGCTCTCGCGTGAGGCGGTGATTGCGGGGGCCAAGGCGTGGAAGCTGCATCTGGCCACCATGGCGATCACTTTCGTCCTCTTCCCGATCCTGGGCCTGGGCCTGCGGGCCATTCCGGGGCTGGATGCGAACCTGGGGACGGGCTTGCTGTTCCTCACGCTGCTGCCCTCGACAGTGCAGTCCTCGATTGCCTTTACCGCGATTGCGGGAGGCAACGTGGCGGCGGCCGTGTGCGGGGCTTCGTTCTCGAACCTTGCCGGCATCTTCGTGACGCCGCTCCTCACCGCGCTGTTCATTACCGGCCAGAGCCAGGGCATTTCGGCCGATCCTGTCATTGCCATCGCCTCGCAGCTGCTCTTGCCGTTCGTGGCGGGCCATCTGCTGCGGCCGGTAATCGGGGGCTTCGTGACCCGCCACAAGAAGATGGTGGGCTACGTCGACCGTGGTTCGATCCTGCTGGTCGTCTACACCGCCTTTGGTGCTGCCGTGCTTGATGGCCTGTGGCAGACGGTCACGCTGGGCGAACTTGCGCTCATCGTCGTCATTGCGCTCGCTCTCCTGGCGGTGGTGATGACGGCCACGAACCTGTTGGGCCGGGCGATGGGCTTTGCGCGCGAGGATCGCATCGTCATGCTGTTCTGCGGCTCCAAGAAAAGCCTGGCGAGCGGTGTGCCACTGGCAGGTGTGCTGTTCCCGGCGGCGCAGGTGGGCGTGGTGATTCTGCCCGTCATGTTCTTCCACCAGATCCAGCTGATGGTCTGCGCGGTGCTCGCGCGGCGCTATGCCGCCGAGTCGGCCGAGCTGGAAGCCAAGGGCGAGGCAGCCTCGGCCTGAGAGAGCGTAAAGGTCGGTCGATAACCTTCAGGAGTATCTGGACGAGGCGCGGCGCCCATGCCTAACGGCGCGCCATGAGTATCATCGCAACCGTCATGAATTCGACCACCGGCCTCGCCATCCAGAAGATGAAGTTCGAGCGCATGCCCAAGCCCTGGGTGACCTTCCACCTCGAGAACGGCGAGCAGGTCACCGCCGACCGCGTTCACGTCGGCAAGCCCGCGCCGGGCAAGTTCATTACCCCGGTCGAGGTCTGGGTCACGCCCAAGGGTTGAACAGCACGGCACTTAGCGAGGATTGATCCGAGGGCCATTGCCCTCGGGTTCCCCGAACAGTTCAGGTCATCTCTGCCGGGGCAATGCCGGGCGAGAGAGATGAGGGGGCGCATTGCAGGTGGGTCAAGGGGCGGCGGCCCCTTGGGAAGCCGCTTTCGAACTAGATTTGCGGCGCAGACGCGATAACCCCGCGGCACTCGCCAAAGCCGATGCTCCGGCGTCCTTCGGCCATGAAGCGGCCTTTCAGGACGACTTCGTCGCCATCCTCCAGGAACGTGCGCGTCTCCTCGCGCGGCAGTTGCAGCGGCTGCGCACCGCCGCGGGTGATCTCCAGGAGCGAGCCCTTGCTGCCGGGCTCGGGGCCGGAGAGCGTACCAGTCCCCAGCAGATCGCCGCTTTCGAGCGCGCAACCGTTCACGGTGTGGTGCGCGACCATCTGGCCCAGCGTCCAGTACATCGCGCACGCCTGGGTGTGGCTGAGCACCTGCGGCTCTTCGCCGCGTGCGCGCATCGCGGCGCTGGAGAGCGTGACTTCGAGATCGAGCGCAAGCGCGCCCTTGTCCTGATCCTTGGCATCCTGAAGATAGGGCAGAACGCTGGGGTCTGCCTCGGCGCGAGGAGGTTGGGCGATCCGGAAGGGGGCCAGCGCTTCTGTGGTCACGATCCAGGGCGAGACGGTGGTGTGGAAGCTCTTGGAGAGGAACGGGCCGAGGGGCTGGTACTCCCAGGCCTGGATATCGCGCGCGGACCAGTCGTTGAGCAATGTCAGGCCGCCCATGTGCTCCCAGGCCTGGCCGAGGGGGATGGGCTGGCCTTGCGTGTTGCCCGGACCGATCCAGAGGCCCAGTTCCAGTTCGAAGTCGAGACGCTGGGTCGGGCCAAGGCGGGGGAGATCCCCGTCGGCCCCTCGCGTCTGGCCATTGGGGCGGATCACGGGGGAGCCGCTGGGCCGGATCGTCGAGGCGCGGCCGTGATAGCCGATGGGAATGTGCTTGTAGTTGGGCAGCAGGGGCTGCTCGGGCCGGAACAGCGCGCCGACTTCGGCCGCGTGATGAATGCCGACGTAGAAGTCCGAATAGTCGCCGACGCGGGCCGGAAGGTGCATCCTGGCGCGGTGTGCAGGGACAAGGAGGGGCGTCACGTCAGGCTGTTTCGGGGAGCCCTTGGCCAGCAGCGCGCTGACCGCACGGCGCAGCGCCCGGCGCGGGCCTGTCCCCAGCGCCAGGAGGGGATTGAGCGTCGGACCCGAGGCGGCCTTGGCGGCGGCCAGCGCCTCGCCTTCCAGGAGGCCGCTGTGCGCAAGCGCGGCCAGGTCGAGGATCATCGCGCCAATGGCAATGCCCCCGCGCGGCACCTGCCCGTCCACTGAAAAGACCCCGAGGGGAAGGTTCTGGATCGGGAAATCGGGGTGCATGTCGGCACCTTCCACCCACGAACCAAGGTCGGGGGCGTGGGTCTCGTCGATGGTGGCTATGGGGGTGGGCATGGGGTCCTCTCGCCTCGTCTTTTGCCAGGTAGCCTAACGCGGGAGGGGGAAATGCAAAACCGTGATCGCGCGCGGGCTCAGGACGGCTCGGCCTCGTGTGAGGCGGGCGGGGCCAGTTCGATGGGGTCGGAGAGGCGGATCCCATCGAGGAGTTCGGCCGTGGCGTCGCGAACCTGCAGCATGAGCGCGCGCGTGCGGCATTCGGCTTCGGGCACGCAGTTCTTGCATGTCTCGTGGGCGTTGCGACTGGCACAGGGCACCAGCGCGACCGATCCTCGCACGAGCCGGACCAGGTCGCCGTAGCTGATCTCCTGCGGAGCAAGGGCCAGCCAGTACCCGCCATCCTTGCCGCGCTGCGAATCGATGAGCCCGGCACGCGACAACTCGGAGAGGATGACGGTCAGGAACTTGGCCGGGATGTTCTGCCTCTCGGCGATTTCGGTGAGCTGGATCGGGCCCTGTCCATGCCGGTCGGCCAGATGCTGCATGGCGCGGATAGCGTACCGGGTCTTCTGCGCAAGCATGGGGAACGCGACTCCGCGAAGCAGGAGGAAAGTGAGAGTCCTCCTTGGGGCGCAATGGCTTGCAGCGTCAAGTCGGGCAAGGCGAAGAGGGAGCAGGTGCCGCCCCGACGCGCGAAAACGCAGGTCGAAGCCGCAGGTTTCCCCCAATCCGCAAAAATAAAACCAGATCGCGCAAATGGCCACGACCGGAACTTTTGGCGGGCGCTCTCCGTTTAGGATGCAACAGACACAGACTTTTCGGAGACGGACCTATGACACTTCTTCTTATCCTGCTCGTCGGCGGTATCCTGGGCTGGCTGGCTTCGATCCTCATGCGCACCGACGCGCAGCAGGGGATCTTCCTGAACGTGGTCGTGGGCATCGTCGGCGCGCTCATCGCCGGCTTCATCATCACCCCGCTCATTGGCGGTGCGCCCATCACCAGCGGTTCGTTCGATCTCATGAGCCTCATCTCGTCGTTCCTCGGCGCGGTTGTCCTCCTGGCGATCGTCAACCTCTTCCGCCGCGGTTCGGTGCGTTAATCCGGACAGGGACGGGCCCTTCAACCAAGGGCCCTTCCGGCCAAAGGGGACGGCAGCCGCTTGCGGCTTCTGTCCCTTTTCGCCGTCCGGACTTCCTGCAGGCGCGCCTTCGCCGCGCCAGATGTTCAAAATGTTTAAAATGCCACATTTCCACGCTTGAATTGTGGCGCTGCAACACAGACATAGGCGCTGTGTTTTGCGTAAGGCCTGGCGGAACGCGGCCGGGCTTCGCACACGAAGGCTTCGACTTCGGGGCCACGCGTTCGAAAACTCGAGAGAACAGGAAAGACTAGCCATGACCATTTCGCTGATGCCGCTGCCCTACGCGCACGACGCCCTCGAACCGCACATCTCGAGCAAGACCCTCGAAATCCACCACGGCGCGCACCACAAGACCTACGTCGACAAGCTGAACGCGGCCATCGAAGGCACCGAGAACGCCGGCAAGTCGGTTGAGGAAATCACGAAGTCGGCGTCGGGTGGCCTGTTCAACAACGCGGCGCAGACCTACAACCACGGCTTCTACTGGATGAGCCTGTCGGGTGAGAAGACCGCGCCCAGCGAAAGCCTCGCGGCCGCGATCACCAACGACTTCGGCTCGATGGACGCGCTCCTCGAAGCGCTGACCAACGAAGCGGTCGGCCACTTCGCCAGCGGTTGGGCTTGGCTCGTCGTCGACGCGGGCAAGCTCAAGGTCATCTCGACCCATGACGCGGCCACCGCGATCACCGAGGACGTGAACCCGCTCCTCACCATCGACGTGTGGGAGCACGCCTACTACATCGACCAGATGAACAAGCGTCCGACCTACGTGAAGGCGGTTCTGGAGAACCTCATCAACTGGAAGTTCGCCAGCGACAACTTCGACCGCGGCACGCCCTGGACCTACCCGGCCTGAGGCAGCGCGGAACAATCCGGAAACCGCGCTGCCCGTACCGGCAGGCGCGGGCCGGACCGCATTGAAAAGGGGGCGCTCCCGGCAAGGGGAGCGCCCCCTTTTTCGTGGGCAGGTTTTTCGTGGGCAGGCCGGTCCTGCGGAATTTTCGACGGCAAAAGGCGTGGAAACGGGGCAAGACTGCTGAGGGAAAGGGCGATTTCGCGCACACCGTCGCGGTTCGCAGGGGTAGCCTCGTCGCGGCCTGCGGACAGGGCCATCCTCGTGCCAGGAGTGCCATGCGCGGTTTTCTCGTTTCTGCCTTTTTTCTGTTGGCGAGCGTGACGACATCTGCCCGTGCGGCGCAGGCGGACCTGTGGCAGGGGACGATGGCCTTCACCGCAGCCCCGACGCCGGGACGTGAAGTTGGCGGCGAAGAGCGCAGCGGCGATCAGAACCAGAGCAGCTACGCGCTGCGCCTGCGCATCACGCGCCGGGACGTGCCGCTGGTGGGCCAGATCAGCGCGGAAGTCGAAAGCAACTACCGCCCCGATTATCTGAAACGCGGACCGCAGTCGCGGTTGCGGCTCCATTCCGTTCTTGGGAACGGACCGATCGTGCTGGGCGGAGAAGAGGCTGGGCCCCGTGGTGACACGCTTCGCCTCCGGCTCGACGTGTTCCATGACAAGGTGTGGAGCGTGTGCCGGGCCGAGGATGGCAGCTGCCCGACAGACCCCTCCGGTTTCTTCGAAGGCGAAGTACGCCGCGATGTGACGGTGGGGGCAGGGGCGGTCTATGCCACCCAGCTCAAGGCTTCCGAGCCCGATATCGAACTGCGGCTCGCCGCGAGCGCCAGTCGCCTGTGGTCAAGCCGTGCCGAACGCAACCGTTGGACCCCGCGCGCGCAGGCCAGCGTCCTGGTCGGACCGTTTGGCCCCGGGATTCGGCCCTTCGTTCAGGCCGCCTACGACCTGCGGCTCCATGACAAGCCGTGGTCGGGAATGGACCGCGCGCGGCGCGATCGCAATCTGCAGATCGGGGCAGGGGCGGACCTGGAGGAATGGGTCGGCCACGGGATTGACGCCCTCCAGATCGGTGTCCTCTACTACCGGCGCCGCTCGAACCGGGCGAATGCGGGCTACACGCGCGGCTTTTTCGCCCCGCGCCTCACGCTCGCCCGGCGGTTCTGACAGGTGCCTGTCGTGCGCTACTGGGCCGTGTCCACGTCGCCCGAGCGGTAGGCCAGCGACAGCACCTGTCCAAGGTCCTCACCCGTCCAGTCCGGCTCGGCTTCCAGCCGGGCCAGCAACGCGTGTGCCGCCCTGGCCTGGCTGCCTCCGTGGGGGTTGTAGGCAACCGGCTGGAGATGGCGCAGAGCCCGGTTCCCCTTGCCCAGGCCGATCAGGGTCGTGGCAACATTCATCTGCAGGCTGAGATCGAAGGGGGCCAGTTCGCTTGCGCGTTCAAGCCCCTGCACCGCGAGTTCGGGCGGCTTCACTCCGGCTTCGGCAAAGCTGCGGTAGTAGTAGACCAGAGGCAGCGGGTGGTCATTCTCGATCTTGTTCAACGCCAGGAACGGTGCGCGCGCCGCCTTGAAGGCTTCGGCGTCCGCATCCTCGGCGTCGCGTGCCTTGGCGAAGAGGGCATAGCCCTTCTGGAGGTAGGCGTTGACAGTGCGTGGGTCGGCGGCCAGCGCCCGGTCGGCCGCCGCGATGGCGGCATCGTAGTGGCCCGTGTCGTACTCGGCTTCAGCCAGTTCGGAGAGGACGGCTGGATCATCGGGATATCGGGCCGCGATCTCACGGGCTTCGGGAACGATTTCGGCCGCTGCCTCGCTGTCGACACCACGTCGGCTCTCGATGGTGAGTGGCAGGATCTCGGCCTCACCCTCACGCAGGCGCGTGATCGTCACGGCTACGGCGGGGAGGTTTTCCGGACTCAGATTGAGGGCTGAGATGCGCCGCTGGTCGAGATAATCGTCGAGTTCGTCCTCGAGCGTCTCGAAATCGCCGAAAACCTCCTCGGCTGCCGCGCGCTCTCCGGTACCTTGCGCGATCCTGGTGAGATAGGCGCGCATCTGTCCCTTTCGGGACGGTGTGAAGGTCAGGTAGTGGTAGAGCAACCAGCTGCGGCCATAGAAGGCATCGTAGCCCTTGCCGCGGTGCGCCTCGTAGAGTTCGGGATCGAGCAGGTCCTCGACGGGCACGCTCTTGGCGTTGAACAGTTCGTAGCCGCGGTGCTGCGCGGCGCGACCCATCAGGATGCCGCCGTCGCGCTTGAAGGTGCTGGAGGCGAAGAACTCGGCCGCGCCTTCGCTCATCCAGCGTGGCATGGTCAGGCTCTGCCCGGAGAGCAGGAAGTGGTGCGCGTATTCGTGAAGCAGCGTGATCATGGCCACATCCGGCGTGCCGGACGTTGACTGGAGATTCGGCACGATCGCCAAGGACTTGCCCGCACGCGGAACGTAGAAGCCGTTGACGTACTTGTCGCCGCCCCCGTGGAGGCGGCGTACCTCGTGGCTGCCACTGACCACAAAGATGGTCACCCGATTGGACGGGCTGGGCGCAGGGGCGGTGTCGTCGGTCACCAGCGCCATGGCCTCGTGGAAGCGCTCCAGCCGGGAGGTGAAGGTCTCCAGGTCCTTGGCGCTGTCCTTGGCATAGACCACGAAGTGCGGGCTTGCCGCCTTGTACCAGTCTGCCGCCATGGCCGTGGCTGGAAGAAAAGTGGCGGCCACGCAGGCCGCCAGTGCCAGTTGTTTCATCAGTCCCCCCGGTTGAAGGGAGGTACTAAAGCCTCTGGATCCTTGCTTGGCAAGTGTCTTACCCAGTTAACGCCTTGTAATACATGGCTCGTTCCAGGGGAGTGGGGGCGCCTTCAGCGCGCCCCGATCTTCTCCGGTTCATCGGCCAGCATACGCGTGAGGTCGGTCCGGGCACGGGCCACGCGGCTCTTCATGGTGCCGATCGGACAGCCCGCGATATCGGCCGCCTCCTCGTAGCTGAACCCCGAAGCACCCACCAGCAGGACGGCCTCGCGCCGTTCGGGCGCCAGCTTCTGGAGGGCCGCTTCCATGTCGCCCAGATGCACCGGCCCTTCCTGGTCGGCTTCCATCACCAGCATGCGCTCCATGTCGGCGTCCTCGACGTCGGTCTGGCGCTTGGACTTGCGCAGTTCGGACAGGTAGTGGTTGCGCAGGATCGCGAAGGTCCAGGCGCGCATGTTGGTGCCGACCTGGTAGCGTTCGCGCGCCGTCCAGGCCTTGACCGCGGTCTCCTGGACCAGGTCATCGGCGAAGTCGTGACGGCCGCACAGGCCACGTGCAAAGGCGCGGAGGTGCGGCAGCACCCCCATGAGTTCGCGGCGGAATGCCTCGTCGCCCGAGGTCGGTGTGATGGACTCAGGCATCGTCGCCGTCGTCCAGCTTCTTCAGGAGGTCCTGGAAGCTGTCCGGCAGCGGTTCATCCACCACGGAGTTGTACAGCTTCCTCAATCCACCGGCCCAGCCGGGCTCGCCGTCACGGCGAACCTCCGGCGGGAGACCCGGTGTCTTGCCGGGTTGGCCATTCGATTTGGGGTGGTCCAAAGCTGACTCCTTGCTTCAAAGCTCCTTGCGGCCCGCGGGCGCACCGGTCAAGCCTTGCACGGACAGCGCGCCGCGCAATTTTCCCCCAGCGTGCCGGGCAAGGCGCGCCCGGATCGTTCGTGTCATTCGCGGCGCCCGGGCGGCCTTGACGGGAAGGCCTTCGGGCGGATGAAGCTGCGCGGTGTTGCGCAAATTGCTCTTACTCACGGAACCATTGGGGAGCTGCATGGTTCCCGAATGACGAGTGTCTCGCAAAGTGCCGCCGAATTAGAAGAAATTAATGGGTAGGCTGGAGGCGGGCGGCATGCCATGGCACGGACGAATTCACACCGCATGGAGCGGCCGAGGATCGGCCGGTGCGGATCTCGGGGGTATGTACGGTGGTTGACCAGCCTCTGCTGGACAGGGTCGAAAAGCAGGCATGGTTCCACAAGTATCCGCGTGGCTGGCCGTTCCTCCTTTTCATCATTGCAAGCGTGACGACGGCCGTCTCGGTCATGGCGATCGAGCGTGCGGACCGCGAAACGCGCCGCCTTGCGCTGGAAAGCAGCATGACCGAGGTCTCGTCCGCGCTGCAGCGCCGTGCCACCGAGACGATTGCCTTGCTGCGCGCAGGCAGTGCGCTTTTTGCGACGCAGAAGGAGGTAAGTCAGGAGCAGTTCGCCGAGTTCGTCGGGGACATGCAGCACGAAGGCGATCTCTACGGGTCGCTCGGGATCGGCTGGGCCCCCCTGGTGGAGCGCACAAACCTGCCGGCCTTTGAAGTGGCTGAGGCCGAGGCGGGGCGGGTCGATTTCCTCGTCCATCCGCGCCCGGAGCCGGACGATGAACTGGTGGCGCCCATTGTCTATCTGCGCCCTGCAAGCGCCGCGAACCTGCGCGCGATCGGCTTCGATATGTACTCCGAAGACGTGCGCCGTGCCGCGATGGAAAAGGCGATGGAACTGGGGCGGCCGATTGCCTCGGGCAAGGTTCGTCTGGTCCAGAACAGCCGCGGCGATGATTCGGCCGGGTTCCTGATCTACATGCCCGTTCTCGTCGACACCTGGGGGGGCAAGCGGGTCAAGGGCTTCATCTATTCGCCGTTCGAAGCCAGCGAGTTTCTCGATTCGGCAAGTGAGTTGTTCTCCAGCTCGCGCCTCGAGATGGCGATCTACGACGAGAAGGTGGATCCGGGCAATCTGCTCGCCGAACACCGCGTCGAAGGGACCGACGGACCCATGCTGACCCGGCGCCTCGATGTCGCAGGGCACCACTGGGTGCTGCAGGTGCGCGACAAGAAGGGCGGTCTGCTTTCGCCGCTTTCGCGCATCACGCTGTTCTTCGGTGCGATCGCCTCGCTCATGGTCATGGCGATCGGGCGGCTCATCACCAAGCGCGCGGCCGAAGATCGGCGGGTGCTCGAATGGCTGCGCAGCCAGGCCTCAATCCGGGATTCGCTGACACGTGAACTCAACCACCGGGTGAAGAACACGCTGGCCAATGTCCTGTCCATTGCCGCCCTGACCCGGCGCCGCTCGAAAGATATCGACGACTTCACCGACAGCCTGACCGCGCGCATCCGGGCGCTGTCGGCCACGCATGACCTGCTCTCGCAATCGGACTGGGGCTTCGCGGCTCTGGGCGATGTCGTGGCCTCCGAGCTGGCGCCTTACATGGAAGGGAGCGAGAGCCATGTCGAGATGTCGGGCCCCGACATCAAGCTTGCGCCCAACGATGCGATGTCGCTGGGCCTCGCCATCCATGAGCTGGCGACCAATGCGGCCAAATACGGTGCGCTCAGTGTCGGCGAAGGGCGGGTTCACGTCGACTGGGCTCTCATCAGCCATGACCTGGCCACGATCCGTTGGCGCGAGGAGGGCGGCCCGCCGGTGACCGAGCCGGTCAAGCGCGGGTTCGGGCGCGATCTCATCGAGAAGATCGTGGCGCACGAGTTGAAGTCCCAGGTCAATCTCGAGTTCAAGCCCGGCGGCGTCGAGTGCGAACTCAAGGTACCGGTGCGTGTCTCGCGCGACTTCGTTCTGCGCAGCCATTAGTCGGAGGCGGTGTGGCGGAAAAATTCGGCTGCGCACCGCTTCTCCATCGTTTTCAGATATATAGTCTATCTCTAGGTGTTTTCCCGAGGATTGCTTTCGGGGCTTGGTAATGCTGCAGCGCAAAAGCGGGTGTCGCGTTGCCCTTAAATCTGAGACACGACGCGTTCGGGGATATTTTTTGCCCTTAATTATGAGATTCCACTGCCATCGCGCCTATGCTTTTCGCGCGCTGCCGGGCGATGTAAACAACCGCGGCAAGCAGACGTGGCTCCTTATCGAAGGCGCGCAATAGAGCAACCCTTGCATAGTCGTCGATGCCGGAGCTTGAGATGGCCGCTTTGACCAGTGGACGGGATTGGGCTGCATCAATTGCAGCAAGGCCAAACAGCCTTACTTCCAGCCTGTGGCCCTGAAGAGCGTATAACGGATCTCCGCGGAAGGCCTTTAATGATATGGCAAAGGTGACCGCGCGCATTGCGCGCCGAAATTGCTTGGAGCTGCGTAATCGCGCGGCGTATTCAAGCCGCGCGGCGCCGTTGCGCGCACGATTTATCAGCTTTTCGGGCATCTGTTCGCCACTGGCCTTGCCGAGCGTCGGCACAAGTCTCGTCCCACAAACCTGGCAGTCGAATGCCCAGGCTCGCCTCCAATGCTTGAGCGAAAGGCCCTCTCTGGAACATTGCAGGCAATGCTGGAATGGTATCTGGGCCGTCAGCGAGGCTTCTCGTGTCGTCATTGCTGGGAAGGTCAAAGATCGCACAACATCTGGGTCAATCCGTGCGGCGTTGGCAATCTTCGCCGCCGCAGCCGCGTCGACGTTGAAGTTCAAGGCGGTGCCATGCGCGGTATCGATTCTGAGATGAGCCAGTAGTTCCGCATCATCACAGTAGTTGGCCGCCGCCAGCCTAGACAACCAACCTGACAACAACTCGTCGGGCAGCGGCGCGACAGTCTTGGGCAGCGGGTGCGGCTTCACACCCCGGACTTCTCGAGCCGCCGATGGGGGTTCGCATGGCGCGACCAAACCGGCGTCCATTTTGCGATTGCGTCATCGGTGATGCATTCATCACCTGTGACAATGGCGTCGATGGAAAGATCCTTGATCAGGGCGAAGATGCGCGAGGTCACCCCGCCGGTCAGCGCAAGTATCTGCTTTAGTGACTTGACCTTCAGATTGGATTTCTTCTCGAGGGGCATTGCCGCGATGAGTGTCTGGATCATGTCCGAGAACTCGGCGTCGTCGCGCCAGTTTGGAAGGTGATGTTCGTCCAGCCGCCTGGCAAGCTGGATATCACCACGGATGGCATCGACGGCCTCGCTGACCCCCAGGCAGACCAGCGACACTTCGAGTTCATTGCTGAGATACCGCAGAACATTGAGAAAGCGGCGCTGTTCGCGGTGGGTCCCGGCCAAGAGGTTGTGGACTTCGTCGATCATGATCATCCGCAGGCCAAGGTCGCGCAAGAGCGCGACGACACGGACTTCGAGGGAGGCCACATTTTGAGCGCGCGCGCTCAGTGCCGTGGCCGGTGCCCCGACGGTCGCCAGGATGTGCAGATAGAACCGTCGTTCGTCGGGAGCTGGTGGTGCTTGTAACAGTAACAGCGGCGTTCGCGTAATTCCCGATGCTGGGTCATATTCCGGTGCATATCTGCGCGAAAGATTGCGGGCGATCATCGTCTTTCCGATCCCGGACGCGCCATGCACAAGAAGGCCAGGCATACGGGTTTGCCTTGGCGCTTCGATCATACACTGCAAACGGTCCAGAACTTGTTCGGCCCGCGGAAAGCCAATCCAGATATCCGATTGAATGAGGGTGATCCGACCGTCTTCCTCTGTTTTTCCTGCCCTCAATTCACCATCTCTCCACCTTGAACAATGGGCGCGATGTATCACCCGTATCGATCGCGCGCAGCCCTTCGGTTGTTGAGACGGCCGAGTTGGCGCCCTCCAATGTCCCTTTTCTTTCACGGGATCGGCGTTCGGCCCTCGTCAGGCTCCGGCTTTCAGACTCGATTTGGCGTTGCTGTCGGATCAGCTCAGCCAGGACCAGCTCATTGGACCCGGACTTGCCAAGGGCACGGGCATTCCTCATGGCTTCGCGATATTCCCAGAGCGACACAGGCGGAATTTCCAGGTTTCGGTACCGAGCTTCGACGTATCGGTCATTATCCAGTTCGACCCAGATCACCGAGAGGTCGCGAGGGTCGTAGCGGACGACCACCTTTCCATCCCCGCGCCCGATGTGGCCTGCAAGCGCATCGGACCAGTACCGTATCTGGAACAGATGGATGCCGTCACGCCTGACCTTGCGCAGTTCACTTGGCAGAAAGCTCACCCGAAAGGCTTCAATCTCGAAGGGGATATCGCCCATCATTTGCTCTGAGAGCGCCTCCCATTTGGCAACGGGCGTGCAGCCAAGACTTGAATGAATGCTGTTGTTGTAGCGGCAGATTTCCAGAGCAAACCAGCGATCGAAGTCGCTTAAGGTCATCGTGGCCATGCCCTCGGCGTCATAGTCGCCCTTGGCCACGACCGAGGATTGCGTTGTTCCAGGCAACAGGTGCACGGCCCCCATCATCGTGCCGATCAATCGTTCGATGTGCCCTCCGAAATGAGGACTGCCTGGCGGCCGATAGACCAGATCGATCCCCCATTCTGCACATGCCGACCGAAAGGCATGCGACCGGAAATCGCGCCCGTTATCGACGTGGATGCTATGCGGTTTACCCTGCGCGGGCCAAGGAACATTGCGCACCAATTCCGCCAGAAGTTCCGCCTTGGGGGCCACAGCCTGTGTCAGGCAAAGCGCCACCGACAGACGCGAAGGTGCCTCGAGAGAGGTGTAATATCCGGTCACCATCCGCGTTGCGACGTCGATCGCCAGCGTGACCCAAGGCCGCCCAATTGGTTTGCGTTCAAAACTGTCGACGAGAATGATGTCCGCAGGCGTATGGTCGATTTGCACGACCTCCAGTGGCCGGTTTGCCTTGTTGTCGCCTACGACCGGCGCAAATTTCTGGCGGGCCGCCTTTGCGCCTTCGCGTGCCTTGGCAATTTCACGGGCATCCATTGCATCCAGCCTGCGCTGAACCGTCCGACGTGTCGGCGGTTGCAAGCCCTGCTGCCAGCACGCGCTTCGGATTTCTGTCACGATGCGCGACAGGCTTGGGCGTTCCCGCCGTAAGAAATAACGGCGAAGATGTTCTTCGATCACCGCTTCCACCTTGCCGGATATCAAGGTTGTACCAGTCGGGCGGCCCCGTTTCCGAGAAGCCAGCGCGCTGGTGCGCCCACCCTCTTCGGCCAGACGCTTTATCCAGCGCCAGACAGTCGCCCTGCTGACACCAAGCTCCCAAACGGCGTCATTGATGCCACTTTCCAGACTGCCAGTTCCTTTGAGATATGCCTGAACAAGCGGACGCAGAACGGCCGCCCTGCGCGCCTCCTCAGCACCAGCGGCAACGAAGTCTTCGCGATCATCATCCATCAATATTTGCCACACGAAGCTGCGAACCCTGTCTCAGGTTTAAGGGCAAAAATATCGGATTTAAAGGCAAAATATCATATTTAAGGGCAAAGCAAGGCCGTTGATTTCGTTGGATTTCTCATCTCACAATTAAGGGCTACGCGACAGCGGGTCGCAGCCGCAACCAGAGCCGAAAACAGGACCAGAAGGAAAACGAAAGATGGGTTGCACCACCAGGGCCAGCCGTTGGCTTGCGCAGGCGGACGAGATCGCGCTTGTCTGCAGCGATGCCGAGACCTCGCAGCAGGGCGCGTGCCTTGTGGCGATGATGCAGTTCCTGCGCGGGCACCAGGGCCTGGATGCGACGGCGGAGGCGCGCGCCGCGCGGTTTCTCTCCGTGGACGCGTATGCCGATGCGGCGTTGGCGCTGTTGCCGGCGCGCTGCGCGTCGATGATCTCGCAGGCGGGCCGTGGCGAGCTCGCCTGCGCGAGCGTACGGCTCGATGGGCGCGGTGACCCGGAGGCGACCGCGACGGCGCGCACGCCTGCGCTCGCACTCGTCGCCGCCTATGCGCAGGCGCTGGTCGAGGCGGAGCTGTCGCTCGCGGCCTGAGGCAGTCCGTCTGCGGACATGAAAAAAGGGGCCGTCCTTCTGGGACGGCCCCTTTTTGCAGGAACGTGGAAGCGGGAAACTCAGCCCAGGGGCTTGCTCGAACCGAAGAACAGCGCCTGGCTGATCGCGGCGCGCACCGTCGCCTCCTTGAAGGGTTTGGTCACCAGGTAGGTGGGCTCCGGGCGTTCGCCGGTGAGCAGGCGTTCGGGGTAGGCGGTGATGAAGATCACCGGCACGTCACCGAACTTGAGCAGGTCTTCCACCGCGTCGATCCCCGAGCTGCCGTCGGCCAGCTGAATGTCGGCGAGGACGAGCCCGGCGGGTTCGCGCTCGAACATTTCAAGCGCCTGCGTGCGCGTGGCCGCCGTGCCCACAACCGTGTGCCCCACGTCCGAGACCAGGCTTTCGAGCTGCATCGAGATCAGGGGCTCATCCTCGATGATGAGGACGCGGGTCGCGCTCTCACCTTCGATCTCGGCGATGGCCTGAGCGATCAGGGCGTCGACGGCCTCGGGCGTGACGTCGAGGATCGCGGCGGTGTCCTCGCGGCTGAATTCCTCCACCGTGTTGAGGAGCAGGGCCTGGCGGTGGGTCGGGGCAATCGTCGAGAGGCGCGCCTGGGCGGCCTGCTCGTGACGGTTCTCGGCAAGGTCTGCGCCCAGTTCACCTTCGACGTGGCCGGTCGTCCAGATCCGCGTGAAGGCACCATAAAGGGCCGCGCGGCTTTGCGCGATGGCGTTGCGCAACTCGGTATCGGCCAGCGCCGCCTCGAGCGTTGCGCGCACGTAGGTATCGCCCGACTGCTGGGAGCCGGTGAGCGCACGTGCATAGCGGCGTAGGTAGGGAAGCTGCAGTGCGATCTGATCTGAGACGGACATCCGTATTCCTCGTCCTTGCAATCTGTATTGTCAGTGTACCCGTCCTTGCTCCCCGAACAGGGGGGCGTCGTCGGGTGCGGCGCGATCGGGCAGGGGCTGTACCGGAGTGGGTGTCCGGGGCCTTTCCCGAGCCAGTTTTGGCGCGCGGACCTTGATCAAGGTCTGGCGCGGAGCCGGCCTGAGAGCAACATCAAAATTTTTCCTCCGTGCGACCAATTCCGGGAACCAATTTCCGGAAGCGGCGTTACGCCTGTGTTGCCGCCGGAAACCACCCCCACCCCCCCCGCGATCCGGCGTCAACCTGATCCCAAGAGGCCTCCGATCACGACCGTGATCGGAGGCCTCAAAGTTTGGGCGCGGCATATGTTCCCAAGCTCGTACGATTTTTTGAAGGCGTACCGCAGTTGCGCGGTGCAAACTCCATTCATCGCACGCAAAGGGCATTTCGTCGCCGTGAGGCTCTCCTATGTGTGCATTCCGGAACTTTTCGCGCGCGCATCACGTTGGCCTCACAACGGAATTCAACGGAGGGTAATCCAGATGACCGCACAGCTGAGCGAAGCCGGCGAAACCACGGCGCTTACGGACGGGGAGTTCAAGCGCGCGCTTGCCGACGTCGCACCGCACCTGCGTGCCTTTGCGCGGGGCCTTTGTGGCAACCGCGACCGCGCCGACGATTTGGCGCAGGAAGCCATGCTGCGGGCCTGGGCCGCACGTGAACGCTATGCGGCAGGCACCAACTTCAAGGCCTGGACCTTCACGATCCTGCGCAACCACTTCTATTCCGAAGCGCGCCGCGCGCGCTTCCATGGCGAGTACGACGAACTGGCCGCCGAACGCATCCTGCGCACCGATGCAACCCAGGAGAGCGCCATCGAACTGGCCGATGTCCTGCGTGCTCTGGAGGCGATCCCGGCCAACTACCGTGAAGCGCTGATCCTGGTGGCTGCGGGCAATCTTTCCTACGAGGAAATCGCGAGCATCTGCGACATTGCGCTGGGAACGGTGAAAAGCCGGATCTGCCGCGCGCGCGCCATGCTTTCCAAGATCATCGAGTCGGGCCAGCTGCCGGACTCGCGCCACGAATTCGTGCTCACCGGCGAGGCCATCGACGCCTTCTTCGCCGAGTTGGGCAAGGTTTCCAACGTCGAGGAGCTGCGCCGCATCGCGGCCTGATCTCCCACTCATTCGGTGTGCCCTCTTTGAGGGGGCTCCCCCCAGCCGGACCCTGATCGTACCATGCCCCACGCGGCCAATATCCTGATCGTCGAAGACGAATTTCTGCTCGCCCTGCAGCTTGAAGATATCCTCATGGATGGCGGCCACGCCGTGGTCGGAACCGTCAGCGAGCGGTCTGCGCTGGATGCGCTGGCACAGAACCAGGTGCGGCCGGACATCGCCCTTGTCGATCTCAATCTGCGCGACGGGCTGACCGGGCCGGAAGTGGCGCGCGACTTGTGCGACAAGTTCGGGGCGCATGTCATCTACGTCACGGCCAACCCGGCGCAGATCGGCAATCCGGCGTCGCGTGCAGTGGGGGTGGTCCAGAAGCCATTCGGACCGGAAGCGATCCTCGCGGCCATCCGCTACGTCCTGGATGGGTGTCCGGAGACGTCGCGTCCGGCCGGGCTCGACAAGCTTTCGATGGCTTCGCGTTAGGCGCGGGATAATCCAGTTTTTGAGAAAGGGCGCTGTTCCGAGAGGGACGGCGCCCTTTTTCGTGCGTTGGGCGTGGAGGGGAGCTTGCTGCGTCTGGCATTGCCAGAGAGCGGGGCAGGATAGGGGACTGCAGTGCCCCAGCCATGAAAAAGGCCTCTTCCGCATGACGAAAGAGGCCTCCTCTCAGGAGCGATCCCGGCGGGGGGATGACGGTTCGCTCTCTCTCCCGATGGTACGGGGCGAGTGCGGTGGGAGTGTGCGCTCGCCCGGTGTCCGTGTGGCTTACTCGCGCTCGTCGCCCGGACCCTGGTCCTCGGCGAGTTCCAGTTCCTTGGGCTTGCGCTTCTCGAAGACCTTGGCGATCTTGGCTTCGGTCTCGGCGCTGAGGCCTTCGGCGGCGGCGGGGAACATGTCCTCCTCCTCCTCCTCGATATGGTGCAGGTAGCGATGGCGCATGTCCTTGAAGGTCATCAGCCAGGCGTTGCTGCTCATGTCGGTGTCGGCCAGCTCGGCGAGGAAATCGTCGATCTCCTTGTGTTCGGCGACCGAGTGGCGCGCTTCGTCGCGCAGCTTGGGGTCGGCGAGCATGGCCGCGTAAAGCGATTCCTCTTCAGCGGCGGCGTGAGCCTGCAGTTCCTTGCTGAGCGCGGCGAAGAGCGTGCGGCGCTCCTCGCTGTCACCGTGCGTTTCGCCGAGCTTGGCCAGCATGTCGCGGTGACGGTCGTGGTCGGCCTTGAGATCGGCGAAGATCCGTGCGTCTGCCATGGGGCGTCTCCAAATCCTGTGGTTGTCGGTTTTGCCGATAACAACGGGCAGGAGACGCTTTTGTTTCCCGGAAATACGCCTTTTTAGCGGTGTTCGGCGCTGGCGCGTGCAATGGCCGAGCGCAGGTCACGCTCGCCATAGGGCTTGGTTACCACGGGGACGCCGGTGAAGTTGCCTTCGGGCAGCGTACGCTCGCCATAGCCACTGGCGAAGATGAAGGCGATGCCCCTTTCGCGCAGCGCTTCGGCGATCGGCGCGCTGGTGTCCTTGCCCAGGTTGATGTCGAGCATGGCAAAGGCGATCTCGGTGTGCTCAAGGATATCCATCGCGGCCGCCACCGACCCCGCCACGCGGCAATCGGCAAAGCCACAGGCGCGCATGTGGTCCTCGGCTTCCATCGCGATGATGACATTGTCCTCGACGATAAGCGCGGCGCCTTCGGGCAGTTGCGCGCGAAGGTCGGTTCCCTCCGGCACCTCGACCACGCCCTGGCGCGGGTCCGCACCGGGTGTTTCGAACGTTGCGACATGCTCATTGGGAATGAGGAAGAAGGCCTGCATTCCGGCCTCGGGGTAGATCACCGAGGCGCTGCCGCCCAGTTCGTGCGGGATCGTGCGCTCGATGATGGTCGAGCCGAAGCCGCGCCGGGTGGGCGGGGTAACCGGCGGACCGTCCTCCTCGCGCCAGTCGATCTCCAGAGCACCATCGTCGCTGCGGGCGATGGTGACATGGACCGTGCCCTGGCTGTCCGAAAGCGCCCCGTACTTGCACGAGTTGGTCATCAGCTCGTGAATGACCAACGCGAGGGTGGTGAAGGCGCTGGGGGCGATCAGGGCATCGGGCCCCTCGATCACGACGCGGTCCGTGCTGTGGCTGGCGTAGGCGGCCGTTTCGGTGCGGATGAGGTCGTAGAAGGAGGACGGGCGCCAGTCCTTCTCGGTCACCTGGTCGTGCGCGCGGGCGAGGGCATGGATGCGGCTGCCCACGATCTCGGCGAACTCGTCGATGGTGCTGGCGCCGTCCTTGCTCTGCGAGACCAGGCCTCGGATGAGGTTGAGGATGTTGCGCACGCGGTGGTTGAGTTCCGCGATCAGCATATCCTGCTGCTGGCTCGCCTGCTCGCGCTGGGCGTGGGCGGCGTCCGACATGCGCAGGACGACTTCCAGGAGCGTGATGCGCAGCGATTCCGCCGCAGCCGTCTCTTCCTCGGTCCAGGGGCGTGAATAGCCGCGGCGCTCTTCCTTCCAGAGGTCGAAGCTCTTGCGCGGGGTGAGGCGCGCGCCATTCGGGCCGAGCTCGACCGACTTCTCCGGATTGCCCGCCCAGTGCACCTCGCGCAGCTGCTCCTTGCGGAACAGGACGATGTAGTCGCGCGGGGAGCGGCTGACGGGAAGGGCCATGACGCCCGCGGCCTTGTCGGCCCATTCGCGCGCGGGCTCGAAGATGGAGGTGATGTTGTCGGTCGCCCACACGGTGCTGGCGCCCGCGGTGTTGAGGAAGCGGGCGAGCTGGCCGAACTGGGCGCGGGTCGGGGTGAGGCCGTCGGCCATGAATTCGCCGTCGACCCAGCCGATGGCACCGTCAAAGCCGATCACCCGTCCGATCGACTCGCTGAAGTCGCCAAAGGCGTCGAGCAGCGAGCCGCCACCGGCGACCCGGCTCATGATCTCGTCATGCAGCTTCATCGAATCGCCGCGGCGTTCGAAGGCCGCGTCGGTTTCCTTCTGCTCGAGAAGGTAGGCGAAGAACTCGCCGAACAGCTCCGCTGCCGTGCGCACCGAGTAGGACAGGCGCAGCGGGCTGTAGTGATGGCAGGCCATCAGGCCCCACAGCTTGCCCCGGCGCATGATCGAGACCGACATCGAGGCCTTGACCCCCATGTTGCGCAGGTACTCGATGTGGATCGGGGAGACCGCGCGCAGGCCCGACATCGAAAGGTCGAGCGGATCGCCTGTCGGTCCCGTGGCGGGAATGACCGGCACGGTGGGATCGTCGATGTCGGTGATGATGCGCAGCAGGTTGCGGGTGTAAAGCTTGCGTGCCTGCTTGGGGATGTCCGATGCGGGAAAGTGCAGGCCCTTGAAACTGTCGACAAGGCCGTTGAGGCTCTCGGCGATGACTTCGCCGGCACCTTCCTCGGAGAAGCGGTAGACCATGACCCGGTCGAAGCCGGTGAGGCCGCGCAAGTGGCGCGCCGCGCTTGCGCACAGCTTCTCGATCGATTCGGTCTGGCGCATGCGCTCGATCATCGGACGCACGTAGGAAACGAAGTCGCGGCGACGCCCGCTTTCGTGCTCCTCGATCTCGACCACGAAGGAGCGGCCCGAGGTGTGCACGGCAAGGTCGAAGAGGCGCCCGTCGTTCAGGAGGTCGACCTCGAAGATGCGTTCGACCGTGTTCGAGGAGCCCAGGATCTGCAGGCGCGAGCGGATGTCGTGCATCGCGCTGGGCGAAAGGAACTGCGCGGCGTTGAGGCCGATCAGGTCCTGCGCGCTCTGCCCGAACAGGGCATCGCAGTTGCGCGAGGCATGGTTGATGATCCAGTCGCTCGAGAACGAGATCAGCCAGCCGAAACTCTGGATCCGTCCAATGATGTGGATCGGTTCCAGGTCGCAGGTGGAGAGGTCGACTTGGTGTTGGTCTTCAGCCATCGGCGCGAGGTGTCTCCATGTTCGACCCGACGGCGAAGGCGGTCTCGAAGTGAGCGAATGTGGCAAGGGCGGCGGCTTCGACCGCACGCTCTTCGGACGGGCCGAAGCTGCGCGCGCGCGCCCAGGTGTTGAGGGCCTTCCAGACGGCGTGGCCGGTATCGTCTTCCATGTAGCGCGAAGGCAGTCCCGTCTCGCGGCCATGGTAGCCTTCGGCGCGGATCACCGCGTTGCCCAGACGCGAGCCGGCGATCACATAGGCCACGCCTGCGCCGCCGCAAGGGGCGTGAACGCAGGCATCGGGTTCGGGGGCCGGAAGGGCCGACATGGACAGGCCGCGTTCGGCAAGGTCGGCGGCGAGCATGGCGGGAAAGTCCGGGCAGGGCATGTCGAGCTCTTCCTCGACGAAACGGCGGAACGGCGCATCGAGGCCCTTCAGGGCCACGGCGTGGGCCGCAAGAAAGCGCGCGCAATCGTCCGCAGCGCCCAGGTCAAGGGCGCCGAAGGCCGCATCGAGCCGGTCGTGCGAGGCTCGTGTCACTGCGCGCAGCTGGCTCAGCATGAAGAAGTCTTTCGGGCCTTTGTCATGAACGTCGGGAAATCCATTGCACGATCGAATAGTTGAACCGCCACCATTTGCAAGGAGCGCTAAGTGAGTGGGGGAGCGATCCACGCACCGCGACCGGACGCCGCGTTCTGCGCGCCGCGCTCGTGAAATCAAACGTCAAGGTTCGAGAAATGTTCCTGAGGCACGCAATAGCAGTGAGTGAGATGCCTGTCTGTGCATTAGTGCACAGAACGTGAAAGTGACAGTTTGTGTCAGGAACATGCGCCGGAGCGGCTCGTTAGACAGGGATCAACACATGTGACTGGCGGCGCGCAGGCGTCGGGAAAACCTTATGGACGCTATGGCCCTGAACAACGACAACGCCCTTCTCGAGCGGCTGGAAGCGCGCGATCGCGACGCGCTGTCCTCGGCGGTAGAGGAGGTTCGCTTCGAATCCGGCGCGGTGCTCTACGAGCCGGGCAGCAATATCGACTACTGCTATTTCCCGACCGGCTCGGCGATCTGTTCGTACTTTGTCGAAATGGACGAAGGCGTGGCCGTCGAGACCATCCTGATCGGCCGGGAAGGGGCTCTGGGCGGCGTGGTCAGCCACGGCAACCTGCCCGCCTTCGCGCGTTCCAATGTGCTGCATGGCGGGGTCTTCCAGCGTATCGCCCTGCGCGATCTCGACCGGCTGAAGCGCGACAACCCGGCGGTCGCGCACCTGATGAACCGCTACAGTGATTGCGTCATGGCGCAGGTCTTCCAGTCGATCGCCTGCAACGCGGTCCACACCATCGAGCAGCGGGCGGCCAAGTGGCTGGTCGCGGCCGTGGCGCGCATGGGCCGCCCCAGCGTGACGATGACGCAGGAACAACTCGCCTCGATGATGGGGGTCGGGCGCAGCTACGCCAGCCGCGTGCTCCAGCGCTTCAAGCGCGATGGCCTGCTGCGCACGCGGCGCGGCGGCATCGAGGTGCTGGACCGCGACGGCCTCGCCAACCGGGCCTGCGCCTGCAACGACCATGTCGATGCGCATTTCGAGCGGGTTCTGGGCGGGCTTTACTGATCGGGTAGGGTTTGGCGGCTCGCGGCGAGCCCGAGGACACGAAAGGGCGCGCACGGACGGATATGTCCCTGCGCGCCCTTTCGTGTTTCGTGTCATGAGGCCCGTTCGCGCGGCACTCGGTAAGCCGCGCGAACGGAACCGGCGTATTCTCAGAAGCGGACGCTGACCGTGCCGCGGTAGGACTGGTAGCTCAGGTCGTTGCGCCACACGGTCGTTTCGGCATGGAGCGAAACCGCGATCTGGCCACCTGTGGTGATGCCCACGCCAATCTCGCCCCAGTCCTGGTCGTCGCCGGGCAGGGCGAAGAAGGCGTCGGGGCCCCGGCCACCCACGAAGTTGGCGCCGAAGTAGCCCGGCTTGTCCTGGAAGTCGTGGACATACGTCGCCGAGATATAGGGCTTGATCGCCCCGTTGGCGGCGAGACGCGCGCCGGCACGGGCCTGGGCGCTCTCGTAGTTGTCCATATCGTACTGCAGGGCGGGGCCTCCTCCCACTTCCTTGGTGCGGGTGAAGTCGACCGAGGCGTAGCGGAAGGCGACGCGCGGGGTGAAGCTCAACGCACCGCCCATGCCGATCATCTGGCTGATGCCGGCCTCGCCGCTCAGCACGAGAGGCGAATCGTCGGCGCGCAGCGACCATTCGCTGGTGCCGATCATCACGTCGCGCTGCGTCTTGAAGTCCCAGAAGCCGCCGCTCAGTTGGGCATCGATACCAAAGCCACTCGCCGAGCGCGTGCCGCCGTAGAGATTGACCTGGAACATGTCGCCCGTGACATCGCGCGTGGGATAGCCCGGGTCGCCTTCCATGCGGGTGTAGGAGAGCGCCATGCCGATGAAGCCGGTGCCCCCGTCCGAAATTTCAAGGCCGCCAGCAAGATAGTAGCCGTCGAACTTGTCTCCGGCATAAGGGCGTGCGGTCGGGGCGCCATCGCTCTTGCCGTCGATGTAGCCACCGGCCACGAAGGCGCTCATCGTGTCGGGCAGGGCGCCCTCGATGACCGAGCCCGGCGCGCCGCCTGCACCCGCCATGGACGGGGCCGTGCCGGCGGTGTTGCTGGTGTCGAACGCCGACAGGGCGCCGCTGGGGCTGCCGTAGTAGGAGAGGGTGCCCCCCGAATTGCCCGCGGTCACCGTCGCGATACGTTCGCGCAGGAAGCGCGAATTGGTGTCGAGTGCGGCGGTCGCCATCGATTGGAGAAGCGGCTGCTCACGCGGGGCCAGTTCCTCGAGCGTGCCCTGAATGCCCGCGATCCCCATCATGTCGAGCGGCCCGTAGACCCCGGCAAGGTTGCCGTAGTACGCGCGGTTCTGGTCGAGCAGCTGCGCGTAGGCGGACTGCACGTTCGAGGAGGGATCGATCACATCGGCGTAGAGCCCGGCCTCGATGGTGACCAGGACCTCGGTGTCGGTGTAGCTGAGCTCGGGCGTCAGGATGGCGCTGATCGCGTTCCAGTTGTCGAACTCGCCCTCGATGCCGCCCGTGGCCGTCAGGATGGTGTATTCGTCGCCGTCGCGCACCATGCCGGTGGGATTGAACATGACCAGACCGCCGATGTCGGCCATGCCGTCGAGCGGAACGTCGGCCGGGTCCAGCATCGTCGGGTTGACCGCGATCAGGTCGGATGTGCCCGAAGGCCCGAGGTCGACGAGGTAGGTGCTGCCCGAGGAGAGGATCACGTTGCCATTGAAGGTCAGCGTGCCGATCTCGCCCACGCCGCCCGGCGCGATCACGCCGGCCACGTTGGTGAAGTAGGGCGTGGTGATCATGCCCGAACCCTGCAGGCCGCCGGTCATCAGCATGTAGTCGCCGTTGGTGGCGAGTTCGCCGTCGACGCGCACCATGCCCTGGTACTGGTTGATCGACATGAGCGAGGTGAGCGAGCCGTCCTCGGTGATGTCGAGGGCCGCGCCCGCACCGTCCATGGAAAAGCGGTCGATGGTGACCGCGCTCGAGAGCGTGGTCGTACCGTCCGCGCTCAGTGTCACGTCGTAGTAGGTCGGACGCACGCCGTTCGCGGGATCGCCCGCGTCGTTGTCAGGCACGAAACCGCTCGCACCGGGAAGGCCGTTGGCGATCGTGGGCGCGTCGAGGACAAACGGGGTAACCGTGGCCTGGGCCGCGTCGTCGGCGCGGGCGAGCAGGTCCCCGACGGCGACGGTCGCACCGGCATCGGTGGTGACCGGCGTGCTCGCATCGACAAGTTCGCCGTCGATGTAGATATCGCCGGTCGCCATGTCCTCGCAGATGTCGTCGCCGCCCAGCTGGAAGCAGGCGTGGCCGAACGAGTCCGGGCTGCCGGCTGATCCGGCGCCAGGGGCATCGGGCACGCCGTTGACGAGGTTGCCGTCGGCGTCGAGCACCATGTAGTTGGGATCGGTGATGGTCACCCAGTGCTCGGGATCTTCCCAGGCTCCGTCACCCTCGACAGCGCTGGCATAGCGGTAGGGGTTGTTGGCCGCGATCCAGTCCCAGTAGAGATAGAGCGGCTGGTAGAAGCTCATCGTGCCGTAGGTGCTGAAAGGCTGGGGCCCGAAGAAGCGGCTGCCACCCGAAAGGACGCCGATGACGACGTCGATGTCGTAGGTCTCATCCAGGATCAGCGGACCGCCCGAATCGCCGCCTGCGGTCGTGCCCTCGTTGGGGGTGGCCGCGTCCTTCCACAAGTTGAAGTCGTAGGGGTTCGCCTCCGGCGTTCCGCGCAGCGGGTCATCGAAGTCGAGCATGTAGAGGTTCTGCGGGAGCCCCGAGGTGCTGCCGAACAGGAACAGGTCGCGCTGGTCGAAGCTGGCGAGCGCGCCGAGCATGTTCTCGGCGGCGCGGCGGCGGTAGTCGATGCCGCCGGTGTCGCCCGTCGAGCCCGAGCCATTGCGGCCATAGCCGGTGATCTTGACGTGGTAGCCGGTGCCATTCTCGTCGGTGATCTCATCGGGCGTGGGCAGCGGCGAGAACATCAGCGCCCAGGTCGGTACGTCGGCGGCGGGCGTGTCGAGCGAGGCCATCGCGACGTCGCCGTAGAGAAACGAGAGCGCGGCGGGCTCGAGCGAGGCGGGGTGATAGTTCACCCAGTCCGCGTTGTAGAAGGCCAGGTCCGGGTTGGACTGGTTGCCCCCGAAGTACCAGTCGAGAAGGCCGTTGTAGTTGTCTTGCGCGAAGCCGAAGCCGATCGGCACGCCGCCAGTGGTGGAGCCGTAGGTGGTGGGATCGCGATCGTTCACGCAGTGCGCGGCGAAGATCACCGTGCGCGGGTTGATCAGCGTTCCGGTGCACAGGCCGATGAAGCCGTTCTGCTGGTCGATGATCATCTGGCCAACGCCGTTCACGTCCTCGGGGTCGAGGCTGGTGGTGCTGTTACCGGGGTCCGCGACCACGATGTGCGGCGCGTTCACGACGTCGGGCGCCTGGATCTGGCGGTAGGCGGCCTCGAAGACGGTGGTGGCATCGCTGCCCGCGCCGTGCGCGGTGTTCCAGGCCTGCCCCGGCCGCTCCTGCGCGCCAGCCTCGACCGACAGGAGCGCGAGCCCCGCCGCCGAGCCCAGAAGCAGGCTGCGGCGCATCACCTTGCGAGACGAAACTTGTGCAATCCTCATAAAAGCCCCGGTTCTGCTGTGCCGGCTGCCTTCGCGAGTGTGCATTCCTGACCCGCTACGGCGCGACCGGCGGATTACGGCCCGGCCTTCGGGGGCCGGTGCCTTGTGATGGAGATGTATCGTGCGCCCTTCGCGTCGTGGCGGCGCGCTGGACGGCTGCAACGTTCGGCAGACCGGGGCGGATCGCAATAGGGATTATGCGTAATATCTAAGTATTTACCGAAGGGTGTTGCAATTTGGTCATGCTGGTCTGGTGGGCTCCATATAAATCAATGACTTGTTGAATGTCTGTAGGGCCGGTTCCCGCAATTGTGATCGGTGTTTTATCTGACACAACTTGTCACTTTCCGCCCTCGCAATGGAGGCCCGCTATTGCGCGGCGCGGAAGCTGCCGAAGAGCAACTGGGCGTTGTTGCGCGTGCGGGTGGGGGCGCTGATGAAGAAATAGCGGGGAAGCTTGCCCGTGAAGGCGCGGGTGTCGGCGATCTTCTGGTCGTCGAGGTAGACCTGCAGCATCTCGCCCTCGACCGCGATGGAGACATGCATGACGCGGTTGGCGTAGTGGCGCAGGTCGAGGTGCTCGGCGTGGTAGTAGTCGGTTGCGCTGCTGGAAACGTTGCTGCTGCCCATGTAGTTGACGTGGACCGCCGCAATGGCGCCGTGGTTGTGGGCGTCCATGATGTAGTCGGCAACGCTGTTGTCCCGCGCGAAGCCGAAATAGAAACCCGAAGCATCGCGCGCGGTGTCCGCCGCTGTGAGCACGTCGAACTCGACCGTGAAGCTTTCGGGCAGGGCCTTGCCGCCGTTCAGCTTGTAGGTGGCGAAGGGCTGGAGCTTGAGCCAGTTGCCGTCGATGCCACCGACGGAAACGACTGCGCCGGATCCGTTGGTCTTCCAGGCATCGGGCATCGTGCCGAGCGGTGCGCTGGCAAAGTCTGTCGCGGCGATGGTCTGGCTGCCGGGGGTGAAGGCGAAGCCTTCGTTGATCTGCAGGCTCTGGCCGCCTGCGGTACCGTCCTGCAAGTCCGAGGTAGCACTGCCGGTGCCGCGCATCTGCCGCTCGACTTCCTGCTCGACCTGGTTCTTGATCGCACCGAATACGTCTCCGAACTGTGCGGACGCCGGCGCAGTTGCCAGCAGCAGGGGGCTGGCAAGACCGGCAAGGAGAAGCGGGCGGGCAAGATAGCGCATTGAAAAGGTTTCCGAACAGCCTGGAAGAACAAGGTGGGGCGTCGTAGTTGCGAGGGCCCTACTGTTCAAGGTGTTCGTGAAGTGTGACGTGTCGTTGCCCGACGTGTGCACAGGAGCGTGTTCCCGCATTTGTGAGGGGGCATTCGTTTGCATCGTGTGCGCCATTGTGGGGCACTTTTTTCTATGCAGGCCGATGGCTGAGTGGGCGGGTGGCGCATCTGCTTGGTGCAAGAGGGAGGGGCGGCGGGCGTATTTGCCCGCCGCCCCAACGCATTCAGTAGCGGTCCGCGTTCATCACCTTGGTCCAGGCCGCGACGAAGTCGGACACGAACAGGTCCTGTGCGTCAGCCGAAGCATAGACTTCTGAGACGGCGCGCAGCTCCGAGTTGGAACCGTAGATCAGGTCGACCGGGGTGGCCGTCCACTTCGCCTCTCCGCTTGCGCGGTCCTTGCCCTCGTAGAGGCCGGGGGAGGCCGACTTCGACCAGACGGTGTCCATCGTCAGCAGGTTGACGAAGAAGTCGTTGGTGAGCTGGCCGGGGCGGCTGGTGAAGATCCCTGCCGTCGACCCGCCTGCATTCGCGCCCAGCGCGCGCATGCCGCCGAGAAGAACGGTCATTTCGGGAACGGTCAGGCCCAGCATGTCGGCCTTGTCGACCATGGCGTCGGCCGGCGCGTAGTTGGCACCTTCGCTGTAGTAGTTGCGGAAGGCATCGGCCTTGGGCTCCAGATAGGCGAAGGAGGCCGCGTCGGTCATGTCCTGCGTGGCATCGACACGGCCGGGCGTGAAGGGCACCTTGACCGGGTGTCCGGCGTCGCTCGCGGCCTTTTCGATCGCGGCCGCACCGCCAAGAACGATGAGGTCGGCCATCGAGATCGGCGTACCGGCTTTGGCCGCGCTCGCGCGGATCTTGTCCAACTGGCCCAGCACCATCTTCAGTTCAGTCGGATCGTTGACCGCCCAGGAGGTCTGCGGATCGAGCCGCAGGCGTGCGCCGTTCGCGCCGCCGCGCATGTCGGTGCCCCGGTACGTCGCGGCCGAGGCCCAGGCGGTGCGCACGAGCTGGGGCACGGTCAGCCCGGAGGACAGGATCGTCGACTTGAGGGCGTCCGCCTGCGCGGCGCTGAGCGGGGCGAAGCTGGGTTCGGGCAGTGGGTCCTGCCACACGAAGGTCTCACCGGGCACATCGGCGCCCAGGTAGCGGGCCTCGGGTCCCAGATCGCGGTGGGTCAGCTTGAACCAGGCGCGCGCGAAGGCCTTGGCGAACAGGCTCGGGTCCTGCTGCCAGCGTTCGAGTACCGCGCGGAAGCCCGGATCGCGCTTGAGCGCGATGTCGGTGGTGAACATGATCGGCGCGTGGAACTTGCCCTCGACATGCGCGTCGGGGACGAGGCTGGCGGCGGCCGGATCGGTCGGGATCCATTGCGTGGCGCCAGCGGGGCTCTTGGTCGTCGTCCACTCGAAGTTGAGGAGGTTGTCGATGTACTGGGTGGTGAACCGGGTGGGAGCGGCCGACCAGGCGCCTTCAAGGCCGGAGGTCAGCGTGTCCTCGGCGTTGCCCTTGCCACAGGAGTTCTTCCAGCCAAGGCCCTGCTGTTCGACGCCCGCCGCGGTGGGCTCGTCACCCAGGCAGTCCTCGGGCTTGTGCGCACCGTGCGCCTTGCCGAAGGTATGCCCGCCCGCGATCAGAGCCAGCGTTTCCTCGTCGTCCATCGCCATCTGGCCGAAGGCGACGCGGATGGCCTGCGCGGCCGAAACCGGGTCGTGGTTGCCACCCGGACCTTCCGGGTTGACGTAGATGAGGCCCATCGTGGTCGCCGCGAGCGACTTCTGCAGCTTGCCGTCCTTGGTGTAACGCTCGGAGCCCATCATCTTGGTTTCCGGGCCCCAGTAGACGAGGTCGGGCTGCCAGGCATCGACGCGGCCACCGGCAAAGCCGAGCGTCTTGAAGCCCATGTCTTCCAGGGCCACCGTGCCCGACAGCACCATGAGGTCGCCCCAGGAGAGCTTGCGGCCATACTTCTGCTTGATCGGCCAGACGAGGCGGCGGGCCTTGTCGAGGCTGACGTTGTCGGGCCAGGAGTTCAGGGGATCGAAGCGCTGTTCGCCGCCATCCGAACCGCCCCGGCCATCGCCCACGCGGTAGGTGCCGGCCGAGTGCCAGGCCATGCGGATGAAGAAGGGGCCGTAGTGTCCGTAATCGGCGGGCCACCAGGGCTGGGAGGTCGTGAGGACCTTGCGGATGTCCTCCTTGACGGCGGCAAGGTCGAGGCTGGCGAACTCGGCGGCGTAGTCGAAGTCGGCGCCGTAGGGGTTGGACATCGCCTCGTGCTGGCGCAGCTGGGCGAGGTCGAGGCGCTGGGGCCACCAGTCCTCGTTGGTCATGCCGTGGATCTTGGCGCGGACCGAGGTGTCCTCTTCCATCACGGTTTCGTTCTCGACCGCGGCGAAAGCTGCGTGGGGGCTGAGAAGGGTGAGCGCACTGCCCAGAAGGGCGGCGCGAAGGGTCATCTTTGTGTTCTTGGGCATGGAGCCTCTCCACCTGTTGCGACGAACGCGGCGCTGGTTTCAGCGCGCTGGAGGCAGGGTAGGCCCGTGCGCGGGCGAGCCCAAACGGGGAGGCCAGATAAGTGTGATCGATTGCGTCGATCAAACTGGCAAAGTTTCAGCAATATTGCGATTGGTTCGCGTTCGCGCCTGCACCAAGTTCCGAGTGGAAAATAGAAAATTGGCATGGGCCGCGATGAAACGCATTGTATGAGCGACCTAAGGATATGTCGCGGGTAGGGCTGATCCGGCAAGCATCGTCATCTGACACGATGCGATCCTGTCAATTTCGGGCTTTCTACCCTGCACGCCTTGGGTTTTGCGACTCGGGTGGCTATGTCCTCGGCCTATGCAGACAGGAACCTTGATATCGTTAACCCTCTACTTTGTCCTGATGCTTGGCATCGGTCTCTATGCTTGGAAGAAGTCCACCGAGGACTCTGAAGGCTATCTGCTGGGCGGGCGTAACCTGCACCCGGCCGTCGCGGCGCTCTCCGCCGGGGCCTCGGACATGTCGGGCTGGCTCCTCATGGGCCTGCCGGGCGCGCTCTATGCCTCGGGGCTGGTCGAAGCCTGGATCGGCATTGGCCTTTTCCTGGGCGCACTGGTCAACTGGGTGGTGGTGGCCCCGCGCCTGCGCGAGCAGACGGTCTCCTACGGCAACGCACTGACCATTCCCGAATTCCTCGCCAACCGCTTCCCCGACAAGGCGACGCTGCTGCGCGTGGTGTCGGCGGTCATCATCGTCGTGTTCTTCACCGTCTATACCGCGGCCGGCCTTGTCGGTGGCGGCAAGCTCTTCGTCACCAGCTTTGCAGGTCTCTTCGGCGATGTCGGCATGAGCGACTACATGTTCGGGATCTGGATGACCGCAGGCGTGGTGCTGGCCTACACGATGATCGGCGGCTTTCTGGCCGTCTCGCTCACCGACTTCTGCCAGGGCTGCATCATGGTCGTCGCGCTGATCCTGATGCCGGTCGTGGTGCTCTGGGGCGGGCAGGGCGATGGTTTTGCCCAGATGGAAGTGACGCTGACCGAGATCGACCCCAACTTCCTCAGCCTCACCCATGGCCTGACCTTCATCGGCTGGCTCTCCGCGGTGACCTGGGGGCTGGGCTATTTCGGGCAGCCGCATATCATCGTGCGCTTCATGGCCGTGCGCAGTGTCGAGGACGTCAAGGTTGCACGCAACATCGGCATGGGCTGGATGCTGGTCTCGCTGATCGGCGCGTTGGGCGTGGGCCTTGCGGGCCGTGCCTACATGCAGCGCAACGGCATTCCGCTCGATGACCCCGAAACGATCTTCATCGCGCTTGCGCATCTGCTCTTCCACCCGCTCATCACCGGCTTCCTGCTGGCCGCGCTCCTCGCCGCGATCATGAGCACGATTTCCTCGCAGCTGCTGGTCTCGTCCAGCTCGCTGGCGGAAGACTTCTACCGCCTGTTCCTGCGCAAGGACGCCTCGGAGCGCGAGATCGTGAACGTGGGGCGCGTGGCCGTGCTGATCGTCTCGTTGGCGGCCATCGCCATCGCGGGTGACCCCGAGAGCGAGGTGCTCCAGCTTGTCTCGAACGCCTGGGCCGGCTTCGGCGCGGCATTCGGGCCGATGATCCTGCTCGCGCTGACCTGGCGCGGCATGTCGGGGGCGGGCGCGGTTTCGGGCCTCATCGTGGGCGCGCTGGTCGTGATCTTCTGGATCGCGATGGAGTGGAACGCGAGCTTCCTGGGCGGACCCGGCGTCTACGAGATCATTCCGGGCGTCATCGCCTCCACGCTGGCCATCTTTGCCGTCAGCAAGATGACGTCCAGCAAGGAAGCGGCCGCGGCCATGGCATGATCGCCCGTTCGATAGGAGCCTGAACAGACAAAAGGGGGCGTCCCGGCATCGGGGCGCCCCCTTTTTGTGCGAAGTTTCGAGGGGTGCGTCAGTCGCAGCTGGCGACGGGCAGGCCTTGCGCGTTGCTCAGTTCCTGGTTCTGCCGCCCGCGCACGTTGAAGGCGCTTTCGTACCGGATCGTGCCGGTATCGAACAAGGCCGCGACGATCAGCGGCTGGTAGGTGTAGCTGGCTTCCACGAACATGATCGCGGTGTTCGAGGACGCGGCAATGCGGTGCCCGTTGCGGCCCATGCCCTGCGCCAGCGCATCGTTGGTGCGGCCCGTGCCCTGGGTGCCATAGGCGGGCTCGAAGTCGCCATCCCCCCAGCAGCGCTGCCAGCGGATCATCTGGCCGGCATTGCGTCCGGTGCGGCCATTGGTCTCCAGCGAGGAGAGGACGATGCGGCCATTGGGCTCGAAATCGATGCTTTCGCCGATGGAGGCGGCCCCGGCGAAGACCTCCTGGACGTTGGCCTCGTCGATCCCACCCATGACGCGCCCGGCGTTGTCGGCCACGCTCATCGCGATCTCGCTCACGCGCAGCTGTGCGCGGGCGTAGTTGGCGAGTTCGAGGCCGGTACACAGAACCATCAGGAAGAGCGGCGCGATGAGGGCGAATTCGATGATCGCAACGCCGCTCTCATCGGCTTTGAGTTCCTGCAGGCGGGAGGGCAGGGGCTTCATCGCCGCCGCTCCCCGCACAGGACCGGCGGTACGGCCTGGGCGCTGTAGGGCTGGTTGCGAAAGGCGCTCTTCGCGGTGAGGGAAACCGCGGCGTTGCCACCTGTGAAAAGATGGACGGGGAGCAGGCGGTCAACCTCGATCGTGGCCTCGTAGAAGGCAATGTCGTTTGCGCCGCCGATGCCGCTGCGCCCGGCATCGAGGTCATATTCGCCGTTCCCGTTGCTGTCGAGCCAGCAGTCGCCGTCGTAGTAATCGAAGCGGCCGTTGCGGTTGACGTCGGTCATCAGCTTCTCGGCATTCCCGATGCCGCTGAACTCGTAGTAGTTGCGAATCGTGATCTGCGGATTGGCATTGGGAGCAATGCTGGCGAGTTGCGCGCGGATCTGTGCGGCCACGCGCTCCTCGGTCGTGTCTCCCTCGGTCATGAACTCGGGCTCTTCGACCGAGGCGCGCCGCGCCGCGTCCGACAGAGTGCCCTGCAGGACCGAGAGCACGTAGGACTGGTAGCCAAGATCAAAGGCGCCGGTCAGGAGCACCATGAGCGGGCCGATGAGAAGTCCGAACTCGACGGCGGTGACGCCGCTCCGGTTCCGCCTCAGGCGGCGCAGGAGGGGAGGCAGTCTCATCGCGTCAACCTCAGGTTGCCGATGCCGCGGCCGATGTCCTCGAAGATCTGTTCAAGGTCGGAGCCGTCACTCGTATAGAACTGCGAGGAACTGGTGGCGCACGATTCGATGTCGTCAGTATCGGTCACGTCGAGCGCGATGACCCAGATCGTGACGCCCATCGACTTGGCCAGCGTGCAGGCCGAATCGAAGCGGGAAATATGTCGGTCGCGAATGGCGCCGGAGCCCTGAACGCGCCTCTGGTAATATTGCAGGCCGTATGCACTGTAGAGGTTGTGACCGCCATTACCCGCGTCAGTGTCGAGCCGCCCGTCGGTCATGAAGACGATGTGCTGGCGCACGGGGACATCGTCACGCTCGAGCGGGTTGTCGGCTGAGAAGAAGCCGGTGCGCGAGATGAAACGGAGGCCCCAGAGCATGCCGATGTCGTGGTACGTGCCGCCCGTGACCCGCGCGGTGGCGTTGTTGACAGCGGTCTGGAAGCTGCTCTCAGAGCTGTATTCGCGCAAGGTTGACGCCTCGGACGGGCAGCCACTCTGGTCCTCCAGTTCCTGCACGGCGGGATCGTAGCGTCCGAACTGGAGTTCGGGCTCGTTGCCCGCGTTGCCCGCGCGGGTGTCGACGTCCTCGCGCGAGACACTCGTCTCGATCTCGAAGGGATCGAGGCTGTTGCCGATTGATGGGCGTTCCTCGATGCAGCCGTCGCCGCTGGTCCGGAAGTTCTGCGTATTGCCGCCGGTATTGCCGCCGCCGTTGCCGATGTTCCAGGAGGATTCGTTAATGTCGACCCACTTGGTTTCCAGTCGATTGTAGCAACTCTGGTTCCAGCCATATCCGCTGCAGACACGGCCTACGTGGACGTAAGGCTGGACCTTGAGGATGTCCTTGTTCATCAGCGAGCGACCGACGTTCACGGTGTGCGAATAGGGCATGATGCCGAAGCGAGTGACCGAGCCGTTGTCCTCGTCAAGCGCGCGGTAGAGGCCCATCGCGCCCGAGCGCAGGCGCCGGATCTTGGTCGAGCCGCCGGAGCTTGGCGCATCGTTCATCGACCCGGTGACGTCGAGCACGAGCATCACGTCGTTGTGGCCCATGTCGCGCTTGGCGTTGCACTCGACCGTGACTTCGGTCTGGGTGTAGCCGAAGATGCGCATGAGCGACATCGGCACGGTTGCCTGCGCTGTCCCGAGGATCTCGTTGCTGTCATCCGGGTTCGGGTTCGCCTCGAAGGCGACCGCGCGCGTACCCAGCAAGCCCTCTTCGAAGTTGAAATCGAAGAAGCGGTCGGCTTCGTCTTCGGCGGTCCGGTTCCAGCGCGAGCCTTCCATGATCTGGCGCCCCGCAAGCACACCGGCATCGCATGCATTCTGCAGTTTGCCACGAACCAGATAGGCCACGCTCATGTCGAGCCCGCCTCCGATGATCGCAATCAGGGGCAGAAGCGCGGCGGCCACGATCAGAATGGTATTGCCGTCGCGCTCGACGATCAGGCGTTTGAGGAACGGCGGCATTGCCATGCTTCGGGACTCCGGCTTCACTAGTGCCGCGTGGTTAATTCTCCATTTGTAAAGAATTCGATAAATTACAGATTAAGCCCAATAATTGGTGATGAACACAGGCGTGATCCGGAGCGTATTGCCTGTTGCTGCCAAAGGATCTGCCGTGACGCTGGCGCCATGATGGTCCGGACGGCTTCGCTCGCGGCGGGGACGGGCTCGGCGGCCGTGTTGCGCTTCCTGATCAACCATGTTTCGGACGCCTGCTGGCGAATGCTGACCTTGACCGATCTGCCGCTTTTGCGTAAGGGCGCCCATCTCCTCCGGACATCGTTCGGGGGAACAGCATAGAGCTGAACACTGCTCGTGTGTGGTTTTCGATGGGTTTCCAGCCTCTTGATGGTGGAAGCCGCAGTCCTTCCGGATTGCCTCCCGGTCCGATTCGGTCCGGAAAGACATCGCTAGGCCCACGGGCAGAGTAATCCGGTGCCAACTGGGCCGGGTGGAGTGTTTTTCGGCTCGCGCTGGATGCGGCGTAGCGCGCAGGTGCCTCGGTTCAGGGGCTGGCGTGCAGTTGGCCGATATTCCGCGCGACGCACTTGCACTCTTCCTTTCCAGCCTTGCATCGGCCCTTAGACCCGGGGTGCGAAGGGTCCGTCCCGTGGCCGGGTTTGCGCCACGGAACGGGCCGGATCCATCGCACTCCCATTTGAAAGAAGAGTATAGATGCCCACTATCAACCAGCTGATCCGCAAGGGTCGCGAGCCGCAGAAGGCCAAGTCCAAGGTCCCGGCCATGGAGCAGAACCCGCAGAAGCGTGGCGTCTGCACCCGCGTGTACACCACGACCCCGAAGAAGCCGAACTCGGCACTTCGCAAGGTCGCCAAGGTGCGCCTCACCAACAGCCGTGAAGTCATTTCGTACATCCCGGGCGAAGGCCACAACCTGCAGGAGCACTCGGTTGTGCTCATCCGCGGCGGCCGTGTGCGCGACCTTCCCGGTGTGCGTTACCACATCCTGCGCGGCGTGCTCGACACGCAGGGCGTCAAGGACCGCAAGCAGTCGCGCTCGAAGTACGGCGCCAAGCGTCCCAAGTGATCCGGCAGCGGTGCGTCTCGCGCATCGCTCCATGACATTTCACGGTCGGTGATGCGCTTCGGCGCCCGACCGCAAGAACAAGGAATTCAAAACGATGTCACGTCGTCGTCGTCCCGAGAAGCGGGAAATCCTGCCGGATCCGAAGTTTGGTGATCTGGTCCTGTCGAAGTTCATGAACAACCTCATGTACGACGGCAAGAAGTCGGCTGCCGAGCGTATCGTCTATGGCGCGCTCGACACCATGGAAACCCGAGCCAAGGCCGATCCGGTCCAGCTGTTCCACGATGCCCTGAACAACGTGAAGCCGCAGATCGAGGTCCGTAGCCGCCGCGTCGGTGGTGCGACCTACCAGGTCCCCGTCGAAGTGCGCCCCGAGCGCGCCCAGGCCCTGGCCATCCGCTGGCTCATCTCGGCCGCCCGCGGCCGTCCCGAAACCACCATGTCGGCACGCCTCTCGGGTGAGCTCATGGATGCGGCGAACAACCGCGGCAACGCCGTGAAGAAGCGCGAAGACACGCACCGCATGGCGGACGCGAACCGCGCCTTCTCGCACTACCGCTGGTAAGACGCTTCGTGGCGCGCCTTGGCACCGTTTCGGCGGCGTCATGGGCGCGTCACACTTTCAATTCAGGAGGCACGGGTTTATTTGGGCCCGCATTCGCCTCCAAACCCTCCTGCTAAGGAACCTGCACCATGGCACGTAGCCATCCGATCGAACGCTACCGCAATATCGGTATCATGGCGCACATCGACGCCGGCAAGACCACCACGACCGAGCGTATCCTCTACTACACCGGCAAGTCCTACAAGATCGGCGAAGTGCACGACGGCGCCGCCACCATGGACTGGATGGAGCAGGAGCAGGAACGCGGCATCACCATTACCTCGGCTGCCACCACCACCATGTGGAAGGCGGAAGACGGTCAGGGTGAAGAGCACCGCATCAACATCATCGACACCCCGGGCCACGTCGACTTCACCATTGAAGTCGAGCGTTCGCTGCGCGTCCTCGACGGCGCGGTCGCCGTGTTCGACGGCGTTGCCGGCGTTGAGCCGCAGTCGGAAACCGTGTGGCGTCAGGCCGACAAGTACGGCGTTCCGCGCATGTGCTTCGTCAACAAGCTCGACCGCACCGGCGCAGACTTCTACTACTGCGTCCAGTCGATCATCGACCGCCTCGGCGCGACCCCGCTGGTTCTGACGCTGCCGATCGGCGCGGAAGCTGACCTTTCGGGCGTTGTTGACCTCGTCAAGATGCGCTCGATCGTCTGGGAAAACGACGGCCTCGGCGCCTCGTTCACTTACGGCGAGATCCCGGCTGACCTGGCCGACAAGGCCGCCGAGTACCGCGAGAAGCTTCTTGAAACCGCCGTCGAGCAGGACGACGACATCATGGAAGCTTACCTCGAAGGTAACGAGCCCGACGTCGACACGCTCAAGAAGCTGATCCGCAAGGGTACGCTCGAGCGCGCCTTCGTGCCCGTGCTGTGCGGCTCGGCGTTCAAGAACAAGGGCGTGCAGCCCCTGCTCGACGCCGTTGTCGACTACATGCCGAGCCCGGTGGACGTTCCCGCGATCAAGGGCGTGCTGCCCGACAGCGACGTGGAAGAAAGCCGCCCCTCGAGCGACGAGGCTCCCTTCGCGGCGCTCGCGTTCAAGATCATGAACGACCCGTTCGTCGGCTCGCTGACCTTCTGCCGCATCTATTCCGGCATCCTTTCGAAGGGTTCGTACCTGAACTCGGTGAAGGACAAGAAGGAAAAGGTCGGCCGCATGCTGCTCATGCACTCGAACAACCGTGAAGACATCGACATGGCCTATGCCGGTGACATCGTGGCTGTCGCGGGTCTGAAGGAGACCACCACCGGTGACACGCTGTGCGCCGAGAAGGCTCCGATCATCCTCGAGCGCATGGAATTCCCCGAGCCGGTCATCGAACTGTCGGTGGAGCCCAAGACCAAGGCCGACCAGGAAAAGATGGGCATCGCCCTTTCGCGCCTGGCTGCCGAGGATCCTTCGTTCCGCGTTTCGTCGGATCACGAATCGGGCCAGACCATCATCAAGGGCATGGGCGAGCTTCACCTCGACATCATCGTCGATCGTATGCGCCGTGAGTTCAAGGTCGAGGCCAACGTTGGCGCGCCGCAGGTGGCGTACCGCGAATACCTCGGCAAGCCCGTCGAGCTGGTCTACACCCACAAGAAGCAGTCGGGTGGTTCGGGCCAGTTCGCAGAAGTGAAGGTCAAGCTCACCCCGGGTGAGCGCGGTGCCGGCATCAACTTCGTCGACTCGGTGAAGGGCGGTAACATTCCGCGCGAATACATCCCGTCGGTCGAGAAGGGCATGCGCGAGACCGCCGAGACCGGCGCTCTCATCGGCTTCCCGATCGTCGACTTCGACATCGAGCTCATCGACGGTAAGTACCACGACGTCGACTCGTCGGCCTTGGCCTTCGAAATCGCCGGCCGTGGCTGCATGCGCGAAGCCGCGCAGAAGTCGGGCATCAAGATCCTCGAGCCGATCATGAAGGTCGAGGTTGTGACCCCGGAAGAGTTCATGGGCGACGTTATCGGCGACATGAACAGCCGCCGCGGTCAGATCCAGGGCACCGACAGCCGTGGTAATGCCCAGGTTGTCGAGGCCAACGTGCCGCTCGCCAACATGTTCGGCTACGTGAACCAGCTGCGTTCGTTCACCCAGGGACGCGCTCAGTACTCGATGATCTTCAGCCACTACGACGAGGTTCCGGCCAACGTCGCGGCGGAAGTGAAGGAGAAGCTTGCTTAAGGGCAAGAATGGTTCTAGGGGCGGCGCCTGCGATTCTGTGGGAGCCGCCTCGAATTCCCCAGATTCAAGTTCATTGTGAAAGAAGGTTTGTAAGATGGCCAAGGCAAAATTCGAGCGGAACAAGCCGCACTGCAACATCGGCACCATCGGTCACGTCGACCATGGCAAGACCACCCTCACCGCGGCGATCACCAAGGTTCTGGCAGAAGCCGGCTTCGGTGAAGCCGTCGACTTCGCCAACATCGACAAGGCTCCCGAAGAGCGCGAGCGCGGCATCACCATCTCGACCGCACACGTCGAGTACGAGACCGCCAACCGTCACTACGCGCACGTCGACTGCCCGGGTCACGCTGACTACGTCAAGAACATGATCACCGGTGCGGCTCAGATGGACGGCGCCATCCTCGTGGTGAACGCTGCTGACGGCCCGATGCCCCAGACCCGTGAGCACATCCTGCTCGCCCGTCAGGTTGGCGTCCCGGCTCTCGTCGTGTTCCTCAACAAGGTTGACCAGGTCGACGACGAAGAGCTCCTCGAGCTCGTCGAAATGGAAGTCCGTGAGCTTCTCTCCTCGTACGACTTCCCGGGCGACGATATTCCCATCGTCAAGGGTTCGGCTCTGGCCGCTCTCGAAGGCCGCGACGACGAAATCGGCAAGAACCAGATCCTCGAGCTGATGCAGGCTGTTGACGACTACATCCCGCAGCCGCCGCGTCCGACCGACCAGTCGTTCCTGATGCCCGTCGAAGACGTGTTCTCGATCTCGGGCCGTGGTACGGTTGTCACCGGCCGCGTCGAAACCGGCATCATCAAGGTTGGCGAAGAAGTCGAAATCGTCGGTATCCGCGACACCCAGAAGACCACCGTCACCGGCGTGGAAATGTTCCGCAAGCTGCTCGACCAGGGCGAAGCTGGCGACAACATCGGCGCCCTGATCCGTGGCCTGAAGCGCGACGACGTGGAGCGTGGCCAGGTTCTCGCCAAGCCGGGCACCGTGACCCCGCACACCGAGTTCTCGGCTGAGGTCTACGTGCTTTCGAAGGACGAAGGTGGCCGTCACACCCCGTTCTTCGCGAACTACCGTCCGCAGTTCTACTTCCGCACCACCGACGTCACCGGCGAAGTGATCCTTCCCGAGGGCACCGAAATGGTGATGCCGGGCGACAACGTGACCATCTCGGTCAAGCTGATCGCGCCGATCGCCATGGACGAAGGTCTGCGCTTCGCAATCCGCGAAGGCGGCCGCACCGTCGGCTCGGGCGTTGTTGCCAAGATCACTGCCTAATCCGCAGGTCTTTGACGACTAACGTGATTGGCCCGGTCCTGCGCAAGCAGGGCTGGGCCTTCGCGTTTATGGGGCCGGCTCGGCGAGTCGCGGGCCGCTCCTGGGAGTTCGCGGGTGGTCGGTCCGACGGCCCGGTTTCTCCTGGCTCGATCGCTTCGCGACCGGGCTTGCATGTGATAGAATCGTGCGTCGCCATGGCCTTGTTGGATATGGGGCGGGCAGGGCGCAGAAAATCGCAAATCAGGGCTTGCTAGACCGCGCATCAGCGTGTAGTTGCGCGGCTCGAATTTAACAGGGCTTCGCGCCCTTTGGCTCTTTCTCATCGGTAGCAGGTACATGGAAGCTCAGAACATCCGCATTCGCCTCAAGGCGTTTGACCACCGCGTGCTCGACCAGGCGACTGGCGAAATCGCTGACACGGCCCGCCGCACCGGCGCGCTCATTCGGGGCCCCATTCCGCTGCCGACGAAGATCGAGAAGTTCACCGTGAACCGCGGTCCGCACATCGACAAGAAGTCGCGTGAGCAGTTCGAAGTCCGCACGTACAAGCGTCTGCTTGACATCGTGCAGCCGAACGCTGCCACCGTCGACGCTCTGATGAAGCTGGACCTCGCGGCCGGCGTGAACGTCGAGATCAAGCTGGCCTGATCCAGCTCGGGGTCGCCTCAGGTGACCCCGTCCGTCTTTCTGATCGGACGCTAAACGATCGGGCGAAATTCGGACCTTCGGGTTCAGATAACCTTGTCGATCCATCGAGATCGGCTTTGCGCGGCAAAACGCGCAGAGACAGAGCCTCCAGAGCCTTCGGGCCGAGAGGACACAAGGGATACCTCCGGTTCCATCCTTCGGGGTTGAACCGGGAATGCGTCCCCCGTCTCGTTTCCGCCGGGCCATTCGGGCCTTGAGCAGGGAACATTCCAGCCCGGACGGGGCATGCATCACATCATTGGGCTGGACACGCCTGTTCGGGATGGGCCCGGGCAGGCCTCTGTTGAGGAGACAGATCATGCGTACTGGCGTGATCGCCAAGAAAGTCGGGATGACCCGCCTTTTCCAGGAGGACGGCCGGCATGTGCCCGTGACCGTTCTGGCGCTGGAAGATTGCCAGGTGGTTTCGGTCCGCACCAACGATCGTGACGGCTACGTCGCGGTTCAGCTCGGTGCCGGCGAAGCCAAGCAGAAGAACGTTGCCAAGCCGCAGCGCGAGCACTTCGCCAAGGCGGAAGTCTCGCTCAAGATGCGCGTTGCCGAGTTCCGCGTCGCTGACGACGCGCTGCTCGAAGTCGGCTCGACCATTGCTGCCTCGCACTTCGTGCCCGGCCAGCTCGTCGACGTTGCCGGCCACACCCAGGGCAAGGGCTTTGCAGGCGCCATGAAGCGTTGGGGCTTCGGCGGTCTGCGCGCCACCCACGGTGTGTCGCTCTCGCACCGTTCGCACGGTTCGACGGGTAACCGTCAGGATCCGGGCAAGGTGTTCAAGAACAAGAAGATGGCCGGCCACATGGGCGACCGTCAGCGCACCCAGCAGAACCTCGAGATCGTCCGCGTGGACGACGAGCGTGGCCTGATCTTCGTCAAGGGCTCGGTCCCGGGCGCGAAGAATGCCTGGCTCACCGTTTCGGACGCCGTCAAGGTCGCCCGTCACGCCGAGGCTCCGTACCCCGCCGGCCTCAAGACGGCCGCCAACAGCAACGATTCGGCTGCTGACACCCCCGCGGAAGACACCGCGGCTGTCGAAGCGACCGAAGGCCAGGAGGGCTAAGTCGTGAAGGTTCAGGTCCTCAATATCGACGGTTCCGCCGGCAACGGCGACATCGAGCTGTCGGATGACGTGTTCGGCCTCGAGCCGCGCGCGGACATCCTGCACCGTGTCGTTACCTGGCAGATGGAAAACCGCCGCGGCATCGCCCGCGCCACCCGCGAACGTTCGGACGTTGCGCGCACCGGCAAGAAGTGGGGTCGCCAGAAGGGCGGCGGCACGGCTCGTCACGGTGACCGTGCAGCTCCCGTCTTCATCGGCGGTGGTAAGGCTCATGGTGCCCGTCGCCGCGAGTTCGGCCAGTCGCTGAACAAGAAGCTGCGCGCGCTGGGTCTCAAGATGGCGCTTTCCTCGAAGGCCAAGGCCGGTCTCGTCATCGTCGACACGCTCGACGTTGCCGACGCCAAGACCAAGGTCCTCGCCGGTCAGCTCGCCAAGGCGAACTTCGGCAAGAAGGTGCTCGTGATCGACGGTGAAGCCGTCAACGACAACTTCGCCAAGGCCGCTCGCAACCTCATCGGCGTGAACGTTCTCCCCGCCCAGGGCGCGAACGTCTACGACATCCTGAAGCACGATACGCTGGTGCTCACCCGCGCCGCTGTCGAAAAGCTGGAGGCGCGCTTCAATGGCTAAGACCGCTGCAGAAATCCGTCACTACGACGTGATCCTTGCACCGCACATCACCGAAAAGGCGACGCTTCTCTCCGAGAACAACGCGGTCGTCTTCAAGGTGGCCGGCGATGCGACCAAGCCCGAGATCAAGGCTGCCGTCGAGGCGCTGTTCGACCGCAAGGTCAAGAGCGTCAACACGCTGGTGACCAAGGGCAAGACCAAGCGCTGGCGCGGTAAGGATTACCGCCGCAGCGACGTGAAGAAGGCGATTGTCACGCTGGCCGAAGGTCAGCAGCCGATTGACATCACCGAAGGCGTACAGGGCTGATCCGATGGCACTCAAGCATTACAACCCGACCAGCCCCGCCCGCCGCGGCCTGGTCCTCGTCGACAAGTCGGCGCTGTGGAAGGGCAAGCCTGTCAAGGCTCTGACCGAAGGCAAGCGCAAGACCGGTGGCCGCAACAACAAGGGTCATGTCACGTCGCGTGGCATTGCCGGTGGTCACAAGCAGAAGTACCGCTACATCGACTTCAAGCGTCGCAAGTGGGACGTTGAAGGCACCGTCGAGCGGATCGAATACGATCCCAACCGCACCGCCTTCATCGCGCTCATCAACTACGCGGATGGCGAACAGGCCTACATCATCGCTCCGCAGCGCCTTGCTGCCGGCGACAAGGTCATCGCCGCCGAGAAGTGCGACACGAAGCCGGGCAACGCCATGCTCCTGTCGCAGATGCCGGTCGGTACGATCTGCCACAACGTCGAGATGAAGCCGGGCAAGGGTGGTCAGATCGCCCGTTCGGCCGGTGCCTACGTCCAGGTCGTCGGTCGTGACCGCGGCATGGTCATCGTGCGCCTCAACTCGGGCGAGCAGCGCTACCTGCGTGGCGACTGTATGGGCACGGTCGGTGCGGTGTCGAACCCCGACAACCAGAACCAGACCCTCGCCAAGGCAGGCCGCAAGCGCTGGATGGGCCGTCGCCCGCTGACGCGTGGTGTTGCCAAGAACCCGGTCGACCACCCGCACGGTGGTGGTGAAGGCCGCACCTCGGGTGGCCGTCATCCGGTTACTCCGTGGGGCAAGCCGACCAAGGGTGCCCGCACTCGCAACAACAAGCAGACGGACAAGATGATCATCCGTTCGCGCCACGCCAAGAAGAAGAGGTAAGACACGATGGCACGTTCCGTCTGGAAAGGCCCCTTCGTCGACCTGTACCTTCTCAAGAAGGCTGAGGTCGCGCAGGATGCCGGCAACCGCGCTGGTCCGATCAAGACCTGGTCGCGTCGCAGCACCATCCTTCCGCAGTTCGTTGGTCTGACGTTCAACGTCTACAACGGGCACAAGTTCATCCCGGTCTCGGTCAACGAGGACATGGTCGGCCACAAGTTCGGTGAATTCGCGCCTACGCGTTCGTTCCCCGGCCACGCTGCCGACAAGAAGGGCAAGCGCTAATGAGCAAGCAGGCAGCACCCCGCCGCGTCGGCGAAAAGGAAGCCCTGTCGGTCGGTACCACCATCCGTGGTTCGGCGCAGAAGCTCAATCTCGTCGCCGCCCTGATCCGTGGCAAGAAGGCTGAGGAAGCGATGAACATCCTCGCTTTTTCGAAGAAGGCCATGGCCGTGGACGCCCGCAAGGTTCTCGCTTCGGCGATCGCCAACGCGGAGAACAACCACAACCTCGACGTCGACGCCCTCGTCGTCGCCGAGGCGTCGGTCGGCAAGTCGATCACCATGAAGCGCTTCCACACCCGTGGTCGTGGCAAGAGCACCCGGATCCTCAAGCCGTTCTCACGTCTGCGGATCGTCGTTCGCGAAGTCGAGGAGGCCTGATCCATGGGTCATAAGAGCAATCCGATCGGTCTGCGTCTGCAGATCAACCGTACCTGGGACAGCCGCTGGTTCGCGGAAGGCCGGGACTACGGCAAGCTGCTTGAGGAAGACCTCAAGATCCGCAAGTTCATCCTCGAGAACGCGCCCCAGGCAGCGATCTCGAAGGTGGTCATCGAGCGTCCGGCCAAGCTGTGCCGCATCTCGATCTACGCAGCTCGTCCCGGTGTGATCATCGGCAAGAAGGGCGCGGACATCGAGAAGCTTCGCAAGAAGCTTGCGGTGATGACCTCGAGCGAAGTGAAGCTGAACATCGTTGAAATCCGCAAGCCGGAAGTCGACGCCAAGCTGATCGCTCAGGGCATTGCGGACCAGCTGATCCGCCGCGTTGCCTTCCGTCGTGCGATGAAGCGCGCGATGCAGTCGGCCATGCGTCTGGGTGCCGAAGGCATCAAGATCATGTGCGGTGGCCGTCTGGGCGGCGCGGAGATCGCGCGCGTCGAGCAGTACCGCGAAGGTCGCGTGCCGCTCCACACGCTGCGTGCCAACATCGACTATGCCGAAGCCGAAGCGCTGACCGCTTACGGTATCATCGGCATCAAGGTCTGGGTCTTCAAGGGTGAGATCCTGGGCCACGACCCGATGGCGCAGGACCGGCTGATGATGGAGGCTCAGACCTCCGGCGTCCGTCCGGCGCGCTGAGGCTTAGGATAGAGTAAGCACCATGCTGCAACCGAAAAAGACCAAGTTCCGCAAGGCTTTCAAGGGCAAGATCAAGGGTGATGCCAAGGGCGGCACCGATCTGAACTTTGGCTCCTACGGCCTCAAGGCTCTCGAGCCGGAACGCATCACCGCCCGCCAGATCGAAGCGGCTCGCCGCGCGATCACGCGTCACATCAAGCGCCAGGGTCGCCTCTGGATCCGCGTCTTCCCCGACGTGCCGGTTTCGAAGAAGCCTGCTGAAGTCCGTCAGGGTAAGGGCAAGGGTTCGGTGGAATACTGGGCCGCGCGTGTGAAGCCGGGCCGTATCCTGTTCGAGCTGGACGGCGTTGCCGGCCCGCTCGCCGCTGAGGCTTTCAGCCGCGCTGCGATGAAGCTTCCCATCAAGACCAAGGTCGTTGCCCGTCTCGGCGACACCTCGCACCTGGAGGGTTAATTCATGGCTGCCAAGACTGAAGACTTCCGCGCCAAGACCGACGACCAGCTCACGGAAGAGCTGGTCGCGCTGAAGCGCGAGCAGTTCAACCTTCGTTTCCAGGCCGCCACGAGCCAGCTCGAGGCACCGGCCCGGATCAAGGAGGTCCGTCGCAACATCGCCCGCATCAAGACGCTCCAGGCTGAGCGTTCGGCTGCGGCGAAGTAAGGAGGAAACACGATGCCCAAGCGTATTCTGATCGGTACCGTCGTTTCCGACAAGACCGACAAGACCGTTACCGTACTCGTCGAGCGCCGCGTGAAGCACCCGCTTTACGGCAAGATCATTCGTCGCTCGAAGAAGTATGCCGCCCATGACGAAGAGAACGCGTACCACATTGGTGATCGCGTCCGCATCGAGGAAACCAAACCGATCTCAAAGTCGAAGACCTGGAAGGTTCTCGACACGTTGCAGGCCGGAAAGGGTATTGCCATCGAGGCTAATCTCGACGTAGAGGCCGCCAACTGATTTGAGACGCCCCCGGCTTAACCGCCGGGGGAGCTTTTTTGGAACTGCCGGACTGGTTCCGGCAAGCCGTTGAGAAGGAACCGGATCAATGATCCAGATGCAATCCAATCTCGACGTCGCGGACAACAGCGGCGCGAAGCGCGTCCAGTGCATCAAGGTACTGGGTGGCTCGAAGCGTCGTTTCGCAGGCGTCGGCGACATCATCGTGGTGTCGGTAAAGGAAGCGCAGCCGCGCGCGCGCGTCAAGAAGGGCGACGTGCACCGTGCTGTCATCGTGCGCACCCGTAAGGACGTTCGTCGTCCCGACGGCAGCGTCATCCGCTTCGACAGCAACGCTGCCGTGCTCATCAACAAGAGCGAGGAGCCGATCGGCACCCGTATCTTCGGCCCCGTGGTTCGCGAGCTTCGCGGCAAGGGCTTCATGAAGATCATCTCGCTTGCTCCGGAGGTGCTGTAATGGCTGCCGCGAAGATCAAGAAGGGTGACCAGGTCATCGTTCTGTCGGGCAAGGACAAGGGCCGTACCGGCGCTGTGCTCCAGGTCATGCCCAAGGACGGCAAGGTCGTGGTCGAGGGCGTGAACGTCGCCACTCGTCACCGCAAGCCGACCCAGCAGAACCCGCAGGGCGGCATCGAGCGCAATCCCGCTCCGATGGCGATCAGCAAGGTCGCGGTTGCCGTTGACGGCAAGCCGACCCGCGTTCGCTTCGAAGAGAAGGACGGCAAGAAGGTCCGTGTGGCCGTGAAGACCGGGGAGACCATCGATGGCTGATAAGTACACCCCGCGTATGCGTTCGAAGTACGATGCGGAAATCGTCAAGGCGATGACCGAAAAGTTCGGCTACAAGAACGTGATGGAAGTGCCTTCGATCGAGAAGATCACGCTCAACATGGGCGTGGGCGAGGCGAGCCAGGACAAGAAGAAGGTCCAGACCGCCGCGGCCGAAATGGAAAAGATTGCCGGCCAGAAGCCCGTGATCACCAAGGCTCGCAAGTCGATTGCGCAGTTCAAGCTGCGTGAAGGCATGCCCATCGGCTGCAAGGTTACCCTGCGCCGCGAACGCATGTACGAATTCCTCGATCGCCTCATCACGATCGCGATGCCCCGCATTCGCGACTTCCGTGGTCTGAACGCCAAGTCGTTCGACGGCCGCGGCAACTACGCGATGGGCCTGAAGGAGCAGATCATCTTCCCCGAGATCAGCTACGATCAGATCGAGAAGGTGCGTGGCATGGACATCATCGTCACCACCACCGCCAAGACCGACGAAGAAGCACGCGAACTGCTGCGTCTTTTCGGTTTCCCGTTCCCGGTTGAAGAAGCCGCGGAAGAGAAGGAGGCGGCGTGAGCCGCCGCTGAGGAAGAGAGCTTAAGTCCATGGCGAAACTGAGTTCCGTGAACAAGAACGAGCGTCGTAAGAAGCTCGTCAAGAAGTACGCAGGTAAGTACGAACGCCTCAAGGCGATTGCCGATGACACCTCGCTCGACGAAACCGAGCGCCTCATCGCCCGTCTGAAGCTGGCCGAGATCCCGCGCAACGGCAACCCGACCCGGGTTCGCAACCGCTGCGCCACGACCGGTCGTCCGCGTGGTTACTACCGCAAGTTCGGCCTGTGCCGCGTTGAGCTGCGTGATCTTGCCAACAAGGGCATGATCCCCGGCGTGACCAAGTCGAGCTGGTAAGGGATACATAAGCAATGGCTATGACCGATCCCCTGGGTGATATGCTCACCCGCATCCGCAACGGCCAGCAGGCGAAGAAGGACTCCGTCCTTTCCCCCGCCAGCAAGCTGCGTGCGCGCGTGCTCGAAGTCCTCCAGCGTGAGGGCTACATCCGTGGCTACAGCGATGACACCACCGGTGCCCATCCGCAGCTTCGCATCGAGCTGAAGTACTTCGAAGGCGAGCCCGCTATCAAGCACATCGCCCGCGTCTCCAAGCCTGGCCGCCGCGTCTACTCGGGTTCCAAGGAACTCCCGGTTGTGCGCAATGGCCTTGGCATCACCATCGTCTCGACGCCCAAGGGCGTGCTCTCGGATGCCGAAGCACGTGCCGACAACGTCGGTGGCGAAGTGCTGGCGGAGGTGTTCTGATGAGCCGTATTGGTAAGAAGGCCGTGGCGATCCCCGCTGGCGTGACTGCCGATCTCAAGGACAACGTCCTCTCGGTGAAGGGCCCCAAGGGCACGCTCACCATGGGTGTGTCCGACCAGGTCACCTGCTCGGTGGAAGATGGCGCGGTTGCAATCCAGCCCGTCAACATGTCGAAGCAGGCTCGCAGCCACTGGGGCATGCAGCGCACGCTCGTCGCCAACCTTGTTGGCGGCGTGACCGAAGGCTACTCGAAGGTCCTTGAACTCAAGGGCGTCGGCTACCGCGCACAGATCCAGGGCAAGAAGCTCAAGCTTCAGCTTGGCTACTCGCACGATGTCGACATCGACATCCCCGAAGGTATCGAGATCAAGGCGCCGGATAACACCACCGTCGAGATCTCGGGCATCGACAAGCAGAAGGTCGGCCAGATCGCGGCCGAGATCCGTCGCTGGCGCAAGCCCGAGCCCTACAAGGGCAAGGGTATCAAGTACCGCGGCGAGTTCATCTTCCGCAAGGAAGGGAAGAAGAAGTAATGGCAAAGCTTTCCCTTTTCCAGCGCCGCCGTCAGCGCGTGCGCACCGCCCTTCGCGCGTCGGCTTCGGGCCGTCCGCGTCTTTCGGTGCACCGCACCGGACGTCACATCTACGCCCAGATCATCGACGATGCGCAGGGCCGTACGGTCGCTGCTGCCAACACGCTTGGCGGCAAGGGCGCTGACACCGATGCCGCCATCCGCGTGGGCAAGGAACTCGCCGAGGCCGCCAAGAAGGCGGGCATCACTTCGGTCGTGTTCGATCGCGGCGGCTTCCTCTATCATGGTCGCGTCAAGGCGCTGGCCGATGCCGCCCGCGAAGGCGGGCTGGAGTTCTGAGCATGGCTGACGAAAACACCAACACCACCAGCAGTGAGCAGCCCATCGCGGCTGACAACCCGCAGGGCGGGGCTCCCCAGGAGCAGCGCGAAGGCCGTGATGGCGGTCGTGGTCGTGGCGGCCGTGGCCGTGGCGAACGCGGTGGCCGTGGCCGTCGTGACGACCGTCGTGGCCGTCGCGATGACGAGGAGCAGGGCGAAGAGCTGATCGAGAAGCTGGTTCACATCAACCGCGTCTCGAAGACCGTCAAGGGCGGTAAGCGCTTCGGTTTCGCAGCACTCGTCGTCGTGGGTGACGGCAAGGGCCGCGTTGGCTTTGGCCATGCCAAGGCTCGCGAGGTTCCCGAGGCAATCACCAAGGCAACCGCTTCGGCCAAGAAGAAGATGATCCGCGTCGCTCTGAAGGAGGGTCGTACCCTTCATCATGACGGCAAGGGCCACTTCGGTGCGGGCCGCGTCAATGTCCGTACGGCTCCGGCCGGTACCGGCATCATCGCCGGCGGTCCGATGCGCGCCGTGTTCGAAAGCCTGGGCGTCGCTGACGTCGTGACCAAGTCGGTCGGCACTTCGAACCCGTACAACATGATCCGTGCCACCTTCGACGCGCTGACCGACCAGTCGTCGCCGAAGGCGGTTGCTCAGCGTCGCGGCAAGAAGGTCTCCGACCTCCTGGGTCGTGGCGGTGCGAGCGAAGCTGAGGCCGAGGCCGCAGCTGAAGCCATCGTGGAGTAAGCGACAATGGCCAAGATCAAGATCAAGCAGATCGGTTCGCCGATCCGTCGCCCCGAGAGCCAGAAGAAGATCCTCATCGGTCTGGGCCTCGGCAAGATGCACCGCGTTGTCGAACTCGAGGACACCCCCGAAGTTCGTGGCGCGATTGCCAAGCTTCCGCACATGGTGGCCGTGGTCGACTGACCTGGCCGCCGCTCCCCCGGGAGCAGCGAGCTGAAGATTGAAAGGGCTCCGGTGCATGGCATCGGGGCCCTTTTCGCATGGCGTTGACGGGCAGGGCGCGATGCACCTTCCATTCAGGGGCACCTGTGCTATGCGCTCTCGCCTTCCACTCGTCCTCCCGGGATGTCTTCCAGATGGTAATGCCTGCATCGATGTTACGTGGCCTGCTCGGTTCGGTGTCTTCACATAGGTGTGTGCTGGCAGGTGCGCTGGCGCTTGGTCTGAGCGCATGCAACGCGGATGCGCCAGGTTCGGACGGAGCCCTTGTTCCCGAGGGTGAGGCCGTGGCCGTGTGCAACGATTTTCGTGCAGATCCCAAGGTGCTGGCCTCGATGCGAGCCGGGGACATCGCTCTGCGCATGGCGCTCGCCTCGGGCGCGAAGCCCGATCCCGTCGCGGAGGCGGCGAGTGCGATCGCGCGCGGCGATTTTCGGCTTGCCGCTGCGACGACGCCGGTCGGCGTGTCACTCGACCTTTACAACGCGCAGTGCCGGCTCCTGGGGAGCCCGGCGGCCTGGTCCATCCGGGCACTGGCGTTCGTGCCGGATCTTGCCGCCGCGGAGGGCAGGGGGGCAGATGTCCCGGCAACGGCCTTCGGGAGGCAGTACAACGCGGCTCTGATGGCCGACCCGCACTATCCCTATCGTGACATCTGTCGGCCTGTCTCGGATGTGGGCCCTGAGCCCGAGATCCGGCCGGAAGAGCCGATTTCGCAGCCTTACGGTTTTGCCGATCTCCAGTCGGGCGAGGCGGTCGACACGATGGGCTATGCGGCGCGTCACAACGCCGTCGACCAGTTGCGCCGGCTTGTCGCGGCGCGGCCGCAGGACATCGACAAGCCCGACATGTTCGGCCTGACGCCGTTGGCCTGGGCCATTGCCTATCAGCGCTGGCGGACGGCGGACGTTCTCATCGAGGCGGGGGCAAGCCCGACGGGGGCGAGCTGCCAGACCGCGATTGATCGCCAGTCGCCGCTCCAGGTCGCGCGCCTCATGCGCTGGACGGACATGATCGGGCGCTTGCGTTCGTATGTCAGTGAGGAGGAGTTCGCCAACTTGCGTCAGAACCCGCGCTATGACGATGCCAGCCTGGCCGATTTCAACCGCGCGTTCTTCCAGATCAAGCACCGCTACGACCCGATCCTGCGTCAGCGCAGCTTCTCACGCTACGAGTTGCAGTTCACGATTGACGAGGGTGGCAACTCGACGAGTTGCGAACTCGTGCCTGCGTCGAACTCGCCCGAATTCGACGCCGAACTGTGCGAAGTGGCGATGAAGGTGGTGCGCTGGACCCCGGCGCGTGATGCGTTCGCGACCACCGTACCTGGCGATGCCAAGCTCGTTTTCGGCCTCGGCAAATAGTCGGCACTGCGCGAATAGGGGGTGACAGGTGGTCCCCTTTCGCCTATGGGGCCCGCTTCCCATCCAGCGCGATGAAAAGCGAAAGCGAGTGCATACTATGAATCTCAACGATCTCCGTGACAACGCCGGTGCCCGTCACCGCCGCATGCGTGTCGGCCGTGGTATCGGTTCGGGCAAGGGCAAGACCTCGGCACGTGGTCAGAAGGGCCAGAAGAGCCGTTCGGGTGTTGCCGTCAAGGGTTTCGAAGGCGGCCAGATGCCGCTTCACATGCGCCTTCCGAAGCGCGGCTTCACCAACGCGAAGTTCACCAAGGACTACGCGGAAGTGAACCTCGGCATGGTCCAGAAGGCGATCGACGCCGGCAAGCTCGACATCTCGGGCACCGTCGATCACGCCGCGCTCAAGGGCGCTGGCCTGGCCCGTGGTGGCAAGGATGGCGTGCGTCTCCTGGGCAAGGGTGAGCTCACCGCCAAGGTCGAATTCAACGTTGCTGGTGCCTCGAAGGGCGCCGTGGAAGCCGTTGAAAAGGCTGGTGGCAAGGTGATCCTGCCTGCCAAGGAAGCCGCTGCGGCCTGATTCGCCACAGTGCGGTAACGCAATACAGGAGGGCGGAGCGCGGCGCGTTTCGCCCTCTTGTGCGTTTCGCCACGGCGGTACTGGCGCGAATCATGTGGGTTTCGCGTGCCGTTGGTGGCACGGAGGGTTTCCGCCCTCCTACGAATGTCTATATGGACGGACTGGAACGCGGGTTCGACAAGGGTGCTCTCAGCAGCTAAGGCCGAATCCGAACACGCTATTCGAGGCTTCTACAACTCATGGCTTCCCGTGCCGACAATATCGCCAGCTCGCTGAGCCTGAGCAATTTCTCTAAGGCTACCGAGCTGAAGAAGCGCATCTGGTTCACGATCGGTGCGCTTATCGTTTTCCGCTTTCTGAGCTTTGTGCCGCTGCCGGGCGTCGATGCCCGCATCCTGAGCGAGCTTTACAGCCAGACGCAGGGCGGCATCCTTGACCTGTTCAACACCTTCTCGGGCGGCTCGCTTTCGCGCATGAGCCTGATTGCGCTTGGCGTCATGCCCTACATCACGGCCTCGATCGTGGTGCAGCTGGCCGCTTCGCTTCATCCCGCGCTCATGGCGCTGAAGAAGGAAGGTGAGGCTGGTCGCAAGAAGCTGAACCAGTACACCCGCTATGGCACGGTTGGCCTCTGCGCCATCCAGGGCTACTTCCTGGCTGTGAGCCTGGAAGCCTATGGCGCCTCGAGCGGTCTTCCTGCGGTCGTTGATCCGGGCATCCTGTTCCGCGTTGGCGCGGTCATCAGCCTGGTTGGTGGCACCATGTTCCTGCTGTGGCTGGGTGAGCAGATCACCTCGCGCGGTATCGGCAACGGCGTGTCGCTGATCATCATGGCCGGTATCGTTGCGCAGATGCCGACGTTTGCCTCGAACCTGGGTCAGGCCTATTCGGCCGGGGACACCGGTTCGCTGCTCATCATGTTCCTGATCGCGCTCATCGTCGCAATGATCCTGCTGATCTGCTTCTTCGAGCGCGCCCAGCGCCGTCTGCTGATCCAGTATCCCAAGCGTGCGACCCAGCGCGGCATGATGCAGGCGGATCGCAGCCACCTGCCGCTCAAGATCAACACCGCGGGCGTGATCCCGCCGATCTTCGCGAGCTCGCTGCTGCTGCTGCCGCTCACCATCACCCAGTTCGCGGGCAACTCGCTTCAGCCGGACTCGACGATGGGCAAGATCGTGGTGTCGCTGAACCAGTACCTGGGACACGGCAAGCCGCTCTACATGCTGTTCTATGCCGCCGGCATCATCTTCTTCAGCTTCTTTTACACCGCGGTTGTGTTCAATCCGGAAGAAACGGCGGAGAACCTCAAGAAGAACGGTGGCTTCATTCCCGGCATTCGTCCGGGCAAGAACACGGCGAACTATCTGGACTACGTGCTGACCCGCGTGACGGTGATCGGTGCGGCCTACCTCACGGCGGTGTGCTGCATCCCCGAGTGGTTCCTGGCCCAGACCGGTCTTCCGCTGCTGTTCATGGGCGGCACCAGCCTGCTGATCGTTGTCAACGTGACCGTGGACACCATCACGCAGATCCAATCGCACCTGCTGGCTCACCAGTACGGCGATCTCATAAAGAAGGCGAAGCTGAAAGGTCGCCTGCGCTAAGCGCAGGCGTTCGCCAAAACGTAGAACTGAGGGGGTTACGCGTGAATATCATTCTTCTTGGGCCGCCGGGGGCGGGCAAGGGAACGCAGGCACAGCGCCTGGTTGAGCGCCATGGCATGCGCCAGCTTTCGACCGGCGACATGCTGCGCGCCGCGGTCAAGGCGGGCACGCCGACGGGGCTTGAAGCCAAGGCGATCATGGAGCGGGGCGAACTCGTCTCGGATGCGATCGTGTCGGCGCTGATCGGTGACGAGCTCGATGCGATGGGCCCGGACACCGGCGCCATTTTCGACGGGTATCCGCGTACCGCGGCCCAGGCTGAAACGCTCGACGGGATTCTCGCCGAGCGCGGCCGCCAGCTCGACCATGTGATCGAACTGGGCGTCGACGAGGAAGCGCTGGTCGAGCGCATCACGGGGCGTTTTACCTGTGCGGCGTGTGGCAAGGGCTATCACGACAGCTTCGAGCAGCCCAAGGTTCCGGGCACGTGCGACAAGTGCGGCGGCACCGAATTCAAGCGCCGTCCGGATGACAACGCCGAGACCGTGCGTACGCGCCTGGCCGAGTACCGCGCCAAGACGGCGCCGATCCTTCCGATCTATGAGGAGCGGGGGATTGTCGCGAAGGTCGACGGGATGGCCGAGATGGACGATGTGACCGCCTCCATCGAAGGTGTCCTCGCCAAGTAGGTATCGAAAAGGAAGCCGGGGCGAATGTCCCGGCTTTTTTTCTGGCCTTCGTTCGTCTTTGTCGCCAAGACTATGGGCTGCATGAATATCTCGCGTTTCCATCGTTACACGGTCGTCCTCGCCACGGCCTTGATGGGCCTGTGCGCACCTCATCTGGCCGAGGCCAAGGTTGCAGAGGCCAATGAGCGCGGCTTCGTCGTGCGCCACATGGTCGAGATCCCTTCCCGCGTGGACAAGACCTGGGACACGGTCCTGGATCCGGCCGGGTGGTGGGATTCGGCGCACACGTGGTCCGGGGATGCCGCCAATCTCTCGATCGATCCCAAGGCGGGTGGCTGCTTCTGCGAATTGCTGCCCAATGACACATCGCCGCGCGCCGCGCCCAAGGGCAGTGTCGAGCACATGCGGGTGGTCTATATCGAACGTCCGCGCGTGCTGCGCATGACAGGCGCGCTTGGGCCGCTGCAGTCCGAAGCGGTGAACGGGACGCTCACGATCCAGCTCAAGCCCCGGGATGGGGAGGGCGAGAATACGGTCCTGCTTCTCGAGTACGTGGTGGGCGGCTATATGCGTCAGCCCGCCGAAGCGATGGCCGGTTCGGTCGATGCCATGCTCGGCGCCCAGCTCGAGCGCCTTGCCTCGGAACTCGGTGGCGCCTTTGCGAAGGCCTTTCCTGGTGGCGACCTCGGGCTCGATCCCGCACCCGAGGCGGATGCCAAGGATGAGGTCAAGGTCGATGAGGCTCCGGATGGCATCGAGCCGCTGGCGCCCGAGCCCCCCGCAGGTGAGGTTATCGAGCGTTGAGCGTGCAAGAAGAACAATCCTTTGCGCGAGGTGCGCTTTGACGCGAGGGGCCTTCCGAGGTATAATCCACCCATCGCTTGATCGGGCCGCGCATAACTTGGCGCTAGGCCCGCAATTCGCGTCGGCTGCATTGACAGGCTGTGCGAATCGTTTTAAGCGCCCCCTTCACTCGACAGAATCGCTCCGTCCGGTTGGTCTGGCTTTGAGTAAGTCGCCTGCCGGTCGTTTCGCGTTTGTGGATCGGGTGGTTCGTTTCAGCGTTGAGATAGGGGAGCGGCGACGCACCCCTGTGGAGCAGGAGATTTAAGTGGCTCGTATTGCCGGGGTAAACATCCCCACCAACAAGCGCGTGATCATCGCGCTCACCTACATCCACGGTATTGGTCGCACCAAGGCCGTCGAGATCGCCGACAAGCTCGGCATTGATCACACCCGCCGCATTCAGGATCTTTCGGACGCCGAAGTGCTCCAGATCCGCGAAACCATCGATGCCGATCACCTCGTGGAAGGTGACCTTCGTCGCGAAACCGCGATGAACATCAAGCGTCTGATGGATCTCGCCTGCTACCGTGGCCTGCGTCACCGCAAGGGTCTTCCGGTCCGTGGCCAGCGCACGCACACCAATGCGCGCACCCGCAAGGGCAAGGCCAAGCCGATCGCCGGCAAGAAGAAGTAAGCACGGGAACCTTAAAGGTTTTCGGTTTCCCGCAGCGACTATTCGACAGGATACACGAACATGGCACGCGAACCCCAGCGCATTAAGCGGCGCGAGCGCAAGAACATCACGAGCGGCATTGCCCACGTCAACGCCAGCTTCAACAACACCATGGTGACCATCACCGACGCCCAGGGCAATGCAATCAGCTGGTCCTCGGCCGGCATGATGGGCTTCAAGGGCAGCCGCAAGTCGACCCCGTACGCCGCTCAGGTGGCCGCGGACGATGCCGGCAAGAAGGCCGCCGAGCACGGCGTCCGCACCCTCGAAGTCGAAGTCAAGGGCCCGGGTTCGGGCCGCGAGAGCGCGCTTCGCGCCCTCCAGGCTGTCGGCTTCACCATCACGTCGATCCGCGACGTGACCCCGATCCCGCACAACGGCGTTCGTCCTTCGAAGCGCCGCCGCGTCTGATCGACCTTTTTGCGGGCGGCGAACCGGTCGTCGCCCGTTTTCAGGAGCGTTTCATGGGTTCATTTTCAATGGGCTCCTGGGCGCAACCGCCATCGTAATCCCAGGGGAAGTCCATGACTGTCAACATCAAGAACTGGCAGGAACTCAAGAAGCCGAACAGCCTTGAGATCAAGCCGGGACCCGACCCCAAGCTGAAGGCAACGTTCGTTGCCGAACCTCTCGAGCGCGGTTTTGGTCTTACGCTCGGTAACGCGCTGCGGCGCGTTCTTCTGTCTTCGCTGCAGGGCGCTGCAATTACCTCGATCAAGATCGAGAACGTGCTGCACGAGTTCTCCTCGCTGGCCGGTGTGCGTGAAGACGTCACCGACATCGTCCTGAACGTGAAGCAGATCGCCCTCAAGATGCAGGGCGAAGGCCCCAAGCGTCTCCAGCTCTCGGCCACTGGCCCGGCGCAGGTGAAGGCGGGCGATATCGCCGTTTCGGGCGACATCGAGGTCATGAACAAGGACCTCGTGATCTGCACGCTCGACGAGGGTGCGGTCCTGAACATGGAACTCACCGCGGACACCGGCAAGGGCTACGTACCTGCTGTCGGTAACCGTCCGGTTGACGCACCGATCGGTCTTATCCCGGTCGACTCGCTCTACTCGCCGGTTCGCCAGGTGAGCTACAAGGTCGAGAACGCCCGCGTTGGCCAGGAGCTCGACTACGACAAGCTCAGCCTGACCGTCGAGACCGACGGCACCGTGGCTCCCGAAGATGCCGTGGCCTACTCGGCCCGCATCCTGCAGGACCAGCTGGCGCTGTTCGTTCACTTCGAGGACATTGCTCCCGTGGGTCAGCCCGCCATGGTCGGCATGGCCGCCGGCGGTACGCAGAGCCAGGAAGAGAGCGACACCAACCAGCTCAACCGTTACCTTCTCAAGAAGGTCGACGAGCTCGAGCTGTCGGTCCGCTCGGCCAACTGCCTCAAGAACGACAACATCATCTACATCGGCGACCTGGTCCAGAAGACTGAAGCCGAGATGCTGCGCACGCCGAACTTCGGCCGCAAGTCGCTCAACGAGATCAAGGAAGTGCTCTCCTCGATGGGTCTGCGCCTCGGCATGGACATCCCGGGCTGGCCGCCCGAGAACATCGAAGAGATGGCCAAGAAGCTGGAGCAGGAACTGCTCGGCTGATCGGCTCTCCCGAAACCGAATTGAAGAGGCCCTGCAGGAAACTGCGGGGCCTTTTTCTTGTGTGCCGGGCACGGCGTTGATGCAGGAGGTGTAAGTCCTTTGCAGGCCTGCTGGTGGGAACTGCTAGCTGAAGGCAACTGCGTCGCCGCGAGGCGGGGTGGGGAGGAAGCCGGAGGCAAAGCTCGGAGCTGACGAACAGGAATCGGATAGAAGGCCGGTGCGGCGGGATAACCCAGCAATGGATGGGGATGTCCGATAGCCAGACAGACGCGCGCATTGGTAAATCCGGCAGCGACCGAGTGAAGGATCAACGTCTTACCCCGGGAGATCTCCTGGCCTCTCCGGACGATCCGGAGAACAGCGGCAGTGATGTTGCTGGATGGGCCCGGAGAAGTCAGCAGCGGTCATAGTAGCGGGCGCAAGCCGGCGAAGGACCAAATTCGGTACCCAAGGAGCAAGACTGGGCACATTCGATGGGTGTGGAGCGGCAGCAAGGTAGCGGGAAGCAGCAGGACTTCTTCGATGAAGCCCTGAAGGCATCGCTTGGCCACGACGTCACCGGCAAAGGCGGAACTGGCGCTGGGACGATCGAGGAGCGGCAATCACCCACGGCATGGGCCGAGCCCCTCGCCTTGACGCGTTACGTGATGGAGGAGGTGGCCAGCTCGGCCAACCTGAACCAAGCCTACAAGCGGGTGAAAGCGAACAAGGGGGCGCCGGGCGTGGACGGGATGACCGTCCCCGACCTGCGTGACTGGATTGCAGGAAACCGTGAGAGGCTGATCGCCTCGTTACTCGACGGTACTTACCGTCCAAGCACGTGCGCGGAGTTGAAATTCCCAAACCCGGCGGGAAAGGTGCGCCAGCTGGGCATTCCGACGGCTGTCGACCGGCTGGTACAACAGGCGATACTGCAAGTCCCGGATCCCGTCCTTGATCCGACATTCTCGGCATCGAGTTTTGGGTTCCGCCCGGACGCGGCGCACACGATGCGCTGCGTCAGGCCCGGACTATGTGCGGGACGGCTATGCGATCGTCGTAGACCTCGACACGGAGAAATTCTTTGATCGGGTGAACCACGACATCGTCATGGCCCGTCTGGCCCGGCACATCGCCGACCCGCCTGCTCGTCATCATCCGCCGGTTTCTACAGGCCGGGATGCTGTCGGGTGGTGTGCACGTCGAACGGCAGGAGGGGACCCCGCAAGGCGGCCTCTCTCGCCGCTGATCGCTAACCTCATTCTGGATGACCTCGACAAGGAGCTCGAACGCCGGGGCCACCGGTTCTGCCGCTACGCCGACGACTGTAACATCTATGTACGGTCACAGGCAGCGGGGGAGCGCGTCATGGCTTCGGTTACCGCCTTGCTGGAAGGCAAGCTCCGACTCCGCGTCAATCAGGCCAAGAGCGCGGTTGCACACGTCCGGGAACGTACCTTCCTCGGCCACCGTCTGACAGCGGGAGGCTTTTTGAGCATAGCGAACAAAAGTCTCACGCGGCTGAAGGAGCGGCTCAGGGCGATTACGCGCCGCAACCGAGGCATCAGCCTCGCGGCGATGATCGCACAGACCAATGCCTTCACTACAGGGTGGGTCACCTACTACCGACACGCCCGGGCTCAGACGGTTTTGCGCGAGATCGACAGCTGGCTCCGGCGCAAGCTTCGCTGCGTCCGGCTCAAACAGTGCAAGCGCACCATGACGATCGCCACTTTCTTAAGGGAAAACGGCGTCCCAGAATGGCAGGCTTGGATCTTCGCGCTCTCGGGAAAGGGCTGGTGGCGCCTGTCGGGCAGCCCTCAGGCCGCCCACGGCATGCCCAACGCATGGTTCGATCAGGCAGGTCTCTCAAGCCTCGCTCTCCAACATGCCGCCTTAAACCGTACCGGAAACCGCCGTGATACGCAGTACGTACGTCCGGTGGTGTGAGAGGGGGGCGCCGTGAGGCGCCCCCCTACTCGATTGGAAGTTTGAAAGGGAGAATTTCGAGGGGCATCGCCCTCGAGCTCCCGGACTGTCGGGCGCAAGGCGTGCCGGATGCGGTGGCGCCCCGCATTGCAAGGGAGTTCCGGCCTCTCGTTGAGGGCGTGCCTCGGCCGCTCAAGTTGTGTTGGACAATCTACAGGGGGAAGGGATGGCAAATCCCTTGGGTGCCTCTTTCTCTCTTTGCCCCTTTCCATTTTTCATCTAGAACATAAAAAGAACAAGTGGAGAGAGCCATGGCCCGCCTGAACTACGTCGAGCTGCCGGTCCGTAATGTGCCGGGTCAGAAGGAATTCTACGAGGCGACCTTCGGGTGGTCCTTTACCGACTTCGGTCCGGACTATGCGTCGACGATGACGGGCGATGTCGACATGGGCCTCAACGGCGATGCGGCGCAGTGGACGGCCCAGATGCTCCCCGTGATCGAGGTCGAGGACCTGGAGGAGACTCTGGCGCGGGTTCAGGCCGCGGGCGGAGTGATCACGCTTCCCGTCTTCGCCTTCCCGGGCGGCCGCCGTTTCCATTTCCGGGATCCGCACGGGCATGAGCTCGCTGCAATGGTGTCGGAGGGGGAGGGCGAGTAGGTCGTTGCAGTCCGGATTTACGCGAATCCTTGACTCTTGCCTGAAAATCCGCATTAGGGCCGTTCTTCGCGGGTACCCGTGAGAAGGTTTTGGGCGGTGGCCTTGTCCACATCGCCCGGCGGGCAGTACCTAACCGGCTGCCTGACGAACAGGAAGATGACCCATGCGTCACAAGTATTCCGGCCGTAAGCTGCAGCGCAAGTCCGGCCACCGCGCTGCCCTTCTGCGCAACATGGCCGCAGCCCTGATCAAGCACGAGCAGATCCAGACCACCACGCCCAAGGCGAAGGAACTGCGTCCCTACATCGAGAAGCTGATCACGCTTGCCAAGCACGGTGGCCTGTCCAACCGTCGCCTCGCGCACGCCAAGATCATGGACGATGCCCAGGAAAAGAAGCTGTTCGAGGTTCTGGCCGAGCGTTACTCGGATCGTCCTGGCGGCTACACCCGCATCATCAAGGCGGGCTACCGCGCTTCGGACGCCGCTCCGATCGCGATCATCGAACTCGTCGACCGTGACACCGAGGCCAAGGGCCAGGATTCGGGCCCGGTCATGAACGAGGCCGAAGACTACGCCGAAGCGTAAGGCTTGGGGCAGGGCCTCCTGGTCCTGTTGAAAAGCAAGGATACGTCCGATTTTTCGAAATTGACGGAGGCGGCCGCGAGATGCACTCTCGCGGCCGCCTTTTCTTTTGGGCGCGACGTATCTTCCCGGGAGTTCTTCTTTTTCATGCGCAATATCCTTCGTTGGACGACAGCCCTGTCGGTCCTCGCGGCCTCGCCTGCTTTCGCGAATGAACTGACCGACACGAACTATCCCGACACCCGGCGCGGCGACGTTGTCGAGACGCTGTTCGGGGAAAAGATTGCGGACCCCTACCGCTGGCTTGAAAACGATGTGCGCGAGGACAAGGAAGTTGCCGACTGGGTGGCCCGTCAGAGCGCCTTCACCGACAGTTATCTGAAGCAATTGCCGCAGCGGGGCTGGTTTGAGGAGAAGGTGCGCGGCCTTCTCGATTTCGAGCGCTTCGGGCTCCCGGACAAGGCGGGGAAGCGGTATTTCTACACGCGCAATTCAGGGCTTCTCAACCAGTCGCAGCTGTTCGTGCGCGATGGGCTGGATGGCGAGCCGCGCCTGCTGATCGATCCCAACACCTGGGCGAGCGACGGGGCCACGGCGCTGTCGGGATGGACGCCGTCGAAGGAAGGTTCGTACCTCCTCTATAGCGTGCAGGATGGCGGCAGCGACTGGCGTATCCTTCACGTTCTGGATGTCGCGACCGGCAAAGTCCTCGAAGACGAGATCCGCTGGGTCAAGTTCTCGGACCTGGCCTGGGTGGGGGAGAAGGGCTTCCTCTATTCGCGCTATCCCGCGCCGGGTGAGGGCGAGGCCTTCCAGAGCGCCAATTACGACCACACGGTCTATTACCATGAACTGGGAACCCCCCAGTCGCAGGACGTGGTGGTCTACCGCACGCCCGAGCATCCCGAATACAATCACTCGGTCACAGCCACGCAGGATGGGCACTGGGCGATCGTCACCAGCAGCATTGGCACCGATGCGCGCTTCGAGATCCACGCGATTGATCTGACCAGCAAGGACTGGACGCCGCGGGTGGTTGTCGGCGGCTTTGACGATGCCTGGGAGCTCGTCGAGGGCATGGGCGACAAGCTCTGGTTCGTCACCAACAAGGACGCACCGCGAAAGCGGCTCGTCCAGATCGATCTGGGAAGCAAGACGCCGAAGATGCACGAGGTCGTGCCCCAAGCCGAGGACATCCTCGAGCGCGCGGGTATCGTGGGCAATCGCCTCGTCCTCAATTACATGCGTGATGCGGCTAGCCATGCGGTCATCGTCGGTCTGGATGGCAAGAGCGCGCAGGAGTTCTCGCTGAGCGGGATCGGGACGGCCTCGGGCTTCCACGGCAAGCCGGGCGACCCGGAGACCTTCTACTCCTTCACCAGCTTCAACCGCCCGCCTTCGATCTTCCGCATGAACATCGAGACGGGTGAGACCACGCCGTTTGCCGAGCCGGAGATGGACTTCGATCCCGAAGACTTCGCCATCGAGCAGCGTTTCTACGCCTCGAAGGACGGCACGAAGGTTCCGATGTTCATCGTGCGCCGCAAGGACGTGGTCGCAGCCGGCAAGCCGGTGCCGACGCTGCTCTATGGCTATGGCGGTTTCGATATTGCGCTCACGCCGGGCTTCTCGGCCTCGCGCATGGCCTGGATCCAGGCTGGCGGCGCCTATGTCCTGGCGAACCTGCGCGGGGGCGGCGAGTATGGCCGTGCCTGGCACGACGCCGGACGGCGCGAGAACAAGCAGAACGTCTTTGATGATTTCATTGCGGCGGGCGAGTACCTGAAGGCGCAGGGGATCACGAGCGAAGACGGGCTGGCAATCAACGGTGGTTCCAACGGCGGCCTCCTGGTTGGCGCGGTGACGAACCAGCGCCCGGACCTTTTCGCGGCGGCTGTGCCGCAGGTCGGGGTCATGGACATGCTGCGCTTCGATCGCTTCACGGCGGGGCGCTACTGGGTCGATGACTTTGGCTATCCCGACAAGGAGGCCGACTTCCGGATCATCCGGCGCTATTCGCCCTACCACAACATCGCAGACGGGCAGGACTACCCGGCCGTGCTGGTGACGACGGCGGATACCGATGACCGCGTGGTCCCGGGCCACTCGTTCAAGTATGCGGCGGCCATCCAGCATGCGGACCTGGGCGACAAGCCGCATCTCATCCGTATCGAGACGCGGGCCGGCCATGGCTCGGGCAAGCCGACGGACAAGGTTATCGAGGAATCGGCGGATATCCTCTCGTTCATGGCGGAGTGGACAGGACTGGAGGTTCCGGAGTTCTGATCGTTCAGGTAATGAGCGTATAACATGAACAATGGCTGATGTCCGGGTTCAGACGGGCATCAGCGCCTCCTTGCTACACCGCATCTGTCGCCGGGCATTGGGCCTGGCATGCAGAAACAAGGAGGAACGCCTCATGCCCACCCTGAAGAAATCCGCTCTTGGCAAGGGACTGGTCGGGACCGTGGCGGTCGGCGCAATGGCGGCCTCCACGGCCACCCCGGCCATGGCGCGCGATGGCGGTGTCGATGCGGGCACGGTAATTGCCGGCGCGCTGGTCGTCGGCGGTATCGCCGCCCTGGCCGCGTCGGCCAGCAACGACCGGGACGGTTATGCCTACGGCCACCCGCGCGGGCGTGATCGTCGCTACGGTCGTGGTTTTCGCGGCGTGAGTTCGCGCGATGCGGTTGATCGCTGCGTTGCGGCGGCGACCCGCACGGCACATCGTTACAGCGGGCGCGCCCGAGTGACCGATATTCGCGACGTCGACCGCAAGGACTATGGCTACAAGATCAAGGGCCGGATCGTGGTCGAAGACCGCCGCAGCGGGCGTTGGGATCGTCGCAGCCGGGTTGATAGCGGCAAGTTCACCTGCAAGGTGAATTATCGTGGAGGTCTGCGCGACCTCGACTTTTCGGGCATCCGCGGCCTGCGCTGAGGATGCGCTGCCCGCCTGTGCGGTTCAGCGCCGGGAAAGGCGCCTTGGCGCATCGGGAAAACTGCTGATTGGGACGGCGCGGATCGTGCGCGCCGATTGGGAACTCGAGTTATGAAGATCCTGCGTTCGCGTACCAGTGCCTCGCTGGCTGCCCTGGCGGCCACGGTGATGACCGTTTCGCCCGCCATGGCGCATGGCTGGGGCCGCTATCCGGGCCCGCCGCGCCACCACCACCATCGTGGCGGGGGCGGAGGCGGCCTGCTTGCTGGACTTCTGATCGGTGGCGGCCTTGTCGCCATTGCCAGCGCGGCAAGCAAATCCAATCGTCCCGAGCCCGTAGTCCAGCCTCGGGACGCTTATGAGGATGACGATTACGGCCGTGACTATGACCGCGGCGATGCCCGCCCGGCCTATCCCGGTGGCCCGGTGGCGGGCGATCCCGGCTATGCGGCGCCCTATGAGGACGACCGCTTTGGCGACGAGGTCGGGGCTTCGGGCTTCGGCATGGCGGTGGATACCTGCACCGACGAGGTCGAGGGCGGTTCGCGTTACAGCGTGCGCAGTGTCGACAAGGTGGACCGGATGAACGGCCGCGTCGCGGTCGAAGGGCGGCTCGCGGATGGCCGAGGGTTTGCCTGCAGCATCGACGATGAAGGGCGCGTGCGCTCGGTCGCGGTCGATGGCCGCGCGATGATCTAAGGTGCGCTGCGCCCCGGGGCTCAGGTTTGCCGGGGCGGGCTGTCGTCCTCGCCGCCGTGCGTGGGCAGGCCGATGGACCAGTGGATCGCGGCTCCGCGCAGGATGAACCCGGCCAGCGCGCCGCAGATCCAGGCGGTGATCGGCGAAATGTCGAGCGCGATGAGAAGCGCCGCACAGGCCGAAGCCAGAGCCGAAGCCGTGACGTAAAGCTCCGGGCGCATCAGGATCGAGGGTTGGCCTGCGATAACGTCGCGGATGATGCCGCCCGCACACCCTGTCATCACGCCCATCAGGAACGAGGGGACAGGGGGCACACCCCAACCCATAGCCTTGATCGTTCCCAGGACGGAATAGACGGCCATGCCCAGCGCGTCCGCCCAGACGAGGATCCGGGCGTTGTACCAGCGCGCCGGCGTGAACCAGGCAAGCGTTGCCACGGCGAGGCACACCGGCGCCACGAGCCGGTCATGGACCCAGAACACCGGCGCATCGATCAGGAGGTCGCGCACCGTTCCCCCGCCAACCCCCGCGATCAGCGCAAAGAAGGCCACCGTGACGTAGCTTTGCTGGGTCCGTGTGCCCGAGAGCGCGCCGGAGAGGGCGAACAGGCCGATGGCGAAAAGGTCTACGGCGGCGGGCAGCACCGGCGTCTCGGGAGGCGTGATCATGGGTGTCTCTTATCACCCGTTCGGCATGGGACCTACCCTGCCGGGTACAACACGGCGCCATGTTCTGCGGAAACTTGTTTGCCCGCGTGAAAACACTAGGTTGAAGCCCTGCGTCCGGCGTCCCCCATTGCCGGTCTGACCCCGTCACATATGGATTTTCTCCCATGTCCACCCGTACCGTACTTTCCTCCCTTGCCCTGCTGCTGGCGGGCACGGCCCTCGCGCCAAGCAGCGTTGCCATCGCGCAGACCTCCGCCGCCGAGGCACCGTACAATCTGGGCGCGGCCAAGGCCGCACTGGCGCCGGTTGAGATGGATGTCGACACCGCCTTTCTGAATGCCGAAGAGCGCAAGGTCGTGAACCTGCTGATCAAGGCCTCGGACCTTCTGAGCGAGGTCTATCTGCGCCAGCGCTACGACGCCAATCCCAAGGTCCGCATGGCCATCGCGCGCAACCGCCGTGCGGACCGCGACCTCCTGCTGGAGATGTTCGACCGCAATTTCGGACCTTGGGACGAGATGTCCGAACTCCATCCCTTCTGGGGCGGCGAGGCCATGCCCGAAGGTGCGGGTTTCTATCCCACCGACCTGACCCGTGAGGAACTGGAAGCCTATGTCACAGCCCATCCGGATGCGAAGGAGGCGCTGCTCAGCCCTTATACCGTGGTGCGCCGCGATGGTGAGGCACTGGTCGCCATTCCCTATTCAAAGGCCTATGCGCAATGGCTGCTGCCCGCCGCGCAGCTTCTGGAGGAGGCCGCGGCCATCACCCGCAATCCCAGCCTCAAGCGCTTCCTGTCGCTGCGCGCCAAGGCCTTCCTCTCGGACGATTACTATGAGAGCGAACTGGCCTGGATGGACCTGGAGGACACGCCGATCGAAGTCGCCATCGGCCCTTACGAGGTCTACACCGACCGCCTGATGGGCACGAAGACCGCGTTCGAGAGCTTCGTGACGCTGAAGAACCCGGAAGAATCGGCCGCGCTCGCCAAGTACAAGAAGTACCTGCGCGACATGGAGGCGAACCTGCCGATCCCGGACGAGGTCAAGAACTTCCAGCGCGGCTTTGCCAGCCCCATCGTCGTCTCCGAACAGGTTCACGGCGGGGGCGACAACGTGCCGGGTGCGCCCACCATCGCCTTCAACCTCCCCAACGACGAGCGCGTGCGCGAGGCCAAGGGGGCCAAGAAGGTGATCCTCTCCAACGTCCTTGGCGCCAAGTTCGACCGCATCCTGAAGCCCATGGCCCCGATCGTGCTCGAACCCGACCAGGCCGCGTTCGTCGCGCGCAAGTACATGCAGTACGAGACGCTGTTCCACGAACTCTCGCACAGCCTCGGGCCAGGGACGATCACTGTCGATGGCGAGGAGACGACCGTCAACGCGCGCCTCAAGGAGCAGGCCTCGGCGCTGGAAGAGGCCAAGGCCGATGTCGCGGGTGTCTGGAACATCCTGTTCATGATGGACAAGGACGAGATCCCGGCGGGCGAGCGCGACCAGCTGTTCGCCACCTACTTCACCGGCATCTTCCGCTCGGTACGCTTCGGCGCGGTGGAAGCGCACGGGAAGGGCGCTGCGCTCCAGTACGGCTACCTCCAGGCCAAGGGGGCGTTTCGTTTTGATGACGGCGCCGGGCGCTTCGTGATCGACGATGCGCGCATGGAAGCGGGCCTTCGCGATCTTTTGCACGACATCCTGATGCTGCAGGCGAGGGGCGATTATGAGGGCACCAAAGCCTTCATGGGCACCTGGGCCAGGCTTGATGGCCATGCGGAGGAGGCGATTGCCGCGATGGGCGATGTGCCCGTCGACATTCTCCCGATCTATCCCAGCGAAGTCTGACGACGCGCGCCCGGCGAACCCAGGTCGCCGGGCGCAGTCCTTGCGCTCAGAGCGCCCACCACAAATAGCCGGTGATCGTGCCGAGCGAGAGGATCGTGGAGAGAAGCACGGTGCGCGCGGTCACATCGGCCTCGCGGCCATAGAATTCGGCCAGCATGAACGGGCCGGTGCCGGTCGGCAGGGCCGAGAGGATGACGGCGGCGTGGATAGCCATCGGGTCGATCTGGAAGACCCGGGCCGCCAGAAACCAGACAGCCACGGGCTGTGCGATCAGTTTGACCGCGATCAGCCCCGCGATCCGGCCCCTGGGCGCGGGCGCAGGGCTTCGCTCCGCCGCGAGGAACAATCCGAGGGCAACCAGCGCGCAGGGCGAGGCGGCCGCGCCCAGCATCGTGAGGAAACTGTCGAGCGGATCGGGCACGGCCAGCCCCGTGATCGGGAACACGCTGGCGGCAAGCGGTGCGGCGACAAGCGGATTGGCAAGCACCCGGCGCGCGACCTTGATGGCGAGCTTGCCCGGAGTCGCCGCCTTCTGGGTCGCGGCTTCGATCAGCACGATGCCGATGGCGAAAACCACGCACACGGTCATCAGGACCGAAAGCAATGTCAGCGAACGTGCCTCGCTCCCCAGCACGACGGCGATGATGGGAAAGCCCATGTAGCCGTTGTTCGCGTAGCTCGAATTGAGGCCGTCGATGGCCGCATCGGCGAGGCCGTGGCGCAGGCGCGCAAGGATCGTGAAGACGAAGGTGCCCAGAGTGCCCAGCGCCAGCGCGGCCATGAAGCCGGGGTGCCATAGCTGCGCAGGCTGGGCCTTGGCGACGATCTCGAAGAGGAGCGCGGGCAGCGCCAGCCAGACGACGAAGCGGTTGAGCTCGCGTGTTGCCTGGGGGCCCAGCGCCTTCAGATGGCGCGCCAGCCAACCGGCGAAGATCAGGCCGAAGACCGGGAGGACGGTCAGCAGGGGTGTGAGCATGGGAGCAGTCTTGCGCGTGGCGGATCAGAAGGAGACGCGCATGTAGCCCGCGAGACGCGTGCCGGTGTGCCGATCCCAGTAGCGCGTGTCGCGCGCGGCGTCCTGATTGATGCTGGTTCCGCTCAGTTCCATGCCGATCGCGAAGTTGAGGCGCGAGCGTTCCACCGCGAGATACCAGTTGGTGTAGTCGCCATCGGGGCGCAGGCGTACGGCGCGCTCGGCATCGTTGGTGGATCCGATGGTCTGGCCGATCCCGGCGTAGAGGGCGAGGGGGCTGCCCGGAATGCCCGCGCCGATGTCGGCGGACAGGTAAAGGTTGTCGCCGCCGATGGCGTCCTGCGAGGGGGCGTAGCTGGCGCCGAGCGTCAGCCAGGCGGGGCCCAGCGTGCGCGAGACCGAGCCTTCGATCTCGACGTAGTCAAGCTCGCCCGCATCGATGAAGACGTGCCCGCGCGCACCGGCCGAGAAATCCCAGCCATTGCTGGAGGTGACGTACTTGGGGGCGATCTCGATGCCCAGCTCACTTCCGCCGTGACGGCGCGCGCCGCGCAGCGTGGTGGCGTTGGCGTCAACCACGATGTGCGAGGTGATGGGGAGCGAACCGTCGACCTGGAGGGCGAGTTCGCCCTCGCTGTCGCTGATGCCACGGCTGCGCATGTCGGTGCGCGCCTCGAGCGCCGCGCTGGCCGTGCGCATTGCTTGCGCATGGGCCTGGCCGGGAGCGGCGAAAGTGGTCAGGGAGAAAAGCGAAGCCGCGAGAACTGCGGCAGAAAATGTACGCACCATGCCGCTTCGCATAACGTGCTATCAGCGCGCGGCCAAGGACCTCGCGGCGCTGATCGTGGCCGCCACGTGAGGCCGGTCTTCCTGCGCGGTGAGCGCGAGTTGCTCGTTGATGTCGGCAGAGGTCTTCGCGACAAGATCGGCGTGCATGGTGTCGCGTGCGACGCAGCGTCCGGCGCGGGTGTGCGAGACTTCGCGGGTGCCCGGCAGCATGGCGCTGATCGCCTTGCCCGAGGCGGAGTCGGTGATGCGGCGTTCGATGGTGACGAGGCCCGAGACCTCGCAGCGCTTCATCCCGCGGCGGCCTGCGGGTGCAACGCCGATCTGGCGGGCCGAGGATTCGACGTGGGCGACATAGGAGACCGTGTAGGCCTTGCCGTTCTGCTCATGCTCGACCGTGTGGACGGGAGCCATGGCTGCGGCGGCGGCGAGGGTGATGGCGAGAAGGCTCATAAGGATCCTTGCTTGGTGCGGTGCACGTGACTGGCGAGAGGTGGGCGACTGCCCGGGAGAGGCCCGGCCTAGGCCGCACGGCGGCGTCCCGGTCAACGCGGGCGACCGGCTTCCTTCGCACAGTGAGAGAAAGGGAGGGCCCCGGCGTCCGGGAATGCGGACGACCGGACACCGGGGCTGCGGCCCCTGGCGCTGCGTACACGCCAGAGGCCGCGGGGGGTGAGGCGCTACCGGTTGATGGATGGCGCGGCCGGGCAGGTCCTGTTCGGGGACGCGGCGAGGGGCCTGGGGATCGGCTGCAGTGAAGCCATCGACATCGTACTCTCTCCCAAAAGCAATAGCGCGCTCAATACATGGGCATGTGTGCCTTTTGTTTGAGCACCCTTTGCGTATCGTGTGGGCAATTCCGCAATGTTTCTGGATCGAAAGAATGATTGGCCTTGTTTCACAAGGCTGGCTGCGTTGCGCACGTGAAGCCCCGTTTGGGCAGGGATGGTGCGGGCACCAGACATGAAAAAAGGGCGGCGCCAGCGGCACCGCCCTTTTCAGCTGTTTCGTAGGGACGCTCGATCAGGTGTGGATCGGCTTGCCCTGGATGCCCATCGCGGCTTCCTTGATCGCTTCCGAGTGGGTCGGATGTGCGTGGCAGGTGTAGGCGATGTCTTCCGACGTGGCGCCGAATTCCATGGCCTGCGCAACCTGCGCGATCATGGTGCCCGCGACCGAGGCAATGCACCACACGCCGAGCACGCGGTCGGTTTCCGCGTCCGCGATGACCTTCACGAAGCCGTCGGGCTCGTGGTTGGTCTTGGCGCGCGAGTTGGCCATCATCGGGAACTTGGAGGTCTTGACCTTGCCCTTTTCCTTGGCGGCTTCCTCGGTGAGGCCCACGCCCGCGATTTCGGGCTGGGTGTAGACGACGCTCGGGATGACGTCGTGGTTCACTATGCCGGTAAGGCCGGCAATGTTCTCCGCAACGGCAATGCCCTCGTCCTCGGCCTTGTGCGCGAGCATCGGACCCGGGATCACGTCGCCGATCGCCCACACGCCTTCGACCTTGGTGCCGAAGTCGTGGTCGGTCTCGATCTGGCCGCGCTGGTTCAGTTCCAGGCCGATCTTGTCGAGGCCGAGGCCATCGGTGTTGGGCTTGCGGCCGATTGCGACGAGCACGACGTCGGCGTCGAGCACTTCGGCATCGCCGCCAGCGGCCGGTTCGACGGTGACCTTGGCCGCGCCGTCCTTGACCTCGACGCCGGTGACCTTGGTCTTCAGCTTGAGGGTCATGCCCTGCTTCTTGAAGATCTTGCCGGCTTCCTTGCGCACGTCCCCGTCCATGCCGGGCAGGAGCTGGTCGAGGTATTCGACCACGGTGACTTCGGCGCCGAGACGACGCCAGACCGAACCGAGTTCCAGACCGATCACGCCGCCGCCGATGACGACCATCTTGCCCGGGACCTTGCCCAGTTCAAGCGCGCCGGTGCTGTCGACGACCACGCCGCCCGCGTTGTCGACTTCAACGCCGGGAAGCGGCGTGACCGACGAACCGGTGGCGATGACGATGTTCTTGGCGGTCTTGGTCTCGCCGTTCACTTCGACGGTGTGCGCGTCCTTGAACTGCGCATAGCCCTTGAGCCAGTCGACCTTGTTCTTCTTGAAGAGGAACTCGATGCCGCCGGTCAGGCCCTTGACCGCGTCCTTGCGCTGGCCCTGCATCGTATCGAGGTCAAGCTCGGGCGTGACCTTGATGCCCATGCTGGCCATCGCGCCGTTGGCAGCCGCGTCGAAGTATTCCGAGGCGTGCAGAAGCGCCTTGGAGGGGATGCAGCCCACGTTGAGGCAGGTGCCGCCCAGCGTCTCGCGGCCTTCGGCGCACGCGGTCTTGAGACCCAGCTGCGCGCCGCGGATTGCCGCGACGTAGCCGCCCGGGCCCGCACCGATGACAAGCAGGTCGTAATCGTATTCAGCCATAACCTGGCTCCAATCCTTCGTTCGTCATCCCCGTGTATAGCGGGGATCCCGTTGGTCGGGAGAGAAAAGAGCGGGGCCCCCGCGACTAGGCGGCGCGGGGGCGACGCGATCAGAGGTCGATGAGGAGGCGCGTGGGGTCCTCGATCGCTTCCTTGATGGTCTTGAGCGCGGTAACCGCCTCGCGACCGTCAATGATGCGGTGGTCGTAGGACAGCGCGATGTACATCATCGGGCGGATCACGATCTGGCCGTTGCGCACGACCGGACGGTCCTCGATGCGGTGAAGGCCGAGCACCGCCGACTGCGGCGGGTTGATGATCGGGGTCGACATGAGGCCACCGAACACGCCGCCGTTGGAGATCGTGAAGGTACCGCCCTTCATGTCTTCCATGGTCAGCGTGCCTTCCTTGGCCTTCTTGCCGTAGTCGGCAATCGCCTTCTCGATGCCCGCGAACGACAGCTTGTCGCAGTCCTTCACGACGGGGACGACGAGGCCGTTCGGGGCCGAGACCGCGATCGAGATGTCGACGTAGTCGTGGTAGACGATCTCGTTGCCGTCGATCTGCGCGTTGACCGCCGGGATGTCCTTGAGCGCGAGCACCGAAGCCTTCGCGAAGTAGGACATGAAGCCGAGCTTGATGCCGTGCTTCTTGGCGAAGATGTCCTTGTACTTGTTGCGCGATTCCATGACGGCCGACATGTCGACGTCATTGAAGGTGGTGAGGAGGGCTGCGTCCTCCTGCGCGCTCTTGAGGCGCTTGGCGATCGTCTGGCGAAGGCGCGTCATCTTCACGCGCTCTTCCTGGCGAGCCGGAGCCGCGGCGACCGAACCGGCCGAAGCGGGCGCGTCGGCGGGCTTGTTCTTGGCGGCGGCGATCACATCGTCCTTGGTGATGCGGCCGTCCTTGCCGGTGCCCTTGATGGTGGCCGGATCGATGCCGTATTCGAGCACCGCGCGGCGCACGGCCGGCGAGAGCACGGCGGCATCGGTCGTCGAACCTTCGCTGGCGGCCGGTGCGGGAGCCGGGGCCGAAGCAGCCGGTGCGGGGGCCGGAGCGGCCGCGCCGCCCGAGCCGGACTCGATCGTGGCGATCAGCGCGTCGACGGTGACGGTGTCACCCTCGGCGGCAAGCTGCTCGCCCATGACGCCGTCGTGCGGCGCCATGACGTCGATTGCGACCTTGTCGGTTTCCAGGCTGCAGATGGGCTCGTCGGCGGCAACCGCTTCACCGGGCTGCTTGAGCCATTCGCCAATGGTGGCCTCGGTGACGGATTCGCCGAGAGTGGGGACCTTGATTTCGGTGGACATGATTTACTCTCAAGCCTTCTGCTTGCGACGGAGTTCGGAACGGACGGAGAGGTGGAGCGCGTCGGCGACCAGGGCCGACTGCTCGGCCACGTGGCGCTTGGCAAGACCCGTTGCAGGCGAAGCCGAAGCGTTGCGACCAGCGTAACGCGGACGCGGGTTCGAGACGCCGGCTTCCTTGGCAGCGGCCTCGATCTCGCTTTCGACGAAGAACCAGGCGCCGTTGTTCTTGGGCTCTTCCTGGCACCAGCAGATTTCCTCGAGGTTGGTCATGCGCGAGAGGCGCAGGGCCAGCGGCTCGCCCGGGAACGGGTAGAGCTGCTCGAGGCGGATGATCTGGGTGTCGTCGATCTCGTTTTCATCGCGCGCTTCGACGAGGTCGTAGTAGACCTTGCCCGAGCACAGGATGACCTTCTTGGTAGCCTTGTCTTCCGGCGCCTTGGGGTCGGAAAGGATACGGTAGAAGTGGCCGTCGCCGGTGAAGTCCTCGGCCTTCGACTTGGCTGCGGCGTGACGCAGCAGCGACTTGGGCGTCATGATGATCAGCGGCTTGCGGAACGGACGGTGCATCTGCCGGCGCAGCACGTGGAAGTAGTTGGCCGGGGTGGTGATGTTGCACACCTGGATGTTGTCGTTCGCGCACAGCTGGAGGTAACGCTCGAGGCGGGCCGAGGAGTGCTCGGGGCCCTGGCCTTCGTAGCCGTGGGGCAGCAGCATCACGAGACCGTTCGCGCGCAGCCACTTCGATTCCGAGGAGGCGACGTACTGGTCGATGATGATCTGCGCGCCGTTGGCGAAGTCACCGAACTGGGCTTCCCACAGGACCAGGGTCTTGGGGTCGGCGCTGGCGTAGCCGTACTCGAAGCCGAGCACGCCATATTCCGAAAGCGTCGAGTTCAGGACCTCGAAGGTGCCGTGGGGCAGCGTCTTGATCGGGGTGTACTTGCGCTCGTCCTTCTGGTCGACCCAGACGGCGTGGCGCTGCGAGAAGGTGCCGCGTTCGCAGTCCTGGCCGGACAGGCGCACGCCGTACCCCTCGGTCACGAGGCTGCCGAAGGCGAGCGCCTCGGCGGTGGCCCAGTCGAAACCTTCGCCAGCTGCGAACATCTCTTCCTTGGCCTTGAGCACGCGGCTCAGCGTCTTGTGGACGGTGAGGTCCTCAGGAACGGTGGTCAGCGTACGGCCCAGGCTGTCGAACAGCTTGGTGTCGATGCCGGTCTGCACGTTGCGGCGCGCGGTTTCCGCATCGGCAGGCTTGTGGAAGCCCGACCAGCGGCCCGAGAACCAGTCGGCGTGGTTCGACTTGTAGGTCTTGGCCGCTTCGAACTCGTCCTCGAGATGCGCGTTGAACGCAGCTTCGGTCTCGGCGAGGAAGGCATCGTCGATGACGCCTTCGGCCTTCAGGCGGTCCGAGTAGATCTTGGCCACACCGGGGTGCTTCTTGATCTGGGCGTACATCAGGGGCTGCGTGAAGCCGGGCTCGTCGCCTTCGTTGTGGCCGAAGCGGCGGTAGCACCACATGTCGATCACGATGTCGCGGCCGAAGGTCTGGCGGTAGTCGATCGCCAGCTTGCAGGCGAAGGTCACGGCCGCCGGATCATCGCCGTTGACGTGCAGGATCGGGGCCTGGACGCCCTTGGCGACATCCGAGGGGTACGGCGAGTTGCGCGCGAAGGCGGGGCTCGTCGTGAAGCCGATCTGGTTGTTGATGACGAAGTGGATGCAGCCACCGGTGTTGTAGCCCTTGACGCCCGAGAGGCCGAAGCACTCCCACACGACGCCCTGGCCGGCAAAGGCGGCGTCGCCGTGGATAAGCACGGGAAGGACGGTCTTGTGCTTGGCGCCCGGACCCACATCGTCGCCGATGTCGTCGTGGCTGACCTGGTAGCTGCGCACCTTGCCCAGGACGACCGGGTTCACGGTCTCGAGGTGCGAGGGGTTGGGCATGAGGCTCATGTGAACCTTGATGCCGTCGAAGTCACGGTCGGCCGAGGTACCCAGGTGGTACTTCACGTCGCCCGAGCCGCCCACGTCCTCGGGGTTGGCGGTGCCGCCCGAGAATTCGTGGAAGATGACCTTGTAGGGCTTGGCCATGACGTTGGCGAGGACGTTCAGGCGGCCGCGGTGGGCCATGCCGTAGACGATTTCCTTGACGCCGAGCTGGCCGCCGTACTTGATCACGGCTTCGAGCGCCGGGATCATCGATTCGCCGCCATCAAGGCCGAAGCGCTTCGTGCCGACGTACTTCTTGCCGAGGAACTTCTCGTACTGTTCGCCGCGCACGACGGCCTGAAGGATTGCCTTCTTGCCTTCGGGGGTGAACTCGATTTCCTTGTCGGGACCTTCGAAACGGTCCTGGAGGAAGCGGCGCTCCTCGACGTCGGCGATGTGCATGTACTCGAGGCCGACGTTGCCGCAGTAGTTGGCGCGCAGGATCTGCACCAGCTCGCGCACGGTCGTCCATTCAAGGCCGAGGTTGCCGCCCACGAAGACCGGACGGTCCAGCGCGGCGCCTTCAAAGCCGTGGTACTCGGGCGTGAGGTCCTTGGGCAGCTCGCGCTTGGCAAGGCCGAGGGGGTCGAGGTTGGCGGCCATGTGGCCACGCACGCGGTAGGTGCGGATGAGCATCATGGCGCGGATCGAGTCCGCAGCCGCCTGGTCGATGCTCTTCTGGTCGACCTTCGCGCCGCCCTTGCCGGCGGCCTTCTCGACAGCCATGCGCAGAGCGGAAGGATCGAGGCCCTGGGTCAGGTCGTCTTCGAACTCGGCGCCGACGAGGGGCCAGTTCTTGCGCTGCCAGCTGGGTCCCTGCTGGGGGCCGTCAAGGCCCGTATCGGGGGTGAACTCGAAACTTTCGTCGCCCATGGAATCACCTTTTCACGCCAGTATCGTCTCTGCGGCGCATGGAGGAATAGTTTTGGGACACTGTCGGGGGCCGGAGAGGAAGGCGCGGCAGTGGGATTACAGTTCTGTCGGCGTTTGGACGCCTTGTGTTTGTTGCCGTGTGGAGGCGGCACCCCGGAAAAACCGAGAGGCCGCCTCCACCGGAAATAGGATCAGGCCACTTCCTTGATGGCTTCGACCAGCGTCTCGCCCAGAAGCGAGGGGCTGGCGGCCACGCGGATGCCGGCTTCTTCCATCGCCGCGATCTTGTCTTCGGCGCCGCCCTGGCCGCCCGAGACAATCGCGCCTGCGTGGCCCATGCGGCGGCCCGGAGGCGCCGTACGGCCCGCGATGAAGCCGGCCATCGGCTTCTTGCGGCCACGCTTGGCTTCGTCCTTGAGGAACTGTGCAGCTTCCTCTTCGGCCGAGCCGCCGATTTCGCCGATCATGATGATCGACTTGGTCTCGTCGTCGGCGAGGAAGAGCTCGAGGACGTCGATGAAGTTGGTGCCGTTGACCGGGTCACCGCCGATGCCGACGGCCGTGGTCTGGCCAAGGCCCGCGTTGGTGGTCTGGAACACGGCTTCGTAGGTCAGCGTGCCCGAGCGCGAGACCACGCCGACCGAACCCTTCGAGAAGATGTTGGCGGGCATGATGCCGATCTTGCACTCACCGGGGGTGAGCAGGCCAGGGCAGTTGGGGCCGATGAGGCGCGACTTCGAACCCGAAAGGGCGCGCTTCACGCGAACCATGTCGAGCACGGGAACACCCTCGGTGATGGCGACGATCAGTTCGATCTCGGCATCGATGGCTTCGAGGATGGCGTCCGCGCAGCCCGAGGGCGGAACATAGACGCACGAGGCGTTGGCGCCGGTGACGGCCTTGGCCTCGGCCACGGTATCGAACTGGGGCAGGCCCAGGTGATCGGTACCGCCCTTGCCGGGGGTCACGCCGGCAACCATCTGGGTGCCATAGTCAAGCGCGGCCTGGGTATGGAAGCTGCCGGTCTTGCCGGTCATACCCTGCGTGATGACCTTGGTATTCTTGTCGACGAGAATGGACATAGGGTTATTCCTGTTCCTGGGCTGGAGCGGCCTCAAAGGCCGGGGTCCGGTGTACTAGGAGTAATGTATGTCGCGGACCAGAGGCTCCGGTCCGCAACACACAAGTGTATTTGCTCAGGCGAGCGTTTCGTCGATGCCCTTGCAGGCCGCGACCAGTTCCTTGACCGCGTCGATCGAGACCTGCAGGCCTGCCTTGGCGGTGTCGTCGAGAGCGATCTCGATGACTTCCTCGACGCCTTCGGCGCCGATCTTGACGGGAACGCCGACGTACATGCCGTCAACGCCGTACTGGCCTTCGAGGAAGGCGGCGCAGGGCAGGACGCGCTTCTGGTCGAGCAGGTAGCTCTCGGCCATCGAGATCGCCGAGGCGGCCGGAGCGTAGAAGGCCGAGCCGGTCTTCAGCAGCGAGACAACCTCGCCGCCGCCGCCCGCGGTGCGCTTGACGATGGCGTCGATGCGCTCCTGGGTGGTCTTGCCCATCTTGATGAGGTCGGGAACGGGGATGCCCTTGACGGTCGAGTAGTCGACAACCGGGACCATCGTGTCGCCGTGGCCGCCGAGCACGAACGAGGTGACGTCGCGGACCGAGACACCGAACTCCCAGGCGAGGAAGGTCGAGAAGCGGGCCGAGTCGAGAACGCCGGCCATGCCGACGACCTTGTTGTGCGGGAGCCCTGAGAATTCGCGCAGCGCCCAGACCATCGCGTCGAGCGGGTTGGTGATGCAGATCACGAATGCTTCGGGAGCGTGCTCCTTGATGCCTTCGCCCACGGCCTTCATGACCTTGAGGTTGATGCCGAGCAGGTCGTCGCGGCTCATGCCCGGCTTGCGGGGCACGCCGGCGGTGACGATGATGACGTCGGCGCCTGCGATGTCGGCGTAGTCGTTGGTGCCGGTGATCTGGGCGTCGAAGCCCTCAACCGGACCGCACTGCGACAGGTCGAGTGCCTTGCCCTGCGGAATGCCTTCGGCGATGTCGAACAGGACGACGTCGCCCAGTTCCTTCTGCGCCGCGAGGTGCGCGAGGGTGCCGCCGATGTTGCCGGCGCCGATGAGGGCAATCTTCTTACGTGCCATGATGCGTGCTTGTCCTTCCCAAGGCGGGATTGACGGACGAAAAGGGAGCCTGCTTCATCCCGCGAAAGGCAGGCACCGGGTACTTGCAATCGCGGCCCTAGTCCTCTCGGGGGGACATTGCAACCGGGAAAGGGCGCAAGAACCGCCGAATTCGGAGGTTTTTATGATAATAGTTCGCAATTGCATTAAGGCGTGTTGCTGCGGTTTTGGGAACGTATTTCGGCGGGTTTCCGTATGCCGGGCGGGCGGCGTAGGCCTGGCCGGATGGCCCCGGCGGTCCGGATTAGGCCAAGTTCGTTGCGCAAGTGTGCAGGGCTTGTGCGATGCTCGCAAGATGGATGGTCCGAGTCGCCCCGTGGCGTCGGTCTGTTGCTTTGCGTCTCCGGGGCGGGGGCACGAAAAAGCCCCTCGGCCGTAGGGCAAAGGGGCTTCGGAAGGGCGGTTTGCCGGAAGGCTTCAGAAGCCGGTGGCGAGGTGGCTTTCAAACTGTTCGGCCATGCGGCGGTCGAGCTGGCGGCAGATCGAGATCCACCAGGTGCACGAGCGCGTATCGCCCACGAGGCGCGCGGCCTGGGCGTTGTGGCGGGCATGCTCGGCCGCGGACAGGCCGTGCCGGGCGAAGTGCTGAAGCGCTTCGGCCAGAAGGGTCTCGTCGTTCGCGGGCGCGGGAGTCCGGTCGAACTCGCGCGAGACGATCGAGACGTCGATCGAGCCTGAGCGGCATTTGCGGTCGGCGTTGTCGTTGGTGCTGTCGAGCGGGGCCGAGACGCACTGCATGCGTTCGAGGAAGGGGATGGCTCGTCCTTTCGCAGCTGCGAAGCGTATTGCCATTTTGTGGTCGAGGCCTTTCCGTTTCTCCAGAGTCCGGTTCCTCTGCTCCGTAAGAGCGGGTCCGTTAGAGAATCCCTATCACTCAAGGCGCTAAGTCTTTGTGTGGGGCTATGGTTTCCAAATGGTTTACGGCGCCTCGGGAGGCCTCGGAGTGCTGCGGTCGTGTTCGATCCAGCGCCCCGAGTTGCGATATTCGGGGCGCACGCGGGCGCCTGCGGGAAGTCCATCGGCCGCCGGCTCAGACGGGAAAGCCGTCGCGGACAGGGGGGCGCTCCCCGATGTGCCGACCGCAGGTGGCGGGATGAGCGCCCTCGCGAGGTCCTCGTAGGCTTGCTGGATCACGGTCGGATCGCTTTGGGTTTCGGTGGTGGGCGTCAGGGCATCGGCCGCGGTTCTGCGGCGTTCGCTTGCCGGTTCCATACCCGTATAGAAGTAGCGGAACGTGGCCGCACGGCCGGCGGCGCCCTTGAAGCTGTAGAACCGGTGGGCGCCAATGGTCGTCAGGGGCTGGAGGCTGGAGGCCCAGTACGGCGCCACTTGAAGCGTATGGTAATGGGTCGCGAGACCGGCGGGGGCATAGACATCGCCCGACAGCGCGCCCCTCGCCACCGTTTCGGCGCGGTTCCAGAAGTAGGTCGCCGGACGACGGGACAGGGAGCCATCGCAGGTGAAGGAGAACTGGCAGCCCGTGGCGAGCTCGGAGCCTTCGTAGACAACGCCGCACACGGTGTCGGGATAACTGGGGTGCGCGAGGCGGTTGAGGACGACCTGGGCGACGGCGCGCTGTCCGGCGTCGGGCTCGCTCGCGGCTTCGTAGTAGATCGCGCTGGTCAGGCATTGCAGCGCGCGGGAGCGGTCGGTCGGCGAACTGGTGAAGGGCAGGTCGAGGACGTGGAGGGGCTGTGCCGTAGGGTTCTGGCCGATGGCGTGCCCGACAATCGTGCCCGCCAGGCCATCACCCTGGACGGCCTTGTCCGCTTCGAGATAGTAGAACGCCGAGCCCGGGAAGCTGGCCCCCGCCTGCTCGAACGGCATCGGATCGGGCGTGTGGTGCTGGGTGGCGGCGTTGGCGATGCGGAAGCGCTCCCAGGTGCCGGGCATGGCAAAGGCGGTCAGGGCGGCCAACGAGAGTACGGTTCCGATCCGCCTGGTATAGGCGCGGCGCGGTGCGGCGGTGCGGGTGGTGAACCGGCGGGCCCGGCGCTTGCGGGCAAAGCGCCCCTGGAAGTCGGCAGGGCGGCCATCGCGTAAATCGGGCAGGGCAGGCACGCGCGACATGGGGTTTCGTTCCGGATCCTTGGTTCGCCTGCCCCCTCCCCATATCGGGCAGGGGGGCGAGCGTTGGCGGCACTCTCTATACAATACGCATCGTGGGTCGCGGTCACGCCTGTGAGGCGCGTCCCACCTCGGTACATGGATCGAGGTTCGTCAGATTAGGGGAAAGGCTTTAAGAAAGCCTCTGCAAGCTGCCAAGATGGTTCCGCGCAAGGATTGCAGGGCGAGAGGTCTTTGAGTTGCAATTTCCCCATGGCGCACCTAAAGGCCGCGCGCACGCCACGGGTTGCCTGCCCGCGTTGACGCGGGGGCAGGCCTAAGAGGGAAGCCGGTTGCAACTCCGGCGCTGCCCCCGCAACTGTGACCGGGGAGCATCCCCTCCATTCGCGCCACTGAGCAATCGGGAAGGCCGGACGGGGATGCATCGATCCGGAAAGCCAGGAGACCTGCCCGGGGTCGTCGTTTGCAAACCGGGCGAGGGGACCGGAGGGCAGCGGTATGGGGCGCCACTTCGGGACCGGCGCGATCCTTCCGCCATGAACGGCCACACGTTCAGGGGGTTCCGGAAGGGGTATGACATGAAGAGCCGTTATTTCGTGGGCGCCGCATTGGGCGTGGTCCTCGCACCTGTCTGTGCGCAGGCCGCCGAGGCCGGACCGCTCGACGAGACGATCGTGGTCGCCGCGACGCGCACCGAGGTCCCGCTCAGCCAGGTCGGCCAGTCGGTCAGCGTGGTGACGCGCGAGGACATCGAGCGCACCCAGGCGACCACCGCCAGCGAAGTGCTGTCGCGCCTGCCGGGCCTGCAGGTCACCAATTCGGGCGGCTTCGGCCAGCCTTCCAGCGTGTTCATCCGCGGCGCCGACAACGCGCAGAGCCTGGTCCTGATCGACGGCGTGCGCGTCAACGATCCGGGCGACGTGGGCGGCGGTTTTGACTTCGGTGCGCTCACCATCGCCCAGTTCGACCGGGTCGAGGTGGTGCGCGGGTCCTCGGGCGTGCTCTACGGCAGCCGGGCCATCGGCGGTGTCATCAACCTTGTCACCCAGCGTCCCGAGGAAGAGTGGCACGGCCGCGCGAGCGCTGAATATGGCTGGCGTGATCGCCGCCAGGTCTCGGCCTCGGCAGCGGGCCTGGTCGGCCCGGTCGGCCTGACGGTGGGCGGCAACTGGCTCAAGGGCGATGGCTATTCCGCCTTCAACGAGGATCGCGGCGCCACCGAGAAGGACGGCTTTGAAAGCAAGAGCCTGAATGCCCGCGCGCAGGTGGAACTGACCGAGGGCCTCTCCATCGACGGCGGCACCTTCTGGACCCGCGCCAACTACGACTACGACAATACCGGAGCCGACGCGCTCAATGTCGGGTTCAAGCGCGATCTGACGGGCTATGCCAACATCCGCTACGCCGGGCTCGATGACCGCCTGCACGCGCGCGTGGGTTATGGCGTGGTCGACACGCGCCGCATCTCGGACGCAAGGGAAAATGGCACGAACGAGACCAACGGCAAAACAGAGCGCTTCGAGGGGCAGCTCGAATTTACACCGATTACGTTTGTCAGCGTTCTGGTCGGTGCGGAGACGGAGAAGCAGAACTTCAATGGCGCGTTTACTTATAGCGGGGTAGTCTCAGCTTCGAACGACTCGATGAGCATCGACAGCCTTTTTGCCAATCTGACGCTGCGCCCGGTCACCGGCCTCACGCTCAATGGTGGCCTGCGCTACGATGACAATTCGCAGTTCGGGGACCGCACGACTTTTGCCGCGAATGGCGTCTATGCCTTTGCGGGTGACGAAGGGCCTGTGATCCGGGCCAGCTATGGCGAGGGCTTCAAGGCGCCGTCGCTCTACCAGCTATTCACTAATATCGGTTCTCAGCAGCTCGACCCGGAAACGTCGAAGAGCTGGGACGTGGGTATCGAACAGCCCTTCGCGGAAGGCCACGGTGTGCTGTCCGTGAACTACTTTGATCGCAAGGCCAAGAACCAGATCGAATACAGGACAATTGATTTCTATACCTGGGAAGGGGCCTATTTCAATATCTCCCGCGCGCGAGCGAAGGGTTTGGAAGTGGCCATGCAGGTCCATGACTGGCAAGGTTTCGACCTGAACCTTGCGTACACCTATCTTGATGCAAAGAACGGGACCACGGGGTATCGCCTTGCGCGGCGTGCGAAGAACAACATGACCGTAAGTCTCGATAAGCGCTGGGACGTGAACGAGTTCGGCGGGCTTCGCCTTGGCGCTGAACTGCGTGTTGGAGGCGGGCGCTGGGATGATTTGGACAACGCCCAGTGGGTCGAAGGCAACACGGTCGTGAACCTGCGCGGGTCCTTCGCGGTCACGCAGAACGTCGAGGTCTTCGCGCGCATGGAGAACCTCTTTGACGAGCACTACGAAGTGGTGCGCACCTACGGCACGCCGGGCCGCTCGGCCTATGCGGGTGTGCGCGTGAAGATGTGACCTGTACCATTCCTCCTGCTTCCTGGCGTGCCGCTGCGGCGCGCGCAGGCTGGGCGCTCCTTGGCTCGCTGCTGCTGAGCGCGTGCAGCGGCGCGCCCGCGCGTCCGCAGGAGCAGGGGGAAGGGGCGTCCTCGGGGGGGAAGCGGCCGAGCATCGTCTCGCTCAACCCCTGCACCGATGCCATCCTGGCCGAGGTCACCGCGCCCGGCCAGCTGCTCGCGATTTCCGGTTACAGCCACGATCCCTCCAGCACCTCGATGGGGCTGGAGGCTGCCGCGCGCTACCGCGGGGTCTCGGGCTCGGTCGAAGAGGTTGCCGCGCTCGCACCCGATGTCGTTGTGGCAGGGAGCTTCCTCGCCCCGCCGACCGCCAACGCCTTGCGCGATCTGGGCATCCGCGTTGTCCTTGAACCCATCGTCTCGGACGTGGAGGGCGCACGTGAGCAGGTGCGCATGCTGGCCGAGTTGAGCGGGGACAAGGCGGCAGGCGAACGGCTTGTCGCGCGGATTGACGACGCGCTCAGGCGCAACGCCGCGCCGGCGGACTGGACCCCGGTTCCCTCGCTGGTCTGGGAATCGGCGGGGCTGGTCGCAGGCAACGACACCCTGGTGGTGGACCTTCTTGAACATTCCGGCTTCGTCAACAGCGCGGGTGCACGCGGGCTTGGGCAGGCTGAGTTTCTGCCTCTTGAACAGGTGCTTGCCGATCCGCCGCGCGTTATATTCGCGGTCGGCAATCCGCTGGCCGAGGAGGACCGCATGCTCCATCATCCGGTTCTGGCCGATATGAAGAACACGCTGCGCATCCCGCTCTCGCGCTCGCTGATCTGGTGTGGCGGACCGACCGTGCCCCGCCTGCTCGACCGGCTGGGCCGCGCGCGCCGCGCCTGGCTTGGCCGTCACGGGGACACGCGCGAAGGCGCAGAGGACGCGGGGCACGCAAGGGGCTTTGTGCAGAAGGACACATGACCCAGTTTCGCCTCAACCTGTTGTTGCTCCTCGGGCTTGCCCTTGTTGTGCCGCTCTCGCTTCTTGCCGGGCGCGTGTGGATCAACCCACTTTCGCCCGAGACGCACAACGCCTCGCTCATCCTGATGCACCTGCGTCTGCCGCGCGCGGTCCTGGCCGTGACGCTGGGCGCGGGGCTTGGCCTGACAGGGGCGGCGATGCAGGCGTACCTGCGCAACCCGCTCGCCGATCCCGGGCTTTTCGGCATTGCGCCGGGCGCGGCGCTGGGCGCGGTGCTCAGTTTCTGGACCGGCTACGCGGCCTCGCCCTGGTTGCTCCCGGTCTTTGCTCTGCTGGGAGCTTCGGGCGCGATGCTGCTGCTCGCCCTCATTGCCGGGCGCGGCGGCGGGGTGGCCCTGTTCACGCTGGCGGGCCTCATGGTCTCCAGCCTTGCCGGGGCCCTGATGAGCCTGGCCATCAGTCTTTCGCCTTCGCCCTTCGCGATGACCGAGATCGTCACCTGGATGATGGGGGCGCTGGCCGACCGGTCCTGGCGCGAGGTCTGGATTGCGGTGCCCTGTACCCTGGCCGGTGCCGCGGCGATCTACGCCGCGCGGCGCAGCCTTGATGCCCTCACGCTGGGCGAGGTGGCGGCCCGTTCGCTCGGTGTCGATCCGCTGATCCTGCAGTTGCAGATCATTGCCGGGGTTGGCCTCATCATCGGTTCAGGGGTGGCGGTCGCCGGGATCATCGGCTTCGTCGGGCTCATGGTGCCGCACCTCGTGCGCCCCTTGACCGACCGGCGGCCGAGTTCGCTGCTGGTGCCGAGCGCGATTGCCGGGGCTCTGCTGCTGTTGGTCGCCGATTGTCTGTGCCGTATCCTCCCGCTCGCCAGCGGAGAGCTGCGTCTGGGCATCGCGCTCAGCCTTCTGGGAACGCCCTTTTTCCTTGTCCTGCTGCTGCGCATGCGCAAGGGGCTGAGCTGGTGAGCCTGGCGACGGAAAACCTGTGCGTGGGCGAGCGCTTGCGCAACGTTTCGATCCAGTGCCGTCGCGGCATGGTCACCGCGATCTGTGGCCCCAATGGGGCGGGCAAGTCGACGCTGCTGTCCTGTCTTGCGGACCTGCAGGAGGCCAGTTCGGGCCGGGTCATTCTGGGTGAGCAGCCCATGCGTTTCAAATCCCCGCGCGAGCGGGCGCAGTGGCTGGGCTATCTGCCCCAGGCCCCCGATGTGGCCTGGGACGTGGCGGTGGAGGTGCTCGTCTCGCTGGGCCGTCTGCCCTGGAGCGATGCGCCGGCCGGGGAAAACGCAAAGGCCATCGAGGATGCCATTTCGGCGATGGACCTGGAAGAGCTGCGGCACCGCCCGGTTTCGCGCTTGTCCGGTGGTGAGCGGGCACGGGCGCTCATGGCCCGCGTGCTGGCGACGCAGCCCGGCTGGCTTCTGGCCGATGAACCACTCGCCAGTCTGGACCTGGGCCACGCGGCCGCGCTGATGCGCCGTTTCCGGCAGCAGGCGCAGCAGGGGCGCGGCGTGGTGCTGGTCCTTCACGATCTTGCCACCGCGATGAACCATGCCGATTGCGTGGTCGTGCTCGACAAGGGCGAGGTCGTCGCCGAGGGACCGCCCGAAACCGCGCTGACCCGCGAGATTGTCAGCCGCGTCTGGAAGTGCCGTGCCCAGTGGCTGGGCGATCCGGGCGAGCGCGCGCTTTCGATCGCCTCGCCCTCGCTGGCGAGCGAGCGGGGGATGCGCATCCTCGACTAGATGATCCGGCCGTGGGAACGCGGCTGCGAGCACACGAAAAAGGGGCAGGAGGCGTGGCGCCTCCTGCCCCTTTTTCATTTCGTAGCGGATCTGAAGTCCTACTTCTCCGACAGGCCGCGCGCCTCGAGCATCGGTCCGATCTGGGGATCGTGGCCGGTGAAGTCGCGGTAGAGCACGTCGAGGTCCTTCGAATGGCCCTGACCCAGGAAGCTCGCGCGGATGTGATCGCCGTTGGCGCGGGTCATGCCACCATGCTTGGCGACCCAGTCCCAGCCGTCGTGGGCAAGCAGCTCGGTCCAGATGTACGAGTAGTAGCCCGAGGCATAGCCGTTGTCCCAGATATGGCGGAAGTACGGCGTGCGGTAGCGGGGCGGGATGAGATCGCTGCGAAGGCCCATCGAGTAGAGCGCCTGCTTTTCAAACGCCATCGGGTCCTGCGCAGCCTCTTGCGGGCTCAGCGTGTGCCACTTGATGTCGAGCATGGCCGCTTCCAGAGTCTCGCCAAAGCCCACCGACTGGTTGAACTTGGATGCCGCGTTGATCTTGTCGATCGTGCCTTCGGGAAGCGGGGCGCCGGTCTCGTAATGCTTGGCGTAATGGGCCAGCACTTCGGGGACGGTCGCGAAGTTCTCGTTGAACTGGCTCGGGAACTCCACGAAGTCGCGGGCGGTGTTGGTGCCCGAGAGCGCCGGGTAGGTCTGGCTTGCGAAGAAGCCGTGGAGCGCGTGGCCGAATTCGTGGAACATCGTGGTCACGTTGTCCCAGCTTGCCAGCGCCGGCTCACCCTCGGCGGGCGGATCGATGTTGAGCGTGTTGGCGATGACCGGCGTGTTGCCGAGGAGGTCGGACTGCTCGACGAAGTTGTTCATCCACGCACCACCGCGCTTGGAGGGGCGCGAGAACGGGTCGAAGTAAAACAGGCCGAGCGCGCTGCCGTCCTTGTCGGTCACTTCGTAGACGCGCATCGTCTCGTGGTAGACGGGAATGTCGGTGCGGCGCTTGAAGCTGAGGCCATAGGTCTGGCTCGCGGCGTAGAACACGCCGTTCTCCAACACGTTGTAGACCTCGAAGTAAGGCTTGATCGCGCTTTCATCGAGGTCGTACTTCGCCTTGCGCACCTTCTCGGCGTAGTAGGTCCAGTCCCAGGGCTGCAGCGTGGTCACGCCATCGGCCTTGGCGGCATCGAGCAGAAGCGCGGCTTCGCGGTCCTGCGTCGTGCGCAGCGCAGGCGTGAAGCCCGACATGAACGTCATCGCCTTTTCCGGCGTGTTGATCATGCGGTCGTACATCTGGAAGGTGCCGAAGTTAGGCTGGCCCAGCAGCTCGGCCTTCTTCGCGCGCAGCGTGGCCAGCTTCGTCACGATGCCGGTGGTGTCGAATTCATCGCCCGAGGAGGCGCGGTTGATGCTCTCCTCGAAGACGCGGCGGCGGCTGTCGCGGTTGGTGAGGCTCGCGAGCACGGGTTGCTGGGTGAAGTTGATCAGCGGCAGCACGTACTTGCCGGGCTTGCCTTCCTCCTTGGCGCGCTTGGCGGCCGAGGCAATCTGCCCCTCGGTAAGTCCGGCGAGCTCTTCGGCGCTGTCGAAGACGACGGCGTGGGCGTTGTTGGCCTGGGTCAGCTGCTGCGCGAACTCGGTCTCCAGCTTGGAGATCTGCGTGTTCATCGCCTTGAGTTCGGCCTTCTTCGCGGCCGAGAGGAGTGCGCCGCGGTGGACGAACTTGGCGTACTCGGTCTTGAGCAGCATCGCGTCCTCGCCAGTCAGGGCCTTGCCCGCGGCGCTGTCGTGGACCGCCTTGACCCGGGCGAAGAGCTTGGGGTCGAGGTAGATGTCGTCCTGCATGGAGGAGATCTGCGGCGAGACCGCGGTGTCGATGGCGTCGAGTGTGTCGTTGGTGGCCGCCGAAGTGAGCTGGCCGAAGACATTGTAGACGCGGTCGTAGAGGACGCCCGCGCGCTGCATGGCGACCAGCGTGTTCTCGAAGGTCGGCGCTTCGGGATTGTCGGCAATGGCCTTCATCTCGGCGCGCTTCTGGGCAATGCCCGCCTCGATTGCGGGCTGCCAGTCGGTATCGCGGATCTTCGTGAAGTCCGGGGCCTGGAAGGGCAGCGTGCTCGGCTGGGCGAAGATCCCGTCGTAGGCGGTATCGCTCGCGGCATGTGCGGTGGAGATCGTCATGGCAGCTGTTCCCGAAAGGGCAAGAGTGGCGAGGACAGCGGGCGCTGCGGCTGCAAGGAGCCGTTTCTTCATCAGGTCATTCTCCGAAGGGTCTTCAGGCATGCGACGGGGATTATGGGGGAGGCGTGCCGGCGTTCTTTTCTGCGCCGGGTTGCCCGGCCTGAAGACTATGTCATGGGCGGCAATCAAGCGTGGCGGCGGGGCCTTTGCAAGTCCGATCTGAGGCAGGATGACCCGGTTGCACAGATCGTTGCTCCGACCTCATTTGTGTGTTCGGTGGTGCCATGTGGAGACATGATCTTGCGTGCGTGCGGGCAAGGTGTGGCCTGAGGCCGACGCACGACAACCGCCAGGGCGGGCGAGCACCCCGGCGTCGTCGGGACATGTTCGATGGAAGGGGGGAGAGTAGGCCTTGAGGCCCGGCTGTCAGAGCTTGCGGAAGCGCCCCTGGCTCCAGATGCGCAAGTCGGACGTCTCGGTGTCCTTACGCGCGCGGTCTTCGCGTTCACGATCCAGGATGAGCGATCCGGTCTTCCGGCTGAAGTTCGAGCGGCGGAACGGCATTTCGGCTCCGATGTTCATTGTTTTTCTCCTCTATCCAGAGAGGAGAACGTGGGTGGGGCGGGATGGGTTCCCGGCGGCTGGCATATTTTTCGCTTCTGGGCGCGCAGACCTGAAACGCCAATCCTGCGAGGGCCCATGCCGATCTACGATTTTCGCTGCCCGTCCTGCTCTGCCGAGTTCGAACTGCTGGTGCGTTCGGGCGATGCCGCGGCGTGTCCGCGCTGCGATGGCGGGGGTCTCAACCGACTGGTTTCGCGCGTTTCCCCACCGGGAAAGTCCAAAGCGCTCGCGGCTGCAGGTCGAGCCGCGGCGAAGCGGGAAGGGCATCTGAGCAACTTCTAGGCGCCGCCTCCCTCCCGCCGCGCGCGGACCGGCCTTGGGCTGCAGTACGACACGCTCGTGTCGTCTTTGCGACATGGCTTTGCGTGTCGCAGGAAAGTCAGAGCGCGCCGACGCCCCGTTCGAACTGGCGTTGCAGATTGCCGAGTGCGCGCGTGTCGAGAGGGGGCAGCTTGCGGGCAGGCTTGCCTTCGCGCAGACGCTCGCGGTCCTTCGCCTCGGGCTCGACGCGGCGAACCCGTACGGCGGCGACGCCCTTGGCGCGAATGCCCAGTTCCTCGGCCGCCCCGCGCGAGAGGTCGATGATGCGCGAGCTCGCAGCAAACGGCCCCCGATCGTTGACCCGCACGAGGATGCGCCGCCCGGTGTCGAGCGCGGTGACCTCGACGTAGGTCGGCAGCGGCAGGTCGCGGTGCGCGGCGGTGATCCAGGCCGGGTGAAACTTCTCCCCGTTGGCGGTCTGGCTGCCGCTCTCGCTGCCGTACCAGGCGGCATAGCCGAGCATGTCGTAGTCGGGCTGGGCACGCGGCGTGTAGCGTTCCCCGCGCACCTGGTAGCTGGGGCCGATACGCACGGGTGTGTCGCTGACCGGGCGGTATTTCGTACCGCCCCCGCAGGCGCTCAGGGCGAGGCAGGCGAGTGCGGTGGTGAGGGGAAGGGCGCGCACGAGGAGGCTCAGTTGCGTTCGGCCGCGCTTTCCTCGCGCCGGGCCTTGAATTCAGAGCCGGCCTTCCATTGCGGCCAGCGCGGCGTGCTCGCCAGCTCCCACCCGATCTGGCCAATCAGGTCGATGTCCTGCACCGCGCCCGCGAGATCCCAGTCCGAACCGATGGCATCGCAGGCCTGGTGGTAGCAGTCACCCGTGTAGGTATCGATCCAGGCCTGGCCTGCCTCACGTCCGCCAGTTTCCAGGTCCGCGGCTCCGGCGATGCCCATGAGCAGCATCACTGGTACGCCGCGTTTGGCGAAGGAGAAGTGGTCGGCGCGGTAGAACAGCCCGCGTTCGGGCAGGCCCTCGGGCGTGACGGTGCGTCCTTGGGTGGCGGCTACGCGCGCCATGTCGTCTTCCAGCGTGTTCTGCCCTTCGCCAACGAGGATCACGTCCTTCGCAGGGCCCGCGGTCTGGAGAATGTCGATGGCAAGGTTGGCCACGGTCTTCTCGAGCGGGAGGACGGGGTTGGCCGCGTAGTATTCCGAGCCCAGGAGGCCGCGCTCCTCGGCGGTCCAGGCGGCGAAGACGACCGAGCGCGCAGGCGCGGGACGCGCCTTCATGACGCGCGCGATGTCGAGCAGCGCGGCGACGCCCAGCGCATCGTCGTTGGCGCCTGCACGGTAGATGCGGCCCAGTTCGTCCGGCTGGCCCTTGCCGTAGGCGTCCCAGTGCGCGCCATAGATCACGGCCTCGTCGGGGCGGCTGGTGCCCGGGATCTTGCCTAGCACGTTGTGGCTGGTGATTTCCTCGTGGGTGACGGGAACGTCGGCGGAGAAAGTCACGCCTTCCAGCGGCACGGGGCGAAAGTCCTTCGAGCGCGCCTGTGCCTGGAGGGCCGCCAGATCGAGCCCAGCGCGGGTGAAGAGGTCCTGCGCGGTCGCGCCCGACATCCAGCCTTGGAGCTGGAGCGGGGTCACTTCGCCTGCGGGCTTGACCACGTCGAAGTTTTCGCCGCCCGGGCTCTCGACGACGTTCCAGCCGTAGCCCGCCCCTTCGGTCTCGTGGATCACCAGCGCGCCGACCGCGCCCTGACGTTCCGCTTCCTCGAACTTGTAGCGCCAGCGCCCGTAGTAGGTCATCGTGCGCCCGCCGAACTTGCCATAGGGATCCATGTCCGGGGTAGCGTTGAAGTCGGGGTCGTTGACGAGGAAGACGAGGACCTTGCCCGCAAGGTCCATGCCTTTGAAGTCGTCCCATTCGCGCTCGGGCGCATCAACGCCGTAGCCTACGAAGACGACCGGTGCCTTGGCGAGGACCGCGCTGTCCTCGCTGCGCAGGGTCGAGACGTAGATGTCCTTGGTCTGATCGACGGCAAGTTCGCCTTTCGGTGTGGCGAAGGAAAGCGTGCGTGCCTTGCCGAGCGCTGTGTGGAGGAGGGGGACGGGCTGGACCCAGCTGCCGTCCGGCCCGGCCGGTTCAAGGCCGAGGTCCTGCATGCGCGCGATCAGGTAGCCGATGGTGCGGTCATCGCCGCGCGTTCCCGGTGCGCGCCCTTCAAAGACGTCTTGCGTCAGGGTCGTCACATCGCGCGCGATCCGCGCCGCATCGACCGAGATGGCAGGCGGCGTAGGCGAATTTGCCTGCGTGGGCGTGGAGAGAAGGGGGCTCGCGGCCAGCGCCAGGGCCAGCGACAGAAGGGACCGGGTGTGCATGACAGGCATAGTAAGCCGCGCGAAACAGGACACAAGCGCGCAGCGAAACGCAGTGTGCACAGATGCGCACGGCGACTGGAGGACGTGTCGCGGTGGGCTGCGGCAACCGGCTTTCTCCTCATCCGTTTAGGAGCGCGATGGGCCGCGCACACCTACGGCCTGCAACCTGGAGCCCTTTCGGTCGTGATGTCCCGTTTCCTGCGTTCGTTGATGCCTATCCTCCTGCTTGCGCTCCCCGCCTTGCCGCTGGCCGCGCAGGAAAGCTCGCCCGTGGCGCAAGCTGCCGATGCGGTGACACCCGATGCACCGGACGAGAACGCCAACGCAGACGGGCAGGCTCCGGCCGCGCAGGAGCCCGTGTCCGATCCCTATGGGCGGACCACGCCGCGTTCGATGGTGCAGGGCCTGATCGAGGCGCTGGCGGCCGGAGACGATGCGCGGGTCGACCGCTTCTTCGAGGATGCCGAGCATGGCGCCGAACGGGCGCGCCAGTTGCAGGCGCTGCTCGACAAGGGGGGCTCGCTCAACACCTTCGCGGCGCTCTCCGACAAGCCCGAGGGCGTGCTCGACGATGACCTGCCGGCCGAGCAGGAATATGTCGGGAACCTGGGCGATGAGGGCAAGACGCCGATCATGCTCACCCGCTCGCAATCGAACGAGGGCGCAATGATCTGGCAGGTCTCGCGCCAGACGGGCGACATCGTGGGACGGCTGAACCCGGAAACGACGTCACCCGAGGAAAGTGGCGAGCTGACCGTGGCCGGGGCCAGCGTGACCGATTGGGGGGTGCTGATCGGGCTCGCTGCAGCCGTGTTCGTCGGCTTCCAGCTGATCTCGATGGCGCTTGTGGCGATTGCCGAGCGGCTCGTGCGGGGGCCTACCGCCGAGGCGGGGGTAGCCTTTGCGCGCGCGGCGATGCCGCCGTTCAGCCTGTTCCTGGCCACGGTCGTGTTCCAGATCTGGGCCGACAGCCTGCCGGTCTCGATCATCGCGCGCCAGTTCATGCTCAAGTACATCGGGCTCTTTGCCGCCGCCGCGCTGACCTGGCTGCTGGTGCGCCTGATCGACACGATTTCGCGCACGGTCATCACCCGCATGGAGGCGCGGGGGCAGCGTCAGGTCGTCTCGGTCGCCTCGCTGCTGCGCCGTGCGGCCAAGATTTTGCTCCTCTTCGGGGTCCTTGTCGCCATCCTCGATACGTTCGGGATCGACGTGACGACGGGTATCGCGGCGCTCGGTATCGGCGGGATCGCTCTTGCGTTGGGTGCGCAGAAGACGGTCGAGAACTTCGTCGGCTCGGTCTCGCTCATCGCCGACAAGCCGGTGCAGATCGGCGATTTCTGCAAGATCGGCGATATCCTGGGCACGGTCGAGGACATCGGCATCCGCTCCACCCGCATCCGCACGCTGGCGCGCACGGTCGTTACCATTCCCAACGGCGATCTGTCCTCGCAGAACATCGAGAACTACGCCAAGCGCGATCGCTTCCTGTTCAACCCCACCGTAGGGGTGGAATACGGGATCGGTTCAGCCAAGCTGCTCGAAGCTGTCGAGATCGTGGAAGGCGTGCTGGAGGAGCACGAGCGCATCGCCAAGCCAGGCCACCGCGCCCGCTTCGTGGCCTTCGGCGCCAGTTCGCTCGACATCGAGGTCTTCGCCTACATCGAGGCCGCGGACTATGACGAAAGCCTGGTGATCCAGCAGGACCTCCTCTTGATGATCTTTGCGCGGCTGGAGAAGGAGGGGATCGGTATCGCCTTCCCGACCCGCACGCTGCACCTTGTGCGCGAGGGGGGCGAAGAGGGGCTGGCCCGCGCGAAGCCCGACACCAGCCTTGCCGACACCCACCGCGAGGGGGCGCAGGCCGTGCCCAAGGGACCACCCCCCTCGCAGGTGCAGGACAGCGAAGACGACGACGGCGAGGACTAAGTGGACGAGGCCTGAAGGCGGCGCCCCAGCGTAGAGCGTGGGGGCGCGCTTGACCGCGGGCGCGCCACGGTCCATCGCCTGCTCCATGATCGTTCGCACGCTTCGCACCGCCGCCCTTGGCGCGGCTTCCCTCGCCCTTGTCCTGCCCACCCTCGCAACCTCGGCGGCGCCTGCCCGGGGCACGCTCGACACCATGGCCAACGACCAGGTGGACGCATACGACTGGGTGCGTCCGCAGGCCGACTATGTCCGGCGCGAAGTCATGGTGCCGATGCGCGATGGGACGAAGCTCTTTACCGTCATCGTCTACCGCAAGGGGACGAGCGACGGGCCCATTCTGCTCAGCCGCACACCCTACAACGCAGGGCGCGCGACGAGCCGCAACCGCAGCCAGAAGATCGAGGAAATCCTGCCCGTCATGGACAAGGAGTTCGTCAACGATGGCTACATCCGCGTCTACCAGGACGTGCGCGGGCTGGATGGTTCGCAGGGCGACTATGTGATGAACCGGCCCCTGCGCGGACCGCTCAATCCCACCAAGGTCGACCACGCGACCGATGCCTACGACACGATCGACTGGCTGGTGAAGAACGTGAAGGAAAGCAACGGCAAGGTCGGGATCATCGGGTCCTCGTACCTGGGCTTTACCTCGCTCATGGCGCTGATCGATCCGCACCCCGCGCTCAAGGCCTCGGTGCCGCAAAGCCCGATGGTCGATGGCTGGATGGGCGATGACTGGTTCCACAACGGCGCTTTCCGCACCTTCGGCTATGACTACGACCTCTCGCAGACGGTCGCCAAGGGTGGTGGCTCGGTGCCGCGCGGCTCGGGCGAGGACTACGCGGCCTATCTGAAGGCCGGCTCGGCCTACGACTACGCCAAGGCTTACGGGCTGCTGGATATCCCCGCGATCCGCAAGGTCCTGGAGCATCCTTCCTACGATGCCTGGTGGCAGGGGCAGGCGGTCGACAAGCTGCTCGCCGCGCGCCCGCTGAGTGTCCCCACGATGCTGGTCGTCGGGCAGTGGGACCAGGAGGACAGTTATGGCGCGCCCGCCGTCTACAAGGCGCTGGAGCCCAAGGACACCAACAACGACATGGTGAGCCTGGTGATCGGCCCCTGGCGCCATTCGCAGGTGAACTATGAGGCGCGTTCACTTGGCGCGCTGGACTGGGAGGGCGATACCGGCCTCCAGTTCCGCACGCGCTGGATGAAGCCCTTTCTTGATTGCCATCTCAAGACCGATGCGCCCGCCTGCGACACCCCGCCGGTGCTGACCTATGCGACGGGCACCAACCGCTGGGAGGTCGCGCAGGAATGGCCGGGCGGGGCCTATACCCCGCTCTATCTTGCCAAGGACTTCGGTCTTTCGTGGAGCAAGCCGGAAGCAGGCGAGGACAGCTACGTCTCCGATCCGGCCAAGCCCGTCCCCATGCTCCCGCGCCCGATCCACATGAGCGGGGAGGAATGGCGCACCTGGCTGGTGCAGGACCAGCGTTTTGCCGAAAGCCGCACCGACGTGCTGAGCTATTCGACCCAAGCCCTCGCGCAGCCCGTCCACATCAAGGGCGCGCCCAAGGTGGACCTGCATGCCTTCACCAGCGGCGAGGACAGCGACTTCGTGGTCAAGCTGATCGACGTCTACCCCGAGGAATATTCGGAGAAGCCGCAGATGGCGGGCTACCAGTTGCCGATGGGGATCGAGATCTTCCGCGGGCGCTACGTCCACGGTTTTGCGACCCCTGCGCCACTGGAGCCGGGCAAGAGCTACAACTTCAAATGGTCGCTTCCCAACGTCGACCATGTCTTCCTGCCCGGACACCGCATCATGGTGCAGGTCCAGTCGAGCCTGTTCCCGCTCTATGACCGCAACCCGCAAGGCTGGGCGCCTTCGATCATGAAGGCGCAGCCGCAGGACTACAGGAAGGCGACCGAAACCGTGCAGCGCGGCGGCGAAGCCGCGAGCGCGGTCTGGCTTCCGGTCGTCCAGGAGGACTGAGGTTCTCGCTCAGGCGTAGTCGTACGTTCCCCCGGCCTCCAGCGCGCGCTGGTAGGCCGGGCGGGCGTGAAGAGTGTCGAGCCACTGGCTGATGTGCGGATGGCTCTGCGCATCAAGGCCCGCCAGCACGCGGGCGGCTTCCAATGGAAAGCTCATCATCACGTCCGCCGCGGTCAGCTCTTCGCCCGCGAACCAGGGGCGTGCGACCAGTTCGCTCTCCACGAAGTCGAGATGCAGCGTGATCATCGGCTGGATCTTCTTTGCCGCCATCTTCCCCATGATCGGGATCCGCCCGATGATGAGCTTGAGGAGAAGCGGGACCATCATCGAGGCTTCGGCGTAGTGGAGGAACTGGCGGTAGCGCAGCTTGTCCTCCAACCCTGTGGGCGCGCCCATGCGCCCTCCGGCAAGGTCGACCAGGTATTCGCAGATCGCCGCGCTCTCGATCAGCGTGCGGCCCTCGTGCTCGATCACCGGCGACTTTCCCAGCGGATGCACGCGGCGCAGTTCGGGCGGTGCGAGCATCGTCCTGGCGTTGCGCTCGTAGCGGCGGATCTCATAAGGGAGGCCCAGTTCCTCCAGCATCCAGATCACCCGCTGCGAGCGCGAGTTGTTGAGGTGGTGGACGGTGATCATCAAGGCCTCTCCCGGTTTGTGCATTTCGTGTCGTGGCGCCCACGCTTGGGAATGGACGGGCGCCCCCTACAGCAAGGCCGCCCCGGCATCGTACCGGAGCGGCCCTGATCGTGTCATCAGCGAACCGATGTCATCGCCAGTGTGTGCGGATCAGCGGCACTGGATGTCGTCGCGGCTGATCTCGCGGCCGGCCAGCGCGCCGCCGCCCGCGCCCAGCAGCGTACCGAGAGTCTTGGAGCCATCAGGCGCGATGAGGTTGCCCAGGACGCCGCCGGCCAGACCGCCGATGATGGCGCCTTCGGTGCCGTCCTTGCGCTTGCAATAGTAGTGCCCGTCGCGCGCGCGGTAGATGCGGTCGCTGTCACCCAGGCGATAGCCGCGCGAGGAGCCGTAACGATCGTTGTAGCCATAGCCGCCGCGGCCGTAGCGGTCCGAGGCACAGGCGCCGAGCGCCATCGAGAGCGTCGCGAGGGCGAGGATGGGGGCGTATTTCACGAGACAAGTCCTTTGTTATGCGAAGGGGGCGCTTGGCCTTGTCGGCGTGGCCCTCGTGCGACCTTCGGGGGAACGTTGGGGGTGTGCCGGAACAAGGCGCCAAGTCAGATTTTGTTCCCGCGTTGAATTTTGGGGAGCGCTCAAAGGAGCCGATGAAGCGGTGAGCAGGCCACCCCGCCACCCTGTTCTTGCGTACATCTTTGGACAGCTATCTATGTGCTTGATCGCAAGGCGGCTTTGCTCAATACTGACTTGGGTGACCGAACCGATCGTAGATCCCGCCCCGCAGCGTTCCGGCCCCTCGGTCGTGCTGCCTGCCCGTCCCGAAGCCCTGCGCATCAATGCTTCGACAAGCGCGGTCATCGTCATCGACATGCAGAACGCCTACGCCTCGAAAGGGGGCTATGTCGACGAGGCGGGCTTTGATGTAGGTCCTGCCGCCGGTGTGATCGGTCATATTGCGCAGGTGCTCGACGTAGCGCGCAGCGCCGGTATGCCGGTCATCTTCCTGCAGAACGGCTGGGACGCGGACTATGTGGAAGCGGGCACGCCGCAATCGCCCAACTACCACAAGTCGAATGCCTTGAAGACCATGCGCGCGCGGCCTGAACTTGCCGGTAAGTTCCTCGCGCGCGGCGGCTGGGACTATGAGCTTGTCGAGGCGCTGACGCCGAAAGAGGGCGATATCCGCGTCCACAAGCCGCGCTATTCGGCCTTCTTCAATTCACAGCTCGACACGATCCTGCGCGCGCGCGGCATCCGCACGCTCATCTTCACCGGGATCGCCACCAATGTCTGCGTGGAATCGACCCTGCGCGACGGCTTCCATCTCGAATACTTCGGCGTGGTGCTGGAGGATGCAGTCCATCACCTGGGCCCCGACTTCATCCGCGAGGCCAGCCTCTACAACATCGAGAAGTTCTTCGGCTGGGTAAGCTCGCTCGCCGATTTCCGCACCGCCGTGGGGCAGTTGCCGCCTGCAGACTGACGCGAAGAACCTGCCAGACAGACCAGAGAGGGAAAAAGACAGATGCCGTTCGAGCCGATCAATCCGCCGCAGTTCCCGACCCCCATCGCCCCCTATTCGGCGGGCGCGAAAGCGGGGAACATGGTCTATGTCTCGGGCGTGCTGGCGCTGGGGGAAGGGGGCACGGTGCTCCACATCGGCGATGCCGCGGCGCAGACCCGGCACATCCTGGACGTCATCAAGGTGACGGTAGAGGCGGCCGGGGGCACCATGGCGGACATCGCCATGAACCACATCTTCCTCAAGGATCTTGATGATTACGCCGCCTTCAACGCGGTCTATGCCGAGTACTTTCCGGGCGACAAGCCGGCGCGCTACTGCATCCGGGCCGACCTGGTGAAGCCCGACCTCCTTGTCGAGATCGCCTCGGTCGCGCACCTTGCCTGAAACGGGCGGCATCTGGTTCGAGGAGCATGGCAGCTCGGAGGCAGCGCCGCTCATCCTCTCGAGCGGTCTTGGTGGCAGCGGCTCCTACTGGGCTCCCAATATCGCCGCGCTGGCGCAGGATCACCGGGTCATCACCTACGACCACCGCGGCACGGGGCGCAGCGACCGCACGCCGCTTGCATCGCTCAGTGTCGAAGACATGGCGGACGATGTGATCGCCCTCATGGACGCGCTGAATATCCCCAGGGCGCATTTCATCGGCCACGCGCTGGGTGGGGCGATCGGGATCGAGACCGCCATCCGCACGAACCGGATCGAGCGGATGGTGGTCGTCAACGGCTGGCGGACCTTGTCGCCCCACACCCGGCGCTGCTTTGCCGCGCGTCTTGCCTTGCTGCACGGCGCGGGCGTGGAGGCGTTTCTGGAGGCGCAGCCGCTGTTCCTCTATCCGCCGGACTGGATCGCCTCCCATGACGCCCAGCTTAGTGCGGAGGTCGCCCACCATGCGGCAAGCTTTCCGGGTGTCGACGCCATGGTCCAGCGGATCGAGGCGGTGCAGGCCTATAGCCCCGATCCGGCGGGTTTGGCCGCGCTTTCCAGCCTGCTGGTCATTGCCACGCGCGACGATTTCCTGGTGCCCTACGTCACCGCGCTCGATCTTGCCGGCTTCGTACCGCACGCCAAGGTCGACAGCTTCGCCTGGGGCGGCCACGCCTGCAACGTGACCGACGCCGCGCTCTTCAACCGCTACGTGCTCGATTATCTCAGGAGTTAGCGCCTCATGCAGGTCGGTGTCTTCATTCCCATCAACAACAACGGCTGGCTGATTTCCGAGACGGCGCCGCAGTACAAGCCGACCTTCGATCTCAACAAGGAGATCGCGCTCAAGGCCGAGGCGCACGGGCTCGACTTCCTGCTTTCGATGATCAAGCTGCGCGGCTTTGGCGGCAAGACCGAGTTCTGGGAGTATGGGCTGGAGAGCTTCACGCTCATGGCCGGGCTTGCCTCGGTGACCGAGAAGATCAAGCTCTACGCGACGGCGCCCACGCTGATCCTGCCGCCCGCCTTCGCCGCGCGCATGGGCGTCACGATCGATTCGATCAGCCATGGCCGTTTCGGGATGAACCTCGTCACTGGCTGGCAGCCGCCCGAGTACACGCAGATGGGCCTGTGGCCGGGAGATGAACACTTTCGTAACCGCTACGATGTGCTCGACGAATACGCCCACGTCCTACGCGACCTGTGGAACACCGGGCGTAGCGATTTCAAGGGCGACTATTACACCATGGACGATTGTCTGGTGCGCCCGCAGCCGGGTGCGGACATGAAGATCATCTGTGCGGGCTCTTCCGATGCCGGCCTCGCCTTTTCGGCGAAATGGGCGGACTACGCTTTCTGCCTTGGGAAGGGTGTGAACACGCCCAGGGCCTTTGCCTTCAACAACGAGCGCCTTGCCAGGTTCACGGCCGAGACCGGCCGGGACGTCTCGATGTTCGTCCTCGTCATGGTGATCGCGGCCGAGACCGACGAGGAGGCCATGGCAAAGTGGAAGCTCTATAATGACGGGGTCGATATCGACGCGATCTCGTGGCTCGCGGACCAGGGCGCGAAGGATACGGTCAACACCGATACCAACGTGCGCCAGCTCGCCGCGCCCGAGGGGGCGGTGAACATCAACATGGGCACCCTGGTGGGCAGCTACGAAAGCGTGGCGCGCATGCTCGACGAGATGAGCGAGGTGCCCGGAACGGGCGGGGTGCTCCTCACCTTCGATGACTTCCTGGCGGGTGTCGATGACTTCGGGACGCGGATTCAACCGCTTATGAGAAGCCGCGTGGGAATCGCGGGGTAGGGGCGAGGAGCGGATTAAAGGTTCGGAACCGGCCGAATTAGCCATTGCATCTTGCCCATGGTGCAGTGCAATAAAGTGGCATGCGTATCGCGATTGTCGATGAGAGCGCGGCGCGCGCCTCCATCATTGAAGAAGGCCTGTCCGAGCTTGCCGATTGCGACCTTGTCGTGATTACCGAGCGGCGCGGCATGCTCGCGCGCATGGCTGAGATCGATCCCGATATCGTGCTGATGAACCTTGGAAATCCCTCGCGCGACATGCTCGAGGAGTATTTCGCGGTGAGCCGCGCACTGGCCCGCCCCATCGCGATGTTCGTGGATGAGGCGGACGACGAGGCCATCGTCGCCTCGGTCGAGGCCGGGGTCTCGTCCTATGTGGTCGATGGTCTTGCCGCGGGACGCATCCGGCCCATTCTCGATCTTGCGATCACGCGCTTCAACGCGTTTGCCCGGCTGCAGAGCGATCTTGCCGAAGCGCGCGGCAAGCTGGCCGAACGCGAGCTTGTCGATAAGGCCAAGCGCATCCTGATGCAGAGCAAGGGCCTGCCCGAACCCAAGGCCTATGCCGAACTGCGCAAGGCCGCGATGGACCAGGGCAAGCGCATCGTTAACATTGCCGAAGCCGTCGTCACCGCTCACGAACTGATGAGCGGGACATGATCGGCGGGGACCGACAAGAGGTGTCTTGAGGTGAATACGCAACTGACAATCGGCTTCCTGCCGCTGGTGGATGCCTGCCTGCCGATCCTGGCGCGTGAGCATGGCTTTGCCGAGGACGAGGGGATTTCGCTCAGCCTGGTCAAGGACCTGAGCTGGGCGACCGTGCTCGACAGGCTGCTCTACGGGCACAGCGATGCCGCGCACATGATCGCCCCGCTGGCCATTGCGGCCACGCTGGGGCGCGGGCGTCCGGCACAGCCGCTGGCCGCGCCCTTCGTGCTGGGCCTCAACGGGAATGCGATCACGCTGGCCCCCAAGCTCGCGCAGCGCGTGCGCGGCGGGGAGACGGGGCTGGGCGATCCGGTCAAGGTGGGCGCGGCGCTGCGCGAGGTCGCGCTGGAGCGCGCGGCGGCGGGCAAGCCGCTGACCTTCGGCGTGGTCCATCGCTATTCCAGCCACAACTACATGCTGCGCTACTGGCTCGCCTCCTGCGGGATCCATCCGGACAAGGACGTCGACATTTCCACCGTGGCCCCGCCGTTCTGCGCCGAGGCGCTCGAACTGGGCGAGGTCGACGGGATTTGCGTGGGCGAACCCTGGAACAGCGTCGCGGTGGAAAAGGGCGTGGGCGAGATCGTCCTGTCCACCTCGCAGATCTGGCGGCGCGGAGTGGAGAAGGTGCTGGCTCTGCGTGAACCGGTGCTGGAGGAAAAACGGGAGGCGGTGCTACGGCTTATCCGCGCCTTGTGCCGGGCTGCCGCGCACTTCGTGGACCCGATCAACTGGGAGCACAACGCGGCGATCCTGGCACGGCCGGAGTACCTCGACGGTTCGCCTGAGCTGATCCGACGCGCCATTGCCGACCAGATCCTGATCGCGCGCGGTGGCACGATGATCCACTACCCCGATTTCATGTTCCAGTACCGGGAAGCGGCAAACTTCCCCTGGGTCAGCCAAGCCGAGTGGCTCTATTCGCAGATGGTGCGTTGGGACGGGCTGACGTTCGATCGCGCGAGCGCCGACAAGGCGGCGCGCGTGTTCCGTCCCGACATCTATCGCGCCGCACTGTTGGGCACGAACGAGCCGCTTCCGGGGGCCAGTTCAAAGGTCGAAGGCAGCATCGTCACACCCACGGTCGTGGGGACTCAGCAGGGCAACATGGTTCTGGAGTCCAACGCTTTTTTTGACGGGAAGGTGTTTGATCCACAGCGTATCGAAGAGTACCTGGCGCAGCTCCCGTGACAGGCAATTTTGATGTGCAGTGCAAAAAGAGCTTGCCGCTTGCCGTGCGAATCGCTTACTAAATTAAGCGAACAGTCCGGTGGGCTCCCAAGGATGGGTGCTTAGTATAGCTGGTCTGAACTTTCTTAAATTCGTGGCACCGTAGCCGCCTCGTCGTGGTCCTCATGGGACTTTCGTCGTGGCGGTTTTTTGCGTTTGGGTTTTGGAATTGGGGGTTGGTTCGATGACGAAGTTTGGGCAGTCCGGTTTTTCGCGCCGCATGGTGGTTGGAGCACTTCTCGCCAGCGTGGCCCTGGCCGGATGCGGCGGCAGCAAGGACGAGACGGGCGCGCAACCGGGGGTCACGGCCGCATCGGCAGGCGGCGCGGTGGAAAAGCCCGTGCTCAAGCTCGGCTTCATCAAGCTCACCGACATGGCACCGCTCGCGATCGCCAAGGAAAAGGGCTTCTTCGCCGAGGAAGGGCTCAACGTCACCTTGGAGCCGCAGGCCAACTGGAAGGTCCTGCTCGACGGCGTGATCGGCGGCCAGCTCGACGGAGCGCATATGCTGGCCGGGCAGCCGCTCGCCGCGACCATTGGTTACGGGACCAAGGCCGACCTGATCGCGCCGCTCAGCCTCGATCTCAACGGCAACGCGATCACCGTCTCGAACAAGGTCTGGGACATGGTGAAGGGCGATCTGCAGCGCAGCGCCGACGGAAAGCCTGTCCACCCGATCTCGGCCTCGGTTCTGAAGCCGGTCGTCACCAGCTTCAAGCAGCAGGGCAAGCCCTTCAACATGGGCATGGTCTTCCCGGTCTCGACCCACAACTACGAGCTGCGTTACTGGCTTGCGGCCGGTGGTCTCAACCCCGGCTTCTACACGCCGGGCGACATCAAGGGGACCACCTCGGCCGATGTCCAGCTTTCGGTGACGCCGCCCCCGCAGATGCCCGCAACGCTCGAGGCCGGCACCATCGAGGGCTACTGCGTGGGCGAGCCCTGGAACCAGGCTGCGGTGCAGAAGAAGATCGGCGTGCCGATCGTGACCGACGACCAGATCTGGCACAACAACCCGGAGAAGGTCTTCTCGATCCGCAAGGACTTCGCGGAGAAGTACCCGGGCACGACGGCGGCCATGCTGCGCGCGATCATCCGGGCGCAAGCCTGGCTCGACGCCGATGGCGGCGCGAACCGCAAGGAGGCGGTGAAGATCCTTTCGCAGCCCAACTACGTGGGCGCTGACGAGGCGGTGATCGCGGCTTCGATGACCGGCAAGTTCACGTATGAAGCGGACGACACGCGTGACGCGCCCGGCTTGTCAACGGCGGAGCAAAAGTCGGCCATGGGGCGGCGTAAAACCAGGCCATCGTGTTACACGCCGGGGGGAGTGGCGTGAGGGCGTAGCCCGAGGGCCACTCCCCCCGGCATTGGCTTGCTTTTCAGGGTCTGATTTTGGCCTTGCGGGCCCGGCTGTGAGCGAGGCGATAGCTTTCGCCGTTCATCTCGAGGATGCTGACGTGATGGGTCAGGCGATCGAGGAGCGCGCCTGTGAGACGCTCGGATCCGAAGGTTTCGGTCCATTCGTCGAAGGGCAGGTTGCTGGTGATCAAGGTGGAGCCGCGTTCGTAACGCTGGGAGATCAGCTCGAACAGCAGTTCGGCGCCGGTCTTGGAGAGCGGTACGAAGCCCAGTTCGTCGATGATGAGCAGTTTGTATCCGACCATCTGCTTCTGGAAGCGCAGGAGACGCCGCTCGTCGCGCGCCTCCATCATTTCGCTGACCAGCGCCGCCGCAGTGGTGAAGCCCACCGACAGCCCTTTCTGGCATGCTGCCAGTCCGAGCCCCAACGCTACGTGCGTCTTTCCGGTGCCCGATGGCCCCAGAGCGATGGCGTTCTCACGCCGCTCGATCCACTCGCAGCGCGCCATCTCGAGCACCTGCATCTTGTTGAGCCTCGGGATGACGGTGAAGTCGAAGCTGTCGAGGCTTTTGACGGCGGGGAAGCGCGCGGCCTGATGCGCCGCTCGACCATACGACGCTCCCGTCGATCATCTCCATCTCGACAAGGCGGGCGAGGAAGCGGATATGATCGACGCCTTCAGCGGCACATTGCCGGGCGAGCTTGTGGTGCTCTCGCAGGCACGTAGGCAGCTTGAGTGCCTTGAGATTGTGAGCGAGAAGAAGCTCCGGGGTCTGATCGCTCATGCGGCCTCCTGCTGGTCGGAGAGCAGGCTCAGATAGGCTCTGGCAAAGGTCTTCTCGACCGTTGTGCGTGGCAGGAAGGGATAGACGTCCGTGTCCAGCCCGGCGGTACGCGTTCGACCCGGCACAGGGCGAGGTGCTTGACGGCATCGAAGCCGATGGCGCCAAGATCAATGGCCTGTTCCACCGCCGCCTGGAGATCGGCGAGGGTGAACGTTTCCAACAGGCGCAGCACCTGTACATATTCACGCCTGCCATGCTTGTGCATGCGGCCTTCCATCAACCGCTGCAGTGTCGTGAACGCTTGGCAAATCCCAGCCCTGCAAAGGCGCGGCTCGGTCGAATGCGTTGATCTTCTGCTCGATCAGCGGGAGATAGTGGAGCGGGTCGAAGATAACCTCCTCGCGGGCATAACAACGAGGATGACGGGCGATGACTTCGCTGCGGCAGCCGACCACCACCTCATCGACATAGGCCCTGATCCAGACCTCCTGATGGCCCCGTGCCACCGGAACCGAATAATCGTTGGTCCTGTAGCGCACCGTGGATTGCGAGGAGACCCGCCCGCTCGTCTGATCGCAGGCCTCGAAGGGTGTAGCGGGCAGAGGCTGCATGGCTGCCAGATCGCGTTGCAAGCGCTCACCGATCGTCTCGCTCTGTCCGCGCACCTTGTCCTGCTGGCGCTTGCGGCATTGCTCCTCCAGCCATAGGTTGAAGGCCTCCCAGGTCGGGAACTTCGGGATCGGCACCATGAAATTGCGGCGGCAGTAACCAACCAGCCCTTCCACATTGCCTTTCTCGTTCCCCTTGCCCGGGCGGGCATAGCGGTCGCGGATCACGTAATGCGACAGGAAAGCGCTGAACAGCGTGGCACGCTTACGCGTGCCGTCTGGCAGGATCTTCGCCACAAGGCAGCGATCGTTGTCATAGACGATCGAGCGCGGCACCGCGCCGAAGAACGCGAAGGCATGAACGTGTCCGTCCACCCGTGCCTCCGCCACCGCCGCCGGATAGGCCCGCACATAGCAGGCATCACTGTGCGGCAGATCGAGTGCGAAGAAGTAGGCCTTCTGCTGCACCCCGCCGATCTCCACCAGCGCTTCCCCGAAATCGGCCTGCGCATCCCCCGCCGGGTGGGCCAGCGGCACGAACATCTCCCGGCTGCGTTGCTCACGCTCGCGGATGTAATCCTTGATGATCGTATAGCCGCCGGTGAAACCATGCTCGGCGCGCAAGCGGTCGAATACCCGCTTCGCCGTATGGCGCTGTTTGCGCGGGACGCAGCGGTCCCCTTCAAGCCATCCATCAATGATCGCCACAAACCCGTCCAGCTTCGGACGCTGCGGGACAGATTGACGCCGGTAACCCGGTGGCGATGAAAACGACAGCATCTTGCGCACCGTGTCGCGCGACACATTGAAACGCTTCGCCGCCGCCCGCTGGCTCATGCCATCCGCGCAAGCCAAACGGACCTGAAGATAAAGTTCCACGCTGTAGATCCCCACACCTCCCTGACTTGGCAGAAAGGCTTCAAGGTGGACGACTTTTACGCCGCCCGCAGCAGGACTATCCCGCCGCTAGCGTGGTCGAATATTGCTCCGCCGTTCTCAGTAGCTCATGCCCTGAACCGCGCCTTGCGTGCCCTTGAGGCGCGAGAGGATGTAGGGGGCCGAGATGTAGCTGTCGTGCACGAAGTCGCGGGGCGTGTAGCTCGTGCTCCATTCGGTGAAGAAGAGTGGGATTCCCGGAAAGGCGGAGGCCTCGATCTGTTCGCGTACGTTCAGGACATCGGAAATGACCGCGTCGGGCTTGTCCGAAAGCTTGGTGTCCTGCTTGCCCTCTTCGTCGAGGAAGCCGCCTTCCACGCCGTAGCTGTGGGTCGCGACGAAATCGACCGGAAGGTCGTTGGCGTGGGCATAGGACAGGAATTCGGGCACCCAGGCCGCGCCTGCCGTCGCCGGACCGCCCACGCGCAGGGCCGGGTCGATCGCCTTGATGGTGCGCGCGGTGTCGGCGTAGAGGCCGAAGTAGGCGTCGCGGTCGGCGTTCTCCCAGAACCCGTCGAGGTTGGGCTCGTTCCACAGCTCGAAATACCAGCGGCGCACTTCGGCCGCACCGTAGCGGTCACGCAGGTGTGTGACGAAGGCGTGGACCAGGTCGCGCCACTTGTCGGGCTGGGGATGCGAGGTGTTGCCCTTCCAGTAGAACAGCTGGAGATCGGAGGTGCGCATCACCGCAGGGGTCCAGCCCAGTTCGACGAAGGGGCGGATGTTCTTGGCCAGCAGCGCATCGTAGAGCCGGTCGATCCCGGTCCAGTCGTAGACGATCTTCCCGTCGACCTCCTTCACCGTGCCCAGCGTGTCGTGGAAGATGTCGTGGAAGCGAATGTAGCGAAAGCCCAGTTCGTCCGAGACGGTCTGAAGCTGGGCCTGACTGTCGGGGCGGATGAGCGTTCCGGGAAAGTCCGAGCCGACCGATTGCGTGGCGAACCGGTCTATTGGGCCCGTGGTCTTTGCAGCATCAATGCTGATGTGGCGCACGGCGCTGTCGGGCGCGGCGCTCGCCGCCAGCGATGTTCCGCCCAGAACAAGGGCCATGCCCGCTGATATCGCGCTTTTCACTACCCGCTCCCATGTCTTCTTGTCGGGCTACTGTTAGCGCAATCATTTTATGGCGCAAGCCTCTTCCCGCACAGAGTAGGCGCGCAGCGTTGATAGCGTTCTCGTCCGAAGGCCACGGGCCGTGGGGAGCGGGATGTCAGCCTGGCTCAGGTTCCTTGCGGCGCGGGCGCAGGGTGACAAGGCACAGGGCCGCGCCCAGGACGGAAAGTCCGGCCGAAACGATGGCGGCCTGGCGCCACCCGACAAGGATGTCACCGCCCGGCGCATTCGCAATCATCAGGGCGACAAGGGTAAGGCCGGTCGCCGAGCCGAGATAGCGTGCGGTGTTGTTCGCGCCGCTGCCGATGGCCGCATCGCGCGGCGGGACGCTGGCGATGGCTTGCTGGCCAAGCGCGGCGTTGAGGTAGCCGTTGGCCGCGCCTGCCAGCAACATGCCGGGGACAAAGCCGATCACGCCGCCCATCTCGTCGGCAAAGCCAGTGGCGAACTGGCCGATCCCGCAGGCGAGAAGTCCGGCGACGATGACCCGGGGCGGGGTGGCGCTTTCGGGCAGGTAGCGCGCGCCCATGGCGGTCACCGAACTGGTTGCGGACCAGGCCATGAGGACCAGCGCGCCGATCACGGGCGAGAGGCCGTAGGCGCGCTCGAGCACGGTGGCGCTCACCGACATCAGGCCCAGCACGCCCGCGCCCGAGAAATAGGCTCCGAGGGTCGCTCCGGTGAAGTCGGGGCGGCGGAACAGGTCGAGATCGAGCATGGGCGCGGACCGGCGCTTCTCGATCACGACGAACGTGGTGAGAAGGATCAGGCCCAAAGCAATCAGGCCCATAACGAGCGTGCCGGAATTGGCTCCGCGGGCCTGCGTCATCGCCGCAAGCAGGGAGGCGATGCCTCCGCCCAGCGTGACGGTGCCGCCAAGGTCGAGCGGGCGCGGCGTTCCGGCGTGGGATTCGCGTAGGATACGGTGTGCCGCGGCCGCGAGGGTGAGCGAAATGATGCCTTCGACGAGATAGACCACGACCCAGCCACCCAGGACTTCGAGCGCGGCGGCGAGCAGGGGCCCTGCTGCGACGCCCGCGCCCAGCGCCATCGCCCAGATGCCGGTGGCGTGGCGGCGGCGGGTGGGATCGGGAAAGCTCTGGGCCAGGAGGCCGAGCCCGGCGGCCATGATCCCTGAACCACCCATGCCCTGGGCCACGCGCAGGAGGATGAGCGGGACGGGGCCGGTCGCGAGGCCTCCTGCGGCGAGCGTTGCCCCCATGATGGCCAGGCCCGCCACGAACACGCGCTTGCGCCCGTAATCGTCGGCGAGTGCGCCGCCGGGAAGGAGGCCGATGGCGCAGCCCAGCGGCATGGCGCTCAGGATCCAGGCCTGCGCGCCCGCGCCTGCACCGAGCGCTTCGGAGGTCGCGGCGAGCGTTGTGAGGGGGAGTGTGAAAACGACCAGCACCAGGGCCGTTGCGAGCGAGACGATGGTGAGCGCCTGCGTGGCTTCACGCTGCGCGCCCGCGTCCCGGTGTGCGTCAGGGGAACTGGTGCTGGTCATTCAGGCGATCAGTTGCCGTTGCCAAGTTTGCCGAGCGCGGTCGCGCCCGAGAAGGCCTTGGGCCAACCCGCGTAGAAGGCCAGGTGGCCCATGGCCGCACCAAGTTCCGCCTTGGTGAGACCGTTCTCGATCCCGCGCTGGAGGTGGAAGCCAAGCTGGTCGGCATCGCCGCTGGCGGTCAGTGCGACGATGGTCACGAGGCTGCGGTCACGCGGGGCCAGGTCCTGGCGCAGCCAGAGTTCGTCGAAGAGCACCTCGTTGGTCATCTCGCCGAGCGTCGGGGCGATCTGGCCCACGCCGTTGTTGACCGCGTTCTCGCGCTGGCCATCGTTGGCGGGCTTGTCGTTGAGCGGGGTTGTCGCGGGCTGGATGGCCGAGGCCTCGATACCGCGCTCCTGGAACACCTCGTCGGCGATCTGGACGGCCGAGACCGCATTGGGCCAGCCCGAGTAGAAGGCAAGCTGGGTAATGAGGCCGCCGATCTCGGCGGGCGTGACGCCATTGTCGAGCGCGCGTTCGAGGTGCGGGCGGATCTGCGCGCTCTTGCCGGTCGAGACGAGGACCGAGAGGGTCACCACGCTGCGGTCGCGCGGCGAGAGCTCTTCGCGCTTCCAGACATCGCCGAACAGGACGTTGTCGGTGTAGCGGGCAAGCGCGGGGGCGGCGCGCTGCATGTAGTCGGGCGCGACCGATTCGGCGGCCGAAGCGGCTCCGGGCATGGCGACGGCTGCGGCCGCGGCGAGGATGTGCTTGTTCATTGTCTTCTCCAATATCGTAATGGAATGACGACTGACACCCCTCAAGGCTCCCGCGTGCCAGCGTGAGGATAATGCGACGGGACGATGAGATGCGTTCATCGTCCCGTCGGCGCTCGTCCGGCTCAGGCCAGGGGGCCGTAACCGGGGCGCTTGAACAGCGTCTTTTCCTTCGCCTGGATTTCCGGCGCGTAGACACTGTTCATCCATTTCGAAGGGGACACGTCCTCGATCCCGACCGAGACCGAGTGCGCGCCATGACCGAGGGTTTCGGCGATGAGGGCGGTGATGCGGTCTGCCAGTTCCTGCTTTTCGGCATCGTTATGGCCCGGGTACATCTTGATCGCGACGTGGGGCATGGGACGTGTCCTCTTCTCGTCAGGTTGTCGTTGGCGCCAATCAGCGGGCGACGTAGCCGCCGTCGACGGCGATCACGTGGCCGACCACGAAGCTGGCGCCAGGGCTCGAGAGCCACATGACGGCGTTCGCAACTTCCTCGGCGGTGCCCAGACGGTCGATCGGGACGTCGCGCATCATGCCATCGACAGCGTTCTCGCGCTCCATCATCTCGGCGACCATCGGGGTGTTGATGATGCCCGGCGCAACCGCGTTCACGCGGATGCCCTGCGCGGCATATTCAAGCCCGGCCGTCTTGGTCAGGCCATGCACGCCATGCTTGGCCGCGTGGTAGGTCGAACGCCCGGGGACGCCGACGAAGCCGCCGAGCGAGGAGTTGTTCACGATGGCGCCCGAGCCCTGCTTCTTCATCTGCGCCAGCTCGTACTTCATGGCGAGGAACACGCCGCGAAGGTTGATGCCGGTCATGTGGTCGAAGGCCTCGACCGACGTTTCGGCCAGGTCGGCGACATCGCTCTGGATGCCGGCGTTGTTGAAGGCCATGTCGAGACGGCCGTAGGTTTCCACGGTCCTGGCTACAGCCGCCTCGACCTCGGTGGCCTCGAGAACATTGCAGGTGATGGGAAGGACGGTGAAGCCCTTGTCCGAAAGGCTCTTGGCCGCTTCGGCAAGGACGTCGGCGCGGTTGTCGAGCATGGCGACCGAGGCGCCCGCCTTGGCGTAGGCCTCGGCGGCGGCAAGGCCCATGCCGGAAGCCGCGCCGGTGACGAGGGCAACCTGGCCGGAGAAATCATAAGTGGGGTTCATGGAAGTTACTCCTGAAATGGAATGGGGGAGAGGACGGGCCGGTTGGGCTCAGGCGTCCATCGTCGCGATGTCGATCACGAAGCGGTACTTCACGTCCGAACGCTTCATGCGCTCGTAGGCCTCGTCGATGCCGTCGGCGCGGATCATCTCGATGTCCGCGGTGATCCCGTGCTCGGCACAGAAATCGAGCATTTCCTGGGTCTCGGGAATGCCGCCGATGAGCGAGCCGGCAATCGAGCGGCGGCCCATGATGAGGTAGCCGATGTTGGGCGAGGGGTGCGGGCTGTCGGGCAGGCCGACGAGGGTCAGCGTGCCGTCGAGGGTGAGAAGGCCGGTGTAGTCGCCGAGCTTGTGCGGCGCGGCGACGGTGTCGAGGATGAAGTCGAAGCTGCCCCGGTGCGCGGCCATCTCACCGGCATTGCGCGAGACGACGACCTCGTCTGCGCCCAGCTTCAGCGCGTCCTCGCGCTTGCTTTCCGAGGTCGTGAAGGCGACGACGTGCGCGCCCATCGCCTTGGCGAGCTTGACCGCGACATGGCCAAGACCGCCGATACCGACGATGCCGACCTTCTTGCCCGGGCCTGCCTTCCAGTGGCGCAGCGGCGAATAGGTGGTGATCCCGGCGCACAGCAGCGGCGCGACGGCGGCGAGCTGTTCGGTGGGATGGGTGATCTTGAGCACGAACTTGTCGCTGACGACGATGTCCTGCGAATAGCCGCCCAGCGTGTGGCCCGGCGCTTCCTCGCAGTCGCCGTTGTAGGTGGGCGTCATGCCGTTCTCGCAGAACTGCTCGAGGCCCTGTTCGCACGGATGGCAATGCTGGCAGCTGTCGACCATGCAGCCCACGCCCACCACGTCGCCGACCTTGAAGGCGGAGACATCGCTGCCCACCGCGCTTACGCGGCCGACGATCTCGTGGCCGGGCACGCAGGGGAACAGCGTGCCGCCCCATTCGCCGCGCACGGTGTGCAGGTCCGAGTGGCACACGCCGCAATAATCGATGGCGATGGCAACGTCGTTCGCGCCGGGCGCGCGGCGCGTGATGGTCATTTCCTCGAGCGGACGATCGGCGGCGGTGGCGCCGTAAGCCTTGGTCATATCGGTGTCCTATGCTGGATAGCGGTGGTTCGCTTCTCCAGATAGGACAGGGGAGGCTTTGCGATTAGCCGCCGCGTGTTCGATGGAGCGTTGAGCCATTTTCATCCATGGCCCGGGAACGCACCTGCAGCTCTCAGAGGCCGAGCGGGGCCATCTCGCGGACAAGTTCGATCAGCAGGCGCAGCCCTGTCGGCACCTGGCGGCGGCTGGGATAGTAGATCTGGAAGCCCGGACCGTTGGTCGCCCAGTCGTCGAGCACGGTCTGCAACTGGCCATTGGCGATGAAGGGGGCGACAACGGGTTCGGGCCCGTACATCAGGCCGCCTCCGCCAATGGCAATGGAGACCATCGAGCGGCTTTCATCGACGGTGATCTGGCCGGGGACGGCGATGTCGAATTCCTCGCCGTCGCGGCCCATGAACTCCCAGCGGTAGATACGGTCATCGCCGAGCCGGACGCCGAGGCAGCGGTGTTCCTTCAGTTCCTTCGGGTCCTGCGGGGTGCCGAAGCGCTCCAGATAGGCGGGCGCTGCGGCGACGATCCAGCGGATGTCGGGCGAGAGGCGCTGGGCGATCATGTCCTCGGGCACGGTTCCGCCGTAGCGGATCCCGGCATCGAAACCCGAGGCAACGACATCGACCATGCGGTTGGAGGCGACGATGTCGACCTCGACATCGGGGTAGCGCTCCATGAACACCGGGATCACCGGAGACAGGAGCAGGGCCGCGGCATCGGCCGCGACGTTTAGGCGGATGCGCCCGGTGGGCGTATCGCGAAAGCGGTTGAGCGCGTCGCGCGCCTGGTCGATGCGCGCGAAGGGGTCGCTGATCGCCTCGCGCAGTTCCTCGCCGGCCGAGGTCAGCGTGACCGAACGGTTGGTGCGGTTGAGGAGCCGCACGCCGAGGCGTTCTTCAAGCCCGCGCAACGAATGGCTGAGCGCCGAAGGGCTGACGCCGATCTCGAGGGCGGCTTTCCGGAAACTGCCGTGGCGGGCAATCGCGAGGAAGTAGGAGAAATCGGCGATGTCGGTGCGACTTATGGACATGGCTCCCTAATGAGCCCTTGCGCGCGATACCGCAACCGGCGCGAGGGAGGAGAGAGCTTCCTTCCCCGCGCAACGGCTGCGGTGTGCTCTTGGCGAGGAGGTCAGTTGGCGGGGCCGGTGAACTGCGCGTCGGTGACCGGCTCCTGCCATTCCACGTTCTTGCCGTTGAGCGACTCGGTGATGGCGATATGCGACATGGCCTCGTTCGCGGTCGCGCCGTGCCAGTGGCGCACGCCCGGCTTCACGTAGGCCATGTCGCCGGCGCAGACGCGCTGCGGTGCCTGGCCTTCGGCCTGGGTCCAGCCGCAGCCCTGGGTTACGTAGAAGGTCTGACCGGCCGGGTGCGAGTGCCAGTTGGTGCGTGCGCCGGGGGTGAAGGTGACGAGCGCCGTCCCCGCCTGGCCGGGCGCGGTCGGCTTGGTCAGCATGTAGAGGTACACCTTGCCAGTGAAGTAGTCGGCGGGCGGGGTGGTCCCTTCCACTTCGGACTGGCTGACCACGACCTGGTCGGCGTCCTGGCCCTTGTCCTGTGCGCTGATCGCAGTGGCGCTGCAGGCAAGGCCCGCTCCGGCGAGGGCGGCGGCGAGGGCGAATTTCGACATGGGGCAGTCTCCTGAAGTGTGGTGCGTCAAGGGTGCGCGGTGGCCGGGTCTCCACCCGCGAAACGGGCGCGTCGGACCTTGCGCGATGCCCCTCTAACGCAGCAGTTCCCTGTCGGGTCCATGAGTTCAACTCAACACTGTGTGTAGGGACGAGGCCATTGTCGAGCGGCGGGGGAGGGCGCACATGGGAGCCATTCCGGGATGGCGGGCGTTTCGCCTGCTATTGAATGCAGGAGCATATATCATGAGCGACACGAACGACCTCACCAAGCAGGACGCCGTTATCCTTCGCAACGGCACGGCCGAAGCGATCAAGGGCCCCGAGCAGACCTTCACCGGCACCGTGCGCATCGACCGCATCTTCAATCCGCCCGCGCCCGCCCGCGCCGGTTTTGCAATCGTCAACTTCGAGCCGGGCGCACGCACCAACTGGCACACCCACCCGGCCGGCCAGACGCTGGTCGTCACGCAGGGCGTGGGCTGGCACAAGTGCGAAGGCGGTGAAAAGACCGAGATCCGCGCGGGCGACACCGTGTGGTGCAACTGCGGCAAGCGCCACTGGCACGGCGCCACCGACACCACCTACATGCAGCACATCGCCATCACCGAAGCCATCGACGGCACCCCGGTGACCTGGATGGAAGCGGTTTCGGACGAGGAATACCTGTCGGGTCCGGTCAAGAAGGACTGATCCGGCACGATCCCGTGTCTCGACAGCCCCTCGGGTTGCACCGGGGCTGAATGGCAGGGCGCGCACGACGACCGCACAGGCCGGTGTGCGCCCGCCCCGACCAGCAAAGGAATTTCCCATGGCACTCGCCGACAACTATATTTTTGAACTCAGCGACAACGTCGTGCGCACGCCCGTCAGCTACCTGACGCGCTATGGCATCACGATCTCGGCCGATCTCTACACCGCCGTCGATTTCGACGAGACCGTGCCTGCCCCGGCGCTGGTCATCGGCGCGCCCTATGGCGGCGTGAAGGAGCAGGGCCCGGGCGTCTACGCCAACGAACTCGCGCAGCGCGGCTTCGTGGTGCTGACTTTCGATCCTTCGTACAACGGCTATAGCGGCGGTGAGACCCGCCACCTGTCCTCGCCCGATGTCTTCGTGGAAGACTTCCACGCGGCGGTCGACTTCCTGGGCACGCGTGAATTCGTGGACCGCGAGAAGATCGGCGCGCTCGGCATTTGCGGTAGCGGCGGCTTTGCACTGAGCGCCGCCTCGGTCGACCCGCGCATCAAGGCCATCGCGACGGCCAGCATGTACGACATCTCGCGCATGCACGCCGAGGGCTTCGGCGGTTCGCTGAGCGAAGAGGACCGCAAGGCCCAGCTCGCCCAGATCGCCGAGCACCGCTACGCCGAGTTCGAGGGCGAGCCCGCCACGCTGACCCCGCGCGGCGCGCTGCTCGAACTCGATCCGGAGAACAACCCGGTCGGCACCGAGTTCGGGGAATTCTACTCGCGTCCGCGCGGTTATCACCCCAACTCGATCGCGCAGTTCACGATGACCAGCGGTCCCTCGTTCATGAACTTCCCGCTGCTCGACAAGATCGACTGGATCGCGCCGCGCAAGGCGCTCCTGGTCATCGGTGAAGTCGCCCACTCGGCCTATTTCAGCGAAGACGTGGCGAATGACGACAACATCAAACTTCATGTCGTCCCGGGCGCCAACCACGTCGACCTCTACGACAAGACCGACGTGATCCCCTTCGATGCGATCGAGAGCTTCTTCAACGACAACCTGAAGTAAGTCTCCCGCGCGCAGCGCATGGAAGAAAGGGCCGCTTCCCGATGGGGGAGCGGCCCTTTTCGTGTGTGAGACGGTAGGCGGATCAGGAGGCGGGCGGCGTCTGCCATCCCCCGCCCAGCGCCTTGAACAGGTCCACCCGGTCCGAGGCGAGCTGCGCGCGGGCCTCCACCACGGCGCGGCGCGCGGCGAGAAGATCGGCTTGCGCGGCCAGCACGTCCAGCGCCGAGGAGGATCCCGCCCGCTGACGCTGCTGCGTCAACTGCCAGGCGCGTTCGGCGCGGGTCTCGGCCTCATCCAGATCCGCCATCTGGGCTTCGCCGCCAGCCACGCGCGAGAGGCCCTGCTCGACTTCCTTGAGCGCGGTCAGGACCTGCCCGTCAAACTGCGCGAGCGCGACATCGGTCTGCGCTTCGGCCTGCCGGATCCGGGCATGGGCCGCGCCGAAATCGGGGAAGGTCCAGCTGATCAGAGGCCCGAGACCGAAGGAAAACGAGTCGCTCCCCTTGATCATGTCGTTGCGCAGGAAATTGCCCGAGCCGCCCAGCGAGATGCGCGGATAAAGGTCGGCGGTGGCGACGCCGATCCGCGCGGTCTCGGCCGCCAGGTTGCGTTCGGCTTCGCGCAAGTCGGGACGGCGCCGCAGAAGCGCGGCGCCGTCGCCGACCGGTAGCGCGGCCCCGGGGGATGGGGGGGCGGAACAGGACCGCGCTGCCTGAGGGACGGAATCCGGGGTCTGGCCCAGCAGGGCGGCCAGCTCGAACAGCGCGACGCGCCGCCCGGCCTCGATGGTAGGAATCGCGGCGCGTGCAGACGCGTGGGCGCTTCCGGCACGCTCCACGTCCGCCTTGCCCACCGAGCCCGCGCGCTCCAGCGCCTGCGTCAGTTCAAGCGTGCGCCGCGTGGTCTCGACCGACTGGCGCGCGACCTCCAGTCCCTGCGCTTGCGTGCAGGCCTGGAGGTAGGCGCGGGTGGTTTCGGCCGCGACCAGCACGCGTACGCCGTCGCGCGCGGCCTCGATGGCGGCGGCATCCGCGCGCGCGGCCTCGATGGAGCGGGACACGCGGCCGAACAGGTCCGCCTCCCAGGCAAGGCTGGCGTTGGCGTTGGTGGTGACTTGCGTTTCGCCCAGGTTCGCAAAGCCGCCGCCCTGGCCGCTACCGCCCCCCTGGCCTGCGCCACCGAACTGCACGGCATCGCCCCAGGAGAGGCCGCCATTGAGGTTGGTGGTGGGGAGCCGTGCGGCTCGGCTCTCGGAAAGGACGGCCTGCGCGCGGGCCAGGTTGGCGTTGGCCACGCGCAAGTCCGTATTGGCGGCCAGCGCCTGTTCGACCAAGGCGTCGAGGACAGGGTCCTTGTAAAGGTGCCACCAGTCGTCCGGCAGCGGGGCTGCGGCATCGAAGCGGGCATCGGTGGTGACGAAATCCCCTGCGGCGCGGGGCGGCGTCACAGGTGCGGTATAGTCCGGGCCAACGGCGCAGGCGCCAACCAGAAGGGGCGCGAGGAGAGCCGCGAGGCGTCTCCCGCTACGCCGGGGCGGGGTGGGGGTGTCAGGCATGGGAAAGGCTCCCTTCACGCGTGGCGGCGTCGGTTTCGGAGGCGTCCTCGTCCTCCGGCGTGTGGGCGCGGTGATCGCCCGCCAGCAGCGTGTAGATGGTGGGAAGAACGAAGAGCGTGAAGAGCGTGCCGATGAGCATGCCCATGACCACCACGATGCCGATGGCAAAGCGGCTGGCCGCACCTGCGCCCGAGGCGAAGAGCAGGGGCACCAGGCCCGCCACCATCGCCGCGGTCGTCATCAGCACCGGGCGCATACGCACCGCGGCGGCGTGGGCGATGGCCTCGTGGCGGCTCCAGCCTTCATCGCGCTGCATCTGGTTGGCGAAGGACACCATCAGGATGCCGTGCTTGGTGATGAGCCCGATCAGGGTGACAAGGCCGATCTGCGTGTAGATGTTGAGCGTGGCAAAGCCCAGGAACAGCGGCAGAAGCGCGCCCGAGATCGCCAGCGGCACGGTGACGAGGATCACCAGCGGATCGCGGAAGCTCTCGAACTGGGCGGCGAGCACCAGGAAGATGACGACCAGCGCAAAGGCGAAGGAGACCGTCAGCTGGTTGCCTTCCTGGACGTACTGGCGGCTGTTCGAGAGCCAGTCGACGCTGGTGCCCTCGGGCAGGTCCTGGGCCTGGAAGAAGGCGACCGCCTGGCCCATCGTCACGCCGGGCATGAGCACGGCCGACATCGTCGCCGAGTTCATCTGGTTGAACTGGGGCAGGAGGTTGGGCTGGGGCTCGATCTCGACTTTGGCGACGGTGGAGAGGGGGACAAGATCGCCGGACCCTGCGCGCACGTAGTAGCCGCCGAGATCGCCGGGGGTGGCGCGTTCGCCGCGCGGAACTTGCGTGATCACGTCGTAGGAGCGGTCGTGCCAGTTGAAGCGGTTGACGTAATTCTCGCCCACCATCAGCGCCAGTGTGTCGGCGATTTCCGACATGGGGATGCCCATGTCGCCCGCCTTGTCGCGGTCCACGGTGATGTGCGCCTGCTGGCTGTCGAAGGCGAGGTCGGCATCGACGAAGGCGAACAGGCCGCTCTGCCAGGCCGCGCCCTTGAGCTGGTCAAGCGTGCGGTTGATCGCGGCGAAGTCATCGGGCGAGCGGATTACCATCTGCACCGGCAGGCCGCCGCTGCCCGCGGGCAAGGGGCTGTCCTGGAAGACGGTGGAGGTGACGCCGGTGACACCGGCGGTCTTGCCCGCCAGTTCCTGCTGCACGTCCTCGGCGGTGCGCGTGCGCTCGGCCCAGGGCGAGAGGATGATGCCGCCAAAGCCGATGTTGGCGCCTTGCGCGCCGCCCATCGCGTAGAAGCTGCCGTCGAACTCGGGCAGGTCGTGGAACAGGGCTTCGACCTCTTTGGAGAAGCGCACGGTGTAATCGACGCTGGCGTACTGCGGCGCCTTGGTCTGGACGAAGACGTAGCCCATGTCCTCGGGCGGCGCGAGTTCGCGCTTGGCGCCGAGGAAGAAGACGACGCTCGCGGCCAGGATCGCCGCGCCTGCGACAAGGACTGCCGCGCGGTTGACCAGCGTCTTGCCGAGCAGCCGCTCGTAGCGGTGGGTGAGGCCGTGCATCGAACGCTCGATGGTCTTTTCCAGACGGCTCTCGCCCATCCTGTTGTGCAGGAGGCGGCTGCTCATCATCGGCGAGAGCGTCAGGGCCACGACGCCCGAGACGATCACAGATCCGGCGAGGGTAAAGGCGAACTCGCGAAAGAGCGCGCCAGTAAGGCCGCCCATGAGCCCGATGGGCGCATAGACGGCGGCAAGGGTGATGGTCATGGCAATGACCGGGCCCACGATCTCGCGCGCGCCTTGCAGCGCCGCGTTGATGGGGGAGAGACCTTCCTCGATGTGGCGGTGGATGTTCTCGACCACGACGATGGCGTCATCGACCACAAGGCCGATGGCAAGGACCATCGCAAGAAGGGTGAGGAGGTTGAGCGAAAACCCGAAGAGCAGCATCAGCGCGGCTGTTCCCAGCAGCGAGAGCGGAATGGTGACGATGGGGATGATGACGGCCCGGAAGGTGCCGAGGAACAGGAAGATGACGACGATGACGATGATGACGGCTTCGACCAGAGTGTGCTCGACTTCCTCGATCGAGGCATCGACGAAGCGGGCGCGGTCGAACATCGATTTGATCTCCAGACCCGGAGGCGCCATGCGCTCGAGCTGGGGCAGGAGTTCGTTGACCGCATCGACGATCTCGAGCGGGTTGCCGTCGGGCGTGGGTGAGATCGGCAGCAGGATCGCGTCCTTGCCCGCCCCCATCGCGGCATCGTCGTAGTTCTGGCCGCCCAGTTCGACCGTGGCGACGTCGCCCAGGCGCACGATGCCATCCGGCCCTGTCTTGACCACCATGTCGCGGAACGAGGCCGCGCTGCGCAGATCGGTCTCGGCGGTGATGTTGATCGCCGTCGCGCTGCCCTTGAGCTGGCCAGGGGCGGCCTGGACGTTGTTGGCGCGCAGTGCCGTCGCAATGTCGCCCGCCGTCATGCCGCGCCCGGCGAGCTTGTCGGGATCGACCCAGATGCGCATGGCCAGCGGCGCGCCGCCGTTGATCTCAACCGAGGCTACGCCCGGGACCGATGTCAGCAGCGGGCGTGCAACGCGGGTCACGAAGTCGTTGATCTGCGAAGGCGCCATCGTCGGGCTGGTGAAGCTGATGTACTGCACCGCCGAGGCGCCGTCGGTGATCTTGGAAATGACCGGGTCGAAGGCCCCTTCGGGCAGGCGGTACTTCACCTGCTGCACCTTGGAGAGGATCTCGGTCATCGAGCGGTCGGCGTCCGCGTTCAGCACCAGCTTGGCCGCGATATGGCTCTTGCCCGAGGTCGAGGTGGAGGAGAGGTACTCGATCCCGCTGGCGGTTGCGATCTCCTGGGCGATGGGGGTGGTGACGAAGCCCTGCATGACGTCCTGGGTGGCGCCGGGAAGCTGGGTGTCGATGGTGATCGTGGCGCTTTCCATGCGCGGGTACTGGCGGATCTGCAGCCCGAAGACGGCGGAGATGCCCACCAGCAGGATCAGCAGGCTGACCACGATGGCCGCGATGGGGCGGCGGATGAACAGGTCGGTGAAGCGCATCTTACCACGCTCCTGCATCGGCGCTGTCGGCCTTGGCCGGGACCGCGGCCTTGGGGGCCTTGGCGGCCTCGCTGCCGATCAGCTTCGCGACGGTTACCTCGCTGCCCGGCTGCACGCGCAGCTGGCCTTGCGCAACAACGACGTCGCCGGGGGCAAGCTTGCCGGTCACGACCACCTCGTCGCCCATGCGGCGGCCGGTGGTGACAGGCACGATCTCGGCCTTGCCGCCCTTGCGCGCGTTCTTTCCGCGCACGACGATCACGCTGTCGCCCTGCGCCGAGGTCTGGATCGCGGTGACGGGAAGGACGAGCGCGTCGTCCTGTTCACCCAGCTTCAGCGCGACCGAGACGTACATGCCCGGACGCAGCGCGCCATCGGGATTGGCGAGCACGGCCTGCGCGGTCACGTTGCGCGTGTCCTTGCTCACCTGCGGCTCGATGGTGGAGATGCGCGCGGTGAAGGTGCGGCCGGGCCAGGCATCGCTGGTCAGTGTCAGGCTGGCCCCGTCGCCCAGGCGCCCCAGGTCCTGCTGGGGCAGGGTGAAGTCGACGTAGAGCCGGTCGAGCGCGGTCAGCGTGGCGACCGGATCGCCCGGGTTCATGTACTGGCCCGGGTTCACGCGGCGGATGCCGAGCTTGCCGGAAAAGGGCGCGCGCACCTGCTTCTGGCGCAGGCGCGCTTCGATCTGGCCGACCTCGGCACGGGCCTGCGCCAGTTCGGCGCGGCGCTGCTGGAGCACTTCGCGCGGCTCTGCGCCTGTCGGTGCCAGTTCTTCCGAGCGTTTGAGCTGAAGCGCGGCAAAGTCCGCGCGGGCGCGGGCGGCGGCAAGATCGGCCTTTTCCGGGCCGTCATAGAGCTGGACGATCAGGGCATTGGTGCCCACGTGTTGCCCGGCACGGAAATGAAGACCCGAGACGCGCCCGCTCGTTTCCGGCGCCAGCGTGACCTCGCGCACCGCGCTGAGCGAGCCGACGACGTCCATCGTATCGGGAACGGTGCGCGCGGCAAGGATGGTCGCGGTGACGGGCGTTGCCTGTTGCGGCCAGCCCGCGCCGCCGCCCATGCGCCAGGTCCGCCAGCCATAAAGTGCGGCCATCAGCACCACCAGCACGAGCACGGTGACGAGGATGGTCCGCGTGCGGCGCGGCGAGGTGCTCGCGGTGTCGGGGCCTTGCGCTTGCGTCTGCGTCTCGGGGCCGTTTTGCGATTCGCTCATGCCGGCCTCCCCATGCGGGCGGTCGGGACAGGGGCCGACCTTTCCCAGGTTTTCGGCAGGTTTGCAGGCGAAGAATTCATGTCGGCTCCGGACGCTTGAGTTGCGCTGACTGGTGCCCCTTGTGGGGCGATCCGACACTTCACGTACAACCTCAACAATAGTTGAGGTCAAGCACTATCTGTGGCACTTCGTGGATCGCACGGACCGCTGCCTCTTGCAGCGAATGCAAGTGGAGAGGTTGGGACGATGCCGGTCAATCGGGAAAAATCGCTAAGTGTCGGGGAGTTGGCCCGCCGCAGCGGCGTCGCGGTCTCCACGATCCATTTCTACGAAAAGAAGAACTTGATCGAGGGCTGGCGCACAGGCGGCAACCAGCGGCGCTATGCCCGAGCCACCTTGCGCCGGATCGCGATAATCCGGGTCGCACAGAAGGCCGGGGTCTCGCTCTCGATTATCAAGCAGCACCTCGACCGTTTTCCCGCAACGCCGATCACGGTGGACGAATGGGCGCGGATCAGTCAGGACTGGCACGCGATGTTGGACGAGCGGATCACGGCGCTGACCCAGTTGCGTGACCAGCTTGGCTCCTGCATCGGATGTGGCTGTCTTTCCTTGAAAGATTGTCCGTTACGCAACCCCGACGACGTTCTGGGAGATGAAGGCGCAGGGCCACAATTGCTCACGACACCGCAATAGACGCGAGAGGGCCTGTGGGCACGACAGAGGGAAACGCGCGAGGCGGCCAGAGCGCCGCTGCGTGAAAGAAGGAACGGGACAGGATTGCATATGACGGGTGAGGGCGTTCGCGCGAAGACAACGGCGCGCTGCGGTGGGACGGGCGTAGGTCTGGCTGCTCTGGCCACGCTTCTGGCGGGCGCGCCTGCGGGCGGGGCCGATCTTCAGGTGCAGGCCGTGCAGGTCGATCCTTCGCGCCCCGACTGGGAGAATCCGGCGGTCTTCGCGCAAGGGACGCTTCCCGCCAGTTCTACGGGTTTTCCCTATGAAAGCCGCGCCAGGGCGCTCGAAGGCGATCCGCAAGGTTCGAACCGCTATCTCAGCCTGGATGGAACCTGGAAGTTCGCCTTCTCGCCCAGCGCCGATGCGCTCCCGGAAGGCTTCGAGCGCCCCGCCTTCGATGTGTCGGGCTGGAGCGACATTGCCGTGCCCGCCGACTGGCAGGCCGAAGGCTTCGGGCAGGCGCGCTACAACAACTGGATCTATCCCTTCCCGGCCAACCGTCCGCTGATCCCGCACGAAACCAACCCGGTCGGCTCCTACCGCCGGGATTTTACCCTCCCGCAAAGCTGGAGCGGGGACGAGCGGGTGATCCTGCACATCGGGGCGGCCGGCTCGGCCTACTACGTGTGGGTGAACGGGCAGAAGATGGGCTATGCGCAGGACAGCAAGCTGCCTTCCGAGTTTGACGTCACCTCCGCGCTGAAGCCGGGGAGCAACACCATCGCGATCCAGGTCTTCCGCTGGTCGGATGGCTCCTACCTGGAAGACCAGGACTTCTGGCGCGTCTCGGGGATCGAGCGGTCGGTCTACCTGAAGGCGGTGCCCGCGCGCCGGGTGCGCGACGTCTTCGCCCATGCCGGGCTCGACGCCGCCTACCGCACCGGCGAACTGGCCGTGGACCTCGCCTTGACGCCGGGCGCTGCGGTGCGCGCGCGGATCACGCTGCTCGACGGCGAACAGACGGTGCTGACGCGCGAGGTGAAGCTCGCAAAAACGGATGCCGAGCAGCGGGTTACGCTGACGGGCGAGGTCCCGGACGTGCGCCGCTGGAGCGCGGAGACGCCTAACCTCTACACGCTCCTCGTCGAACTCTACGATGGTCGCGGCGTGCTTCTCCAGGCCACGCCGACGCGCATCGGCTTCCGCACGGTCGAGGTGCGCAACGGCCAGGTTGCGGTCAACGGCAAGCCGATCACGATCAAGGGCGTGAACCGCCATGAGCATGATCCCGAAACCTTCCACGTCATTTCGCGCGCCTCGATGGAACGCGACGTCGAGCTGATGAAGGCGAACAACGTCAACGCCATTCGCGCCGCGCACTACCCCAACGATCCCTACATCTACGAGCTGGCGGACCGCTACGGCCTCTACGTCATGGACGAGGCCAACATCGAGAGCCACCAGTACATGGACTATGGCAACCGCCATCCCGAGGAGCGCGCCAAGTACCAGATCGGCTTCGACCCGGCCTGGAAGGCGGCGCACCTCGCGCGCGTCTCGAACATGGTCGAGCGCGACAAGAACCACCCCTCGGTCCTGTTCTGGTCCTTGGGCAACGAGGCGGGTATCGGCCCGACCTTCGAGGAGGCGGCCAAGGCCACGCGGGAACGCGATCCGAGCCGTCTCATCAGCTATCTGGGCTGGGGGCCGCTGCCCTTCGGCGATCACCGCCCCAACTGGTATGCGGATATCTATGCGCCGATGTACGATCCGGCCGCGAAGATGGCCGACTACGCGACCAACTGGTCCTACGGCCAGCCCATGATCCAGTGCGAGTACGCGCACATGATGGGCAATTCGGGCGGCAACCTGACCGAGTACTGGGACACCATCCACGCCCATCCCGAAACCTTGCAGGGCGGTTTCATCTGGGACTGGGTAGACCAGTCGATGTTCGGCACTGCCGAAGATGGCACGCGCTACTGGGCCGATGGCAGCGAGTACGGCCCCAACCCGGGCGGCGACATCGAGTTCGGCGACGGGATCATCCAGTCCGACCGCACGCCCAACCCGGCCTTGTACGAACTGCGCAAGGTCTACGCGCCGGTGGCCTTCTCCGACATCGACCTGTCGGGCGGCACGCTGAGGGTCCACAACCGGCAGGACTTCGCCGATCTCTCCGGCTACCGCTTCACCTGGACCTTGCAGGAGAACGGCGTGGCCGTTGCCACCGGCGATCTGACTGCGCCCGACGTTGCCGCGCGGGCGAGTGGGACAATGGCGCTCGATCTCGGCACGTACCCGCGCAAGGCGGACGCGGAGTATTTCGTGACCGTGGAGGCGAAGGCGGGCGAGGGGCAGATCCCGCTGGTCGAGGCGGGGCAGGTCATGGCCTTTGAACAGTTTGCGCTGGACAGTGCGGTCCCGTCCTTGCCGCAGGAGGCTTCGGGCGCGGTGTCCCTGTCGGACGAAGGCGGAGAGGTTATCCTCTCGGCTGCGGGCAGTTCGCTCGCGATCAGCCGCAAGACCGGCCTTATCCGCAGCTTCGATGCCAAGGGCAAGGCGCTCGCCATAGGGGGCGAGCCCTATTTCTGGCGCGCGCTGACCGACAGCAATGTCGGTACGCGCACCGCAGATCAGCTCGCCGTCTGGAAGACCCTGAGCGAGACGCGCACCGTCTCGGACCTGCGCATCGAACCCGCGAAGGACGGCGCACGAGAGGTGGCCGTCACGTTCACGCTGGGTGAGGGGCAGGCAACCTTTACCAACCGCTACCGCATGGTCGGGGACGGGAGCGTACGCCTCACGGCCCATTTCGAGCCGGTCGCAAAGGACCTGCCGCCGCCCTTCCGCATCGGCGTGAAGTTCGCGCTGCCCGAGGAACTCGACACGGTGGAGTGGTATGGGCGCGGCCCCCACGAAAGCTATGTCGATCGCAAGAGTTCGGCCCCGATCGGCCTGTGGCGCGGCGCGCTCGCTGACCAGGACCACGACTACATTCGCCCGCAGGAGACCGGCAACAAGACCGACGTGCGTTGGATGACGCTGAGCGGAGCCGGGCGGGCCCTGCGCGTCGCGGGCGACCGGCCGCTGATGATGAACGCGCTCGCCTTTCCCTATTCCGATCTCTACCGCCGCGCGCCCGGCACCTGGAAGTCGAGCGATATCCGGCCCCACGATCACGGCACGTTGCTGGTCGATGCGGCGCAGTGGGGCCTGGGTGGCGACACGCAGTGGAGCGAGGAGGGCAAGCCGCTCCCCCGCTACCGCCCGAAGGTGGAACCGACGACGTTCACCATCCGCCTTTCTCCCACCAAGGACGAGCCCTCTGTCGGGGCACGTCCGGGCGGGGACAGGTGACCCCGAATGGAGCGGGCAGGGCCTTGGTGCTTTCCCTTGTCAGGGTTAGCGTCTAGCACATCAGGCGATGTGAACGAATGAACCGGGATGTCTGAGACCACGCCGCCATCGGGCCTTGAGGCCGCTTTCCTTGCGCACCGCGAGACCTTGCTGCGTTTCCTGCGCGCGCGCGGCGCGGGCGAGGCGGCCGAGGACCTCCTGCACGAGGTCTGGCTGCGCGTGAGTGCGCGCGACAGCGGGCCAGTGGCCGCGCCCTTGGCCTACCTGCATTCGGTCGCCAACTCGCTGATGATTGACCGCTATCGCTCGCAGCAGAAGGCCCAGGCGCGCGAGCGCGAATGGAGCGCGGCGCAGACGCTGACCGGGGAAGCCTCGCCGCAGCCCTCGGCCGAGCGCGAGGTCTTTGCCGCACGCGAAGCCGCGCGCGTGCTGGCGATGCTCGATGGCCTCGGCGCGCGGGTCGCCCGGGTGTTCCGCCTCCACCGGGTGGAGGGCATGGCGCAAAAGGACGTGGCCCGCGAAGTCGGTATCGGTCTCAGCACGGTCGAGGGCGATCTGCGCAAGGCCTACCGCGCGCTGGAGGAATGGAAACGGCACGGCGAAGGGGAGGAGCCATGAGGCTGCAGGCCGATGTCTCCGTCTGCGTCATGAAAGGAACGTGTGGTGCCCATTGACGAGACGATCCGCGCGCAGGCCCTCGACTGGGCCGTGCGGACACAGGACCCCGGTTTTGACCACTGGGAGAGCTTCACCATCTGGCTGGAGCAGGATCCGGCGCATGGCGTCGCCTACGATGCGGCCTGCGCGGCGGCGCTGGACGGCGCCGACCTCCTGGCGCGGACCGCTCCTGCCAACGATACCGAGCCCGCGATTGCCTCGCCGGATGAGGCCGAGGGCAACGCGGCCTGGGTCGAGGATACGCTGGAGAGCTACGCCCGCGTGCCGCGTCGGCGCTGGTTGGCAGGCGCGCTTGCGGCCAGCGTGGCGCTCGTGGCCGGGATCGGCATCTGGCACCAAAGCGGCCCTACTACCTACGAGGTGGCCACCGCAGTGGGAGAGACGCGCACCGTGCGTCTGGGCGGTGAGACGACCGTCACGCTGGGCGGGGATACCCGCCTTGCGATGGAGCAGGGCAATGCACGCTTTGTCCGGCTGGAGCAGGGACAGGCCCTGTTCTCGGTGCGCCACGATCCCGACGCGCCCTTTGAAGTCGCCGTGGGCGAGGAGCGGCTGCGCGATATCGGCACCGTCTTCGACGTACGGCACGTGGACGGGGCGTTGCGGGTTGCGGTGTCCGAGGGCGAGGTCGAGGTCAATCCCGAGCGCGAGAAGGTCCGCGTGAAGCCCGGGCAGGTCCTGACCCGGGCGGCCGGGGAGGATCGTTTCGAACTGGCCGCGATTGCGCCCGAACAGGTCGGGGAATGGCGCGCGGGACGCCTGACCTTCGTCGATGCCCCACTTGGCGAGGTGGCTTCCGATCTCACGCGCGCGACGGGAATCGCGTTTTCGGTGCGCCCTGAGGCGCGCGGGCGCACGGTTTCAGGCTCCTTGCAGATCGAGCCGATCCGAAAGGATCCGCAATCGCTCGGCGCGCTGCTTGGCCTTGGTGTTGCGCGCGAAGGCGCAGGATGGAGCCTGGGTCCCCGCTGAGCCATGCGCCAGGTCCTGAGCCTTTCTCTGGGCGCTGCCCTGGTGCTGGGCAGCGCGTGGCCCGTGTCCGTAGCTGCGCGGGGGCAGGAAAGCCGTGTCCACACCCAAGCTGGTAGCGCCTCGCAGGCGGCCATCGCGATTGCGCGCCAGACGGGGGCGAGTGTCGTCATCGTGGACCCCGCACTCGCGCGCCGCGCGGTGCCCGCGCTCGACGCGCACATTCCTGCGGCCGAGGCCGTGCGGCGGCTGGCGCGTGCGGCGGGGGGACGGGTCGTGGCGACCGGCCCGGCGGCCTGGCGCATCGAGCCGGTTTCCCGTCCGGCCCGCACGCTCCGCGCCGCGCCGCAGGTGCCCGAAGCCCCCCGCGAAATCACCGGCGCGCCGATCATTGTCCTTTCCAGCAAGCGCGAGCTGGCGCTTGGCGACCTTCCGGCCCAGGTCGCGATCCTGGAGCCCGAGGAACTGGAGGCGGGCGGCATCGGCGGGACCGAGAAGATCACCCGCCAGCTTCCGACGGTGGCCTCCACGCACCTGGGCAGCGGGCGCAACAAGCTGTTCATTCGCGGCATCGCGGATTCCAGCTTCACCGGCCCCACGCAGGCGACTGTGGGGCAGTATCTGGGCGACATGCGCCTCACCTATAATGCGCCCGACCCGGACCTGCGCCTCACCGACATGGCCCGCGTCGAGGTGCTGGAGGGGCCGCAGGGCACGCTCTATGGTGCTGGCTCGCTGGGCGGCATCATCCGGCTTGTCCCCCATGCGCCGGACCTGGACGACATCGCGGGTTCCGCCGTTCTGGGCGGCTCGCTCACGCGCCATGGCGAACCGGGCGTCGATGGCAGCGCCATGCTCAACCTGCCGCTGGTCGAGGGACGCGTAGGCCTGCGGGCCTCGCTCGATGCTCAGCGCACGGGTGGCTACATCGACAAGGCCCGTATCGATGGCCGCAACGTCAACGGCAGCGATATCCTGGGTGGGCGCGTGGCCTTGCGGCTTGAACCTGCGCCCGACTGGTCGGTGACCCTGATGGCCCTTGGCCAACGGACCGACAACGCCGACAGCCAGTATGCCGACCGGGAGGGATCCAGGCTGGAGAACGGCGCGCGCGTGGCCGAGCGGGCCGATGCGGACTACGCGATGGGGCAACTCGTCGTCGCGGGAAGGCTCGGGGCCGTCCGTCTGCGCTCGACGACGGGCCTCGTGCGCCAGACCTTGCGGGAGAATTTCGATGCGACCCCGCAAGGCGGGCCGCCGCGCCTCTTCACGCAGGCCAACCGCACGCGCATGGTGGCGCACGAAACCCGGCTCTGGCAGCCCGAGCGCGGGGGCGTGGGCTGGGTCGCAGGGGTGAGTTTTACCCACAACGAAACGCGCCTCAACCGCTCGCTGACGTCATTTGCACTGCGCGCGATCCCGGCTGGCGTGCGCAATGTCGTGGACGAGGGCACGCTCTATGGCGAGGCCAGCCTGCGCCTTGCCGCGCCGCTCGTCGCGACCGCGGGGGCGCGCATCACCCATTCGCGGCTGGGCGGCGGGGGTGAGGACATCCGGCCCGAGATCCAGCTCGCCCATGCCGCGATGGACATCGCCGCGCGCCGCTCCTTCACGACTGTCCTGCCCTCGGCAGCGCTCAACCTGACACTCGCGCCCGAGGCCTCGCTTTTCCTGCGCTACCAGGAAGGTTTCCGCCCCGGCGGCCTGGCCATCGAGAGCGAGTACGTCCGGCGCTTTCGCGATGACCACACGCAGACCTTCGAGGTGGGCGCACGTCGCGGCCAGCGGGGGCGCGGCGCGTTCGATTTCGCGCTCTCGCTCTCCTACACGCGCTGGCAGGACATCCAGGCCGACTTCATCGACGCGAGCGGCCTGCCCAGTACGGCCAATATCGGGGACGGACGGATCTGGACGGCGAGCGTGTCCGGGGGGCTGCGGCTGGCCCGGGGACTTCGGGCCGAGGCAGGCATTTCATGGAACCGCAGCAAGGTGGACGAGCCTGCACTGCCGCTCATGCTCCTCTCCACGCGCTCGATGCAGGTGCCCAACATTGCCCATCTGGCCGCGCGTGTGGCGATGAGCTGGGATCGCGAGCTTGGCGGCGATATCCGGCTGAAGGCGCAGGGCTGGGCCAGCTACGTCGGGCGTTCGCGTCTGGGCGTGGGGCCCGAACTCGGCGCGCCGCAAGGCGATTACCTCGACACCGGCGCGCTGCTGCGCGTGGGCACCGAGCGTCTTGGCGTGAGCCTTGGCATCACCAATATCGCCGATGTGCGCGGCAACCGTTTCGCCCTGGGGACGCCGTTTGGCACCGGGCGCGAGCAGGTCACGCCGCTGCGTCCGCGCACGCTGCGCATCGGTCTCGACACCGCGTTCTGAATTTTTTTCAAGGCTGTCCGCCCGTGGCTCCGTCCTATCGGTCAAAACGACCTGAAGGGACTGAAATGCCGCGATACCTGCTAGCCTCTACTGCCGTTCTTGCCCTCGCCGCCGCTGCGCAGCCGGCACTAGCCGAGGACGTCACCGACGCCCGCACATCCCCTTTGCGCACTTCGACCATTGCCGATGGCGCGCCCGGGTCCATCGCGATCACCGAGGATGGCTCGGTCACTCTCACGGGCGGCACGGCGGTGACGATGGACAGTAATCACGCCGTCTCCAACGCGGGCGAAATCGCGGTGAGCAACGGCCAGGCCGGGATCCTCGCCCAGGCCGGAACACAGGGCGACATCACCAACACCGGCACGATCACGGTGGATGAGCCTTACGCGCCTGAAGACGAGGATAACGACGGCGATCTCGACGGCCCCTTCGCGCTGGGTTCCAATCGGTACGGCATCCGCACGATGGGCGCGCACGAGGGCACGATCACGAACAGCGGTGAAATTGCAGTGCAGGGCAACGATTCGGCCGGTATCGCCCTTGGCGGTCCGCTGACCGGCGACCTTGTCCATGAGGGCGAAACGGTGGTGACGGGCGATCGCTCGGTTGGCATCGAGGCCGGGGACATCTCCGGCGACGTGCGCCTTGCCGGGACGATCCGCGCGCAGGGCGAGGATGCCATTGGCGCGCGCGTCTCTGGCGATGTGGGCGGTGCGATGGTGGTGCAGGGCACGCTTGCTGCCACCGGCTACCGCTATACCAGTGTTCCGGCCGATCCTTCGGACCTTGATGCGGATGACCTGCTCCAGGGCGGCTCGGCGCTCGTGATTGGCGGCGATGTCGCGGGCGGCATCGCGCTCGCCGTCGCGCCAGCTGACACCGATCCTGATGTCGATGATGAGGATGGCGACGGCCTGCCCGATGCCGACGAAGGCAGCGCCCGGGTCATCTCCTACGGCGAGGCCCCGGCCATGGTCATCGGGGCAGCGGACAGGGATATCGCCATTGGCGCGGTCGAGGGCACGGCGCGTGGTTACGGGCTCCAGGTCGATGGCGTGATTGAGGGGCGTGGCCTTTACGAAGGCGTTGACGCAAACGCGCTCGTCATCGGCGGGCAGGGCGGCGAGGTCGCGATTGCCAATGGTATCGGCGTCAACGGCACCATTGCTGCGCTGTCCGATGGCGGCAATGCAACGGCGGTGCGTATCGGTGCGGGCGCGGATGTCCCCGAACTGCGCAATGCCGGGACCATCCGCGCCTCGGGCGGGGAGCAGGTCGGCGCCATTCACGTGGAGCAGGGCGCATCTCTTGGGGCGCTGCGCAACAGCGGTACGATCCAGGCGACGAGCGGCGAGGACGGCACGACCTACGCCGTGCGCGATGAGAGCGGCACGCTGGCCGCGCTCGACAACAGCGGCGCGATCATCGCCAGCGGTGCGGACGGCACGAACGTGGCGATAGACCTGTCCGCGGCAAGCGGAGATGTGACGGTGCGCCAGACGGCGGTCGCGGCGGGCTACGATGCTCCCGAGATTACGGGCGATGTACGCCTTGGCAGCGGCAACGACACGCTCTCGATTGCCGATGGCACGCTGACCGGCAATGTCGCGTTCGGGGCGGGCGACAACACGCTGACGCTCTCGGGCGATGCCGTGCAGACAGGCGATGTGACGTTCGGCTCGGGCGCGGATCGGGTGAGCTTGGAAGGCTCGGCCAGCTATGAAGGCACGCTCGATTTCGGCGGCGGTGCGGACCGGCTTGATCTTGCCGGGAATGCCTATTTCATGGGCGCGCTCGTCAACGCAGGCCAGGCTGCGGTCACGCTCTCGGGCGGTGCGCTGGATCTGCGCAGCCCGGCCAGCATCGGCTCGCTCGAGGTGGGGGAGGGCAGTGTCCTGGTGGCCACGCTCGATTCCGCGCCGGGACAGGGCAGCGCCTACAATGTGGCGGGTACCGCGCGGTTCGCGGAGGGCTCGCGCCTTGCCTTGCGGCTGGCCGATGTCACGACCGCCGAAGGCAGCTACGAGGTCCTGACGGCGGGCACGCTGGAAGGGCGCGACAATATCGAGACCGTCACCGACCTGGTGCCCTTCATGTTCAAGGCACAGCTTGATGAAGAGGCCGGCGCCAATTCCATCGTCGTCGACATCGCGCGCCGCACGCGCGAGGAACTGGGGCTCAACCGTTCGCAGGCGAGCGCCTATGACGCGGCCTTTGCCGCCCTTGCCGCCGATGAGGAGATCGAGGATGTGTTCCTTGCCATCACCGATGGCGACACCTTCCGCGACACCGTGGGGCAGATGCTCCCCGACCATGCGGGCGGAGGCTTCGAGGGTATCAGCCTGGGCGTACGCACGCTGGCCCGCCAGCTCCAGGATCCGCCGCATCCCGCAGGCGATAAAAGCCGCTTCTCGACCAACGTGAACCTGGCCTTCTGGGGGAGCGAGAAGGATACCGGGGCGACTGCGGCCTATGACCTCAATGGCTATGCCTGGTCGCTTACCGGGGAATACCGCACCGGCATCGGCTATTTCGGTGCGACGGCTTCCTACATCTGGAACCAGCACACGAGCGGCGCGGCGAGCGAGGTCAAGTCCCAGTCGGTCGAGGGCGCGGTGCACTGGCGTGGGCATTTCGGCCCGATCGGGGGCTTTGCGCGCGCCTCCATCGGCCATGCCGACTTCGACAGCGAGCGCACCTTCTCGGGCGTGACGGCGCAGGAGACCGTCTCGCGCACGATCGATGGCAGCTGGAACGGCCGCTTCGTCAGCGCCATCGGCGGCATCTCGGCCGAGGGAGGCAGCCAGCACTTCTTCTTCCGCCCGCAGGTCTCGCTCGACTACGTGCGCCTGAAGGAAGACGGCTACGGCGAAACCGGCGACGATGCGCTGGGCCTCCTGGTCGAGGATCGCACCAGCGACGAGCTTGGCCTCAATGCGGGGATGACCGTGGGCGTCGATGTGCTGGGCATGTCGGCGGGCGATGAAGGCTGGATGCGGATCGAGACCGAAGGCGGCTGGCGCGAGGTGCTGAGCGGCGGTCTTGGCGCGACCACGGCGCGCTTCGGTACCGGTGAGGTCGAGCCGGGCGAGGCGTTCCGGCTCGATCCCGATGGTACGACCGGCGGCTGGTACGGGCGCCTGCGGGCCTATGGTGGCCCCAGCGGCTTCATCATGGGCGGCGAGCTCTCGGCTGACCGCCGTCACGGCGAGGTCGCCCTGGCGCTTCGGGGCAGCGTCACTGTGAAGTGGTAAAGTGCGGCGACAGGCCGGTGGGGAGGGGACGGCGCCTAGGTGTCGCTCCCTCCTGGCCGCCTGTCGGGCATCGCGCAGGAAGTGCCTCAGCCCCCGGTGCAGACCGGGGGCTTTTTGCATGCCGCAGGACCGATCGTCTCTGTCGCGGCTCCCCCTCAACGCAGATTCGCAAAGGCCCTCAAAGCCGCACGAATCGGGGCTTTCAGGGTGTTTCGAGGCCGGTCCACTGTGCGCATTTTGCAACGCATTCCCGGGAAAGCCGCCGCACAATCAGCGACTTGCCAATTTGGCTTGACGAAATCCGGGCAAATGATTTAGCGCTAAAAACAACAGGCAGATGCGGAGCGCATTGAAGCCTGACGTGTTTAGTGGAGAGGATCCGATGAATTTCCGAAAGACTGAGCTGGCCTGCGGTATCGCGGCCGGTGTGATGGCACTGGCGCTGGGCGCTCCGGCCTTCGCGCAGGACATGGCAGCCGAAGCGGGCGCCGACGACACCGTCACCGGCAATGCCATCATCGTCACCGCGAACATGCGTGAGGAAACGCTTCAGGAAGTCCCCATCGCGGTTTCGGTCGTCAGCGGCGAGCAGCTGCAGGCAGCGGGCGTCAGCGCGGTCGAGGGTCTTGTCCAGGTCTCTCCCTCGCTCACCTTCACCCAGGGCGACAATCCGGGTGACAGCTCGCTCAACATTCGCGGTATCGGCACCACCGTGTTCTCGGTCGCGACCGAGCCTGCCGTCTCGATCGTCGTCGACGACGTCGTGATGGCGCGCGCAGGGCAGGGCTTCCAGGACCTCATCGACGTGCAGCGCGTCGAAGTCCTGCGCGGTCCCCAGTCGACCCTGTTCGGCAAGAACGCCTCGGCTGGCCTGGTCTCGGTCACGACGTCGGATCCGACCTCCTACCTCTCGGGCAAGGTCGACGGCAGCTTCGCCCAGGGCGGCGAATGGCAGGCACGCGGCATCATCTCGGGTCCGGTGGCCAAGGATGCGGGCCTCAGCGTCAGCGGCTACTACAAGGATTACGATGGCTTCATCGACAATGTCTCGGGCATCGGCGATGACAAGCTGGGCGGCTATCGCAACTACGGCGGCCGTGCCAAGTTCGTCTACGAGCCCCACAACGACCTCAAGATCACGCTGATCGGCGACTACCGCAACGGCACCAACGATGCGAGCCCGACCCTGCGCGCGGTCGATGGCCAGGCCTATGCCGACGCGATCGCGCCGGTCGTGGCCTCGCCCGACAACCGCGACGTCAACCTCAACGCGGACACCACCAACGACAGCGAACAGTGGGGCGTCTCGGGCCGCATCCAGGCGCGCCTGAACGACGACCTCCAGCTGGTCTCGATCACCGCCGTGCGCGGCTGGGACTTCACCGCCCGTTCGGACGTCGACTACACCTCGCTTTCCGAGCCGGTGCCCGGCGTGAACCTGTGGGACGTCAACACCGGCACCACCAACCTCAAGCAGTACTCGCAGGAACTGCGCGTGGTCTCGGGTGACCTCGGCGGCTTCGACGTGCTGTTCGGCGGCTATGCCTTCCTGCTCGACCTCGACACCGGCTTCCAGCGTCGCCAGATCTTCCCGGCCGGTCCGCGCAGCGGCCAGTTCACGGGTTCGACCAAGAACACCAACCTTGCCGTCTTTGCCAGCACCAACATCTACCTCACCGACACGCTCGAGATGTTCGGTGGCCTGCGCCTCCTCCATGAGACGTTGGACTGGGACGTGTACCGTGACCCGGCCGATGTGCTTGTCGCCGGAGACAGCGCGCTTGGCGGGGCTGCGGGCGTTGCGGCCGACTTCGATGGCAAGACCAGCGACACCGCGCTCGTCGGCAAGATCGGTCTGCGCTACCAGCTGGGCAGCCTTGGCAACGCCTACGCCAGCTATTCGCGTGGCTACAAGGGCAAGGGCTTCAACCTGATCTTCGCCGCGCAGCCCAACTACGAGCCGGTCGACGCTGAGCAGTCCGACGCCTTCGAAGTCGGCGCCAAGCTGCAGAGCCTGGACGGCGTGTGGTCGCTCAACGCGGCGGTGTTCTACACCAAGTACAAGAACTTCCAGTCGCAGGCGCAGCTGCCCGGTGACGTCGCGTTCTACCTGCTCAACGCCGGTTCGACCTCGACCAAGGGTATCGAGCTGGAAGGTACCATTCGCCCGACTTCGCTCACCACGGTGAACCTGGGCATGACACTGCTCGATGCGCGCATCGACTCCTTCCCGCTCGGCCCGTGCTATCGTGGCCAGACCGCGGCCGAGGGCTGCGTCGATGGAGTGCAGGATCTGGCGGGCGGCGATCTGCCCAACGCGCCCGACTTCCGTCTCACCGGCTCGCTGCGTCAGACCGTGCCCTTCGGTGACAGCGCGCCCGTCGATGGCTTCGTGATGGTCGATGGCAGCTACCAGACCAAGGTGTCCTACCAGATTGACCAGAACCCGCGTGCCGCGCAGGGGGGCTTTGGCCTGGTGAACCTCTCGGCCGGTGTGGAATCGAAGGATGACAGCTACTCGGTGACTGTCTTCGTGCGCAATCTGTTCGACCAGAACAACGTGTCCAACATCTTCGACTCCGGCTTCAATGGCGGTCGTACCTACCAGCAGGTCCTGCGCGATGGCGCACGCTACTGGGGGGTGCGCGCGTCCTACAGTTTCTGAGGGCCCACCCTCCCTCAGGAAAACCGTCTGGCGGCGGCCCGCTCTCTCCTCCTCCTCCCAGGGCCGCCGCCAGCACATCCGCCACCAAGATGGACCTGGCCTAGATGACCGAATGCGAACTGAATGACCCTGTGACCATCGATCCCCTGGCGCTTGCGCCCGAGGATCGGGCCTGGGTCGAGGCCACGCTCGACACGCTCAGCGTCGAGGGCAAGGTCGGTCAGCTCTTCGCACTCAGTTCGATCGGCGATGACCTCGCCGAAATTTCCCGCCACTGCGCACTGGGCGTGGGCGGGATCCACCGCTTCCCCGGGCACGACCTCAAGGCGGCCTGGGAAGCGACCCGCGCGGCCATCCAGGGATCACGCATTCCCCCGCTCATCAGCGGTGATATCGAAGGGGGCACGGTCAGCCAGGCCTTCGCCACCGCCGTTCCCAACCAGATGGGCCTGGCCGCCTGCGCAGACGAGGACCTCTCGCGCCGTATCTCGGCGATCGTCCTTCGCGAAGCGCGCCGTCAGGGCTTCAACTGGACCTTCAGTCCGGTCGTCGACATCAACCGCAATTTTCGCAACCCGGTCGTGGGCACGCGATCCTACGGTTCGGACATGGCGACGATCCTGCGCGAAGCCGGAATCATGACCGAGGTGCTCCAGGCGGGCGGCATCGCCACTTGCGCCAAGCACTGGCCGGGCGATGGCATCGATGACCGCGACCAGCATCTCGTCACCAGCGTCAACGGCCTCTCCATGGACGCGTGGCACGCGAGCTTCGGCGAGATCTACCGCACGATGTTTGCCAAGGGCGTCATGTCGGTGATGTCCGCGCATATCGCGTTGCCCGCCGCCTTTCCCGCCGATGCCGGGGCCGGGCGGTTCGTACCCGCCTCGGTTTCGAAGCGCCTCAACCTCGAACTCCTGCGCGGCGAACTGGGCTTCAAGGGCCTGATCGTTTCCGACGCGACTCCCATGGGCGGGCTCACCGGCTGGCAAGAGCGCGCCGAGGCCGTGCCTGCCGTGATCGAGAACGGCTGCGACATGTTCCTGTTCTCGCCCGATCCGGGCGGGGATTATCGCCACATGATGGACGGCCTGCGCCGCGGCGCGCTGAGCGAGCAGCGCCTTGAAGATGCCGTGCGCATGATCCTGACGCTGAAGGCCCGGCTTGGCCTTCACCGCATGGCCCTGGATGAATGGGTGCCCCCGCTTGAGGAGGGCACCACACGCCTCTCCACGCCCGAGAGCGAGGCCGTGGCGGCCGAGGCCAACGCGCGCGCGATCACGCTGGTCAAGGACACGCAGGACCTGCTGCCGCTTGACCCTGCACGGCACAGGCGCGTGGTGCTACTGGCCGAGGAAGGCTGGAACTTCATCTCCGGCGCGCTGCCGCGCAGTCTCGATGTCTTCTGCGAGGACATGCGCCAGGCCGGTTTCGACTTGCGCATGTACGATGCCGAGACCCCTCCGGCGCCTGAAGACACCGACCTTGTCGTCTACCTCATCGGCCAGGAGGCAACCGCCAGCCTCTCGCACATCTATCTTGACTGGACCGCGCTTCACGGCGGCGCGCGCAAGGCGATGAAGCGCTTCTCGCGCGAGATCCCGACGCTGATGATCTCGCTGGGCCAGCCCTATTATCTCTACGATGCGCCCGACGTGCGCACCTACATCAATGGCTACAGCGCGCTGCCCTCGGTGCAGTCCGCGCTGGTCGAACGGCTGCTCGGCAAGGCGCCGTTCACGGGTGTGAGCCCGGTCGATCCCTTCTGTGGCGAAGAGCAGCTTCGCTACTGAAACCGGAGCGCTTCGGGTCGCAACGCGCCTCAGGACGAAGGGGGCGCAACCGAATTCCGCTCGATGATCTGGTAGTCGACGAAGGTGGTTCCCCCTGGAGCCGCCTTCGTCTCCTTGTCGCGCGCCTGCAGCTCGGCCACGAGATGACGGGTGGCGACTTCGGCGATCTCGCCGAGCGGCTGGCGCACAGTGGTGAGCGCGGGCCAGATCTTTACGGCGATGGGCGTGTCGTCAAAGCCCACCACCGAGATATCTTCGGGAATGCGCAGGTTCGTGCGCAGCGCCACGTTCACGAAGGCAGCGGCCATGTCGTCGTTGCCTGCGAACATGGCGGTGATCGTGCGCTTGCCGGGCAGGATTTCTTCGGCGAGGCGCAGGCCCGCATCGAAGGTTGGGCGGGCGTTCCAGACCAGCGCTTCATCCAGTGTCAGGCCCTGGTCGGAGAGCGCGCGGGCGTAGCCGGCAAAGCGGCTTTCCCCGGCAAGGCTGGGAATACGCACGAAGCCGATGCGACGGTGGCCCGCGCGCAGCAGGATGCCGGTCGTCTCATAGGCCGCCTGTTCGTCGTCGATGCGCACGCAGTGCATGTTGGCCAGTTCCCGGCCCGCGGCGAGGGCGACCATGGGGACGTCGTATTCCTCCGGCAGGCCGGCCGCGCTCACCCGTTCGCACAGCGGTGGGGGCAGGAGCAGGCCGTCGGGTGACGTGTTCAGGAACTCGCGCACCGAATCCAGCGGGTTCTTCTGGTCGTAGACCTTGATGTTGAGCTGCACGCCGAGCCGGGCCGAGGCATTGAGCGTGCCGACCAGCATCGCGCTCAAGAGCGCGCTGTCGCTGTCGCGGTGGAGCAGGCCGATGCGGTAATTGCTGGCGCTGGCCAGCGCACGGGCGGCGGTGTTGGGCCGGTAGTCGAGTTCGGCGATGGCCTTCAGCACGGCGTCGCGCGTGGCGGGAAGAACACTCGGCTTGTTGTTGAGAACATTGGAAACCGTCATCGAGGAGACACCGGCATGGCGCGCGACGGCGGCCATCGTGACCCCGCCGCCCGAACGCCTGCGCGATCGTGTGCCCACTTTCTTGTCCATCATCCACGTCCCCGGTCTTCCCCGGGCTGGTTGACAAAGGCCCGAGCTTTCACTAGCAATTTAGCGCTACATTGCGTCATGCCGTCCTGTCTTGCAAGACAGTTCGTACAGGTGCAATCGCTTCGTGTCGCCAGACTGCACGCTAAAGAACACGGCGCAAACGATAATGCGCACTGCGAGAGGATCCCGATGACCGCCACCCCCGCATCCGAGGCCGCCACCGAGGCGCCCTGGCCACCTGCGCGCGAAGCCTGGACCGCCGCGTTCCTGCTCATGCTGGCCTATACGCTGGCCTTTGTCGACCGCCAGGCGCTGGCGCTTCTGGTGCAGCCGATCAAGGAGGACTTCGGGGTCAGCGATACCGCGATGAGCCTGCTCTACGGCCTCTCGTTCACGCTGTTCTACGTCCTCGTCGGGATCCCGGTCGCCTGGGTGGCGGACCGCTCGAACCGGCGCAACATCATCGCGGCCTCGATCTTCATCTGGAGCCTGGCGACGGCGGCCTGCGGCATGGTGCGCAGCTTCACCGGCCTGTTCACCGCGCGCATCGCGGTGGGCGTGGGCGAGGGCGGCCTTTCGCCCTCGGCCTACTCGATCCTCGCCGACTACTTCCCCAAGGAGAAGCTGGGCCTGGCGATGGGCGTCTACAACATGGGCGTCTACTTCGGCGGCGCGGGCGCGCTGATCCTGGGTGGCCTCATTGCAGGCGCCATTCCGCCCAATTCCGATGTTCTCATTCCGCTGCTCGGCACGATGAAGGGCTGGCACATCATCTTCCTGCTGCTGGGTATTCCGGGCGCGCTGCTCTCGCTTGCGATGTTCCTCGTGCGCGAGCCCAAGCGCCGTGGCAGCGTCAGCGACGCACAGCCCGCAGCGGCGCCCATGGGCCACTTCTTCAGCCAGCTGCGCACGCACGGACGCGCCTACTTCGGGATCATCGTCGGCTTCTCGCTGATGATCTTCGTGGGCAACGGCACAGGCGCCTGGATCCCGGCCTTCCTGGAACGTTCCTACGGCATGAACATCAGCGAGATCGGCGCGTCCTATGGCTGGATCGTGTTCTTCTGCGGCACCGGCGGCGCGCTTTCGGGCGGCTTCGTGGCGAGCGCGCTGGAAAAGCGCACGCCCTATGGCAACCTCAAGGCCGCCGTCATCGGCTTTACCGCGCTGATCCCGCTTACCATCGGCTTCCCGCTGATGCCGACCGCCTCGCTGGCGCTCGCCGGGATCGGGGCGATGAACTTCTTTGCAGGGTTCAACTTTGGCGGCGGTCTTGCTGCTCTTCAGGGGCTGACCCCCAACCGCATGCGGGCGATGGTCTCCGTCGTCTACATGCTCTCGATCAACCTGATCGGTTCCACCCTCGGCCCGACGGCCGTGGCGCTGGTGACCGACCTCGTCTTTGGCGACCCGGCGCGGGTGGGCGAATCCATTTCGCTCGTGTGCGCGGTGGCCTCGCCGCTGGCTCTCGTCCTGCTGCTGGTGGGCATGGCCGGCCTCAAGGCATCTGCCCGGAAGGAAAATGTGGCATGAAGAACCTCCCCTCGCGCAAGAGCCCACTTGGCGCGCGCATGAAGAAGCTCGCCCTGGCCCTTGCAGGCACGGCGGCGATTGCCAGCCTGCCGCTGTCCACGGCGCCGGTGCAGGCCCAGTCGGCGGCCCCAAGGGCCGAAGCCGGCGCGCAGCCGGTGCGCACCGTCGATGGCAAGCCGATGAACATGATCTTCGTGCTTGTCGATGACCTGCGTTTCGATGCCATGGGCTTCCTGACGCCGGGCCTCAACACGCCCAACATCGACTATCTCGCCAGCCACGGGACCTATTTCCCCAACGCGGTGGTGACTTCTTCGCTGTGCAGCCCGAGCCGGGCGACGATCCTGACCGGCCAGACCGCGCGCAACCACGGCGTGATCGACAATACCAATTCGAGCGAGAAGGGCCTCACCTTCTTCCCCAGCTACCTTCAGCAGGCGGGCTACCAGACCGGCTTCTTCGGCAAGTGGCACATGGGCGATGCCAATGCGGACCCGCGCCCCGGATTCGACCGCTGGGTCAGCTTCCAGGGGCAGGGCACCTATTTCCCGACCGAGCGTCTTTCGCCGGAGGAAATTGCGGCGGGCAAGCGCCAGCAGCTCAACGTCGATGGCGTGGAGGTGAACCGCCAGAAGTACATCACGACCGAGCTTACCGACTATGCGCTCGACTGGCTGAAGGAGCGCGACACGAAGCAGCCCTTCTTCCTCTACCTCAGCCATAAGGCGGTCCATTCCGACCCGACGCCCGAGGAAAGCCACAAGGGCGAATACGCGGATCTTGATGTCGATCTGCCCGAGAGCTGGGCGGACACGCCGCGCAACAACGAAGGCAAGCCCATGTGGGTGCGCAACCAGCGCAACAGCTGGCACGGCGCGGACTTCCCCTACCACACCGACGAGCCGCTGCCCGAGTATATCCGGCGCTATTACGAGACGCTGGGCTCGGTCGACGACAGCCTTGGCCGCATCCTCACGTACCTGCGCAAGAACAAGCTCGATCGCAGCACGATGATCGTGTTCTATTCCGACAACGGTTTTCTGTTCGGCGACCACGGCCTGATCGACAAGCGCAACGCCTACGAGCCTTCGGTGCGCATGCCGATGGTGGTCTGGGCGCCCGAGATCGTGCCCGAGGGCAAGACCGTGCCCAACCTGGTGCGCAATCTCGACCTCGCCCCGACGTTCCTCGATCTGGCGGGCGTGGCTGAGCCTGAACAGATGGAAGGCAAGAGCTTCCTCTCGCTCGCCGAGGGACGCACCGCGCCGGAAAACTGGAAGGCGGGCGACTTCGTCTACGAGTATTACTGGGACTGGCAGTTCCCGCAGACACCGACCACCTTCGCCATCGAGCGCGACGGGTGGAAGTACATCCAGTACCACGGCATCTGGGATACCGAGGAACTCTACAACGTGGCGCAGGACCCCGAGGAACTGCACAACCGCATCGAGGATCCCGCCCAGCTTGACCGTAAGAACGAGCTGCGCGCCGCCCTCTATGCCGACCTCGCCAACCAGCGGGGCAAGCACGACATCCCCTACACGCAGCGCGCCAGCAAGGGCCTGGTCCTGCGCCACAAGGATGGTCACCGCGCGGCCGACTTCCCGAGCGAGTGGTACGCAGAGCCCAACCTTCCGGGCAAGATGAACGACCTCTATCCTGACACCGAGGCCAAGATCGAGGCCGACCGCAAGGGGGAGCGCTACGTCCCGGACCGCCGCGGCCACTAAGCCACGCATCTGACGGAATGAGAAAGGCCCGGTCGCTCGTGGGAGCGGCCGGGCCTTTTCCTTGGTTGCATGTCCGTGCGGTACGTTCACGTTGCCAGCCTGTCCTTCGTGCCGCGCAATCCACGACCGGCCACAAGGAAGGCAGCCCCCGGGGACTGAGAAAGTTCGCCGTTTTCAAGTGCGCCGCGCTGGTCTAGCTCTGCCCCGAATGAAACGCACTGCGGGAACGTCCCGCTCACGAGAGGATGAGTAGACCCATGCGCCATGCCGCCACCGCGATTGCCGGAGCCCTTGCCCTGAGCACAGCACTCGGGGTGCCTGCCGGTGCACAGACGCGCGTGGAGGGCGATCCCCATGTGCAGGACCCGGTGGGCATCGTCGAAGAGCCGTGCCCGCACCATGCGATGCCGAGCGACGGGGACGGGTGGCACATCTGGAATCTCCACATGCTGACGCGCGACTTCGGCCAGATGTGCCGCTACGCCGAGGCGAACACGGCGCTCAAGGCAAAGAACGCTCCGGTGGAGGTTGTCTTCATGGGCGATTCGATCACTGACAACTGGCAGAACATCGACCCGGATTTCTGGACGAACGGCCGCGTGGACAGGGGCATCTCGGGCCAGACAACGCAGCAGATGCTGGTGCGCTACCGGGAAGACGTGCTCAAGCTGAAGCCCCGCGCGGTCCATATCCTGGCGGCCACCAACGACATCGCCGGGAACACCGGGGCGGCGACGATGGCGCAGGTCACCGGCAACATCGAGACCATGGCCGAACTCGCCCGTGCGCACGGGATCAAGGTCATCCTGGGCTCGGTGCCCCCGGCAAAGGCCTTTCCCTGGGCGCGCGACAAGCACCCCGATCCCCAGGTGCGCGCGCTCAACGCCTGGCTAAAGGCCTATGTGGCGCGCGAAGGGTTCACCTATGTCGACTACTGGAGCGCACTTGCGGCCCCCGACGGGGCGATGCGGGAGGGGCTTTCTTCGGACGGCGTGCACCCCACCGCGAAGGGCTATGCGATCATGGCCCCGCTGGCGAAGGCCGCCATCGCCCATACGCTTGGGAGCGCCGATTAAGGACAGTCGTCGGGCGGCTCGGCGTGGAAAGCGGGCGTGAGAAGTTCATGGTCGAAGGCCTCGACCCGCTCGACCAGCTTGCCGCACCGGCGGATTGTTTCCAGGCGATAGACACCGGGCGCTAGCGAATAGCCCATTTCGGCAAGGCGGCGGGGATCGTCGGTTCCGCTCTGGATGACGGTGCGTGTCTCGCAGCCGTTGTACTCGGTGGTCTCCAGCCCGCGGCCGTGCCCGGGAATGTCGAGGGGATGGCTCTCGCGCCGCATCGAGCCGTCTGGGTTGTAGGCCGCGCCGCGCAGGAAGCGCCCCGCCTCGTCGTATTCGGCCAAGGCGAGGAGAGTGCCGTCCTTGCTCCACAGCGGTTGCGGACCGACAGGGCGCCCCATGGCGTAGTGCTTGTGGCCGACCGCGCCTGAGCTCCGGAATTCTACCTGGTCGCCATCGGCGCGACCCTGGCGGTAGTTGCCGAATTCCTTGAGCCGCCCGTCGCGCGCGTAGTTGATGTAGGGGCCGTCGCGCTTGCCCTCGTGCCAGTGTGCCTTGGAGGCGAGCTGGCCGTTCTCGTGAAAGACGTAGTAGTCGCCCTCAAGGCCGCTGGGGCCATAGGTCCAGCGTTCGAGGAGGGTGCCGTCTTGCGACCAGTGGCGGTAGAGGCCATCGAGCGCGCCCTCGCTCCAGCTGCGTTCCAGCGCCAGGGCGCCTGTGGGATAGAACTGGCGGTCGAGCCCGTCCTTGCGCCCGTCGCGGCACTCGACGCGGCGGCGCAAGCTGCCGTCAGCTGCGCGAAGATCGAGAATGCCGGTGAAGGCGTCGCGCTGGGATACGGCGCAGAGCTCGGCTTCGGAATAGTCGCGCTGGTAGGGCTTCTCGACGGCCTCGGAGGGCGTGCCATAGGCTGGGGCGGCGGCGAGCGCGGCGGCGATGACGGCCAAACTTCCGTGAATAGGCAAGGACATGGGGCGCGTTCTACGGATCACGCCCCCGACCTTGCAAGGGAAGTCCGGTTCAGGCGGTCACTGCGCGGGTCTTCTGGAAGCGGGCCAGTGCGATGGCGGCGGCGGCGGCGAGGGTAAGGACGAGCGCGCTCACCATGAACTCGTGCACCGCGCCCAGCGTGTCGAAGCCGATCCCGCCCAGCGTTGCGCCCAGGGTAATGGAGACCTGGATGATCGCGACCATCAGGCCGCCACCCGCTTCGGCGTCTTCGGGCACGGTGCGGGCCAGCCAGGTCCACCAGGCGACAGGCGCGGACGTGGCGGCGAAGCCCCAGATGGCGAGCAGCGGAATGGTGACAGGCAGCATGTCGCCGAACTGGGCAAGGGCCAGCGCGACCGCGGCCATGACCGCAGGAAGGGCGGCCAGCAGGGCAAACAGGCGCCCCTCGACAATACGCCCGACGACGAGTGTGCCGACGAAGCCCGAACCGCCTACGACGAGCAGCAGCGTGGAGAGCAACGAGACGCCCACGCCGGTCACCTGTTCCAGGAAGGGGCGCAGGTAGGTGAAGAGCGAAAACTGGCCAATGAAAAGGAGCGCGACCGTCACGAGGCCCGCGGTCAGAGGAGCATGGCGCAGCAGGTCGAGCAGGCGTCCGCCCTGGGCCTTGCGGTCAGGGTGCAGGCGCGGGAGCGCAAAGGCCTGCCAGGCTACGGCCAGGACCGCCAGTGGAACAACGCACCAGAACGCGCCGCGCCACCCGATCCATCCGCCCAGCAGGCTTCCCAGCGGCGCGGCCAGCGTCATCGCCAGCGCATTGCCGCCGTTGATGATCGCCAGCGCCTTGGGCACGTCGGCATCGGGCACGAGGCGGATCGAAACGGCCGCGGACATCGACCAGAAGCCCCCCAGGGCAAGGCCCAGGAACGCACGGCCGGTCATCAGTACGGCGTAGCTGGGCGCAAGCGAGACAAGCACGCTCGCGATGACGAGGAGCGTGGTCAGGGCAAGCAGGACGTGCTGGCGCTGCAGGCTGCGGGTCAGACGGCCGAGCGAGAGGCTGGCGATGACGGCAAAGAGACCGGAGGCGGCGATGGTCTGCCCAGCCTGGCCCTCGGTCAGGTCAAGCGAGGCGGCCATCGGGCTCAGCAGGCTGACCGGCAGGAATTCGGAGGCGACCAGCACGAAGCTGCACAGGGCCATCGCATAGACCGCGCCCCAATGGGCTGGGCTTTCAGACGGCGATGGCGAGGTGGGGGAGGTGTGCGGGGAATTCATGGTTATCAGGTCCGGTTCGGGCAGGTCTGTGCCGTGCGTGGTCGGGGAGCGTGCCCTCTAGGGGATCTCTCGCAATTGAATTAGAGGGTATTTTCTTGAATGCTTTATGAGTAAGGCTCAGGAATGGAACGCCATGACCTGTCCGACTTCGTTGCCTTCGTGACGATCGCGCGCCTGCGCAGCTTTACCCGTGCGGCGGCACAGCTGGGGGTGACACCGTCAGCGCTCAGCCACCGCATGAAGGCGCTGGAGGCGCGTCTGGGCATCCGCCTCCTCAACCGCACGACGCGCAGCGTCTCGCCGACCGAAGCCGGGGAACGGCTGCTCGGGTCGGTCGGGGCGAAACTCGATGGGATCGAGGCCGATATCGCCCAGCTGGCCGAGCTGCGTGACCGGCCGGCGGGAAACATCCGGGTGAACTCGGACGAACTGGCCGCGCACAAGATCCTCTGGCCGATGTTGCGCGATTTCCTACCGCGCTTTCCCGACATCAACGTCGAAGTCACCATCGACAACGGCTTCACGGACATCGTGGCGAGTGGCGCCGATGCGGGCGTGCGGCTTGGCGGGGTGGTCGAGAAGGACATGATCGGGGTCGCAATCTCGCCGCCGCTGCGGATGCTCGCCGTCGCCGCACCTGCTTACTTCGCGAAACATGGACGGCCCAGGACACCGCGTGACCTGGTCGATCACGCTTGCCTCAACTACCGCTTCACATCGAACGGGGGGATCTACGCCTGGGAGTTCGAGGAGCAGGGGCAGGCGCTCGATGTGCGCGTGGGCGGCCAGCTCATCTTCAACAGCATCTTCCCGATCATGCAGGCCGCGCTCGATGGGGCCGGGATCGGGTGCGTGCTCGACATCCATGCGGCCGAGCATCTGGAAAGTGGGGGCCTGGAGGCCGTGCTGGAGGACTATTCGCTGCCCTTCGAGGGCTACCAGCTCTATTACCCGAGCCGCCGCCAGCCCACGCCCGCCTTCTCCGAATTCGTGAAGGCGCTGCACTACCGGGGCGGATGAACCGGCCCGGTCGCGCAGCGCTGCGGGATCACGAGATGCGGCGCAAGTGGCGGAAGCGGCCGTAGCGGGTCAGGAGGTCGTCGATGACCTGGGCACGGGAGAAGCCGGTGACATCGTGCGGGGCGCTGGCGTCGGAGGCCTGTGCCATGGCGCGGAAGTGGCGGCGTTCGGAATCGTGGGACTTGCGGGTCTCGGCCCAGACGAAGCTGGGCTTGAGATAGGGGCGGCTACGCACCTGATAGACGAAGTCGCCGCGATCGCCGTGGGCCACGACAAGGCGCACGTGGCCCTTGTCCGCGTCGAGTTCGGGCACGAGCCCGTTGTCGCGCATCTCGTCCGCCACGGCGTCGAGCGCGGGGCTGACGGTGTCGGTCAGAAAAGCGTCGATCTCGGCCTCGTGGAAGACACCGGCAATTGCGCCGAGACGGCGCTGCCAGTTCATTTCGGCGCGCGGAGCGGAGGGCGTGAGTGAAGCCGAAAGGTCGCTTGTCTCGCCTTCACGTTCGCCGTTCAGAGCCTTGAGCAGGCCATAGCACATGAAGACCATGATGATCGCGAAAGGCAGGGCGCTCGCGATCGCGGCGGTCTGCAGTGCATCGAGGCCACCGGCGACGAGCAGGGCTGCAGCAATGCCGCCCGCGCAGACCGCCCAGAAGATGCGCTGCCACACCGGCGGGTTCTCGGCCGCGCCCGAGGTGATCATGTCGATCACGAGCGCACCGGAGTCCGCCGAGGTCACGAAGAAGGTGACGATGAGGATGGTCGCGATGAACGAGGTGATCGTGCCGAAGGGCAGGGCCTGCAGCGTCTCGAACAGGGCGACGGGCATGTTGTTCTTCACGGTTTCGGCAATCGGGGCCACGCCCGACATGTCGAGCGCGATCGCGGTGTTGCCGAAGACGGTCATCCACAGGAAGGTGAAGAGCGCGGGGACGAGCAGCACGCCGCCCACGAATTCGCGGATGGTGCGTCCGCGCGAAATGCGCGCGATGAACATGCCCACGAACGGCGACCAGGCGATCCACCAGCCCCAGTAAAACAGCGTCCAGTCCGCCAGCCAGGGGTTGGGTTCGTACGCGTACATGCGGAAGGTGCGCGAGACGAGGGCGCCAAGGTAGGCGCCGATGTTCTGGACGTAGGCCTGGAGCAGGAACACGGTCGAGCCGGCAAAGAGGACGAAGCCCAGCAGCAGCACGGCCATGATGATGTTGAGCTCGGACAAGCGCTTCACGCCCTTGTCGAGGCCGAGGACGACCGAGAGCGTGGCGAGCGCGGTAATGACCGCGATCAGGACCAGCTGTACGGCGGTGTCGATGGGAAGGCCGAAGAGGTAGCTGAAGCCCGCGTTGACCTGAAGTACGCCGAGGCCGAGCGAGGTCGCCACACCGAACATTGTGCCCAGTACCGCGAAGATGTCGATGGCATCGCCGATGGGCCCATTGATCTTGCGCCCGATCAGCGGGAACAGCGCCGAACGGATGGTGAGGGGGAGGCCGCGACGGAACGAGAAGTAGGCAAGGGCCAGGCCAACGACGATGTAGACTGCCCAGGCGTGCACGCCCCAGTGGAAGAAGGTCAGCACCAGCGCGCGCCGGGCCGCATCGATGCTGCCGGGCTCGCCGCTTGGCGGCGAGGCGAAGTGCTGGATCGGTTCTGCCACCCCGAAGAAGACGAGGCCGATGCCCATCCCTGCGCTGAACAGCATCGCGAACCAGGACAGGTAGCTGTATTCCGGCTCGCTGTCGTCAGGCCCCAGCTTGATGTTGCCGTGCCGGCTGAGCATCAGGAAGATCACGAAGACGAGGAAGCCCGCCACCGCCAGGATGTAGAACCATCCGAAATTCTGGACCAGGAACTCCTGGACATGGGTGAAGATCCGTTCCGCGCGCTTGGGGGCAAGGACAGCCGCCAGTGCGAAGGCGAGGATCAGGACTGCGGAGGTGAAGAACACCGGTGGATTGACCGCCATGCGGAACCCGGATGGGCGTTCTGTCAGCTCGCTGACGTTCGGATTGGGGGGGGGATCTTCGCTCATCAGGGCCATCGTCTACGTATTGGGATCGGATGAGGCAACTTTTGAACGGGAAACTTGTTGCAGGCCGCCGCGAAACAAATCGGCAATGGGGCGTGCCAGACCTGCGCTGAACGGTGCCTGCGGTGGGAACGAAGCTGTCCCATGTTCACACCTTTGTCGGTTGACAAAGACAACCCAATCTTTCAGTTGACTTATATCAACTGAAAGATTGGGTTCAATTCATGGTACAAGGCACGAGGGCAGCAGTCCTGCGGGTGGGACGTGGCGGCCGCTGTCCCGGAGCAGACGGGCGCGGCTGAACGGGTATGGACAAGAAACCCCTGCTGGGCCTTGCCGGCGCGATCGTTGCGGCCATGGCGGCCGAATTCAACGACCAGGTCAGCGCCATTGCCCTTGTCGACGTGCGCGGCGCGATGGGCATCGGCCATGACGCGGGCACCTGGATCGAGAGCCTCTACGTCACCGCGATGGTGATCGGCATGGCGCTTTCGCCGTTCTGGTCCACGGTCGTGACGTTGCGGCGCATGGTGCTCTTCGCGATTGGCCTCAATCTCGTGTCCAGCGTGCTCATCCCGTTCGCGACCAATATCGAGATTCTCTATCTCCTGCGCATCTTCCAGGGCCTTGCTCAGGGTTTCACGATTCCCCTGCTGATGGCTGCGGCGCTGCGCTTCCTGCCGCCGCCGATCCGGCTTTGGGGGCTGTGCTGCTACGCCCTGACCGCGACCTTCTTTCCCAATCTCAGCGCGGGCGTTGCGGCGCTGTGGACCGAGTTTGTCGACTGGCGCTTTGTCTTCTGGGAAGCGATTCCTCTCTGCACGCTGGCGGGGCTGCTGGTGTGGCACGGTATGCCGCAGGACCCGATGAACCTGGCGCGCATCCGCCAGTGCGACTGGAGCGGAACGGCCCTTGTCATCCTGGGGATGGGCGCGCTGACGACGATGCTGGAACACGGCAACCGGCTCGACTGGTTCAACTCGCCCCTCATCTGCGTGCTGGCGCTGGTGAGCGCGGTGGCAGTGCCGCTTTTCGTCCTCAACGAATGGCGCAGTCCGGCCCCGCTTATCGGAGTCCGTCTGCTCGGACGGCCCAACGTGGCCTATGCGGTCATCACGCTGTTCTGCTTCATCATGATCGGCATGTCGTCTTCGGCGGTGCCGATGGCCTACCTCGCCGAAGTGCAGGGCTACCGCCCGCTGCAATCCGCCACGATCATGCTGGAGATCGCCGCGCTCCAGTTTCTCTACCTGCCGCTCGCGGTCTACGTGCTGAAGCAGGACTGGGTGGATTCGCGCTGGGTCAACGGCTTTGGCCTCGTGTGCATCATGGTCGCCTGCATCGGGTGCAGCCAGCTGACCTCGGCCTGGAACCGTGAGCAGTTCTACATGTGGCAGGCCATCTCGGGCCTGGGCCAGGCGTTCGTCGTCGTCTCGCTCCTGATGATGGGTACGAACGCGGTGGTGCCGCAGGAGGGGCCGCAGGTCTCCCCGCTCATCAACATGCCGCGCGCGGTGGCGCAGGCGCTGGGCACATGCCTTCTCGAACTGGTGGCCCATTTCCGCGGCGAGTTGCATGGCACGCGCCTGATCGAGCGGGCCGGGAGCCACGCCTTCGCCCTGATCCGGGGCCCTGCGCTCGACCCGCGCCACGCGCCCCCGCTGGCCGCAGATGGCAGCCCGCGCAGCGCCGAGGCCCTGGGTGCCTTCCACGAGGCCATCGTGCGCCAGCAGGCGGTCATGGTGGCGAGCGACCAGTACCTGTTCCTCGCCGGGCTTGCCGGGTTCGTCCTCCTCGTCCTGATCCTGCTGCCGGTGCGCACCTATCCCCCGCATGTCGCCCTCGTAAAGGCGACGCCGGGCCAGGCGCCTCCCGCCAAGACCGAGGTGCCACCGGCCCCAGCTCCGGCTCTCGTTCCCGTGCCGGCCTGAGCCGGGCGTCGCACTCCTTCATCTCTCTTCCATCGCCGAACTTCCTGGAACCCCACATGTCCGACACACTACCTTCCGCCGAGCGCGGGGCACGCCGCCCCTGGATCGTCGGGACGATCATCATCCCGGGCGACAACGACCGCTATGTCCTCCATCCGCACTGGCCCTGGTACGCGGGCGGGTTCGTGATCCTGGCCTTTATCGCCTACGTCCTGTTCAGCCTTTTCGTGCCGCGCTCGGAGGTGACCACCGACGATGCGCGTGTCACTGCGCACTACGCCGTGATCGCCCCGCGCGTCGCTGGCCAGGTCGTCTCGGTCGATGTCGAGGACAACCAGATGGTCAAGAAGGGGCAGCTCCTTGCCCGCCTCGATGATCGTGATTTCCGTGTGGCGGTGGACGAGGCGCAGGCGCAGCTCGACCGTGATCTCGCGCAGGTCGCCAACGCCGAAGCCGCGCTGGCGCGTCAGCCGGCGCTGGTCGCCCAGGAACAGGCGCAGGTACGCCAGGCCAGCGCGCGTCTCGACCTCGCCGAGGCCAACGCCACGCGCTATGACAACCTCGCCAATTCGGGGTCCGGATCGCGCCAGGCCCAGCAGCAGGCGCGCGCGACCCAGCGCGAGCAGGCTTCGCGCGTGGAGGAGGCCCGGGCCGCCGTCCAGGCCGCGACCCGCGAATTGGCGGTCCTGCGCGCCGCGCGCGAAGCGGCGCTGTCGGCGGTAAAGGCTGACCGGGCGCGGCTCGCGCAGGCCAAGCTGGACCTCGGGTACACTCGTATCACCGCCCCGGTCGATGGCATGGTCGGTCAGCGCGAGGCCGAGCCCGGCAACTACGTGGCGCCCGGCGCAGCGCTGATGGCGGTCGTGCCGCTGGAGGAGACCTTCGTCGAAGCGAACTACCGCGAAGTCGCACTCAAGCACGTGGCGCCGGGCCAGCGCGTGCGCATCCACGTCGATGCCTACGACATTGATCTCGACGGCGTGGTCGATAGCGTGCCTCCGGCGACCGGCGCGGCGTTCTCTCCGGTGGGGCCGGAGAACGCGACCGGCAATTTCACCAAGATCGTCCAGCGCCTGCCAGTCAAGATCCGCTTTGCCGCAGGGCAGCCCGAGGTGCGCCACCTGCGCATGGGCATGTCAGTCGAGACCCGCATCGAGACCCACTTTGCCGATGTGATCGGGGGCAAGAGGCAGACCGCCTATCTCGGCGCCAAGGAGGCGGTGGAGTGATGGGGCCTCGTTTTGCAGCGCTCGCGCTGGCCGCAAGTTCCCTGGCCGCGCTCTCGGCCTGCACGGTCGGCCCGGACTACACCCGTCCCGTGGCCAAGGCACCGCCGCAATGGGCCGAGCGTCCCGAGGCGCCGAGCACAACCATCGGCGGCGAAGTCGACGGGCGCTGGTGGGAGACTTTCCAGGATCCGCAGCTCTCGGCGCTGGTCGAGCGCCTCTTGGCGCAGAACCTCGATCTGGCCGTCGCGGCCGAACGCATCCAGCAGGCGCAGGCCCAGAGCCGGGTGACAGGGGCACAAGGGCGCCCCCAGCTGGGCGCGCAGGCAAGCTACGCGCGCACCCGCCGCAGTCCGCAGGGCCTCTTCTCGCAGCTGATGCCGGCCCCCGGCTCGAACCCGGAAGTGAACGAGTTTGCCGATGCGCTGGGTGCTTCGTGGGAGCTCGATCTCTTCGGCAAGGTGCGCCGGGCCGTGGAGGCGGCTGACGCGCGCACCGGCGCGGTGATCGAGGTGCGCCACGCGGTCGCGCTCGATGCCGTGGGCGAGCTTGCCGGACACTACATGGAGCTGCGCGGTGTACAGGCGCGCGAGGCGATTGCGCAGGACAACCTCGAAACGGCACAGCGCACCTTGACGGTGGTCGAGGACCGTTTTGCCAATGGCCTGGGTACGCGCCTCGATGTCGCGCGGGCGCGCGGGCAGGTCGAGGCGATTTCGGCGCGCCTCCCTGAACTGCACAGCCGTCGCGTCCAGCTTATCAATGCGCTGGGTACGCTCCTTGCCAAGCCGCCGCGCGAACTCGAGGCCGAGCTGGCACCGGTCCGCGCGCTGCCGGGCGTGCCGCCAAGTGTGCCGGTCGGCCTGCCCGGAGACCTCATGCGCCGCCGCCCGGATATCCGCGAGGCCGAGCAGCGCCTCCATGCCGCCACGGCCGAGACCGGCGTTGCGGTGGCGGACTTCTATCCCTCGATCAGCCTCGGCGGGCGCTTCGGTACCGAAGGTTTCCACGCGAAGAATATTGGCGAGTGGGCAAGCCGGGCGTTCAGTGTCGGGCCGGTGATCAGTCTGCCGATCTTCCAGGGCGGGCGCCTCAAGGGTACGCTGGAGCTGCGCAAGAGCGAGCAGCGCGAGGCCGCGCTGGTATATCAGAAGGCGGTGGTCGAGGCGCTCAACGATGTTGACAACGCGCTGGTCTCCTACGCCGATATCCAGGCGCAGCGCGACCGCCTGGCCCGCGAAGTCGGGCAGGACCGTACGGCCCTGGCCGCCGCGCGCGACATGTACCGCGAAGGCGCGGTGGGGCTTCTGGATGTGACCCTGGCGCAGGCAACCCTGCTGGAGGGGGAGGACCGTCTGGCCTTGTCCGAAACGGCCGTGAGGGGAGGGCTGGTGCGGCTCTACAAGGCGCTTGGCGGTGGCTGGGAGGCCGCGGACGCGGCACCGCACAATACCCTCACCAAGGAGGCGGAGTAGTTAGGTAGCTACACAAATATATACGCGCTGGAAATCTTCGGAAGAATCGGTAACTTCGGCATGAAACGCACGAACAATACGGCGTGACCATGACGGAGAGTGCTGAAATGATCGAAGGAAAGGGTGCGCCTGCAGGCGGAGCCTGTGTCGATACGGACTTTGCGGAAGTCGACAGCGGCGACAAGGCCATGATCCTCTTGCAGACGATGATTTGTTACCTGCGCGAAAAGAACATCCTTTCACGCGCCGACATCGAGGTCCTGCGCGAACGCGTCGAGGCGCGGATGGAGGATGCGCGGGCGGAAAAGGCGGTCCGGGCCGAAGCGTCGGGATCGGCAGACCTTCCCTGTGATGCGGCCATTGCCCGTGCGGCGGCGCGCGAGATGCGCGAACTCGATGAATATTGCGGCAAGCGCTATGGTGGCAAACACCGTCGCCGCGTGAACTGATCCCTTTGCCTCTCGGTGGGGCAGGTCCTTGCGCTCCGCCGGGTTGGCCGGGCAGTGACCGATCAGATGGATCCATCTGATCGGTCGCGCTTGCGAACCCGGGCGGCTGGAGCGGTTGGCCCGGAAGGTCGGGCCTTGACCGCTCTGGACCCACTTTCGCGCAGGGTTAGTCGATACCGATTTCGCGCCGCACCAGCGTCGTCACGTAGGTGCGCAAGGCTGCGCGATCCATTGCCGGGTCGAGCTGTTCGCCCGCGGCAATACCCCAACTCAGGACCTGGACCAGGTTAATGATGAGCGTGCGGGCGCTCTCGTCCAGATGCGGCGCAATCGAGGTGAGGGCGCGGTTGAGCTGCGGGCGGAATCGTCCCAGGATGCAGGCGTTGATCTGGGCGATGCTCTCGCTGCGCCCCGACTCGGCCATGATCTCCATCAGCATGCGCCTTTCCTCGAACTCGTATTCCTCCTGGAGGAGATGCGTGATCCAGGCTGCGATGGTGCCCTTGTCATCTTCGGCGATGGCCTGGTTCAGCGTCTCTTCCTCGAGCCAGACCTGCAGGCTTTCCTCGCAGATGGCGGCAATCACCGCTTCCTTGCTCGCGAAGTCGCGATAGATCTGCCCCACCGCAATGCCCGATTCGCGTGCGATCTGGGACACGCCGGTCAGATGAAACCCCTGATTCGCGAACAGTCGGCGCGCGGTTGCAATCAGCTTGCGGCGGCGCTCGTCGCAGCGCGCTGTCCTGTGGCTGGCGGTGTCTTCCATCACTTTTATCCCGTGCGTCGCTTGTGCTTTTTGCTGCATTGCAGTAGTGGGCCGTGCAATCGTGAGTGAACGATCACTCACAAACTGCATATCATCGTTATCGGGTGCGAACCATGAAGAAGTTGATCCCTATCCTCGGGCTGCTCGTCTCGGCGTGCGGCGGCGGGTCGCAACAAGCCGAACCGCAGCCGCCGGAAGTCGGCGTGATGGCCGTGCGCACCGAGACGGTCGACCTCCAGGCCGAGCTGCCCGGGCGCACCAGCGCCTACGAGACCTCGGACGTGCGTCCGCAGGTCAACGGGCTCATCCTGCGCCGCCTCTTCGAGGAAGGCGACAACGTTCGCGCCGGGCAGGCGCTCTACAAGATCGACCCTGCGCCCTACGAGGCGCAGGTGGCAAGCGCGCGGGCCGCGCTGGCCCAGGCCAGGTCGCAGATCGCCGCGAGCGAGGCCCAGGCCCGCCGTTATGGCGAACTCGTCAAGATCAATGCGATCTCCAAGCAGGAGGCCGAGAACGCCGAGGCCGCCGCCGCCCAGGCACGCGCCACCGTCCAGGCCCAGGAAGCCGCGCTGCGCAGCGCGCAGATCGATCTCGCCCGCACCACCGTGCGCGCGCCGATCTCGGGGCGCATCGGACGTTCGACCTACACCACCGGCGCGCTCGTTTCAGCCTCGCAGGCCGAGCCCCTGACGACGATCCAGAACCTCGATCCGATCTATGTCGACATCCAGCAGTCGAGCGCGGACGTGCTGCGCCTGCGCCAGGAGATCCTGGCCGGCAAGCTTGCCGGCAATGGCGCGGCCGCCACGGTCAACCTGAAGCTTGAGGACGGCAGCACCTATCCGGCCGAAGGGCGCCTCAAGTTCACCGACGTGACCGTCGATCCCAGCACGGGCAGCCAGGTCATCCGCGCGGTCTTCCCCAACAAGCAGGGCCTTCTGCTTCCGGGCATGTACGTGCGTGCGAGCTTCGTCGAAGGCACCAAGGCCGATGGCCTGCTGGTCCCCCAGCGCGCGGTGCAGCGCGATGAGAAGGGCCAGCCCGTCGTCCTGGTCGTCGGCAAGGACGGCAAGGTGTCGCAGCGCGTGATCGAGACCGACCGTACCGCGGGTACCAACTGGCTGGTCACGGGCGGCCTCAAGGAAGGCGAGAAAATCGTCGTCGAAGGCTCGCAGAACGCGCGTCCGGGCAGCACTGTCAAGCCGGTGGTGAAGAAGCCGGGTGAAGTCGGCGCGCGCTCGGGCAAGGAGGTCGAGGCACCCTCGGCCGAGACTGAAAATCCGTCCGAGGGGCGTTGATCCCACATGGCACGCTATTTCATCGACAGACCCATCTTCGCATGGGTCATCGCCATTGTCGCGATGATGTTCGGCATCCTCGCGATCCGCAGCCTTCCGGTCTCGCAGTTCCCCGAGATCGCGCCGCCCACGGTGACCATCAACGCGACCTATCCGGGCGCGGATGCGGACACGTTGGAGCAGACGACCACGCAGATCATCGAGCAGCAGCTCAAGGGCATCGATAACCTGCGCTACTTCTCCTCGCAGTCGTCTTCGGCGGGTGCGGTGACGATCACCCTGACCTTCGAGCAGGGCACCGATCCCGACATCGCGCAGGTTCAGGTGCAGAACAAGCTGCAGGCCGCGCAGTCGCTGCTGCCTCAGCCGGTGCAGCGCCAGGGCGTGACCGTCGCCAAGTCGGCGGCGAGCTTCCTCGTCGTTGTCGGCCTCTATTCCGAAGACGGGAGCCACAGCGCCAACGACCTTTCGGACTATGTCGTCAGCCAGGTCCAGGACCCGGTCAGCCGCATCAACGGTGTGGGTGAGCTCATGGTCTTCGGCACCCAGTACGCAATGCGCGTCTGGGTCGATCCGCTCAAGCTGCGTAGCTACAACCTCACCATGGGCGACGTGCGCGCGGCTATCGAGGCCCAGAACGCGCAGGTTTCGGCCGGCCAGATCGGCCAGCTGCCGTCCTCGAAGGAGCAGCAGCTCAACGCCACCGTCTCGGTCCAGTCGCGCCTGACCTCGCCGGACGAATTCGACAACATCCGCCTTGCCACCAACGCGGGCGGCGGGGTCGTGCGTCTGCGCGATGTCGCGCGCACCGAGCTGGGCGCGGATACCTATGGCTTTGACGTCCAGTACAACGGCAAGCCTGCCTCGGGCTTTGGTGTGCGCCTGGCTTCAGGTGCCAACGCGCTCGACACGGTGGAGGCCGTCAAGGAAGAGGTGTCCCGCATCTCCGAAGGCTTCCCGCCGGACGTGAAGGTCGTCTATCCTTACGACACCACGCCGTTCGTGCGTCTCTCGGTCGAGCAGGTGATCCACACGCTCGTCGAGGCGGTCGTGCTCGTCTTCCTCGTCATGTTCCTGTTCCTGCAGAACTGGCGCGCGACCCTGATCCCGACCATCGCGGTTCCGGTCGTCCTTCTGGGCACCTTCGGGATCATGGCGGGGCTGGGCTACACCATCAACCAGCTCACCTTGTTCGGCATGGTGCTCGCGATCGGTCTTCTGGTCGACGACGCCATCGTGGTGGTCGAGAACGTCGAGCGTCTGATCCAGACCGAGCACCTCTCTCCCAAGGACGCGGCACGAAAGTCCATGGACGAGATCAGCGGCGCGCTGATCGGTATTGCCATGGTGCTGTCGGCGGTGTTCCTGCCGATGGCCTTCCAGAGCGGTTCCACCGGCGTGATCTTCCGCCAGTTCTCGCTCACCATCGTCTCCTCGATGGTGCTCTCGGTGCTGGTCGCGCTGATCCTCACCCCGGCGCTCTGCGCCACGATCCTGAAACCCCACGATCCGTCCAAGCTGGAAGGCAATGGCCTGCTGGCGCGCTTCTTCCGCTGGTTCAACGACACTTTCGATCGCGGTACGGACCGCTATGAGAAGGGCGTCAAGCGCACCGCGCGCAGCTGGAAGCGTTCGGGCCTCCTCTACCTCCTGCTGGTTGCGGGTGTCGGCTTCATTTTCTTCCGCCTTCCCGGCGGCTTTCTTCCGGACGAGGACCAGGGCGTCGTCCTGACCCAGGTCATGGCGCCTCCGGGCTCGACCCTGCCGCGCACCGAGGAAGCGCTCAAGGAAGTGCGTCGCCACTTCCTTGAGGATGAGAAGGACAACGTCCAGGCGGTGTTCACGATTTCGGGCTTCTCGTTCATGGGCCGTGGCCAGAACGCGGCGATTGCCTTCGTCCGCCTGAAGGACTGGGAAGAGCGTTCGGGCAGCGAAAATGCGGCGCAGGCCATCGTTGGCCGCGCGATGGGGGCACTGGGCCAGTACCGCGACGCCACCATCTTCGCGCTGATCCCGCCGGCCGTCTCGGAACTGGGCAACGCGGCAGGCTTCGACGTATGGCTGACCGACACCGATGGCATCGGCCACGACAAGCTCCTGGCCGCGCGCAACCAGCTGATGGGCGCGGCGATGGCCGATCCGGCGATCATGCAGATCATGCCGGTCAGTCTCGACGATGCGCCGCAGCTCAAGGTCGATGTCGACCAGGACAAGGCCAGCGCGCTGGGCCTCGACCTGGGCACCATCAACACCGAGATCTCGACCGCCTGGGGCGGCGCCTACGTCAACGACTTCCTCGATCGCGGCCGTACCAAGCGCGTCTACCTGCAGGCGCAGGAGGAATACCGCGATTCGCCCGATGACCTGGATTCCTTCTACGTGCGCGGCGCCGATGGCCAGATGAGCCCCTATTCGGCGTTCTCGGATGTGTCCTGGCGCAATGCACCGACCATGCTCACCCGCTACAACGGGCGTCCTGCGATGGAACTCCAGGGCGCTCCGGCGGCCGGACTGAGCACGGGCGATGCCATGGCCAAGATGACGGAACTCCACGCCCAGCTTCCGCCGGGCACGAGCCTCGACTGGACGGGGCTGTCCTATGAGGAACGCATGGGGTCGGGCCAGGCGCCCGCGCTCTACGCGCTCTCGCTCGCGGTCGTGTTCCTGTGCCTTGCCGCGCTCTACGAAAGCTGGTCGGTGCCGATCGCGGTGATCCTGGTGGTTCCGCTCGGCGTGCTCGGCGCGCTGGGAGCTGCCTGGCTGACCGGGCTCAACAACGACATCTACCTGCAGGTGGGCATCATCACCACGATCGGTGTCTCGGCCAAGAACGCGATCCTCATCATCGAGTTCGCCGAAGAGCGCGTGCAATCGGGCATGGATGCCTTCAGCGCGGCCATCGAGGCGGCCAGGCTGCGCCTGCGTCCGATCCTGATGACCTCGCTGGCCTTCGGCATCGGTGTGATCCCGCTCGCGATCTCCTCGGGCGCGGGTGCGGGCGGACAGAACGCCATCGGCCGTGCGGTCGTGGGCGGCATGTTCACCGCGACCGTCCTCGCGATCTTCTTCGTGCCGATGTTCTTCGTGGTCGTCAGCCATCTCTTCGGACATGGCCGCGACAACGAGACCTCGCAGGAGGAAGGCAACGAAGCGAACCAGGGCGCTGCCTCGGGCAGCCAGGCCCCGGAGGGCAACTGAGATGAAGACACGCATTCTACCGATCGCGGCGGGCGCGCTGCTCCTGGCCGGGTGCAACATGGCACCCGACTATGAGCGGCCGACCGGCGCCATTCCCCAGGCCATGCCGCAGGGCGGGGTCTATCCGAGTGCGGCAAGCGATGCCCCGGACATGTCGCGCACGGGCTGGCAGGACTTCTTCCTCGAGGAACGTCTGCGCCAGGTCATCGCGATGGGGCTGGAGGAGAACCGGGATCTGCGCATTGCCGCGGCCAATGTCCTCCAGGCCCGCGCCCAGTTCACCACCCAGCGCGCGGCGTTGTTCCCGACGCTGAGCGCGGGGGGCACCGCGACCTACACCAACAACTTCGCGGCGATGACGGGGCAGACCCAGAACTCGAGCGATATCGAGATCTATCAGGGAACGCTCGGTATCTCGGCCTTCGAACTTGATCTGTTCGGGCGCGTACGCAACCAGTCGCGCGCGGCGCAGGAGCAGTTCTTCGCAAGCGAGGAAGCGCAGCGCTCCACCCGCATCAGCCTGATCGCGGAGATCGCCAACGCCTGGCTGACGATGGCGAGCGATGCGGACCAGCTGGCGCTTGCCCGCCGGACCAAGGACGCTTTCGAGAAGACGCTGGATCTCACGCGGGCGCAGTTCGAGATCGGCACCGGCAGCGAGCTGGAGGTGCGCCAGGCCGAAACCAGCTACGAGGGCGCGGTCAACGACATCGCCGTGCTCGAGACTGCGCTGGCGCAGGACCAGAACGCGCTCAACCTGCTGGCCGGGACGACCGTTCCGCGCGAACTGCTGCCCTCGACGCTGGGCACCGAGGATCTGGTGCGTCAGGATCTTCCGGTGGGGCTGTCCTCCGATGTTCTCCTCTCGCGTCCCGACGTGCTCCAGGCCGAGCACCAGCTGATCGCCGAGAACGCGAACATCGGTGCGGCGCGCGCGGCCTTCTTCCCGACGATCTCGCTGACGGGCACGCTGGGCACGATCAGCACCGCGCTGTCGGGGCTCTTCAAGGACGGCAGCTACACCTACAACGCCGCGCCTTCGGCCAGCTTGCCGCTGTTCGACGGCGGCGCGCGTTCGGGCAACCTGGCCTATGCCAAGGCGTCCAAGCAGGCTGCGGTGGCCACGTACGAGAAGGCGATCCAGACCGCGTTTCGCGAAGTCAGCGATGCCCTGGCCCAGCGTGGCCGCATCAACGAACAGGTCGCGGCGCAGATGCGCCGGACCAAGGCGGCGCAGGTCTCGGCAAACCTGGCCGAGGCGCGGTTCCGCAGCGGCGTGGATTCGTTCCTGACGACGCTCGACAGCCAGCGCACGGCCTATGCCGCCGAACAGCAGCTCGTGAATACGCGGCTTCTGGAAGCGACCAACCTGATCGAGCTCTACCGCTCGCTCGGGGGCGGCGCCGATGTCGTGGTCGAGGACCAGGCGGGCGCAACCGACTAAGTCGCTTGTGACGGACTAATCAGCAGAAACGCCTCTTCGTCGGGAATGGACGGAGAGGCGTTTTCGCTTGCGGGCAGGGGGGCATCAAGTCGCCCGGCGCTCGTCCTTGCGGGGCTGGGCTACCTCGACGCGGTTTCGGCCCAGGTCCTTGGCGCGGTAGAGCGCCGCATCGGCGGTGCGCAGAAGCTTGGCGGCCGGGCAATGGTCGGGCGTGGTCGCCAGTCCGATCGAAACGGTGACCGGGCCAAGCGGCTCCCCATGATGCAGGATTTCGAGGCCGCCGATCCGTGCGCGCAGATCCTCGGCGCGTTCCATCGCCTGCGCGCTGTCGGTACCGGGCAACATGACGAGGAACTCCTCGCCGCCGTATCGGAAGATCCGGGTGTCCTCGCGCAAGGCCTGGCGCAGCGCGGTGCCAATGGCGCGCAGGACCGCATCGCCAGCTTCGTGGCCAAAGCCGTCGTTGATGCGCTTGAAATGGTCGATGTCCAGCATCAGGAAGGAGAGGACGCCTGCCTCCCGTTCGGCCTTGGCCAGCGAGAGAGGCAGTTCCTCTTCGAAATTGCGGCGGTTGGACAGCCCGGTCAGCGAATCGGTGAGCGCCATGGCCTGGAGCCGCTCGCGCAGCCGCAGGTTGGAAAGCGCGAGGCCGATATTCTCGCTCAGCATCTGGAGATAGTTTTCCGGGAACCGCTGCTCGCCGCGGGCCTTGCGCGACTCGAAGTAGATCAGCCCCAGCGTCTGGCGCTGGGCAATCAGGGGCAGGCAGAGTGTATCGGGAAGCTCGTCCGCGCCATCCAGATCGAGGTGCGTGCAGGGCACGTCGATGGTCTCGCCCGCTGGGCGGTGCGGCAGGCCGCGACGAAGCGCCCAGCAGTCCAACGTCGAAAACGCGCGCCCCGAGTGCTGGGGATCCAGCCAGTTTCCGGTCTCCTCCAGGCGATTGCTGTCCGGGTCGAGCACATAGAGCCGTCCTGCAAAGCCGGGCACGATCTCGGGTACGAAGCGCCGGACCACGTCAGTAAGTGCATCCAGGGTATCGCAACCTTGCATGCGCTGGGTCATGCGGGCGAGGAGTGCGCGCGAGGCACGTTCGGCCTCCTGGACCGCTTCGAGGCGCTGGCGCTCGATGCCGTTCTCGCGGAACACGCGGATCGCCTGGGCCATGTCGCCGATCTCGTCGACATCCTCGTACGTAGGGGGCTCCACGCCGTAGTCCTGCGCGGCAAGACGGTTGACGACGTCGGAGAGGCGCACGACCGGGCGCAGGACCCGTCGCTTGAACACGAAGTAGAGGACGCACAGGAACAGGAACGCGGTGATCGCCAGCATGACTTCGGAAGTCGTGCGCCAGATACGGGAAATTCGGGTCGCCTCGGCGATCTCGATTTCGGTGCGTTGGTCGAGCTGTTCCTGAAAGCGTTCGACCATGGTGATGGCGCGATCGAGTTCGCGTTCGTATTCGGCGCCGAACAGGATCTGGCGTGCGCGCGGCGTGTTGCCAGCGGCTTGCGCGGCGAGGGCCTCTGTCTGTTCATCGCGCAGCGAATCGGCCCAGCGCAGGCCTTCACGCAGGACCGCGACCTCTCCGGGCGTGGCCCCGGCCTCGGCGATGCGGCGCAGCCGTTCTTCCAGCTTGTCGGTATCGGCCGCCTCGCGGGTGTAGAGCACCTGGTAGGTGGCATCGTCGGTGTTGAGATACTGGCGCGCGCGATCGGTCAGCCGATACACATCCTCGGCAAGTCGCTCGGTCGCGCGGTCGAGGGCAAAGCGCCGCTCCACGGCGACACGCTCCTGCTCCTGCGCGCTGGAGGAAAGGAGCATCGTGGTTCCGGACACGAGCGTGAGGAGAACCGTGGCCCCGTAGGCCCAATTGGTGATGGTTGCGAGCCGCATGGTCCTCGGCGGTTAGGAGCAGGATGCTAAATTTCGTGTTAAGCCACACGTACTCTCATAGGCCTAATACGCAAAGAGCCCGCCGCAACAGCCCAAGGAAAAGGTGCGTTCGCCCGTACCCGACCAAACTGGCCGGTGAACGATGATCTCGACAGTTAGGGGAGGGCGAAGGCGATGGCCCTCGGAACCCTTTTTCCTGAACTTGAAGTCAGGAGATCATCCGGCAAAAACCTCCGCTGTATCGGCATTCCAGGTGCCGCCAAGAAGGCCCTCTGGTGCAAACAGCTGGCGGGCCAATTCGGTGTCCTCGTGGGTCCGGGCCAGCGTCGCCAACTCATCCGTCATGGGGTCTTCGAGTGGGCCGTTCGCGCCGCGCAGATGGCGAAACCAGGCCTTGAGCGCGGTGAGGATGGCCGGGCAGGAGCGCCCGGCCTCACGGTTGGCTTCAAGCGTTTCGAGCCAACGCTGCGGGATCTTCTGGCTGCCGTCCATCGCGATCTGGGCGAGGCGATGCTCCAGCGCGGGGTTCTCGAAGCGCGCAAGCAGGGCCTTGGCGTAGGCATCCAGGTCCTGGCCGGGCGCGGGTGTCAGCGTGGGCGCGGCTTCCCTGCGCATGAGGTCCTCGATCACCGGGCGGATGGCCGGATCGGCCACGGCCTCGTGCACGAAGGTGTGCCCGGCGGCGAGGCCGATATAGGCGAGCGCGGAGTGCGCGCCGTTCAGCATGCGCAGCTTGGCGGCTTCGTACGGCGTGACCTCGGCTACGATCTGCACGCCGACATCCTCCCAGGCAGGGCGGGGCCCTGCGAAGCGATCCTCGATCACCCACTGGCTGAAGGCCTCGGTGACGACGCAGGCTTCGTCGGCCAGGCCAAGCTGCTGGGCGACAGCCACGCGGTCGGCGTCGGTCGTCGCGGGCACGATGCGGTCGACCATCGTGCCGGGGAAGGTGCAGGTCTGTGCGATCCAGGCACCCAGTTCGGGATCGTGATGCGCACACCATTGGCCCAGCAGCCTCTCCAGCGTGCGCCCATTGTCCGCGAGGTTGTCGCACGACAGGAGTGTGAGGCCCGGCAGCCCCAGCGCGCGCCGGCGCGCGAGCCCCTCGCCAAGGAAGCCGTAGATCGAACCTTCATCGGCGCGTTCGAGGTCGAGGCTCCCATCGCCCTTGCGGCAATAGCCCTTCTCGGTGACGGTGAAGCTGGCGATGTGCGTGTCCGGGGCCGCGAGGCGCTCCAGGATGGCGGCACGGTCGGCCGGGCCCACGAGGACTTCGTGGACGGCGCCGACCACGCGCAGGCGCGGCGTGCCCGCACCGCGCTCCGCGACGGTGTAGAGCCCTCCTTGCGGCATGAGCTGCTCGGCCACGCTGGCCGAGCGCAGCGAGATCCCGCAGATGCCCCAGCGCGTATCGCCCGCGTCCATTGCGCGGTCGGTGTACCAGGCCTGGTGCGCGCGGTGGAAGGCGCCGATGCCGAAGTGGACAATGCCCATGCGCGTCTGTGCACGGTCATGCGTGAAGCGCGCGTCTGCCGGGACGCTGGCCAGGGTCTCAGGCGACAGGCGAGGCAGGGCGTCGGTCACAGCTTGTAGGCCTTTTTGGCAAGATCGTAGGCGAGATCGCGGGCGAGTTCGGCCGCTTCCCAGTCTTCCAGGCGGTGCTCCATGACCAGTTCGGCCAGGAAGCCGCAGTCGATCCGGCGCGCCAGGTCATGGCGCGCGGGGATCGACAGGAAAGCGCGGGTGTCGTCGTTGAAGCCCACGGTGTTATAGAAACCGGCGGTCTCGGTGACCGAGCGGCGGAAGCGGCGCATGCCTTCGGGACTGTCGTGGAACCACCAGGCCGGGCCCAGGCGCAGGCAGGGATAGTGCCCGGCCAGCGGCGCCAGTTCGCGCGCGTAGACGCTCTCGTCCAGCGTGAAGAGGATGAGCGTGAAGTCAGCCTCGTTGCCGAACCGGTCGAGCAGGGGCTTGAGGGCCCGGACGTACTCGGTCGAAACCGGAATGTCGGCGCCCTTGTCGCGCCCGAAACGCTCGAACACGCGGGCGTTGTGGTTGCGGAAGGAGCCGGGGTGGAGCTGCATGACGAGCCCGTCCTCCAGGCTCATCGCCGCCATTTCGGTCAGCATCTGGGCGCGGAACAGCTCGGCATCTCCCGATGTGCCCTTGCCCGTGACGACCCTGTCGAAAAGCGCTTCGGCCTCGGCGTGGGGGAGGTCGGCCGTGCGTGCGGTGGGGTGGCCGTGGTCGGTGCTCGTCGCGCCCATCCGGGCGAAGAAGGCGCGGCGCTGGCGGTGCGCGGCAAGGTAGCCCTGCCAGGTGCGGCAATCTTCGCCGGTGATCGCGCTGAAACGGTCAATATTGGCCTGGAAGCCTTCGAACTCGGGGTCGATCACCGGATCGGGGCGGTAGGCGGTGATGACCCGCCCCTGCCAACCCGAGGCGCGAATGGCGTCATGGTGCTCCAGCGTGTCGAGCGGGCTCTCTGTGGTCGCGATGACCTCGATGTTGAAGCGCTCGAACAGCGCGCGCGGGGCATAGTCCGGGCTCGCCAGCTTTTCGGTGATGGTGTCGAAGTAGAGATCGCTCGTCTGCGCTTCCAGCGCGACGTCGATCCCGAAGGCTTCGGCAAAGACCCAGTCGAGCCAGATGCGCGAAGGCGTGCCCCGGAACAGCTGGTAGCGTTCGGCAAAGAGGCGCCAGGCTGCGCGCGGATCCGCGCCCGAGCCGCCAAGGCCGAGGTCCTCGAGACGCACGCCTTGCGAATAGAGCATGCGGAAGATGTAGTGATCGGGCGCGAGCAGCAGCTCGGTGGCGTTGCCGAAGGGCGCGTTGGTCGCAAACCAGCGCGGATCGGTGTGCCCGTGGGGGCTGATGATCGGCAGGCCGGCCACGCTCTCATAAAGGTCGCGGGCGAGAGTGCGCGTGGCGGGATCGGCCGGCAGCAGCCGGTCGGGATGCAGGCGTAGCGGTCGGGTCATGGGTGTGTCAGGCGGTCAGCCGGGCGTAGATCGCGCGCTTCGAGCGCGAGGCCTCACGCGCCTTTTCAACCGCCATTTCCTCCGTTGCAAAGAGCAGGCTTTCAAGAACCGCGCTCAGGTGGGCGCGCATGGCGTTGCGCGCGGCGGCAGGATCGCCAGCCCGCAGCGCGTCGAGAATGGCCGAGTGCTCCTCGACCACGGGTTTGATATTGGCGGTGCGCGCCTTGGCGTGGACGAGCGCGCATTCGGGTGAGCTCTCGCGCTGGTTCCACAGGTGCTCCACGGCCTCGTAGATGGCGCGGTTGCGCGTTGCGCGGGCGATGCCGAGGTGAAAGTCGCGGTCAGCCAGCTCGCTTTCGGTGACGTCGTTGGTTTCGCGCGCGATGGCCTCGAGCGAGGCGGCGATGGCGGCGATATCCTTTTCGCTTGCCTGCGTAGCGGCAAGAGCCGCGCTCTCGCCCTCGATCAGGAGGCGGGCCTCGGTCAGCTCGAAGGCGGTGACGTTGATCCCGGGCTGGGCGGCCGCGCCGGGCATCTGCAGCACGTAGGCGCCCGAGCCCACGCGCACTTCGACCACGCCCTGCACCTCGAGCGCGATCATCGTCTCGCGCACCGTGGTGCGGCTCACGTCATAGCGTGTGGCCAGTTCGCGCTCGGCGGGAAGGCGCGAGCCCACCGGAAACACGCCCTCGGAGATCTCGCGCAGCAGTGTCTGGGAGAGTTCCTGGTAGAGGCGGTCCTGCGGCTTGGCGGGTGCGCTTTCCGAGGCAGAGGCTGGTGCATGTGTCTGTCTGGACATCGAGATCTCGTTGGTCTGACCAATTATTGAAGGATTGACAGACCAATTTAAGGTCGTCAAGACGGGACCTAACGTACCAGTCAGAACTCTGGGGGGGAATAGCCAAGATGAAGATTGAAGCGGCCCGCGTGATCGTCACGTGCCCCGGGCGCAATTTCGTGACCTTGAAGATCGTGACCGACCAAGGTGTCTACGGCATCGGTGATGCCACGCTGAACGGCCGGGAAAAGGCAGTGGTTTCCTATCTGGAGGACCATGTCGTGCCGTGCCTTATCGGCATGGACCCGCGCCGGATCGAGGATATCTGGCAGTATCTCTACCGCGGGGCCTATTGGCGGCGTGGTCCGGTGACCATGCGCGCCATCGCGGCGGTCGACATGGCGCTGTGGGACATCAAGGGCAAGATGGCGGGCATGCCGGTCTATGACCTGCTGGGTGGCAAGAGCCGCGAGCGGGTCATGGTCTATGGCCATGCCAACGGCAGCGATATCGATGAGACCGTCGAGGCAGTCGGCCAGTACATCGACATGGGCTACAAGGCGATTCGCGCGCAGACCGGCGTGCCGGGCATCAAGGATGCCTATGGGGTGGGCCGCGGCAAGCTCTACTATGAGCCGGCCGATGCCCAGCTGCCCTCTCTGACCGGGTGGGACACGCGCAAGGCCCTGAATTACGTGCCCAAGATGTTCGAGAAGCTGCGCGCGACCTACGGCTTTGATCACCACCTGCTGCACGATGGGCACCATCGCTATACGCCGCAGGAGGCCGCGAACCTGGGCAAGATGCTCGAGCCCTATCAGCTGTTCTGGCTGGAGGACTGCACCCCGGCCGAGAACCAGGAGGCCTTCCGCCTCGTGCGTGAGCACACGGTAACGCCGCTGGCCGTGGGTGAAATCTTCAACACGATCTGGGACGCCAAGGACCTGATCCAGAACCAGCTCATCGACTATATCCGCGCGACCGTGGTGGGGGCAGGCGGCCTGACGCACTTGCGCCGCATTGCGGATCTGGCATCGCTCTACCAGGTGCGCACCGGTTGCCACGGCGCGACCGACCTGTCGCCTGTCACGATGGGCTGCGCACTCCATTTCGATACCTGGGTGCCCAACTTCGGGATCCAGGAATACATGCGCCACACCGAGGAGACCGACGCGGTCTTCCCGCACGACTACAGCTTTGACGATGGCCATCTGACGGTGGGGGACACACCCGGTCACGGGGTGGACATCGACGAGGAACTGGCCGCGAAGTACCCCTACAAGCCCGCCTACCTGCCGGTCGCCCGGCTCGAGGACGGGACGATGTGGAACTGGTAGGAGGAACCGGCGACGTGACGCGGATCGTGTGCCTTGGTGAGGCCATGCTCGAACTCTCGCAAATGGGGGAGCCGGGCGGCGTACCTGCGGATACGGCCTGGCGCATGGGCTATGGCGGGGACACGCTCAATACCGCCATCCACCTTGCGCGCTTCGGGCATGATGTCGCCTACATGACCGCGCTGGGCACAGATGGCCTGAGCGGCGATCTGGTGGAGAAGTGGCAGGCGCAGGGGCTCGATTGCAGCCTTGTGCTGCGCCATCCCACGCGCCAGCCCGGACTCTACGCGATCGCGACCGATGATGCGGGCGAGCGTACCTTTTCCTACTGGCGCGACACGAGCGCAGCCCGCGCCCTGTTCGAAGGTGGCCCGGTCATGGGCGAGGCTCTGGCCCGGGCCCGCGCCGAAGTGGGTGGGGCAGATCTCTTGTCCTTCTCGCTGATTTCCCTGGCGATCCTTCCCGATACGGGGCGCGAAGCCCTGCTGGACCTGGCCCGCGATGTGCGCGCCAAAGGCGGGAAGGTCGCGCTCGATGGCAATTACCGGGCGCGCCTCTGGGGCGATGTTGCAACGGCCCGGCACTGGCGCGATGCGGCGATTGCGGTTGCCGATTTCGGCCTGCCCACGCTGGAAGACGAGACCCAGATTTCCGGTGAGGACACAGCCGAGGCCGTGGCCGCGCACTGGCAGGAATTGGGCTGTGGCGAGACGGTGGTGAAGCTGGGGGCGCAGGGCTGTCGCCTTCCTGATGGAACCCTCCTTGCGCCGCCACAGCGCCTCGATCCCGTCGATACGAGCGGGGCCGGGGATGCCTTCAATGCGGGTTATCTGGCCGGGCGTCTGCGCGGGATTGGTCCGGCCAGTTCCGCGGCGGCCGGTCATGCCATCGCGGGGTGGGTCATCATGCGTCGGGGGGCCATCCCCGACAGGGATCACGGGGCTCCCTATGGGGCTCCGGCAGCGGCGGCGCCCAGCGGATAGCGCCAGCCGTGCCGCGCGCAACAACGCACCCGGAACAAGGGAGCGCGCGGCAGCACACGGGATACAAGGGAGATGCTTGACGTGAAGACCAACACCCTGGCCGGCCTGGCGCCGATCGTCCTGGGAATGCCGCTCGTGCTGGGTGTGGGCCCCGTTCAGGCCCGTGCGCCGGGTCCGGGCACGCAGCTTGGTGCCGATGCCGGGCTTCACGCGAGCGGGCGCGCGGTGACGCAGCTCGCCACGGGCTGGCGCTTTCGCAAGGTCAGCGAACTGGACACCTCCGCCGATCCCTCCTCTCCCGATTTCGATGCATCGGGCTGGGCAGTCGTGGCGGTGCCACATACCTGGAACCGCATCGGCACTTACGAGGCTGCGGCGGGTGTACCCGGAGCCGTGAACCGGGAGCTTGACGACTACCGCGGCGTGGGCTGGTACCGGCTCGAACTGCCTGCGCGAGCATTGGCACCCGGGCGCAGAGCCTGGCTGGAATTCGATGCGGCAAGCCGGACCGCCGATGTCTGGCTCAACGGCGTCCATCTCGGGCGCCACGAGGGTGGTTTCAGCCGCTTCCGGCTCGAGGCCACGGCCGCACTGCAGGCCGAGGGGCCCAACGTGCTGACCGTCAAGGTCGACAACACCGATCCCGCGCCGGGCAACGCCACGGCCAACACCTTGCCGCTCGCGGGGGACTTCTTCGTGCAGGGCGGGCTCTATCGTCCCGTGCGCCTGATCGAGACCGCCAATGCGCACTTTGCGATGCGCGATTTTGGCGGGCCGGGCGTCTATGCGCAGACCACCGCGATCGCCGATGACCGGGCCCGGATCGAGGTGCTGGCCCGCCTTTCCAACGCACGCGCGGATCGCGCGAAGGCTGCTCTGGAGCTGGAACTGCGCGACCGTGCTGGCAAGCTCGTCGCCCGCGTGCGCCGTCCACTGGAACTGGCTGTGGGTGAAGGGCAGGAGGTGCGCGCGGCGCTGGATGTTGCGGATCCGCACCTGTGGCAGGGCGTCGAGGATCCCTATCTCTACACTCTCGTCGCGCGGTTGCGGGATGGCGCGGGTAATGTCCTCGATACCGTCGAACAGGACTTTGGCATCCGCCAGTTCGCTATCGATCCGGACAAGGGCTTCCTCATCAACGGCAGGCCGGTGCGCCTCCAGGGCGTGGGGCTGCATCAGGACACGATGGCGCACGGCTGGGCGCTCACGCGTGCGGACGTCGCGCGGCAGATCGACACGATCCGCGACATGGGCGCGAACACGGTGCGCCTCACACATTACCAGCACGGCCAGCCGGTCCATGAACTGGCGGACAAGTATGGCCTTGTGGTCTGGGACGAGATCGCGCTGGTGACCGCCTGGAGCCTCGATCCGGAGGCTGGACCGGCTCCGGCCGGCATCGTCGCCAACGCGCGCCAGCAGCTCACCGAGATGATCCGCCAGAACTACAACCATGCCTCGGTCGCGGTCTGGGGCGTGGCGAACGAGGTCGATTTCGGCCCCAACCGGCCCGAGTTCCTGGGCCGGGGGAACAGCGCTGACCCTGCCGATCCCACGCCGCTGGTGGAGGAACTTGTCAGCCTGGCGCAGGCGGAAGACCCCTTGCGCGCTCCGACGCTCGCGACCTGCTGCGAAGGGACGGGTATGCCCAAGGTGCCCGAGGTCGCGGACGCCGTGCCGGTATCGGCGGGCAATCGCTACTTCGGGTGGTACTATGGCAAGCCCGCCTTCGTGGGGGGGCACTTCGATGCCTTGCACGCTGCGCGTCCCGACCAGCCCCAGGCCATTTCCGAGTACGGCGCAGGCGCGGCTTTCTCGATCCATACCGATGATCCGCAGGGCGGCCCCCACGACATGGGTGGGCGCGACCAGCCCGAGGAATACGCCAGCTGGGTGCATGAACAGACCTGGCCGGAGCTGGCCAAACGGCCCTATCTGTGGGGCCGCTGGCTCTGGAATTCGTTCGATTTTGCGACCGTGACGCGCAAGGAAGGCGATTCCACCGACATCAACACCAAGGGTCTGGTCAGCTACGACGGGGCGATCCGCAAGGACGCCTTCTACTACTACCGCGCGCAGTGGTCGGATGCGCCCACGGTCCATGTGACGGGTCGCCGCTATCGCCAGCTTGCCTATCCGGTGACCGACGTTCGGGTCTATTCCAATGCCCCGTCCGTCACGCTGCGCGTTAACGGAGAAGACCTGGGAGCGAAGGGCGATTGTCCGAACCGCGTCTGTGTCTGGCCGGGCGTGCGCCTCGCCTCGGGCGCGAATCGGATCGAGGCCACGGGCCACTTCGCGGACGCCGCAGGCGGGACCCAGGACGTCACGGACGCGATCGACTGGCAGTTGGATGCCTCACGCGCGCACGCCTTCTTCATCGACGCTGGCGCGCTCGTAGCCTCCTCCGGGTATGGCTCGGATGCCTTCTTCAAAGGCGGCGAAGCGGGCACGGCCGATACGCCGCGACGCGGGCGCCCCCCGCTGCGCGCCGAGATCGCGCCTGCTGAGCAGCGCGACGCGCTGGCGCGCTTCCGCAAGGGTGATTTCACCTATCACCTGCCGCTCACACCGGGGCACTACCGCGTGACCTTGCGCTTCATCGAGCCTGAGGCCGCCCCGGGTGAGCGCCGGTTCGACGTGTCGGCCAATGCGGCCAGGGTCCTGAGTAGCCTTGATATTGCCGCTGAGGCGGGGGCCACCAACCGGCTTCTGGCCCGCAGCTTCGAGGTCGATGTGGCGGGAGAAGGGCTCGACCTTGCCTTCACGCCCTCTGCGGGCGCCACGAAACCCGAGGCACTGGTCTCCAACATCGAGGTCGAACGGGCGCGATAAGCCCGCCACCGCACAGGGAAGAGGATGAATACGCGAATGGGCCTTTCCAGGATCAAGCTGCGCTGGTGGATGATCAGCCTCGTGACGCTGGGCACGATCATGAATTACCTCGCGCGCTCAACGCTCTCGGTCGCCGCGCCCACGCTCAAGGCCGAGTTCGGGATGTCGACCGAGGATTACAGTTGGGTCATCCTGGCGTTCCAGGCCAGCTACACGGTGATGCAGACGGTTGCGGGAACGGTGCTCGATATCCTGGGTACGCGCCTTGGCTTCTTCATCTTCGCGATGGGCTGGGCGCTCTCCAACATGGGCCACGCCTTTGCCAGCGGCTGGCCGAGCCTCGCGGCCTTTCGCGCCGCGCTTGGTGCGACCGAGGCCGCGGCCATTCCCGCCGGGGCCAAGGTAACGTCCGAGTGGTTTCCGGCGCGCGAGCGCTCGCTGGCGACAAGCTGCTTCCAGATGGGCACCAGTGTGGGCTCGATGCTGGCGCCGCCGCTGGTGGCCTTCTGCATCCTGTGGTGGGGCTGGCAGTCGGCCTTCCTGGTGACGGGCGGCATGAGCGTGCTGTGGGCCCTGATCTGGTGGTTCGGCTACCGCGCGCCCGAACAGCACCCCCGCCTGCCGGCCGAGGATCTTGCCGCGCTGGAGGAGGACCGCAGGGCCAACGCCAGCGAAGTGCGCCCGGCCCGGCGTAGGGAAGTGCTGCGCAGCCGCGGATTCTGGGGCATTGCCATTCCCCGTTTCCTGGCTGAACCGGCCTGGCAGACTTTCAGCTTCTTCATCCCGCTCTACCTCGTGACGGTGTGGAAGCTGGACCTGCGCGATGTTGCGCTGTGGGCCTGGATGCCGTTCCTGGCGGCCGATTTCGGCTCGCTTGCCGCTGGCATCCTGCCCAATGTCCTCATGCGCCGGGGCGCGGCCATGGTCACCTCGCGCAAGGTGACGATGACGGTGGGCGCGCTGTGCATGCTGGGCCCGGCGTGCATTGGTCTTGCGACCTCGCCGGGGCTTGCCATCGCGCTGTTCTGCGTGGGCGGCTTTGCTCACCAGATGCTGAACGGGGCGCTCATCACGCTGTGCGCCGATGTCTTCGACACCCGTGCGGTTGGCACTGCGAGCGGCATGGCGGGCTCGATCGCGTGGATCGGGGGCATGGCCTTCACCTTCATCATTGGCCAGAGCGCGGATGAATTCGGCTACAACCCGCTTTTCGTCATGCTCGGCGCGCTCGACGTGCTGGCCGCAATCGTCTTGTGGAGCCTCCTGCGTACGCCGAGAGGCAAGGCGCCCCGCGTCGCGGCGACCGGGGGCTGAGCCCAAGCCGAAGCAATCATTGCCGCTTGGCCTCTTCACCAGCCCTGGCTGAGCCGGCAGGCAAAAGGTGAGGGGGCCAGTTTTGGGAGCCCGAGGGCGATGGCCCTCGGACCGTCCTTTTCTCCTCTTCCAGACCTTCAGGGCTCCGGGGCGTTCCGTCTCCTGCTAGCTCGCCGCATCGATGACGTTCGGGCCCGCCTGTTCCCGGATCCGCGCGATCAGCCAGGCGACGCCATCGTCGTGGGCGCGGGTCTCGTGGAAATGGACGATCTGGCGCAGCGGCGGCAGGTCGACGGGGAGAGGGGCGCAGGCAAGGCCGAACTGCGCGCGCACGATGCGCGCGAAGCGGCTGTGCATCAGGGTCAATCGGCGCGTGCCTGCAAGCAGCCAGGGAACGGCGGTGAAGGACGGCGCGGTGACTTCGATGCGGCGGGTATGTCCGATCGTGTCGAGCTGGTGGTCTCCGACGGTCGCGCTGCGCTCATTGCCGACCGAGTGTCAACGGCGGAGCAAAAGTCGGCCATGGGGCGGCGTAAAACCAGGCCATCGTGTTACACGCCGGGGGGAGTGGCGTGAGGGCGTAGCCCGAGGGCCACTCCCCCCGGCATTGGCTTGCTTTTCAGGGTCTGATTTTGGCCTTGCGGGCCCGGCTGTGAGCGAGGCGATAGCTTTCGCCGTTCATCTCGAGGATGCTGACGTGATGGGTCAGGCGATCGAGGAGCGCGCCTGTGAGACGCTCGGATCCGAAGGTTTCGGTCCATTCGTCGAAGGGCAGGTTGCTGGTGATCAAGGTGGAGCCGCGTTCGTAACGCTGGGAGATCAGCTCGAACAGCAGTTCGGCGCCGGTCTTGGAGAGCGGTACGAAGCCCAGTTCGTCGATGATGAGCAGTTTGTATCCGACCATCTGCTTCTGGAAGCGCAGGAGACGCCGCTCGTCGCGCGCCTCCATCATTTCGCTGACCAGCGCCGCCGCAGTGGTGAAGCCCACCGACAGCCCTTTCTGGCATGCTGCCAGTCCGAGCCCCAACGCTACGTGCGTCTTTCCGGTGCCCGATGGCCCCAGAGCGATGGCGTTCTCACGCCGCTCGATCCACTCGCAGCGCGCCATCTCGAGCACCTGCATCTTGTTGAGCCTCGGGATGACGGTGAAGTCGAAGCTGTCGAGGCTTTTGACGGCGGGGAAGCGCGCGGCCTTGATGCGCCGCTCGACCATACGACGCTCCCTGTCGATCATCTCCATCTCGACAAGGCGGGCGAGGAAGCGGATATGATCGACGCCTTCAGCGGCACATTGCCGGGCGAGCTTGTGGTGCTCTCGCAGGCACGTAGGCAGCTTGAGTGCCTTGAGATTGTGAGCGAGAAGAAGCTCCGGGGTCTGATCGCTCATGCGGCCTCCTGCTGGTCGGAGAGCAGGCTCAGATAGGCTCTGGCAAAGGTCTTCTCGACCGTTGTGCGTGGCAGGAAGGGATAGACGTCCAGGTCCAGCCTGGGCGGTACGCGTTCGACCCGGCACAGGGCGAGGTGCTTGACGGCATCGAAGCCGATGGCGCCAAGATCAATGGCCTGTTCCACCGCCGCCTGGAGATCGGCGAGGGTGAACGTTTCCAACAGGCGCAGCACCTGTACATATTCACGCCTGCCATGCTTGTGCATGCGGCCTTCCATCAACCGCTGCAGTGTCGTGAACGCTTGGCAAATCCCAGCCCTGCAAAGGCGCGGCCTGGTCGAATGCGTTGATCTTCTGCTCGATCAGCGGGAGATAGTGGAGCGGGTCGAAGATAACCTCCTCGCGGGCATAACAACGAGGATGACGGGCGATGACTTCGCTGCGGCAGCCGACCACCACCTCATCGACATAGGCCCTGATCCAGACCTCCTGATGGCCCCAGGCCACCGGAACCGAATAATCGTTGGTCCTGTAGCGCACCGTGATTGCGAGGAGACCCGCCCGCTCGTCTGATCGCAGGCCTCGAAGGGTGTAGCGGGCAGAGGCTGCATGGCTGCCAGATCGCGTTGCAAGCGCTCACCGATCGTCTCGCTCTGTCCGCGCACCTTGTCCTGCTGGCGCTTGCGGCATTGCTCCTCCAGCCATAGGTTGAAGGCCTCCCAGGTCGGGAACTTCGGGATCGGCACCATGAAATTGCGGCGGCAGTAACCAACCAGCCCTTCCACATTGCCTTTCTCGTTCCCCTTGCCCGGGCGGGCATAGCGGTCGCGGATCACGTAATGCGACAGGAAAGCGCTGAACAGCGTGGCACGCTTACGCGTGCCGTCTGGCAGGATCTTCGCCACAAGGCAGCGATCGTTGTCATAGACGATCGAGCGCGGCACCGCGCCGAAGAACGCGAAGGCATGAACGTGTCCGTCCACCCGTGCCTCCGCCACCGCCGCCGGATAGGCCCGCACATAGCAGGCATCACTGTGCGGCAGATCGAGTGCGAAGAAGTAGGCCTTCTGCTGCACCCCGCCGATCTCCACCAGCGCTTCCCCGAAATCGGCCTGCGCATCCCCCGCCGGGTGGGCCAGCGGCACGAACATCTCCCGGCTGCGTTGCTCACGCTCGCGGATGTAATCCTTGATGATCGTATAGCCGCCGGTGAAACCATGCTCGGCGCGCAAGCGGTCGAATACCCGCTTCGCCGTATGGCGCTGTTTGCGCGGGACGCAGCGGTCCCCTTCAAGCCATCCATCAATGATCGCCACAAACCCGTCCAGCTTCGGACGCTGCGGGACAGATTGACGCCGGTAACCCGGTGGCGATGAAAACGACAGCATCTTGCGCACCGTGTCGCGCGACACATTGAAACGCTTCGCCGCCGCCCGCTGGCTCATGCCATCCGCGCAAGCCAAACGGACCTGAAGATAAAGTTCCACGCTGTAGATCCCCACACCTCCCTGACTTGGCAGAAAGGCTTCAAGGTGGACGACTTTTACGCCGCCCGCAGCAGGACTATCCCGCCGCTAGCGTGGTCGAATATTGCTCCGCCGTTCTCAACCCTGAACCACAGACTGAAATTGCGGCTTGAGCTCCTCCTGCCGAAATCCGTTTCGGGCGTGCAAGACGACAAACGGGCGGTCCCGTCCGCCGGAACCGCCCGTTTGCACTTGTCGCCAGACCGCGAGACGCGGTGGCTCAAAGGTTGAGTGGCCCTCCGAAATTGACGTAGACCAGCGCGTCGGTGTGGCAGGAAAGAGCGTTGATCGGGGTTTCTGGAGGGTAGAAGAAGTACGCTCGGCGGGGCTCGATACGCGCCCCATCAACGCCCACGCTCCCCTCCATGACAAACATTTCGAGGTAATGCGGGAGACGTCTGATCTGCGAGCTCCAGCCCGCCGAAAGCCGGACTATGGCCGAGCCCTCGCCATGCTCGGGATGACGGCTCAACAGGCGCACTTTCGCCTCGCTCTCCAGGAAAGAGCCTACCGCAAGGTTGGTCAGCACGTCCTCATGATCGAGTGCAACGGCCGCGCGCGCCGGGTTCGCCCCTTCGACAGGGTAGAGGTCGTCGTGCTCGGGTTCTTCCACGAAGTTGAAATCCAGATCGCGCCCCACGCGGGAGAGGAAGGTCGACTCGCTCCGGATGGCGCTGGCAAAGCCATGGACCGTCTGGGGCGGGTGGAAGACATACGTGCCCTTTTCCACCCAGCGGCGCGAATCAAAGCTGAAGCAGCCCGAGATCCCGATGATCTCTTCGTACGTGTGGTGGTAGTGCGCGGTCTGCGGCGGCGTGTAGCCATCCTCGGGGACGAGCTTCTGGAGCGCGGTGCGTGCGCCGGTCTCGGCGTCGCGGCTCAGCAGTCGGGAATAGAGACCCGCCGGGCCAAGCGGCTCCCAGGCCAGTTCATCCACGGCAAGATCGACAATGTGCGGCCTCATGGTGTTTGCCTCCCTGGCACCGAATAGGGCCTGCAGATGGAAGCTCCGGCCGCCTCAAGGCAACGCGACGCGTCCTCCCCTTTCGCATGGCGGATGCTCAGGCCCGCTCTCCCCGCAAAGCCTCGCACTGGGGCTTAGTCCCCTACGGGACCGGGCATTTCCCCCGCCGCGAGGTTCGCGCGAATGGTGCGCGAAACCTCCTGGATCGGCGCGAGGTAGCGCTCGACCGCCGCGTCGACCGACAGGCCGGCGGCAAAGAAGACGACTGCCAGCGCACCAATGAGCTCCTCGCCATCGAAGATCGGCACCGCGACCGCGGACGTCTTGCCCGGATTGGCCGAGTACCAGGACTTCTCGACCGTGGCGTAGCCGTCGGCGCGAATGCGCCGGGTGGCCGCGCCGGACTGGAACTGCTCGAGCATGTACTGGCCATAGGCTTCTTCCAGTTCGGCGGCGCTGTCGATCAGTCGGGCACGGGTCAGCTCATCGGTGTAGGCGACATAGACCTGTCCGGAAGCCGACGCGAGAATCGGCACCTGCCAGCCAGGATAGTAGTTATTGTAGGTAAGCGTGGTCTGCGCGGCCGTGTGGTAGCGCACCACCATCCGGTTGCCCACGCGGGTCACGATGGACAGTGGCCAGTGATGCAGGTGCGTGAAATCGGACATCACCGTGCGTGCGGCATTCACCAGGCGATCATGGTTCTGAAAGCCACAGGCCAGTGTCTGGATGAGCGCGGTGGGACGATACTTGCGGCGCTCCCGCTCCCGTTCGACCAACCCTTCCTCGATCAGGGTGTTGATGATGCGAAAGGCGGTGGGCATCGGCACGTTCGCCGCCTTGGCAATTTCAGACAGCCCCAGAGAACCATAGCGATTGATGGCCTGAATGACATGAATCGAGCGCGATAACGAGCGTATCGTGTCCTTTTCGCCGCGCGGTCGCGCCTCGCCGAGGTCATGGTGGGACTGTGTCATCTTGTTGCGAACCCTTTGCCGGGTCTTGGTGCCCGCACCGTGATGCTAGGAATCGCCCCGCGTTCCTGTCAAGCAGGCATCCGCGATACGGAAGTATGCGCGGCCGTTGCTTCCCCCGGCCTACTCCCCGGTGCCATTTCCCCGGCTTCGCGAGGTCGGAACTCCCGACCTGATGTGAGCGGGAGTTCAATACACCATGAAGAAATGCGAAGTCCTGGTCGTCGGGGCCGGGCCGGTCGGGACCACCTGTGCCTCGCGCCTTGCGGCGATGGGCCTGGATGTCATGATCATCGAGGCCGAGGCCACCAGCACCCACGATCTCCGGGCTACCACGATCCATGCCTCCACGCTGGAGATGCTGGACGAGATCGACGCCGCACAGCCGCTGATCGACATTGGTCTGAAGGCTCCGGTCTACCAGATGCGCGATCGCCGCACGGGCGAGAAGCTGCTTTTCGACCTGGGCGAACTGGCCGATTTCACGCGCTTTCCCTTCCGCCTTCAGTGCGAGCAGTACAACATGGCACGGCTGCTGAGCGAGCGGCTTGACGCGCTTCCCAACGTGGACCTGCGCTTCAACTGCCGCTTCATCTCGGCCCACGAGACAGGCGAGGGGGTCATCGCGACGCTGGAGCAGGGCGGCGAGACGATTGAAGTCGAAGCCCGCTTCGTGGTGGGCGCGGACGGATCGCGTTCGGCGGTGCGCAAGCAGATCGGCACGGGCTTTGACGGCTTTACTTACGAGGAGAAGTTCGTCTCGATGTCGACGACCTTCCCGATCAACGAGGTCATCACCGATCTCAGCTACGTCAACTACATCTCCGACCCGGAAGAATGGCTGGTTCTGCTCAAGGTGCCCAGTGTCTGGCGCGTGCTGGTGCCCGCGGACGGCAACCTCAGCGACGAGGACCTCATCAGCGATGCCAACCGCGACGCGGTGTTCCGCCGCATCGTCGGGCACGGCAACGTGGAGACGACCCACCGCACGATCTACCGGGTCCACCAGCGCGTTGCGCAGGAGTTCGTGAAGGGGCGCATGATCATCATCGGCGATGCCGCCCACCTCAACAACCCATTGGGCGGCTTTGGCATGAACTCGGGTATCCACGATGGCTGGAACCTGGCTGACAAGCTGTGGCAGATCCTGCGCAAGGACGCCGGACGCGAGGCGCTCGACCTGTTCGAACGGCAGCGCCAGGCCGTTACCCGCTCGGTGATCCAGGCCCAGACCATCGAGAACATGGAGAACATGGGCCGCGCCGAAGGCGAGATCCTCGAGGCCAAGCGTGCCAAGATGCGCGCGGTTCACGCAGATCCGGACGCGCGGCGCGCATTCCTCATGCGTCAGTCGCTCTTTGCCAGCCTTGAGCAGGAAAAAGAGATCACCTGACCCGCGCGGCGCCGGGCCATGCCCGCCCGGCGCCCGACAGCGGTTCAGACCGCGTTCGCCCGCGCCAGCGCGCCCAGCACATGGGCGCTCGGCTTGGGGGTGCGCGCAAAGCTGGTACGGTCCACATCGCACAGCCCGTAGCGCGGCCCATAGCCGTGGAACCACTCGTAATTGTCGAGCAGGGACCAGTGCAGATAGCCCTTGAGCGGGATTCCCTCCTGCATCACGCCATACAGCGCGCGCAGTGCAGCCGGAATGAAGGCCGCGCGCTGCGCATCGTCATCGGTTGCCACGCCATGTTCGGTCACGAAGACCGGGCGCGGGCAGCGTGAATAGGCATAGCGCACCGCACCGGCGAGCGAGGCGGCGTAGATTTCCGAGCCGCTGGAATTGACGATCGCGTCGTCGGGGATCGGAACCTTGCCGTCGGGCCCCCAGACCGCGCGGTAATAGTTCTGTACGCCCAGGAAATCGTCGTCGCGCGCCGTCTCCAGCCAGGGATCGTAGAGTTCACGTCGCATCGAATCACGCAAGGGCTCGCCGCCCGCGATAGCCTGATCGTCATTGATGGCCAGGCTCACTCCGACGGGCAGATCACCGCGCACAGACTTGATCGCGGCGCGCCCGGCCTTGTGCCCGGCAATGAGATTGGCCTGCACCACATGGCGGTCGGGCACGTAGATCGGATTTCCGGCCAGGAACAGATCGACACCCAAGCGCCGGGCAACCGCCTCGCTCATCGCCTTGTCGGGGCCCATCAGCTGCTTGCCCCGGCCGCCGGGCAGGGCGACTTCGAGCATGCCGACAAGATTGGGCTCGTTGAGCGTGGTCGCGACTGCCATGCCATCGGCCAGATGCCGCGCGGCCATCTCGCAGAAACGGGCGAAGAGATCGACCGCCTCGGGGCTGCTCCAGCCGCCGTTGGCCGCAAACCAGATTGGCGTCGTGAAGTGGTTGAAGGTCACGACCGGCGTGATGTCGCGGGCATGGCAGCCTTCGATGATGCGCTTGTAATGGTCGAGCATGGCGACCGAAAATTGCCCCCGCGCAGGCTCGATCCGCGCCCATTCAAGGCTGAAGCGGTAGGTGTCGAGGCCCAGCGTGGCGACAAGATCCAGATCACGCGGCCAGAGCTGGAAGCTGTTTGCCGCATCGCCGGACACCTCGGTGAACGTCGTGGGATCGGCATGTTCGAGCGCCCAGGTATCGGAATTCGTATTGTTGCCTTCCACCTGGTAGGCGGCCGTTGCCGCGCCCCACAGGAACCCCTCGGGAAAGACGCGTCTGGAGGCTGCAGAAACCCGACCAACGGTACCGGGGACCAGCCCGGCCAAGGCTCCTGTCAAAAGCGTACGTCGTTTCAAGTGCATGGGCGGCCTTCCGGGAGCTGTCGTTATCAGGTCCTTGCGACATGCCCCTAAGCGCCCGAAAGACAAAACACGCCTGCCTTGCCTTTCCGCCATGCGGCAGTTTGAAACGCTACGAGGGCTGCGGCTGCATCGAAGATCCGTGTAAGCCTCACCTACTGCATGGCGAGCCAGAATGATTGCTCTCAACCGAGCAGACGGGGCCGGACCTCCCGCCATGAAATTGTTCGCTCAAGTCGGCGGTTTGGCAGGGCGAACTGGAAGTGATGGAGCAGCGATCACCTGCGCAGCCTGGTCGAAACGAAAATGCATGGCTTCAAGCTGCTGGGGGAACGGATCACGGCACGAGATTTCGATCGTCAGGCCGTGCGCCGAAACCTTCGGGCGGTGACAGGTTGGCGGTGGCGTTCGCAAGGCGGGGAAGATGTCGCTTTCGAGCCTTCGGGTGACGAGATCGGCATATCGCGGCGTCCAGGCGAGTGCGCGTGTCTCCGGCCGCATCGAAGCGCTTGTAGGTCTTGTCCCTTGGTATGAAGGCCTTGAGAGGTGGTGAGATTTGAGAATGGCTGGGGCGGCAGGATTCGAACCTGCGCATGGCGGTACCAAAAACCGCTGCCTTACCGCTTGGCTACGCCCCAGCAGGATCGGGTGGCACGCTGCGTGCACCGCGATGGGACTGCGCGCTTAGCGGCTTATCCCGGCGCTGAAAAGGCCCTTTTCGCATCGGACCTTCCCCGCGCCGGGGAAAAGCGGTCAGGCGCCGAGGACGGCGTCAATGTCGGCCGCGCTGTGGCGCTCCTTGATCTTGCCCGGTGCGTCGCGGTTGACGACAAGGCCGCGCTTCACGCCCGTGCGTTCGCCCAGTTCCTCGCCCCAGCGCATGAGGTTGGTGTATTCGTGGACGCTGAGGAAAGTCGCCGCGTCGGTGTAGGATTCGCCGCGCACGAAGCCGCCAAGCCAGCCATAGGCCGCGATGTCGGCGATGGTGTAGTCATCGCCCGCCAGATAGCGCGTCTCGGCGAGGCGCTTGTCGGCGACATCCATGATGCGCTTGGTTTCCATCGCGAAGCGGTTGATCGGATACTCGAACTTTTCAGGCGCGTAGGCGTAGAAGTGCCCGAACCCGCCGCCGATGATGGGCGCGGTCGACATCTGCCACATCAGCCAGGACATGCACTCGGTGCGCGCGGCGCCGTCCTTGGGCAGGAACATCCCGAACTTCTCGGCGAGGTGGAACAGGATCGCACCCGATTCGAAGACCCGCACCGGCGTCTCGCCCGAGCAATCGAGCAGGGCAGGGATCTTGGAATTGGGGTTGATCTCGACAAAGCCCGAGGTGAACTGCGTGCCTTCGCCGATGTTGACGAGCCAGGCGTCGTACTCCGCCTCGCTGACGCCAGCCGCCAGCAGTTCCTCGAATAGGATGGTGACCTTCTGGCCGTTGGGCGTGCCCAGCGAATAGAGCTGGAAGGGATGCTCGCCGCGGGGCAGTTCCTTCTCTTCGCGCGCACCGGCGGTGGGGCGGTTGATGCTGGCCCAGGTGCCCCCGTTCTCGGCGTCGTGGGTCCAGACCTTGGGGGGCGTGTAGGTGGTGTCGGCCATGTGCGCTGAGCTCCTTGTTGCAGGCGCCGGGAGAGGGAGAACGCGCTAGGTAGGTGCCGAGGAGGGGCGCAACAAGAGGCGCAGGTGCCAATGTTCGGGGAGCGGCAGGTGCCCGATCCCGGCGTCTTCGTGCTTTCACGTCCGAGGGTTAACCCCGATGCCGGACACCGTCGCGCGCCGATAGAATGGGCCATGCGATCAATACGCTGCGAAGGGATGGAGCATATGCAGAGCACGGGCACACTGGGAATTTTCGCAGGAGGATGCCTGCTTGTGCTGGCGGGATGCACGAGTACGGCGACGAGCGACACGCGTTCCGCCGAGCTGCCCCCGGTTACGGTGGCAGAAGTCGGTGTGATCTCGCCCGAGATCCCGCTTCCCAAGGGCTATCTGGAGATGTCACAGCTTCCCGACAGCCTGGCCCTCCTGCCTCCGCCGCCAGCGGCGGGGAGCGCCGCCAAGGCCGCCGACCAAGCCGCCTGGGAAGCGGCCAAGGGGGCATCGTCCGAACGCTTTGCGCTGGCGACCTCCGATGCCGACCTCAACTGGCCGGCCATCGTCAGTTCCTTCGAGCCGCTTGTCGGCACCTCGCTGTCGGACGGGAGCAAGCCCCATACCGAGATGCTTCTGCGCCGGGCGATGGCCGACGCGGGGCTCGCCAGCTACAAGGCGAAGAACCACTACCAGCGCGTGCGCCCCTTCGCCGAAAATGGTGGCGGATCGTGTACGCCCGAGGAGGAGGAAACCCTGCGCCACGACGGGTCCTATCCGTCCGGTCACACCACGGCGGGTTGGATGATGGCGCTGGTGCTGGCCGAACTGGTGCCGAGCCGTGCCGACGCGGTGCTCCAGCGCGGCTACGACTTCGGCTTCAGTCGCGTGATCTGCCGCGTCCACTGGATGAGCGACACGGTGGGCGGACGCGTGGTGGCGGCCGCGACATTCGCACGCGTTCAGTCCGATCCTGTCTTTCAGGCGCAACTCGCCGCCGCGCGCCGCGAAATGGCGGCGGCGGGCCTTTGAGCGCGCCCTGTCAGGCGCTGAGCGCGTAGTCGAGCGCGGCGCACACGGCAGCGACCTGCGCGGCGTTGCATTCCTCGGGCGTTGCGCTCGGGCTGTCGGGATAGACCTCGGTGGTGGTCGTGAAGCGTGCGCCCGTGATGGCCGCACACATGCCGTACTTGCCTTGCGGGTATTCGATAACGCCCTTCTGCACGACGGGTGAGCCGATGATGTTGCCCTGCGGGTCGGCGGGCGCGATGTGGGTGACCTTTTCGACCGCTTCGATAATCGCCTCGCAGAAGGCGGGCTGGCGGTTGTCGGCATCGTCGACGAGGTAGAAGCCGTCGGGGATGGTGTCGGGATCGTAGTCCTGGCCATCACGCGCGGCGAGGGCAGGGCGGAACTCTTCCTCGTCGCTGTCGGTGGTCTCGTGCAGGTCGATGTGGAGCAGGAAGGGCACCTCCTGCGCGGCGACGAGGGCGACCAGCGCCCGGCATTCGCCCGCCGGGCTGTCGGCGGTGAAATTGCGGTTGGGGTCGATGGCGTCGTAATTCCAGCGGTTGACCCGCTCGTAGGCCCAGGGGCTGACGCAAGGCGCGACGAGCAGGTTGACCCGGCCCGCATAGTCTGCCGCGCGTGTTTCGAGGAATTCGAGCGCGCCCATCACGCCGCTCGTCTCGTAGCCATGGACGCCGCCCGTGACGAGGGCGGTGGGCAAGCTGGCGTCGATCGGACCATTCGAGAGCGCGTAGAGCGTGAAGCGCTCGCCCGCGTAGTCGAGCGTGCCGTACTCCTGAAGCGTAAAGCGGTCGGCCAGCGCGAGGATGCGCGGCTCGACGTCCTGTCCGTAGCGGCGCTGGGCGGCCTGCGTGGCCCGCCAGGCCTCGACCTCACGCGCGCCCCAGGGCGTGCCGGGGGTGCCGATGGGGTAGGGGGCGGTGTCGGTCATGGCGCTCTCGTCTTCAGGAGGGAATTTCGCTCCCGAGATGGCACGTGCGCGCAGCGGAGCAAGAGGGGCCTGCCGGCTATGCACGAAAAAACCCGGCGGGCGCGGGGCCGGCCGGGTTCTTCGTTCGGGTCAGGAACTGGCGTGATCAGGCGATCTTGCGAACCCAGCCGTGGGTGTCCTCGGCCTGGCCGCGCTGGATCGCGACAAGGCGGGCTTTGACCTTCTCGGTCAGCTGGCCGGGGCCGCCCGAACCGATGGTGAATTCGCCGTCATTGCCCGCGACCTTGCCGACCGCGGTGACGACAGCCGCCGTGCCGCAGGCGAAGGTCTCGACGAGCTTGCCGCTGGTCGCATCCTCGCGCCACTGGTCGAGGCTGTAGCGGCCCTCGTTCACGGTCAGGCCCTCTTCGCGCAGGAGAGCGATGAGGCTGCGGCGGGTGATGCCAGGCAGGATCGTGCCGGTCAGCGCGGGGGTGAGGATCGTGCCGTCATCGAACACGTAGAACAGGTTCATGCCGCCCAGTTCCTCGATCCACTTGTGCTCGGCAGCGTCGAGGAAGACGACCTGGTCGTGGCCGCGTGCAAGGGCTTCGCCCTGGGGGACGAGGCTGGCTGCGTAGTTGCCGCCGCACTTGGCCGCACCCGTGCCGCCCGGAGCCGCGCGGGTGTAGTCCGAGACCCAGATCGACACGGCCGGGGCGCCCGACTTGAAGTAGTTGCCCGCCGGGCTGGCGATGAGGATGAACTTGTAGGTCTTGGCCGGGCGCACGCCCAGGAACGCCTCGGTCGCGATCATGAAGGGGCGCAGGTAGAGCGAGGCACCCTCGGCGTCGGGGATCCAGGCCTTGTCGAGCTCGACCAGCTTCTCGATCGCCTCGATGAAGAGGCTCTCGGGCAGCGTGGGCATGGCCAGGCGCGTGGCGGACTGGTTGAAGCGCTCTGCATTGGCGTCGGGACGGAACAGCGAGATCGAGCTGTCGGCCTGCTTGTAGGCCTTGAGCCCCTCGAAGATTTCCTGGGCGTAGTGCAGAACCGCAGCGGCCGGATCGAGCGGGATGGGCGCGTAGGCCGAAACCTTGGCATCGTGCCAGCCGGTGCCTTCGCTCCAGTCGATCGTGACCATGTGGTCGGTGAAGTGCGTGCCGAAGCCCGGATTGGCCAATACCGCCGCGCGCGTCGCGTCGCTGGCAGGGGCGGGGTTGGGCTCAAGGGAAAACGTCAGCGCGGCTTCGGCGGGACTCGCCATGAAAACTCAGTCCTCTGTCTTGGGGTTGCGAAGGCGCAGGTGTATGAAAATTACGCCGTACGCAACCGTAAAGTAATATTGATACGTATGGTTTCAGGTGTAGCACGCGGTGCGTTGGAGGCAAGTGTCCTGCTGAAAGCGCGCAAATTCGGGGGCTTGCGCCGGTGAGGGTAGAGGCGCTCTTGCGCTGCGCGCATGCGGCCTTGCGCGATTGTGTAGAACGCGGGTTTGCCGCTTTCGCGCGCCGGATGGCCAGAAATGAGAAAGGCCGCACCGGGAGCGCCGGTACGGCCTTTCACATGGTCAGCGGCCGGAAGTGCCGCCAGCGAGTACCTTTATCGCGTATCTGAAATCAGCGATAATGCCTCGCGACGGAAATTGCCGACCTCCATGCTGAACCATGAGACATCGGATCACCTCCTTTCGCGCTGTTGAGCCATAGGGTTCGCCGCCCGAGAGCGACTGGACTTCGGTAGCTCCGAGGAGGGCTTCCTCGGGTTCCGTCGTCCTGAGAGAAAATGTGTCTTATTCCGCAGCGCACCACAAGACTTGAATTCAAGTTTTTTCGCGGCATTATCATGCCTTCGCTGAAGTTTTCCCCAGCTGAAAAGCCCGCGTTTCTGCCGGTTTTTCGCGGTAGCCTGGGCTGTGTCTGGCGCCCCGCATCCGACCTGCAAGGTGCTCGTGTCGCCCATATCGCACAGGCGGTTCGGCGAGGCGTGTCCCGTATGCGGCCAGCCCCGCCTGGCAGGTGCTGTCAGCGGCAATCCTCGATCACGCGCGACACTTCGGTCCAGCTCGGGATGTAGAGCGTGGGCTGGCCCTGCGTGGAAAGCGCAAAGCGGCCACGGGTGAAGGCCATGTCGTCGAGGATCGGGCTGCGCGCGGGCAGGGTCGCGACATAGTAGCCCTGGCGGGCCTCGGCCGTGACGGTGTGCGTGTCCTGCATCGTGGTGATGCCCATGGTGACACGGCCCGCCGCACCCTGGGCGCGGCGTTCAAGGGTCACGGTGGCGTTGCGCGTGTCACAGCGCATCGTGAACAGACTGCCTCCGAAATCGGCGACCGAGCGGGGGCCACTCTGCGCCCAGCTCCAAGTGCCTGGCGTTACGGGCGCATCGCGCCAGTTTGCAGGCTCGGGCAGCGGACGGGGCGCGGGTGTCGCCGTCGGCGGCACCCGCGGCTGTGCCGGGCGCGAGGCGCTGGGCGTGGGCGTCGAGGCTGGCGGCGCGGGAATGCAGCCAGCCGCAAACAGGGTCAGGGCGAGAGCCGGTGCCGAAACGAGACGGACGGGGAGAGCGCGACCGCGCGGATTTGCCTTCATGCGTCCGGTATGGAATGACGAGCGCCTCTTCTCAAGTGTGCAGTGCCCCATGTCCGACGCGTCCCAGTCTCCATCCACCGAAAAGTCCTCCGCCCCCGAAAACCGGGGTAAAGGGGCGAAACCGCATGGCAAATCCACAGGGAAGGCGCGCGTTGACCAGATGCTTGTCGACCGTGGCCTTGCCGAGAGCCGCACGCGTGCGCAGGCGCTGATCATGGCGGGGCACGTTTTTTCCGGGGAAACCAAGATCGCCAAGGCGGGGCAAACGCTCAAGGCCGACGCGCCGCTTGAAGTGCGCGGACGCGACCACCCCTGGGTTTCGCGCGGGGGGATCAAGCTTGCCCATGCCATCGAGCACTTCGGGCTCGATCCGGCGGGTGCGGTGGCGATCGATGTCGGCTCCTCCACGGGGGGCTTTACGGACGTGCTCCTCACCAAGGGCGCGAGCCACGTCTTTGCGGTCGATTCGGGCACCAACCAGCTCGCCTGGAAGTTGCGCCAGGACCCGCGCGTCACGGTGCTGGAGCAGACCAGCGCCCGCATCCTGACAGGCGAGCACATCACGCAAGGCTGCAACTGGGTGGTCTGCGATGCGAGTTTCATCGGCCTTGCCAAGGTACTGGAAGTGCCCCTGAACCTGGCCGGACCGGATTGCCGCCTCGTCGCGCTCATCAAGCCGCAGTTCGAGGTCGGACGCGGCGAGGTGGGCAAGGGCGGCGTCGTACGCGATCCCGCGCTCCATGCGCGTGTCTGCGAGGAAGTGCGCCTCTGGCTGGAAGAGGGCGGCTGGACCATCCAGGGTATCGTCGAAAGCCCGATCACGGGGCCCGAAGGCAATGTCGAATTTCTCGTGTCGGCGGCGCGCGGGTGCGAGGTCGCAGGCGAGATCGCGCGCGGGGCCTGAGCGGCGCGGGGCTTTCCTTGTGCGCCAGATTCCCGCAAGTAACGTAATACGAACCATCGGTTAGGGTTGGGCGGCTGTGACGGCTCCCCGTTTTGAGAGATGATCCGGGTATGAATCTGCTTGCCTCTTCCGGTCAGTTGCGCGCGAGTTTCCTGCGCTGGTCGCTGGTCTGTGTTCCCGCGCTCGTGCTGTGCGGGTTCCTTTCAGGAGCGCTCGCGCAGAGCGGGCCGCAGAACGTCTGGTTCGCCGCGCTGGCCAAGCCCGCCGTCTATCCGCCGCCCGCCGCCTTCGGGATCGTCTGGACCATCCTTTATGCCATGATGGGCTTTGCCCTCGCGCTGATCCTGGCCGCGCGCGGAGCGGCCGGGCGTGGCCTGGCCTGTGGCATCTTCGCGCTCCAGTTCCTGGTTAATCTCGCCTGGTCGCCGGTCTTCTTCGGGATGCACCGCATCACGGGCGCGCTGGTGGTCATCGCCGTGCTCGATGTCCTCGTGCTCGTCACGATCGCGCTGTTCTGGCGCATCCGCGTCAAGGCGGGGCTGCTGCTTGTGCCCTATCTCGCCTGGATTCTCTTCGCGACGTACCTCAACTACGCCTTCCTCCAGATCAATCGCGACCTTGACGGCAAGACGCCCTCGGGCGCGGAGATCCGCTACGAGATCTGAGCTGGGCGGGCCTTTGCCGTGATCTTCTCGGTGAGCGCGCGATTCTCCTCCACCAACGCCATCGAACCCTCTTGCGCAGGGGGGCGGGCTGTACCATTTAGGCTCCCATGCAAAGCGAAAACCCTTTCGTCGCCGATTTCGTCAAGATGATGAACAGCGCTGCCGGCACGTTTGCCGGCATGACCCGCGAAGCGCGTGACAACATGCGCGAGCGCGCCAAGGAGTTCATGGGCGACATGGACTTCGTGAGCCGCGAGGAATTCGAGGCGGTCAAGGAAATGGCCGCGACCGCCCGCGCGGAATGCGAAGCCCTCAAGGCCCGTCTTGACGAGATCGAAGCCAAGCAGCTGCGCAACGGCTGATCCCTCGCGGGGTGACACCCGAAGGAATCGAGACGGTGCCGGGCTCGGGATGCGGGACCTCTCGCGCATGACGCGTGGGTGCGTGTCATGATGGAGCTGCGTACCGAGGCGATCGTCTGCGCCGTGCGCTCGCACGGCGAGGCGGCGGCCATCGTCCGCTTCCTGACCCAGGAAGAGGGCGTCGTCGCGGCTTATGTCGCCGGAGCGCGAGGCCGCACCTTGCGGCCCGTGCTCATTCCCGGAAACATCGTTGCCGTTGATATCCGTGCGCGTTCGGAAGGGCAGCTGCCCTTCGCGCGTGTCGAACTTGTGCGCTCGCGCGGCCCCTGGCTGTCCGAGCCTTTGCCCGCCGCAGCCTTTTCCTGGCTGACCTCGCTCACCGCCGCGAGCCTGCCCGAGCGGCATGCCTACCCCGCGCTCCACCAGGCGCTGGGTGGTCTGCTGGAGGCGATCTGTGTGGCACCGTCCGCGCGCGGATGGGCGCTGCCGCTCCTCTCCTACGAGGTCCTGCTGCTGCGCGAACTGGGCTACGGCGTGCCCGTGCCGCGTCCGGATGACCGGGACTGGGACGCGATTCTGCGGACTTTCGACAGGATCGGGCGCGAACTGGATCGCTATCCGCTTGCCGAACGGCGCAAAGACGTTATGGCGGCCCGCACCCAGCTGCGCGAGCGGTTGGGGCGAATTTCTGACTAAGACAGCAGCTAGGGAAACAGGCATGCGCATCGCGGTTTTTGCAGGCGACGGGATCGGTCCGGAAGTCACGGGTGAGGCCGTGCGCGTTCTCGAGAAGCTGGGCCTGCCGGACCTCGAACTGGTGGAGGGCGACGTCGGCGGCGCGGCCTACCGCAAGCATGGCCACCCGCTTCCCGAAGCCACGCTGGAGATCGCCCGTTCGGCCGATGCCATCCTGTTCGGCGCGGTCGGCGACTTCGATCTCGACCACCTTGAACGCCACCTGCGCCCCGAGCAGGCCGTGCTGGGTCTGCGCAAGGAACTGGGCCTGTTCGCCAACCTGCGCCCGGCGCGCGTGTTCAAGGGGCTCGAGGGTCTGACCTCGCTGCGCCCGGAAGTCGCGCAGGAAATTGACCTCCTGATCGTGCGTGAGCTTAACGGCGACGTCTACTTCGGCGAAAAGGGCATGCGCACGCTTGAAGACGGCCGCCGTCAGGGCTGGGATATGATGTCCTACGCCGAGGACGAGGTGCGCCGCATCGCGCATGCTGGTTTCAAGGCGGCGATGACACGCGGCAAGAAGCTGTGCTCGGTCGACAAGGCGAATGTTCTCGAAACCTCGCAGCTCTGGCGTGATGTCGTGATCGAGGTGTCCAAGGACTACCCCGAGGTCGAACTCAGCCACATGTACGTCGACAACGCGGCGATGCAGCTCGTGAAGAACCCCGGGCAGTTCGACGTGGTCGTGACCGGCAACCTGTTCGGTGACATTCTTTCCGACCAGGCGAGCATGTGCGTGGGCTCGATTGGCCTTCTGGCTTCGGCCAGCCTCGCGGAGGGCAGCTTCGGCCTTTACGAGCCGATCCACGGTTCGGCGCCCGACATCGCGGGCAAGGGCCTGGCCAATCCGATGGCGACGATCCTTTCCGCCGCCATGATGCTGCGCCACTCCTTCGGCCTGGAGGCCGAGGCGGTGCGCATCGAGGACGCGGTGGCCGCGGCGCTTGCCGAGGGCATCAAGGGTGGGGACCTGGGCGGAACGGCCGGCACCGTGGAAATCGGTGACGCGGTTCTCGCGCACCTGTAAGGCTCCGGTTTTCCCTTGTCCTCCTCCGATTTCAGCCCCGTTTCCATGAACGATACCGTCTCGCACGCGTCCGCCCCGTCCGATGCAGCCGTAGCCACACGGCCGCTCGAACTCGCGATTGTCCTGCCCACCTATAACGAGCGTCGCAACATCGCGACGATGGTGGAGCGGATCGACCGCGAGCTTCAGGGCATCGCCTGGGAAGTCATCTATGTCGATGACAACAGCCCGGACGGCACCTCCGACGAAGTGCGCATGATTGCGCAGACCGATCCCAGGGTGCGCTGTATCCAGCGCATCGGGCGGCGCGGCCTCGCGAGCGCCGCGATCGAGGGCATGTGCTCCACCTCTGCGCCTTATGTCGCGGTGATGGACGCGGATCACCAGCACGATCCTGCGCTGCTTGTGGGTATGCTCGCTGCGCTCAAGGGCGGCGACTACGACCTGGCCTACGCCTCGCGCTTTGCCGAAGGGGCGAGCACCGAGGCCTGGGGACGCCCCGACCGCGTGAAGGTCTCCGGGCTTGCCAACCGCATCGCCAACAAGGTGACAGGTGTCGAACTGACCGACCCGATGAGCGGCTTCTTCATGCTGCCCACCGCGTTCCTGCGCGCCGATGCGCACCGCCTCTCGGGCGTGGGCTTCAAGATCCTGCTCGACATCCTGGCGACCTCCGAAACGCCCTTGCGCGTCAAGGAATTTCCGCTCAACTTCGCGGCCCGCGCCGAGGGCGAAAGCAAACTGGACCAGACCGTAGTGTTCGAATTTCTCGTAGGCCTCTACGACAAGTGGCTTGGCCGGATCATCCCGACACGTTTCGCGCTGTTCGGGACTGTCGGCGCTCTGGGCGTCATCGTCCAGTTCGCGGCGCTCTGGGTGCTCCTCCACGTCGTCTTCGGGGAGCGCTTCGTCTATGGTAACTGGTCGGAGAGCGCGGTCTTCAACACCGCCAACACGCTGGCGGCCGTGGTTGCGATGACGTTCAACTTCGTCCTCAACAACGAATTGACCTATTCCGACAAGCGGCTGCGCGGATTCAGCGCGCTGCTGCGCGGCTGGGCCCAGTTTGCGCTGACCTGCTCGCTTGGCCTGCTTACCAACGTGGGCGCGGCCGCCGTGCTCAAGTCCATCGGCTTCCACGATTTCGTAGCCGTTCTTGTCGGTATTATCCTGGGTGCGGTGTGGAACTTCGCGCTGTCGTCCAAGTTCGTCTGGGGCAAGTACTGATCCGGCAACCGCGGGGGCTCCGCGTGAGCCCCCGGCAGCCTCAGCGCCAGCTCGGCAGCCACATCCAGACATTGTAGAACTGGCGCGTCGGCAAGGGCAGTCCCGAGAGGATCGGGAAGAAGCCCAGGAACAGCAGCGCCGAGAGCGCCGGAATGCCTACGCCCAACCAGCGCCAGCGATCGCGCCGGGCCAGCAGCGGTTCGAGCGCAAAGGCCAGAATGCCCATCAGGAAGGCGCCCGGCAGCAGGTAGTGGTAGTAGAACTGCACCGGCTTGCCGTTGATCGCCCAGATGCCGAGGCACAGCGTGTAGAGCGCAAGGAGCAGCGCCACGTCCCAGCGGCGTCGGAACAGGACCGCCCAAAGGCCCCAGACCAGCGCGCCAAGCCCCGTCAGCATCGAAAGCGGGTTGCCCAGCATCACGATACCGCGCTGCGATCCGTCGATCACCTTGAAAAGGTACCAGATATCGCGCCAGTCGGTGGCCCACATGTACCAGTACGAGCGGTAGGGGTGGGGCTTTTTCACGCTGTCCTGCAGGCGGATCATGTACTCGTGCTGCTCGATGAAGCCGGTGAACCAGATCGGCCGGTCGGCGTAGAACATCGCAGGCAGGTAGGTCAGCCAGTAGATGGCGAGCGGGAAGAGTCCGAGCCAGAAGGCCGCCTCGAGGAGCGAGATCCCCGGGATCGTGCCCGCACCGCCCTTGCGCCCCCAGAAGAAGGGGCCGCCTTCGGCAAGCCGCAGGGCGAGAAAGGCAAGGCCCGGGACCATCAGGGCAGGCGCGCTCGACCATTTGGCTCCGAGCGAAAGCCCCATCGCCAGTCCGGCGGCGAGCAGGTGGGTGCGCGCGCTCCTTGTGCTCGAAGCTCTGAGTGCGGCGGCGAATTGCCACAGGCCCACCATGCACAGTCCCGCCTCGATCATGTCGAGCATGGCAATGCGGCTTTGCACGAACCACATGAAGTTGGTCGCGAGAAGGACCATGCCCAGGACCGTGGCGCGGCGCTTGTGTGAGACATGCCACAAGAAGCGGCCGAAACCGAACAGACCCAGCGCACCTGTCAGCACCGGCCCCAGCCGCCAGGCCAGCGGGGTGTCGCCCAGCAGCCAGATGAAGCCTGCGATCACTTCCTTGCCGAACATGGGGTGTTCGCGGTTCGCGGGTACCAGGTCCAGGAGCTTGCGCGCGGCGGGCACGTAATGGATCTCGTCGAAGTAGAACTCGACGGGGAAGGTGATGCGCCAGAGCAGCAGCGCCAGGAATGCGAAGGCGATCGCGGTGCACCAAAGCAGGGGATCGCGGTCGGGACGGGTGTTGAGCGGCATCGGTTGAGCGGGATAGGCGCTGGCCGGCGCGCGCGCAAGCGCGTGCGTGTTGCATTGCAGTCGCTTGCGCCGACTCGTCTGGCCTCCTAGAGCGTTGCACCATGAAACGCACGACTGGACAGGACCGCAGCAAGACCCGCCTCTGGCGCCCCGCAACCAAGGCCATTCGCGGAGGCACCTGGCGCTCCGAAATGGGAGAAACCAGCGAGGCGCTGTTCCTGACATCGGGGTACAGCTACGACAACGCCGGCACCGCCGCCGCCCGCTTCATGGGCGAGGACGACGGCATGACCTACTCGCGCCTGCAGAACCCGACCGTGCAGATGCTGGAAGAACGCATTGCGCTCATGGAAGGGGCCGAGGCGTGCCGTACCCAGGCTTCGGGCATGTCGGCCATGACCACGGCGCTCCTGTGCCAGCTCTCGGCCGGCGATCACATGGTGTCCGCGCGCGCCGCCTTCGGTTCGTGCCGCTGGCTGGGTGACAGCCTGCTGCCGCGCTTCGGCATCGACGTGACCGTCGTCGACGCGCGCGACACCAAGGCCTGGGAGGAGGCGATCCGCCCCAACACCAAGGTCTTCTTCTTCGAGACCCCGGCGAACCCGACAATGGACGTGGCGGATCTCGCCGCCATCGCCGAGATCGCCAAGGCGCACGGTATCACCACCGTCGTCGACAACGCCTTCTGCACGCCGGTGCTGCAGCGTCCGCTCGAATACGGCATCGACGTGGTGGCCTATTCGGCAACCAAGATGATGGACGGGCAGGGCCGGGTCCTCGCCGGTGCAGTCTGTGGCTCGGAAGAATTCATCAACGACAAGCTGCTGCCCTTCCAGCGCAACACCGGGCCTAACCTTTCGCCCTTCAACGCCTGGGTGGTGATGCACGGCCTGGAAACGCTGGACCTTCGCGCCAAGCGTCAGAGCGAGAACGCGCTCAAGATGGGCCAGTTCATCGAAGGCCGCGTCAAGCGTGTGCTGCACCCCTGGCTCGACAGCCACCCGCAGAAGGACCTGGCGCAAAAGCAGATGGACGCCTGCGGCCCGATCTTCGCCTTCGAAGTCGAAGGCGGGCGCGAGAAGGCGCACGCGCTTCTCGATGCACTCGAACTGGTCGACATCTCGAACAACATCGGTGATGCGCGTTCGCTGATGTGCCATCCGGCCTCGACCACCCACCACAACATGGGGCCTGAGGGCCGTGAGGCGATGGGCATCTCGGAAGGCATGCTGCGCTTCAACGTCGGCCTCGAAGACATCGACGATCTGATCGAGGACGTCGATCAGGCGCTGAACCGGGCGGGGCTCTGAGCACGCTCGCCCACGGAACCGACCCGGCGGCGCTTCTTGCCGCCATCGTGGAGTCGAGCGACGACGCCATTGTCGGCAAGACGCTCGACGGCACGATCCTCAGCTGGAATGCGGCCGCCGAGCGGGTGTTCGGCTGGCCGCACGATGAGATCGTCGGGCGCAACATCCGCACGCTGATCCCCGAGGACCGGCAGGACGAGGAGGACGCGATCATCGCGCGGATCCGGCAGGGCCTGCGCATGCCAACCTTCGAGACCGTGCGCCTGCGCAAGGACGGCAGTCTTGTCGATGTCGCGGTGACCGTGTCGCCGTTGCTCGACCGCGAAGGGAAGGTCGTCGCGGCCAGCAAGATCGCGCGCGACATCTCGGGCCAGAAGGCCACCCAGCGTCAGCTTGCCGAGAGCGAGCAGCGCTTCCGGCTTCTGGCCGACAACATGAGCCAGTTGGCCTGGATCGCGGACAGCGAGGGGGCAATCTTCTGGTACAACAAGCGCTGGTTCGACTACACCGGAACGACCCTGGATGAGATGCGGGGCTGGGGCTGGAGGAGTGTGCACCACCCGGACTACGTCGAGGGCGTGGTCGCGCGGATCAGCGCCTGCTACCGCTCCGGCGCGGACTGGGAAGACACCTTTCCCCTGCGCTCGGCCAAAGGGGAGTGGCGCTGGTTCCTTTCCCGCGCCAAGCCTATCCGGGACGCAGATGGGGCGATCGTGTTCTGGTTCGGCACCAACACCGACGTGACCGAGATGCGCGATGCCGAGCAGCGCATCGAACTGCTCCTTCAGGAGGTCAACCACCGCTCCAAGAACATGCTGGCGATCATCCAGTCGCTGGCGCGGCGCAGCGATGCCAGCCGCCCCGATTTCATCGAACGCCTGGAGCAGCGCATCCGCGGGCTGGCCGCCAACCAGGACGTGCTCGTGCGCCGGGCCTGGTCGGACATCCCGGTGATGGAGATGATCGAGGCGCAGTTGCGCTCGCTCGGTGAGCAGCGCGCGCAGGTTTCGTGCGAGGGCCCGGACGTCATGCTCTCGCCGGGCGCGGCCGAGGCGCTTGCCATGGCGCTGCACGAGATGGGTACGAACGCGCTCAAGTATGGCGCGCTTTCCGACCCGGGCGGACGGGTCACGATATCCTGGACGCGCGAACCTGGACCCACCGGCGAAGAGGACGATGCGATTTTCCGCATCCGCTGGTGCGAGCGGGGCGGGCCGGCGGTAGAGGCGCCGCAGCACAAGGGCTTTGGCACGCGCATCATCGTTGACGTGCCGCGGGTCAAACTCAGTGCAGAGGTTGTGACCTCGTACGATGTCGCCGGTTTCTGCTGGCAACTCGAATGCCGGGCGGCCGAACTGGACTAGCGTGCACAAGGGTTCGGAACGTGGGTAACGAGGTTGTCCCGGCGGGCTTTTGTCGCTACTCTATACCCATGAAAGAACTGTTTCAGCATGCCGCCATTTCCGAAGGCGTGACGGTTCGCGTCGCGGTGAACTTCCTTCCTGAGCAATCGCGGATCGAAGCGGGCAAATGGTTCTGGGTGTACCACATCCGTATCGAGAACGGGACGGAAGGCACCATCAAGCTGATGAGCCGCCACTGGCGCATCACCGATGGCAATGGCGAAGTCAGTGTGGTGGATGGCGACGGGGTTGTTGGCGAACAGCCGGTCCTCGCGCCCGGTGCCTCGCACGACTATGTGTCCGGGTGCCCTCTGCCCACGCCCCAGGGCAGCATGGAAGGCCACTACATCTTCCGCCGCGACGATGGTTCGGAGCTGCAGACACAGATCCCCTTCTTCCCGCTCGCCGCACCCGCGACGGCAGGCTGATTTTTCCGCACCTTACAGGAAGGCCAAAGCGGTGCGGAGCGGCTTGCCCGTAGCCGCGCGCAGGCCTAGAAAAGCGCCATGAAGCGTTCGCACCTGCCCTTGAATGCCCTGCGCGTTTTCGACGCGGCGGCCCGACACCTCTCCTTCACCCGCGCGGCTGACGAGCTGGCGGTGACGCCTGCGGCCGTCGGCCAGCAGATCCGCGCGCTCGAGGATGTTCTGGGTGTTGTCCTGTTCCGCCGCACCAGCAAGGGACTGGAGCTTACCGATGAGGCGGGTGCGGGGCTTGCCGCGCTGCGCAGCGGGTTTCTCCAGTTCGAGGACGCGGTGCAGTCGATGCAGGCGGGCCAGTCGAGCCTTGTCTACACCATTGCCGCTCCGCGCGAATTCTTCGCAGCCTGGCTTGCGCCGCGCCTTGCCGCGTTCCGCAAGGCCAACCCGCAGGTGCGCTATGCGCTTGTCGATGGCGAGATGACCGATTTCACCGAAGCCAATCTCGATCTCGCCGTGCGCTGGACCGATGGTCCCGGCGATCTGGAAGGGGTGCAACTGGGTACCGCGGACTGGGTTGAGATCGGCGAGGGCGACTGGATTGGCTGGCCGGGCGATCCCGATCCCTGCGGCCAGGGCGAGGACAGCGAAGAGAACAAGCCCCCGATCATCGTCAGCGATGCCGGACAGGCGGTGGCCGCGGCGAACGCGGGCATGGGCCGCGTGCGCGTGCCCGCGCTTTTGGCGCAAGGCCTTGCCAACTGGAGCGCGCAGGAACTGGAAGCCAAGGCCAAGCCCTGTCGGCGGGCCTACTGGCTGCTCGCCCCGCGCCCGCAATGGCGTCAGAAGAAGGTCAAGGACCTGGTGGCGGCGCTGACCGCTGCGGATTGAGGCGCGCGGGCATCTGGCATCGCCCGGCCAGTCTGCTATCCCCCTTGCCATGAAAACACGACATCTGCTGATGGCCGGCCTTGTTGCCGCCCTGCCGGTTGCCCTGCCGACCCTGTCCTTCGCCAAGGCGGATACCGCCGGAAAGACGTCCATGCCCGATCCGACTTCCGCTGCCACGCTCGATTTCACGCGTGTCTTTGCCAGCCCCGCGCTCAATGGCCCGAGCCCGCGCCAGGTGCGCATTTCGCCCGATGGCCGGTACCTGACGTTGCTGCGCAACCGCCCGGATGACCGCGAGCGCTATGACCTGTGGGGCTATGACCGCAAGGGCGGCGAATGGCGCATGCTGGTCGATTCGCTGTCGCTGGGGACCGGCCGCGAGCTCAGCGAAGCCGAGAAGATGCAGCGCGAACGCCAGCGCATCGGCGACCTCAAGGGGATCGTCGACTACGCCTGGAACGAGGATTCGGCCTCGCTGCTCGTACCACTCGATGGCGATCTTTTTCTCGCCGGGCTCGATGGCAAGGTTACCCGCCTGACCGATGATGAGGGCGATGAACTGAACCCCGCGCTGAGCCCCTCGGGCACTTATGTCTCCTATGTCCGCGACGGCCGGCTCCTTGTGGGCAAGACGGGCCGCGGGCAGAAGGCGGTGACGCCGCAAGAGACATCCGAGACGGTCCACTGGGGCGAGGCCGAGTTCGTCGCCCAGGAGGAAATGGCGCGCCTTACTGGCTATTGGTGGGCGCCCGACGAGGCGCACATCGCGGTCGAGCGTTACGACGAGGCCCCGGTCGGGGTGGTCCAGCGTGCCGCCATCGGCGCCGAAGGCACCAAGATCTACGCGCAGCGCTATCCCGCAGCGGGTACCCCGAACGTGCTCGTCTCGCTCCATGTGATGAAGCCCGATGGTTCGGGCCGCGTCGAGGTGGACCTGGGCGCGGACCCGGACATCTACATCGCGCGCGTCAACTGGTCGCGCGATGGCAAGACGCTCTACGTTCAGCGCCAGAACCGCGCGCAGGACCGGCTCGACATGCTGGCGGTCGACCCCGCGACCGGCGCCTCGCAGGTGCTCTTCACCGAGACTGCGGCAGAGGGAGGCTGGACCAACCTTTCCGACAGCTACCGTTTCCTCAAGGACGGCAGCCTTGTCTGGTGGTCCGAGCGCAGCGGCTTTGGCCACCTCTACCGCTTCAAGGACGGGGCCTGGACGGCGCTCACCAGCGGCAACTGGGAAGTCTCCAGCCTCGTCGGCGTGGATGAGGCCAAGGGCCGCGTCATTTTCACCGGCACGCGCGACGATGTGCTGGCGCCCCAGGTCTATGCGATTGACCTCGAAAATCCCGGCGCGCCCGAGCGCCTGACCGAGCTGGAATGGGCCAATTCGGCGGTCGCCAGTCAGGACGCCTCGACGCTGGTCATCTCGCGATCCTCGCCCGATCAGCCAACGCAGAGCTATATCGCGGACGGCACCGGCGCGCGTCTCGCCTGGGTGGAAGAGAACAAGCTCGACGCCGAGCATCCCTACACGCCCTATCTCGCCAGCCACCGCGAGCCCAGCTTTGGGACGGTGAAGGCCGAGGACGGTTCGGACCTGCACTGGATGATGATCACGCCCGAACTGAAGCCGGGCAAGACCTACCCGGTGTTCTTCGAGCACTACGGCGGCCCGCACGTCCAGACCGTCTCGAAGGACTGGCTGGGCGCGCGCCCACAGGCCATCGTCGACAAGGGCTTCATCTACTTCCGCCTCGACAACCGGGGCAGCGCGCATCGCGGCGTGGAGTTCGAAAAGCAGATCCGCGAGGCCATGGGCACCGTCGAGGTGGCCGACCAGAAGGCAGGCGCGCAGTATCTCAAGACGCTCGATTTCGTCGATCCCGACAAGATCGTGACCTATGGCTGGTCCTATGGCGGCTACATGACGCTCAAGATGCTCGAAGCCGACCAGGGGCTCTACGCGGCCGGTATCTCCGGCGCGCCGGTGACCAAGTGGGAACTCTACGACACCCACTACACCGAACGCTACATGGGCGATCCGCGCCAGGTGCCCGAGGCCTACGCGGCGTCAGCCGCCATCGAGGACGCGCCCAAGATCGCCGATCCGCTGCTGCTGATCCACGGCATGGCCGATGACAACGTCGTCTTCGAGAACTCGACCGCGCTGGCCGCAAAGCTCCAGAACGAGGCGAAGCCCTTCGAGATGATGTTCTACCCCGGCCACACCCACTCGGTCGGTGGTCCCAAGATCAGCGTCCATGTCTGGAACACGATCTTCGACTTCCTCGAACGCCACGGCATCACGGGCGAGGACTGAGCCTTTTCAACGCGTGCGGGTGAGCCTTTGCGAAGGCTTGTCCGCCGGGTTGTGCCTGACGAGGAACGCGCCGAGCGTTTCGTACCAGTTGGCCTCGTTCTCGGCTTCCGAGAAACCGTGGCCTTCATCCTCGAAGATCAGCCTCCATTGCGATGGTCGCCAGTTTGGCGGCCTTCTTGAGCAGGTAGAACTGGCTGTAGGGGATACGGCCATCCTTCTTGCCATGGGAAACGAGGATGGGCCGGGTCAGCCGGGCGATCTGGTTGGCCGGAGATACGTCCTCGAAACGCAGGACCAAGGGGCGTGGTAGGCGGTGGCGAGGAGGCTCATCAGCAGGAACCGCCTGTCCGGATCGCCATGGAGAACATCGCTTGCGTTATAGGTATCGTAAAAGGGAACGGACTGGCTGAGCGAGACGAGCAGGCGATCCTTTCCGGCCCGGTGCCGCCAGTCGGCATCCTGATCCTTGCTCACCGCGAAGGAGCGTCAGGGGGTAAGCGTTGCGGCGTCATAAAGGCTGACGCGGACTTCATCCTTCACGCGTACCCTCATGGCGATGTGGGCGCCATCAGGTGCCCGCGTGGCCGAGAAAACCTGGCCGCGCGCGGCAAAGGCGCTGGACGTCCGATTTCCAGCCTGTGGGGCGAGCTTGCCAAGGTGAGAGTTTGGCAAGCGACCAACAGGGCGCAGGGGCGGGAAGAAGGGTGCGGTCAGGGCCTGCGGTTGGGATCGAGCGCGGAGCGCCCGGGTGAGCTCTTGCGCGAGGAGGGAACCGAAGGCCGGCTTCCCCCCGCGTTCGACGACGTGGGCGCCGAATTTCGCGACGGCGCCTCAAGGTGTTCGCCCGAAGCGTGGCGCACGACCCGGCTCCCGCCCTCCATCGCCATCAATGCTGCGATGCGCTTTTCCGTGGCGGGGTGGGTGGAGAAGAGATCTGAAACACTGGAGGGCACGATATAGAGCTGCGCCGTCGCCGGGTTGCGCTCCACGGCGGGGTTTCGGGTGTGCGCGGCGGGCCCGGCGATCTTGGAGAGCGCCGAGGCGAGCGCCTGCGGGTCGCCGCAGATCTCCGCGCCAGCCTTGTCGGCACCGTACTCGCGGGTGCGGCTGATCGCCATCTGCACGATCATCGCGGCGAAGGGGGCCATGAACACGGCGGCAATGGCCGCGACCGGGTTGGGCCGATCCTCGCCCCCACCACCGCCATGCCCGAAGAACAGGCCGAAATTGGCAAGCATCGAGATGGCGCCTGCAATCGTCGCAACCATCGTCATGATGAGCGTGTCGCGGTTGCGCACGTGGCCCAGTTCATGGGCCATGACGGCGGCGACTTCGTCTTCGTCCAGCATGTCGAGAAGGCCGGTGGTCGCCGCGACGGCCGCGTTCTGGGGATTGCGCCCGGTGGCAAAGGCGTTGGGGGCAGGGGTGTCCACGATGTAGACTCGCGGCATCGGGAGCTCGGCGTTGCGGGCGAGCCGCTCGATCATGCGGTAGAACCGCGGCGCGCTGCTGGCGTCGACCTCGCGCGCGTTGTGCATGCGAAGGACGATGCGGTCCGCGTTCCAGAAGGTGAACAGGTTCATGCCCGCGGCCACGAGCAGCGCCAGCATGGCGCCGCCGGCTCCCCCGAAGAGGTAGCCCAGCCCCATGAAAAGCGCGGTCAGCGCCGACAGTAGCATGACTGTCTTCAAACCGTTCACGGCTTCATCAACTCCTTGTGTTTCGTGAAACTTCGTGCCCTTGAATCTAGGGTGCGAACGGCCCGTTTCAATTGCAGCAACAAACGGTAAAAATTGGACAGCAAGACGCACTCAGGTTGCGGAAAGCGAGGCCCGGCTGTCCTCCTGCGCCCCCTTGCGAGGGGCCACTGATCCGCGTTCGATGAGGCGGGCACCGAAATGTGGGGGCGCGGCATCGTCCGTGACCTGACGTGGGTCATCCTGCAGGCGGCGAACAGCCTCTGCGCCGAGTGCCGCCCACGGGATCTGCATCGAGGTGAGCGGCGGACAGGTCATCTGGGCGAGAGGGGTGTCATCGAAGCCGATCACGGAGAGGTCATCGGGAACCGTGATCCGCGCTTCGGCGGCCGCGTGAAGAATCCCGGCGGCCATGGCGTCGTTGCAGGCGATGATGGCGCTGGGGCGCGGGCTGACTTCGAGGAGCACCCGGCCCGCCGCGAGCCCCGAGGTGAAGGAGTTGTCGCCCGGCTCGATCAGGGCCGCGCCCCGGTCGAGGCCGTGGTCAGCCATGGCATCGAGATAGCCCAGTTCGCGCGCCTGGGCGAGACGTGCGCCCTCGGGGCCAGCGACCAGCCCGATGCGGCTATGACCAAGTCCGACAAGCCAGGCGACAGCCTGCGCCATCGCGGCCCGGTCCGCGCTGCAAAGCCCTGCGCCATCGGGCGAGGGGCCGAGGCGAATGCAGGGTGTTCCCGCGTGCCTGCAGGCCTCTATGATTCTGTCGTCCTCCGCCAGGGGAGGGAGCAGGACGACGCCGCTCGGGTTGTGCCGGGTCAGGAATGTGTGGAGCTGCGCCGGGCGGCGGCTGGCGGGGCCTTCGAGTGGCTGGATGAGAAGTGCAAGTTCGCCTCCGGCCATGGCGGCGAGCATCCCGTCCTCCACCTGCTCGACGCGGGCGCGCTCGTCCCCAGTGTGGACCAGCGCGAGCAGAAAGTTGCGCCGCAGCGCCAGCGCGCGCGCCTGCGCGTTGGGGACGAAGCCTGTCTCCTCGATCACGCGGCGCACGCGGGCGCGCATCGTATCGCTGAGGAGCGGGCTGTCGTTGAGATAGCGGCTCACCGTCTTGGTCGATACGCTGGCGAGCCGGGCAATGTCGTTGATGGTGAGGCGCCCGTCGTCCGCCATGGTGTCTGGTGCGGGCAGGATATCCGGTGCCGGATCCTTTACCGGGGGACGCGGGGTGGGTTCGTCCGGTTCGGCGGGAGGCGGGGCGGACGGTGGCGCGTCCGACAAATGCGGGTCATCGTCCTTGACCGCCACGTCCGGCGGCGCTTCGGCTGGCTCCGTCTCCGTCTCCGTCTCCGTCTCCGTCTCCGTCTCCGTCTCCGTCTCCGTCTCCGTCTCCGTCTCCGTCTCCGGCTCCGGCTCTGGCTCCGGCTCTGGCTCTGGCTCAGGTGCCTGGGCGGCTCTCTCTTCCAGCTGCGGAGTTGCGAGCCCGATTTCGCCCAGCACGGCCGCGACACGTGTGCGCATGCGCGTGCCCAGCAAGGTTGGGTCCTTGAAGAAGCGCCGGATGGTCTGGGCCGAGACGCCCGCGAGACCGGCCAGTTCCGCCACGGTGAGATGTGTGGGCGCGGCGGCCTCGCCCGTGTCTCCGGTTTCGGATGGCGGCGTGGCAGAAGTGGGGGCGGACTTGGCCATGCAGACACTGGTGCCCGGTCCTGACAGCGCTGGCCAAGGGTGTTCGATCCGAAACGGAGAGGTTCGTTCCTCCGCCGGCGGCCTCCCGCGCGGGGATGCGGCAATTGCGCCGCCTGATGAACCCGCCTAAAGGACCAACCTTCCTGCCGCCCGAGCGGCTCTGAGATGGTACCTCGATGACTCCCGCCCCTTCACAGCGTCACTACGGAATGGACTGGCTGCGCATCGGTGCGTTCATCCTCCTGATCTTCTACCACGTGGGCTATTCCTTCACCGCCTGGGGCTACCAGACGCCCACGCGCGGCGTGGTGTGGTGGGCCGAGATCCCGCTTCTGGGCATGAGCGCCTGGCGCCTCGCGCTTCTCTTCGCGATCTCGGGCTATGCCAGTGCGGCGCTGCTGGTGCGCGACAAGGGGCAGGTGTCGCAGTTCGGCTGGAGCCGGATCAAGCGCTTGGGCATTCCGCTCGCCTTCGGGCTGATCGTGGTGGTGCCGCCCCAGCCTTACATGGGCCTCGTCAACAGCGGATACGAGCACGACTACCTCTACTATTTCCTGCACGACGCCTTCAGCTTCCAGAAGATCCGCTACGAATACGTGCCGCGCATCATGCACCTGTGGTTCGTGATCCACCTGCTGGCCTACACGCTGGCGATGTGCGGGATCATGCTGGTGCTGCCCGCGTCTTGGCAGGCGGCGCTGCGCCTTGGTTTCGAGCGGCTGTTTGCCGGGCCGCTGCTGATCCCGGCGGGCATTCTGCTGGTCTACCTGGTGCGCAATTACGTGCCCTATGGCTGGACCGACATGCACAACTTGCTGAATGACCGTGCGGCACACCTCCATTATGGGGGCATGTTCCTGTTCGGCTTCCTCCTGCGCGGCTCGTCCGCGCTGCGGGCCTCGATTGCCCGGCAGTGGCCGATCGCGGCGGTACTCGCGATGGCCGGGTTCTTCTGGGTCGCGGGTGATTCCTGGCTCTACCCGGGCCGGATCGCGACGCCCCAGGAATGGCGCCACGCGCTGATCCTGGCCAAGTCGGTGGAGAGCTGGGCGGCGGTCATCGCCCTGTTCGGGATTGCGGACCGCTTCTGGAACTTCAACCACCCCTGGCGCCAGACGCTGTCCGAGGCGGTGTTTCCGGTCTACATCGCGCACCAGACGATCATGGTCCTGGTCATGTACCCGATCCGCGACTGGGGGCTGACCGCGCTCCCTGAGTTCGCGATCCTGTGCGGCTCGGTCGCGATAGGGTCCTGGCTGTTCTACCTCGTCGGGCGCGAGGTCGGGCCGCTGCGCCCGCTGATCGGGCTCAAGCGGCACAAGACGCACCGTCTGCCCAAGACCGATCCGGCACCGACGCCCGGCACCTGAGGCGGACCGGCAGGCCCCATGAAAAAGGCCGCGCCACCCATCCGGGGGGCGCGGCCTTTTCGGTTCCGCGTTGTAGGCAGCGCTTACATGCGCTCGGCAAAACCGCCGTAACGGCCGCGGTGGAAGAGCATGGGATCCTCGTTGCGCACGGTCTCCATCTTCAGCACCTGGCCCAGTACGAACCAGTGGTCGCCCGCCTCGGTGACCGAGTAGAGCTCGCACTCGATGCTGGCGATCGAGTTGGCGATGACCGGCAGCTTGTTGTCCGAGAGGACGTAGTCGACACCGACGAACTTCTCGGCGCCCTTGGCCGCGACCGAGCGGCACACGTCCTGCTGGTCCGAGCCCATGACGTTGACGCAGAAGTGGCCGTGCTTCTCGATCAGCGGCCAGGACGAGGAGGACTTGTCCGGGAAGAAGCCGACAAGCGGCGGATCGAGCGAGACCGAGGTGAACGAGCCGACGACCATGCCGGCCGGCTTCTCGCCGTCCAGCGCGGTGATGACGCACACACCCGTCGGGTAGCTGCCGAGGACCTTGCGGAATTCGGCCGGATCGATCGTGGTTGTCGTCAAGATGGAAGTTCCTTTTTACGTGCGTTTTCGGGCGCGGCGCGTGCGCCTCGCGGCATGAGGACCTCCTCGCCCGCACGGACCGTTTCGTCAAGCCATTGCCGGAAGGCGCGGATGCGCGGCAAACGGCGGATATCCTCGTGTGTGACGAACCAGAAGGCGCGCTCTAACCGAACCTCGGACAGCACCGGGACGAGGCGGGGATCGGTGTGGGCCATGAAGGCGGGGAGCACCCCGACACCGGCCCCGTTGGCAATGAGGCTGTGCTGCGCGGTGATGCTGGGCGCGCGCAGGCTGGCTTTCAGGGCGGGGTGGATCTCGTCGAGATAGCGCAATTCGGGCGCGTGGAGCCGGTCGGGAATGTACCCCACGAGGCGGTGCCCTTCGAGGAGGTCGGCGGGCGCCCGGGGAACGCCGTGCGCGGCAAGGTAATCCGCCGAAGCGTAGAGGCCGAGCGCATAGTCGGCGAGCTTGTGCGCGACGAGCGGGCCCTTGCGCGGCCGGGCGAGGACAATGGCGACATCGGCCTCGCGCCGCCCGGGACTGAGCGCCTCGCCGGGCGCGGAGACAAGGTCGATCGCAAGGCCGGGGTGACGTGACTGGAACTGCGCAAGGCGGGGGCTGAGAAAATCGGTGGCGAAGCCTTCCGGCGTTCCGATCCGCAAGGTGCCGGTCAGCCCGTCCTCGCCTTCGCCCGAACCCGTGATACCGGCTGCGGCGCGGTCCATCTGCTCGACCGCGGCGAGCAGCGCCTCGCCCGCTTCGGTGAGGACCTGCCCGGTGCGTGTCTGCTCGAAGAGAGTAGTGCCCAGCGCCGCTTCAAGACGGCGCAGGCGGCGGCCCATCGTGGTCGGGTTGACGCCGAGGCGCCGGGCCGCACGGGCCAGCTGGCCGCTGCGGGCGATGGCAAGGAAGGCCTGGAAGTCGCTCCAGTCGGCGTCGGAAATGGGCATGGGGCACCTTGCGTTCGCGGGTATGATTGTGACTGCAAATTTGCAGTACAGTATTACAAAACTGCACCTTGCCTGCAAATTCGGCGGGTCTTATCCCGGTTGCAGCCAAACTTGAAAAGATGCGGCACAGCGCATGTGGGAGCGCCTTTGGGCGCTACCCATGGCGACGATGAGAGGAGAGAGGATGCGACGGATCGAACACAGGATCGCAGGCGGTGCGGGCGGCGGCTTCGGAGCGCCCCGGACTGCACCAGTGTACGATCCCAACCGCGGCGTGGTTCAGGCCGAAGTCGTCCTGGGAGAGGATGCCGTCCTGGACCGCGCCGTCGCGGCCGCGAAGGAAGCCCAGCCCGCCTGGGCCGCGCTCAACCCGCAAAAGCGGGCGCGCGTGCTGTTCGCCTTCAAGCAGCTGATCGAGGCGAACATGCAGGAGCTGGCCGAGCTCCTCTCCAGCGAGCACGGCAAGGTGGTCGAGGATGCCAAGGGCGATATCCAGCGCGGGCTTGAGGTGGTCGAATTCTGCTGCGGCATCCCACAGGCGTTGAAGGGTGACTACAGCCTTGGCGCAGGGCCGGGCATCGATGTCTATTCGATGCGCCAGCCGCTCGGCGTGGGCGCGGGGATCACTCCGTTCAACTTTCCCGCGATGATCCCGATGTGGATGTTCGCGCCCGCCGTCGCCTGCGGCAATACCTTCATCCTCAAGCCCTCCGAGCGCGACCCGTCCGTGCCCAACCGCCTGTGCGAACTGTTCCGCGAGGCGGGCGCGCCCGAAGGCGTGCTGCAGGTCGTCCACGGCGACAAGGTCATGGTCGATGCGATCCTCGATCACCCTGATATCGCGGCGGTCAGCTTCGTCGGGTCCTCGGACATCGCGCACTATGTCTACAGCCGCGGGAGCGCGGCCGGAAAGCGCGTCCAGGCGATGGGCGGGGCGAAGAACCACGCCATTGTCATGCCCGATGCCGACCTGGATCGCACCGTCGAGGACCTTGTCGGCGCGGCCTTCGGTTCGGCGGGCGAACGCTGCATGGCGCTCCCTGTCGTCGTGCCCGTGGGCGAGGATACCGCCGAGGCTCTGCGCGCCCGGCTCGTTCGCGCCATTGAAGGGCTGAAGGTCGGTATCTCGACCGATCCCGAGGCGCAGTACGGCCCTGTCGTCACCGCGCAGCACAAGGCGCGGATCGAGGACTGGATTGCAACCGGCGTCAAGGAAGGGGCCGAGCTGGTCACGGACGGACGCGGCTTCACGCTCCAGGGCTTTGAGGCGGGCTATTTCCTCGGTCCTACGCTGTTCGACCGGGTGACGCCGGAGATGTCGGCCTACAAGGAGGAGATCTTCGGGCCGGTGCTCCAGATCGTGCGGGCGGAGAGCTTCGAGGAGGCGCTCGCGCTTCCCTCGCGTCACCAGTACGGCAACGGTGTGGCCATCTTCACGCGCAACGGTCATGCCGCGCGCGAATTTGCCGCCCGTGTCGAGGTGGGCATGGTCGGCATCAACGTGCCTATCCCGGTGCCGGTCTCCTACCACAGCTTCGGGGGCTGGAAGCGCTCGGCCTTTGGCGATCACAACCAGTACGGGATGGAAGGGCTGCGGTTCTGGACGAAGACCAAGCTCGTCACCCAGCGCTGGCCCGATGGCGGCGGGGCAGGGGACAGCGCCTTCATCATCCCGACGATGGCCTGAGGCCTGAACTTGGAAAGTCGCTGCCCGCGCAGCAAGAAGGAACACGAACGGGGGAACGGGGGTTCTTGTCGCATGTCTTCTCGTCGGCCGCGCCGGCCGATCCAGCCTTGCAGGAGTGCTCCATGATACCTCGCGGCCTCGTTCTCGCCTTTCCTCTCGCCGCGCTGCTTGCGGCCTGCTCCTCCGAACCCGAACCGCAGGGAGCCGCCAGCGAAATTGCGGCGGCCGGGGCGGGCGGGATGACCGAACCAGCGTTGCCCGAACCCACGGCCTCGGCAACCGACCTCGCCGACACCACCTCGATCCCGCCGATGTTGCGTGGACGCTGGGGGCTGGTGAAGCTCGATTGCACGGGCGATCCAGCCGCGGCCAAGGGGCTGATGACGGTCGGTGCGAAGGATCTTGAATTCTACGAATCGATGGCGGATCTGGGCGAGATCGAGTCCATTGCCGAGAACGCGGTGACAGGTGCCTTTGCCTTCGAAGGGGAGGGGCAGACCTGGGACCTCGATGTCACCTTGCGTTCGCCCGACGGGGGCGCCACCCTCGTGCGCACCGACAAGGGCGCGGACGCCGCGCCCGAGCCGCTGACCTACACCAAGTGCCCGTAAGAGGCCGCAATTCGATGAGAGAGCCCTGAACGAAGATGACCGATCCCTTTGCCTTCAGCGAGGACCAGGTCGCGATCCGCGACATGGCCGCGAAGTTCACCGCCGAGAAGATCACCCCGTTCGCGGCCGAATGGGATGAGAGCGCCCATTACCCCGTCGATGTCTGGAAGGCGGCGGGTGAACTCGGCTTCGGGGCGATCTATGTCTCGGAAGAAGGCGGGGGCATCGGGCTTGGCCGGCTGGAGGCCGCGCTCATCATGGAGGCGATGGCCTATGGGTGCCCGGCGACGAGCGCCTATATCTCCATCCACAACATGGCGACCTGGATGCTCGACAGCTTTGGCGATGCCGCGCTGAAGGAGCGCTATCTTCCCGGCCTCGTCGCGATGGAGACGATTGCGTCGTATTGCCTCACCGAACCCTCCTCGGGCTCGGACGCGGCCGCGCTCAAGACCACCGCGCGGCGTGAGGGTGACGATTACGTTCTCAATGGCACCAAGCAGTTCATTTCGGGCGGCGGGGTGAACGATATCTACCTCGTCATGGCGCGCACGGGGGAGCACAAGACGCGCGGGATTTCCTGCTTCCTCCTGGAAAAAGGCATGGAGGGCCTCTCCTTCGGCGCGCCCGAGAAGAAGCTGGGCTGGAACGCCTCGCCCACCGCCCAGGTGATCCTCGAGGACTGCCGGGTCCCCGCGGCCAACCGCGTGGGCGCGGAAGGCGACGGCTTCAAGTTCGCGATGGCCGGACTCGACGGTGGGCGTCTCAACATCGGGGCCTGTTCGCTTGGCGGTGCGCAGCGCTGTCTCGATGAGGCGATTGCCTACGTGAAGGACCGCAAGCAGTTCGACCAGCCGCTCGCCGCGTTCCAGAACACGCAGTTCCAGCTTGCCGAGATGGCAACCGAACTCGAGGCCGCGCGCGCGCTTCTTTATCTGGCGGCGGCCAAGGTTACGACCGGGGCGCCTGACAAGACCCGCTTTGCCGCCATGGCCAAGATGATGGCGACCGACACCGGCTCCTCGGTGGTCGACCGCGCGCTCCAGCTTTTCGGCGGCTACGGCTACTTGCGCGACTACCCGATCGAGCGGTTCTGGCGGGATCTGCGGGTTCATCGCATCCTCGAGGGCTCGAACGAGGTCATGCGCATGATTATCGGTCGCGACCTCCTGAACTAGGCGTTAGGGTGATGAAATGACTGATGAAGTGCTGACCCGGCGCGAGGGTGTTGCCGCCATTATATCGCTCAACCGTCCCAAGGCGATCCACGCCCTGACAACGGCCATGTGCGAGGCGATGATCGAGGCCCTCCAGGCTTTTGCCGAGGACGACAGCGTGGGCGTTGTCATTATCGAGCACGCGCAAGGACGGGGTTTCTGTGCGGGGGGCGACATCAACCTCCTGCGCCGCTCGGCGCTGGAGGACGGCGGCATTTCGGGCCGCCGCTTCTTCCTGCACGAATACCGTCTCAACCACCTGCTGTTCACGTACGCCAAGCCGGTCGTGGCCTTCATGGACGGGATCACGATGGGCGGGGGCGTGGGTATCGCACAGCCCGCGACCTACCGCGTGGCGACCGAGAATACGCGCTTTGCCATGCCCGAAACCGGCATCGGTCTGTTCCCGGATGTGGGCGGGGGCTGGTACCTCTCGCGCCTGCCGGGGCGGATCGGCCATTTCCTGGCGCTGACCGGCGCGCGGTTTGACGGGGCGGAGTGCCTCCACACCGGTCTTGCCACGCATTATCTGCCCGTTGCGGCGCAGGATGAGGCCAAGCGCCGGATCGGCGAGGGGGAGGGGATCGAGACCGTGCTCTCAGACCTGGCCGAGGTCCCGCCAGAAGCCAGGGTTGCGGCCAATGAAGCGCGGATCGCGCGGCACTTCGCCTTCGATACGCTGGAAGAAATCTTCGCCTCGCTCGAAGCCGACGACAGCGAATGGGCTGCGAAGGAACTGGCCACGCTGCGCACCAAGAGCCCGCAGGCCTGCAAGGTCGCGCTGCACGAACTGGCCCAGTCCCTCACGCTGGAGAGCTTCGCCGAGGAAATGGCGATGGAATACCGGATCGCGGCACGCGTGCTGGTCCTGCCCGATTTTGCCGAGGGCGTGCGCGCGGTCATCGTCGACAAGGACAATGCGCCGGCCTGGAACCCGGCGACGCCCGAGGGCGTGACAGATGCGGCCATCGCGGCCATCTTCGCGCCGCTTGCCCCAACCGAGGAATGGAATCCCCTATGACCGAGCCCACCTACGAAACCCTCCTGGTCGAGACCCGGGGCGCCGTAACGCTGATCACGCTTAACCGTCCCAAGGCTCTGAACGCGCTCAATTCGACCGTGATGACCGAGATGGTGGCTGCCATGGCCGCGTTCGAGGCCGACCCCACGCAGGGCTGCGCTGTGGTGACGGGGGCTGGCGAAAAGGCCTTTGCCGCAGGCGCGGACATCAAGGAGATGGCAACCAAGTCGGGCGCGGAATTCTTTTCGGAGGACTTCTTCTCCGAGTGGACGAGCAAGGTCGTCAAGGCCACCCGAAAGCCCTGGATCGCGGCCGTCAACGGCTTTGCGCTGGGCGGTGGCTGCGAGGTCGCGATGATGGCCGACTTCATCATCGCCTCGGAGAACGCGAAGTTCGGCCAGCCCGAGATCACGCTCGGCGTCATTCCGGGCATGGGCGGCTCGCAGCGCCTTGCCCGCGCGGTGGGCAAGTCCAAGGCCATGGACCTGTGCCTGACGGGTCGCATGATGGATGCCCAGGAAGCCGAGCGCGCGGGCCTCGTCGCCCGCATCGTGCCCGCCGACCAGCTCCTCGACGAGGCGATGAAGGCCGCCGAGAAGATCGCTTCGCTGCCCCCGCTCGCGGTCAAGGCGAACAAGGAAGCGGTGAACGTCGCCTTTGAAACCACGCTCGATGCCGGGCTCCTGATGGAGCGCCGCATCTTCCAGGTCGTCGCGGGCACCGAGGACAAGACCGAGGGCATGGCGGCCTTCGTCGAGAAGCGTCCGGGCGTCTGGAAGGGCAAGTAACCGCGGGCTACCGCGCCGGATAACTTGGGAAGATCACCGGGGGACGGCGAAGACGTCGCCCCCGAAGACGGGAGAGTTGTGCAATGAACATCGCCTTCATCGGACTAGGCAACATGGGCGGCGGCATGGCCGCGAACCTGGTCAAGGCGGGCCACGCGGTCCGTGCCTTCGACCTCTCGACCGAGGCACTGGCCCGCGCCGCCGAGCAGGGCTGCACGCCGTGCGCGAGCGTGGAAGAGGCTGTCGCGGGGGCCGAAGCGGTCCTCTCGATGCTCCCCAACGGCGCCATCGTGAAGGCGGTGCTCACGCAGGAGGTGCTCGGCGTGGCACCGAAAGGCGCGGTGCTGATCGACTGCTCGACCATTGATCTGGAAACCGCGCGCGAGGTCACCCTGCTGGCGCGGGAGGCGGGTTACCCGATGGTCGATGCGCCCGTTTCGGGCGGGATCGCGGCTGCAAGCGCAGGGACGCTGACCTTCATGGTTGGCGGCTCGGACGAGGCCTTTGCGCGCGCCGAGCCGGTCCTTGAACCCATGGCCAAGGCCGTGATCCGTGCGGGCGAAAGTGGCGCCGGACAGATCGCCAAGATGTGCAACAACATGCTGCTGGCGGTGCACATGATCGGCACCTGCGAGGCGCTCAAGCTGGCCGAGAAGGCCGGGCTCGACCCGCAGACCTTTTACGATATCTCGTCGAAATCGACCGGCTATTGCTGGTCGCTCAACGACTACACGCCGATGGCGGGGGTGGGGGCGGCGAGCCCGGCCGACAACGATTATGCGGGCGGTTTCGCCGCCGCGCTCATGCTCAAGGACCTGAAGCTGGCGATGGCAGGAGCCGAAGGGGCGGGGGCGAAGGTTCCTCTGGGCGGACACGCCAAGGCGATCTACGAGGCGTTTGTCGAAAGTGGCGGCGGGGGCAAGGACTTCGGCGCGATCCTGACGACGCTCTAGCGCGCGGCATTCTCGCGGGCCGCCTTCGCAGCACGCCGCCGGGCCAACTCGAAGGCGGGTAGCTTCATGCCCTTTGTCCGCCCGGTCAGATGAACGTCCCCGCACAGTTCGCAGCGATAAGGGCGCAAAGGGAAGGGTGCCTTTTCGGCGACGCGCAGGGCCTCTTCCTCATTCGCAAAGCGCTTCTTGCGCTGGCAGATGCCTGGCCGGGTGCGCATGGCTGGCGTGTCAGCGCAGGAGCGCGGGGCCGAGCAGCGCGAGCATCTTCACGTCCATCGCATAGTCCTTCGCGCGAAAGTCCGCGATGACCTCGCCGATCCGGGACAGCGGCACGCGGTGCACCACGATGTTTTCATCGTCCACTCCGCCGCCCTCGCCGACCTTGACGAGATCGCGGGCGCGAAAGAGCGTGAAGCTCTCGCTCACCATGCCCGGCGAGGAGAAGAACTCACCCATGTTCTCCATGGTCCCGGCGCGGTAGCCGGTCTCTTCCTCCAGCTCGCGGATGGCGGCATTGGCCGGGTCCTCGTCCGCCATGTCGCTTTCATCGCCGACAAGGCCTGCGGGAAGTTCGAGGCACCGGCGCTGGAGCGGTACGCGGTACTGGTCGACAAGGATCACGTTGTCCTCTTCGTCGATGGCGAGGATCACCGCAGCCTTGATGCCGCGGGCGCGGCCGACGAACTCCCAGCGCCCCCGGGTCTTGGCGGTGATGAAACGTCCCTCCCAGCGGATTTCCTCGGGAGCATCGGCGTCGGGGGGAAGGGTCATACTTCGATCAGCCTGTCGGGAAGTTCGTTGATGTCATCGTCCGCGCGCGGGAAGTGGGGCGCGACGATGGCGCCCACCTTGAGAACAGCCGCACACATGCCGTCTGCGACGCGTCCTTCGCGCACGTGGCCCAGCATCGCCTGCATGGCATCGCCCCAGACCTCGGGGTCCACCTTGGTGGCGATGGCCTGATCGGCGAGGATCTCGGCGCGGTGTTCACGCATGGAGAGGTAGATGAGGACGCCGGTACGCCCCATGGTGCGCTGCTCGGCGCCGATGCGGAAAGCGCGCACCGCGCGCTCGTGGACGCGGGCGGTCTTCACAGGGCCCGGGATCACGGCGAACTTGAGCGGCGTCCACAGCTGCAGCAGGTAGGCGCCCGCGAACTTGAGTGTGGCAAAGCCTGCGGCCAGACCCACGATCGCGCGCGGTGTCCATTCGTGGCCCCAGTCGGCCAGCGCCCAGTCGTAAAGCCCCATGTAGAACTCGGGGAAAAGGCTGAGCGCGGCGAGGGCCAGCAGCGCCACGCCCGCGCACCACGTCAGCGCGACATCGGTGTAGCCGTCCGAACGGTCCGCGAGGATCGTGACGATCTCGCCCGCGCTCTGCAGTTCGGCCTTCGCAACCGCCGCGCTGATCTGCGCGTGATCGGCCTCGGTAAGATAGGTGGGAGCAGGTTTCATTCTCGTCTCTCCTACCAGCTGCCGCTCGCGCCGCCACCGCCGAAGCTGCCGCCGCCACCGGAAAATCCGCCGCCGCCAAAGCCGCCTCCGCCGCCGAAGCCGCCTCCGCCGCCCCAGTGGTCGTCATCATCGCCCCAGCCTCCGCCGGGGATCCAGATGAAACCGGGACCACTCGAACGGCGCCGTCCGCGCCCGCCCCGGGCCTCGTTGACCATGGGGGCGACGACGAAGAAGAGAACGAGAAGGATGAAGAATACGGTGCCGGCCGAGATGCCGCTGCCGCCCTCGCGCGCCTGCTGGTCGGCCTGCTCGGCCAATTTACGGGCCTCTTCGGGCGGGAGCATGATGAGCTTGGCAATGGCGGCTGTGCCTGCCGCGATGCCGCCGGGATAGTCGCCCTTCTTGAAGGCGGGCAGGATGTTCTCATCGATGATGAGGCGGCTCATGCCGTCGGTCAGGATCGGCTCCAAGCCATAGCCGACCTCGATCCGGACCTTGCGCGCGTTGGGCGCGACGATGAGGAGCGCGCCGTTGTTCGTCTCCTTCTGGCCGATCCCCCAGGCACGGCCCAGCTGGTAGCCGTAGTCGGAAATGTCGTAGCCCTGCAGATCGGGGATCGTGGCAACGACCAACTGGCGGCCGGACTGCTTTTCCAGCGCGGCAAGCTTCTGGGTCAGGCGGGCTTCCTCGGCGTCGGGAATGATCCCGGCTTGGTCGACCACGCGGCCCGTCAGCTTGGGAAACTGCGGCGCGGCCTGTGCCCCTTGCACGAAAAGCAGGGAGCACAGGGCCAGCGCGAGAGCGGCGAAAACCTGCCGGAGACGGGTCACCGGATCAGAGCTTGCCTTCGAGGGAAGGGGCTACGTCCGCGTTGGGCGTGGTCGCCTTGTAGGGGACCAGCGGATCCGCACCGCGCAGCTGCGCGCCGATCATCGAGGGGAAGGTGCGCACCTCGGTGTTGTAGTCCTGGACGGCCGCGTTGTAGTCGCGGATCGAGACCGCGATGCGGTTCTCGGTACCTTCCAGCTGGCTTTGCAGCATGCGGTAATTCTCGTTCGACGTGATGTTGGGATAGGCCTCGAAGCTGGCCATCAGGCGGCCCAGACCTGCCGAGAGCTGGCTCTGCGCCTGCGAGAACTGCTCCATCTTGGCCGGATCGCCCAGGTCATCGCCAGTGATCTGGATCGAGGTCGCCTTGGCGCGGGCCTCGGTGACGCCGGTGAGGATTTCCTTCTCCTGCTCGGCCGCGCCCTTGGCGACGGCGGCGAGGTTGGGGACAAGGTTCGCGCGGCGCTGGAAGTTGGCTTCGACGTCCGCCCACTTGGCCTTGGCCGCTTCCTGCTTGGTGGGCACCGAGTTGAAGCCGCAGGCCGCAAGCGAGAGCGCCGCGAGGCCGACGAGCAGGATACGTCCCTTGCGGGCCGCGTTCGACAGGGTCATTGGGGTATGTCCTCCACTTGAAGTCCTCGCGCGGGAAGGCGAAAACTCTCCACGATATAGCCTAGATAGCGTTCGGGGATGACGGTTCAACCGCAGCGGGTCATGCTGTGGGCAACAAAACACACCGTTATGCGTTCGCAAGCGTCAACAAACCTTTGTGTGCCGGGGCTGCCTGTGCATAGTCCCGCCATCGTGTTCACCATGGGGCAAAGGCATGACAGTCTTCGAAGAATTCAAGAAGTTCATTTCGCGCGGAAACGTGCTCGACTTGGCGGTTGGCGTGATGATCGGCGCCGCGTTCGGCAAGATCGTGACCTCGCTCACCGAGAACGTCATCATGCCGGTCATCGGCGCCCTGATGGGCGATCTCGACTTCTCCAAATACTTCATCCTGCTGGGCGAGATCCCGGCAGATTATACCGGCTCGCTTACCGACTACACCGCGCTCAAGGCGGCGGGCGTCGCGATGATCGGGTATGGCGTGTTCATTACGCAGATCATCAATTTCCTGATTATCGCTGCCGTGCTCTTCATGCTGGTGCGCACGATCAACAAGGTGATCGACGAAATGGAATCCAAGAAGAAGGAGGCCGAGGTCACCGCTGAGGCACCCGCGGTTCCCACCGATCCCCAGCTCGACACGCTGCGCGAGATTCTCGAGGAACTGCGCAAGTCGGGGAAAGCCCCTCCGGCGGCGTGACGCACGCCCTTCACATTCCGATAAAACGCCCTATATGGGCACCTGTCGGCTTCGGTCGACTATGACGATAAAGTGTACCGTGCAATAGGCACAGCGGACCCGGGGGCGGTACCCGGCGGCTCCACCATCACCCGTCCCGCAGCTTCCTTGGAAGGGCGGGACAACCCTGTTGTCGCAGGGGTGTTGACGGGGCCGAACTAGGATCGACGTGTGTTGAAAAGCGGTGTTTTCGTCCGGGCTGAGTAACCCGTTAAAGGCTCAAAACTCATAAGTGCCAACGACAACGAAGCACTCGCTCTCGCCGCGTAATTCTAGGGGCTAACGCCCTGAAGTTACAAAGCTAAAGCGCGGTTGGACCCACCGGGCAACAGAAGCGGATTCCAGGGGCCCGGGGTGAGCCTGGCAACAGAATCACCCCACCGTTTCCGACATTTCGAGATGGTTTGCGATACCGCGCCGCGGCGCGGCGTCAGGCCGCTTCGCGTCCGGCGGTAAGGGCATCGTCCTGCGGCGCGCTGTGGCGGATGGTCGCGACATTGGGCGTGCCGTGCCTAGGCCGGGCGAGAAACGCGGCCTTCTCATACTTGATGCAGTCGAGGATCTTGGCGCCGGCCATGAAGACCGCGCCCGTGCAGGCGAGGAAGAGGAGCTTGCCCCCGGTCCCGGGAAACTGCACGAGATAGGCCTGTCCACGCTGCACGGCGCCCGTCGCCAGAGCGTAGATGATCATGTACGCTTCCCAATGGGTCTTGATTACGAACAGGCGGGCGACTTTTCGAAGCATTTCCATCCTCTTGGCGCTCCTCCTGTCAAGCAAGGGGCGTGCCAGTACCGCGATCCCGGGGGACTCGATCACTAACAGCTCCTTACTTGTAAGGCATGCCGACGCCTGGTGTAATACGAGGCTACACCGTTTCCGATGGAACGTGCGGGCCTTGCGCCTTGCCGAGACTTGCGCATCGCGCGAATTTGCGGCATAGGGCGCTCAATCCTCCCCAGGACATACATGGTACTGTCTGAAGTGCGCCCGACTCGGTTGGAGCTCGCGCGCATCATGGTGTGAGGATTTATGACCAAGAGGATCGAACGCTGCGGCCTTCGCGTCGATGCAGCTCTCGCGCAGTTCATCGAGAACGAGGTTCTGCCCCCGATCGGCCAGGACGCGGATGCGTTCTGGAGTGGCTTTGCCGCACTTGTGGGCGAATACGCGCCGCGTAACCGCGCGCTTCTGCAAACGCGCGAGGATCTGCAGGCGCGCATCGATGCCTGGCACGGCGAGCGCGCTGGCCAGCCGCTTGACGCGCAGGCCTACGAGGCCTTCCTGCGCGAGATCGGCTACCTCGTCCCCGAGCCGGGGGACTTCACCATCGCCACGAAGAACGTTGATCCCGAGATCGCGACGATGGCCGGGCCGCAGCTCGTCGTGCCCGTTCTCAACGCGCGCTTCCTCCTCAACGCGGCCAATGCGCGCCGCGGCAGCCTTTACGATGCCTTCTATGGCACCGATGCGCTCGACGCGCCGCCCGCGCAGGGGCCCGGCTACGATCCGCAGCGCGGGAGTGCTGTCATCGCGGCCGGACGTGATTTCCTGGACCGCGCGATCCCGCTGGCACACGGCTCCTGGGCCGACCTCAGCGATGTCGCGGAGCGCGAACTTGCCGACGAGACCCAGTACCTGGGCGAGACGGAAAAGGGCCTGGTCTTCACCAACAACGGCCTCACCATCGAGCTTGTCTTCGATCCCCAGAGCCCGGTTGGGCAGGGGGATCGTATGGGCCTGTCCGATATCGTGCTCGAAGCCGCACTCACGACGATCGTCGATCTGGAGGATTCGGTTGCCGCGGTCGATGCCGAGGACAAGATCGCGGCCTATGCGAACTGGCTGGGCGTCATCCGCGGCGATCTGTCCGACACTTTCGAGAAGGGCGGAAAGACGCAGACCCGCACGCTCGCGCCCGACACGCAGATGGTGACGCGCGAAGGTGAACGCACCGCGCTTCCCGGCCGCTCGCTGCTATTCGTCCGCAATGTCGGCCACCTGATGACCAACCCGGCGGTCCTGCTGCCCGATGGCGGTGAGATCCCCGAGGGTATTCTCGATGCCGTCGTCACCAGCGCCATCTCGACGCAGGACGTGAAGGGGCTGACGCGGTACGGCAACAGCCGCCAGGGCTCCATCTACATCGTGAAGCCCAAGATGCATGGGCCCGAGGAATGCGCCTTCACCGACGATCTGTTCAACGCGGTTGAGGATCTTCTCGGTCTTGATCGTCACACCATCAAGGTTGGCGTCATGGATGAGGAGCGCCGCACCTCGGCGAACCTGGCCGCCTGCATCGCGGCGGTGAAGGAGCGTGTCGTCTTCATCAACACCGGCTTCCTTGACCGCACCGGCGACGAGATCCACACCTCGATGCGGGCAGGGCCGATGATCCGCAAGGCCGACATCAAGGGCTCGACCTGGATTGCCGCCTACGAGACGCGCAACGTCGCGATCGGCCTCAAGCACGGCCTGTCCGGCATCGCGCAGATCGGCAAGGGCATGTGGGCGGCGCCCGACAGGATGCACGACATGCTCGCGCAGAAGATCGGCCACCCGCGCACCGGCGCCAACACCGCCTGGGTTCCTTCGCCCACGGCCGCGACGCTCCACGCCATGCATTACCACCAGGTCGACGTCTTCGGCCTGCGCGAGGAAATTGCGCAGGAGGCGATCCCGGGGCTCGACCAGTTGCTCCAGATCCCGCTCGCCAACGGGGCCAACTGGTCGCCCGAGGAGATCCGCGAGGAGCTGGACAACAACGCGCAAGGGCTGCTGGGCTATGTCGTGCGCTGGATCGACCAGGGTGTCGGCTGCTCCAAGGTTCCCGACATCAACGACGTGGGCCTGATGGAAGACCGCGCGACCTTGCGCATTTCCAGCCAGCACATGGCCAATTGGCTGCTGCACGGGGTCTGTACCCGCGAACAGGTCCTGGATTCGCTGCAGCGTATGGCGGCCAAGGTCGATGCGCAGAACGCAGGCGATCCTCTCTACGAGCCGATGGACGGAAACTGGGAGCGCAGTCTTGCCTTCCAGGCGGCGTGCGACCTTGTCTTCAAGGGAGTCGAGCAGCCGAGCGGGTACACCGAGCCCCTGCTGCACGCCTGGCGCCTCAAGAAGAAGTCGCTGGTCCTCGCGGCCTGATCTCTGTGGCCGTCTGGTCCTGCTCGCAGGGCAGGGCTAGGCGCGCTGCCGCCTGAAAGGTATCCTCCCGTGTGCAAGGCCCGCCAAGGGCTGCTGCCGGGAGGATCTTTCATGGCTCTACGACGCTCACTTCGTCTGTCGCTTGGCGTGCTGCTGGGCAGCGTGGCGCTTTGCACAGGCGCTGCGGTTTCGGGGCAGGGCGATCCTGAGGCTGCGCTGGTTGCGGTCGAGAGCGAGCACCTGGCTCCTGCCGTCCCGATGCCGCGTTTCAAGGCGGATGCGAGCTGGCCACGACTTCCGGCCGACACGATCCTGGGGCAGATCCCGGGGCTCTCGGTCGGGCCCGACGACAGCGTGTGGATCGTCCAGCGGCCCAATTCGCTTGACGTGCACGAGGCGGGGCTGGCCGCCGATCCCCCCACGACGCTCAGCTGCTGCCGGCCCGCGCCCCACGTCATCAACTTCGCGCCAGATGGCACGCTGCGCCGCGCCTGGGGCGGGGAAAGCCACGCTCCCGATATCGGGGGGACTTCGCAGTGGCCGGCCAATGTCCACGGCCTCTTTGCCGCGCGCGATGGCACGGTCTGGATCGGCGGGAATGGGAAGGACGATCACGTCGTCCTTCAGTTCACTGCCGATGGCCGGTTTCTGCGCCAGTTCGGCCAGCGCGGGAAAAGCGAAGGTAACGAGAGTTCGCGCTATCTCGGCAATCCGTCCGATGTCTTCGCCGACGGGGACAGCGTGCTGGTCTCCGATGGCTATATCAACAAGCGGATCGTGCAGTTGAGGGAGAAGGACCTGTCGTTCCTGCGGTTCTGGGGGGCGTATGGTGCCAGGCCCGGAGGTGGAACGCGCGCGCAGCCATTCGACCAGAGCCAGGCCGCCAGCACCGGCGATGGCGGCGCGGATCCTGCCTCGCGCTCCTTCGGTGACATCGTGCACTGCGTGGAGCGGGGGCCGGAGGGGCTCATCTACGTCTGCGATCGGCGCAACAACCGCATCCAGGTCTTCCGGGAAACGCAGGGCGATGGGGAGGCCTCGGGTGGGCTGGAGTTCGTCCGCGACATCGTCATCGCGCCGGGGACCGGAGGGCTGCGCTCGGCCTCGGACGTCGCCTTCTCTCCTGACGGGACCTATATGTACGTCGCCGATATGGCCAATGCGAAGGTCTGGATCCTGGGGCGCGAGAGCGGCGAGGTGATCGGGAATTTCGGACGCGTCGGGCGCTATCCGGGCCAGTTCTTCTGGCTTCATTCCGTCGCGGTCGATAGCCGCGGCAATGTCTACACAACCGAGGTTGGAACCGGGCGCAGGGTGCAGAAATTCGTACCGGTTGGAATGATCCGATAGTTCAGGTCTTGCGCAGGTTTCCGTTTTTTAATCTGCAGGATAGCATTTTCTGGTAGATTGATGGGCAGACGCAGCTGGCGCGTCACGCAAAAGGGTCCTGCCATGCCGTTCCACAAACAGCGTCGCGAAGAGCGGATCGATCTGGATCTGGAGGCCATTCTCGAGGTCGGTGATCGCGACTGCCCCGTGACCCTGGTGAATGCCGCATCGGGAGGCGTGCTGGTTCTCCTCGATACGCCGCCACCGCGCGGAACGGCGGTTTCGCTGAGGGTGGCCGGTCGTCATCTTGATGGGCAGGTGCGCTGGCGCGGGGCGGATCGCTGCGGTATCGCGTTTCGCGAGACGATTGACGTTACGGCGCTGCAAGTGGGCCGGTTGCTACCCGCCGGGCCACCGCCGATGGCCCATCGCGGTGACAGCTATCGGGGGCCTCGCGGTATCCTGCGAACGATCATCCACGAGGGGCCGCCATCGGGCCGCGTGCTCAATGGGGCGCTGCTGGTCCTTGCGCTACTCTGCACGCTGCTCGCGATTTCGCGGCTGAGCGCGCCGCCCGTGATGGGCGTGCCAACGACGCCTTACGCGCTTTTTGACTGACCAAGTGTGCGGGCAATCGCTACGAACTCGGCGACCGAGAGCGTTTCCGCGCGGCGCTGGGGGTCGATCTCCAGTTCCTCGAGCGCGGCGAGCGCGCCGGGCACGCCCTTGAGGCTCTGGCGCAGCATCTTGCGGCGCTGTCCGAAAGCGGCCTCTGTCACGCGCTCGAGCAGGCGCATCGAGACGCCTTCGGGGGCTTCGCCGGGTACCACGTGCACGATGGCGGACATGACCTTGGGCGGCGGGGTGAAGGCGCTGCGGTGGACCTTGAGCGCGAGCTTTGCCTTCGCGCGCCATTGCGCAAGCACGGCAAGGCGCCCGTAAGCCGAGGTGTTCGTCTCGGCGACGATGCGCCGGGCGACCTCTTCCTGGAACATGAGCGTGAGCGAGCGCCACTGCGGCGGCCATTCCTCGCCTGAAAGCCAGCCCGTGAACAGCGCGGTGCCCACGTTGTAGGGCAGGTTCGCGACGATGTGGTAGGGCCCGTCGAAGAGCGTGGCGGGCGCGATCTTCATCGCATCGCCCTCGATCACCTTGAGCTTGCCGGGAAAGGCGGCTTCCACTTCGGCGAGGGCGGGGAGGCAGCGCCGGTCCATCTCGATCGCGGTAACCTCGGCCCCTGCGCGCAGGAGCGCGCGGGTGAGGCCGCCAGGACCGGGGCCGACCTCGAGCACCTTCTCACCCGCGAGTGATCCGGGAATGGCGGCAATGCGGTCGAGCAGCTGCTCGTCGAAGAGGAAGTTCTGGCCCAGCGCCTTCGAGGCGGAGAGGCCGTGGCGGGCGATAACCTCGCGCAGGGGGGGAAGCGTGCTCATGGCAGGGGATCGCTCATGGAAGAAGGCCCGCAGCGCGGCGGGCGGCGCATTCGCCGGCCATGCGCAGCGCCGCGATCATGGCGCCGGGGCTCGCGATGTTGCGGCCCGCGATGCCAAAGGCGGTGCCGTGGTCGGGCGAAGTGCGGATGATGGGAAGGCCGAGCGTCACATTGACGCCCGCATCGAAGTCGAGCGTCTTGATCGGGATCAGCGCCTGGTCGTGGTACATGCACAAGGCCACGTCGTAGCCTGAACGCTCGTGCGCGGCGAACAGCGCGTCGGCCGGATGCGGACCGGTGACGGCCAGCCCCTCGGCCTGCAGCTGGGCAATGGCGGGCGCGATGATGCGAATTTCCTCCTCGCCCATGCGCCCGTCCTCGCCCGCGTGCGGGTTGAGGCCGGTGATCGCGATACGCGGGGCCACAAGGCCAAAGTCACGCACCAGTGCGCGGGCAACGATGCGGGCCTTGTGGGTGATGAGTTCCGGCGTGATCAGTCCGGGAACACGGGCAAGCGGTTCATGCACGGTCAGCGGCACGGTGCGCAAGTTGGGTCCGGCGAGCATCATCACGGCATCGTCGGGGCCCAGCGCGCAGGCTTCGGCCAGAAACTCGGTCTGCCCCGGATGGGCGAAACCGACGGTCGCAAGCCGCGCCTTGGCAATCGGGCCCGTCACGACCGCGCCTGCCGCGCCGGTGCGCGCAAGGTCGGTTGCCTCGGTCAGCGAATGAAGGGCAAGGCGCGCGCCCGCCTCGTCGGGCGCGCCGAACTGCGGCGCGCAGTCGGCTTCGCCCAGGACAGGCAATGCCTCCTCGAAGATCTCGAGTGCCTGGGCCGGACGCTCGATCTGGCGCACGGGCAGGGTATGTCCGCGCGAGGCGGCGGCCATACCCAGAGTCAGGGCTCCGCCGACCGCGAAGAAGGGCGAGAGTCCCGCCGCGCGGCGCTGCAGCCAGGCTTCGGCGATCAGCTCGGGGGCGATCCCCGCCGGATCGCCGAGCGAGACCGCGACGGGCGCGGCGCTTGACCTCGTCCCAGTCGGAGTCACGGTCGGAGCGGGGGCGGGGCTGTCCATCGGCTCAGCGTTTCGGCCTTGCGTCAGTTGTACTCGATGACGGCATCGCGACGAAGGTCGCGCAGGTACATCTGCGCGCGCTTGTTGATGCGTTCGTCTTCCATCTGCGCCATGAGCTGATCGAAGTTGGGGCCGCTGCTCGACTGCGGATCGTCGCGGCCGCACAGCATGAGCATGCGCACGCCGTCTTCGAGCGAGCCGAACGGGGGCAGGCTTTCACCCGGCGAGAGCTGGAGGATCGCCGACTGGATCTGGGCGGGCAGGTCGCGCGCCTTGACCTGGTCGTTGGTGACGACCTGCGCGCCGATGGTGGCGGCGACTTCCTCGACGTTGCCGCAGCCCTTGGCGCTCTGGATCGTCTTGGCGAAATCCTCGGCGCGCTGGCCGGCCTGGGCCTCGGTCGTGCCCTTGGGGAAGGTGATCGAGATCTGCTTGAGCGAAAGGATCGCATCGCGCGGATCGGCGGTCAGGACCTGGCGCTTGTCGATGAGGTACAGGATGTCGAAGCCGCCGGGGACCTCGACCGGGCCAACGAGCTGGCCGGGCTGCATCTCGCGCGCGACCGTGGCAAGCTCGGTGGGAAGCTGTGCGAGGCGAATCCAGCCAAGATCGCCGCCGACCGCGGCGGTCGAGGCCTGCGAGTACTGGCGCGCATAGGCGACGAAGCTGCCGCCTTCGCGGATCTGCTGCACGATCTGCGAGGCGTTGTTGTAGACCTGCTCGCGCGCTTCGGCGGGGGCGGCAAGGTAGATCTCGCCGATGCGGTATTCCTCGGTGCCCTTGGAGGCTTCGAGGCGCTGGATCGTCTCGTTCACCTCGTCCTCGGAGACGTTGATGAAGGGGGCGATGTTGCGCTGGAGCAGGCGCTGCCAGGACATCTCGCCGCGGATCTGGCGCTTGAGCGATTCGGCCGAGGAGCCGATGCGCTTGAGGTAGGCGTCCATCGCCGAGGTGTCCTGGTCGAAGTTCTGGGCTGCGACGCGGGCATAGGACTGGTCGATCTCGGCCTGGGCGACCTCGACCTCGTTGGCCTCCGCTTCCTGGATCTGGAGCGTTTCGTCGATGAGGTTGCGCAGGACCTGGAGGCGCAGGCGCTTCTGGTCTTCTTCGCTCAGCTCGTTCTGGTTGGCCGCGAGGATCAGCGCGAGGCGCTGGTCGACGTCGGTGCCAGTGATGACGTCACCGTTCACCACTGCGGTTGCCTTGCGCACGTTGGGGTTGTCGTTGCCGAAGATCTTGACGTCGTCGGGGATGACGATCGCGCCCTGGGGGGCGGACTGCGCGCTCGCAGCGCCCGTGCCCAGCACGCCCGCAAGGACGGCGAGCGAGGCAACGCCGGCCAGAGTGCGCTTCAGGAACCTGTTGCGATTGACTGCTACCACCGTGATTTCAATCCCGTATTCGGCCACCCCCGAAGGGTGGCTCCGCCCGAGGCGGAAAAATGTGTCGTCCGCCTGCTGAGTGCGGACATGGATGCGCCAACCTGCCGCAGAACGGCTTAACGCAAGCTGTCGCGGCGGGGCTTATCGGAAAATGCGCTCACCCGATAGCGGCTTTGTGGACCGCTGCCAACGCCGGGCGTGGCAGGCAGTCCGTGCAGGGCCGTTGAATGCGGGGTCCTTCAATGCAGGCCCCTCAATGCAGACCAATGTTCTTGAGGCTGAAGCTGATCAGGAACGAGTTGCCGCTGCGTGCGTCGCCGTTCGAGATATAATCGCGCCGCCAGGTGAAGCCGACGCGCAGGCAGTCGTCCTCGTAGGAAGCGCCGAAGCGGGTGCGCAGCGGCTGAAAACCGTCCGACCTCGTAACCGGATCCTCACTGGCATCGGTCAGGTTGATGACGGCCGAGCCGAATACCGACCAGTGACGGGCGAAGGCCACGCGGCCCGCAGCGCGAAGCTCCTGCCGGTCGCGAAGGTCTTCCACGCGGCCCAGTTCGGAATCGTCGGGCAGGTCGACGGTGTAGATGTTGCGGTTGAGGTCGGTGTAGCCGACTTCGATGTAGGTCTTGGAATTGCCGATCACCGCGTCGATCTCGTTGCGGCGCACCGCCAGGCTGGACTTGTCGAGGCGGAAGCGGTGGATCAGGCGTACGAAGTTGCGATAGCGCAGTTCGGTACGGCCCACGATGTCCGAAAACGTGCCGGTAAAGCCGGTGCCGTCGGGGGCGATGTTGTCATCGCCCGACATGCGGATGCTCTGGCCAATCTGCGAGGTGATGCGCCAGCGCGAACGCTCGAAGCGCCAGTCCAGGCCATAGGTCATGCGCGTGCCGTCCTCGATCCGGTCGTAGCCGGGGAAGCGGTTGAGCGCGAAGAGGTTACTCGTCTCCAGCTCGATCGCGCGCGCATCCTCGTTGGGGATCGAGAGATTGGGCGTATCGGGCGCGGCGACGAACTGGACGCGCGGGGTCAGGACCTGTTGACCGCCGAAGACTTCGCCCACCATCGGCCATTCGACATCGAGCGCGGCAAGGGCCACGCCGCGCGTCTGCCATCCCGGCTGGCCGCGGTAGAGGAAGGTGTTCGTCCCGTAGTTCTCGTCCGAATGGTAGATGTCGCCGCGCACGAGGGCGGTTGCGGTGACGATCTGGCCCATTCCGGTGACTTCGCGGCGCGACCACTGTGCGCTGGCAAAGGCGCGCTGGGTGTCCTGGCCATCGGTGCGGGTGAGCGCGAGGGCGTTGAGCTGGGTCTCGATGCGCCCGCCTGCCACCGGGTCCTTGAAGCGGCGGCGGTAGTCGATGGCGGGCAGGGCAACGGGGATCTGGCCCTGGTCGCGGGTCGACTGCATGGTCTGCGTGGCATAGCCCGCAATCGAGAGGTAGCTCTTCGCGTCGATCCGTTCGAGCTCGACGAGCGAGCGCAAGCGGTCATCGCGGCTGATGTCGTAGCGGCGCAGGAACGTGCGGTCGGTTGCGCGGCGCAGGAACCCGGTCACGCTCCAGTGCTCGCTCAGCTGGAACTTGCCGTTGGCCTCGACGTAGCCGCGAAAGGCGCTGCTGCCGGTCGGGCTGCCGTTGGCCCCATAGATCGGGATGCGTTCGCTCGAGGTCGCGTAGCCGGTGATCTGGTAGGCGCCCTTGTCGGTCAGCGCGCGGTATTCGACCGAGCCCATCGGGGCGGATTCGGTGAAGAGGTGCAGCGTGCCCGTGATGTCGCGGTTCTTGTCGATCTTCCAATAGTAAGGGATGCCGACTTCGATGCCGTTCGAGGGCGAGGAGCGCAGGTCCGGGATGAGGAAGCCCGAGACCGCATCGCCGTCGGTGCTGATGGTCAGACCCAGCAGGGGCAGTTGCAGGGCTCCGAACAGTTCAAGGCGCGCGTCGCTGAAGCGCACGCGCTGCTCGGCCTCGGAATAGGTCACGCTCTTGGCGACGACCTTCCAGGTCGGCTCCTTGGGACAATCGCCGCGGCCCACGACCGAGCAGCCGGTGTAGGCGGCATGGTTCAGAATGACGTCGCCGTTGCCCAGGCGCTGGCCGTCCTTTGCCGCGAGGCGTCCACCTTCGCGCAGGACCAGCAGCAGGTTTTCCAGCATGCCGGTCTTCAATTCGTCGGTGAGCTCGACCTCGTCGCTGAAGACCTGGTTGCCGCGTTCGTCGACGAGGCGCACGTTGCCGTTCGCCAGGATCTTGCCGCTGGAGCGGTTCCAGGTGACCGAATCGGCGCGGACCGATTGTCCGTCGCGGCGCAGCACGACGTTGCCGCTGGCGGTCACGCTCTCGCCGTTCTCGTCGTATTCCACAACATCGGCTTCGAAGGCGACCGGGACGGCCTCTTCGGTCGCGGGCGCGGGTTCGGGAGGCGCCTCGGTGATCGGGGCCGTTCCCGGTGTGCGGGTCAAGTCCTGCGCTGCGGCGCTTGCAGGCAGAAGCGCAGCGGCTCCCCCCGTGGCGAGGGCAAGCGTGAGAGCGCTCAGCGAAACAGGTCGCAAGCGGGAAAAAATGGCTTGCAGGGGAGACGATGCGGCTGGGAGCATGGCTTGCCTATCGCACCGCCTGTGCCTAACTGCAATCCATGCTTGCGGTGAAGCGCACAGCCCTGCCGCTCATCCGGCGCCCGGGCGGTGCGGTACACCTGCAAAAAGGTGAGAGTTCAGGAGAATTCATGAAGATCCAGTTTCTTGACGCGGCGTCCCCCTCCAGCGCGCGTCTCGTCGTCCGCTTCGTAAACCAGGACGCAGTGCCCGCCGATCTCGAGCCGGTGCTGGCCGAAGGTGCGAAGCTTTCGCGCTTCGCAGGCAAGACGGGCCAGGTCTTCGACGGGTTCGTGGAGCGGGGCGGGGCAACCGTGCGCGCGGTCCTGGCCGGGATCGGTGGTCCCGATGCGGCCGACCGCAGCGCTGCGATCGAGCGTGCCGCGGCGGCCGTGACGGCCAGGTTCCTGACTTCGGGCGAGGAAGCCATCGCCTTTGATCTGACCGGCGCCGGTTTCTCGGCTGAGGATGCCGTGGCGGCCCTGACGGGTGCCGAGCTGCGTTCGTGGACCTGGACCAAGTACCGCACCACTCTCAAGGACGAGCAGAAGGTCAGCCTCACCTCGCTCGACCTCGTCGGCGCGCCTGAGGGTACTGAAGCGCTCTGGGCCGTGGAAAAGGGCGTGGCCGAGGGCGTCGCCTTTACCCGCGAACTGGTGACCGAACCGGCCAACACGATCTACCCCGAAAGCTTTGTCGAGCGTTGCCAGGCGCGCATGGAGGGCAGTGGCCTCGTCATCCGCGTTTTGGACGATGCTGAAATGGCCGTGCTGGGCATGGGCGCGCTTCTGGGCGTCGCGCAGGGCTCGGTACGTCCCGCGCGTCTGCTCATCATGGAGTGGAATGGCGGCGCCGAGGGCGACAAGCCGGTGGCCTTCGTGGGCAAGGGCGTGACCTTCGATACGGGCGGCATCAGCCTCAAGCAGCCCGGCGGCATGGAAGACATGAAGTGGGACATGGGCGGCGCGGGTGCGGTCGCGGGTGCCATGCTCGCGCTCGCCAAGCGCAAGGCCAAGGCCAACGTGGTCGGTCTGTGCGGCCTGGTCGAGAACATGCCCGACGGCAACGCGCAGCGTCCCGGTGACGTGGTCACCACGATGTCGGGCCAGACCGTCGAGGTCATCAACACCGACGCCGAGGGCCGCCTCGTCATGTGCGATGTCCTGACCTACGCGCAGCAGACCTACGATCCGGTTCGTATTCTCGACGTCGCCACGCTGACCGGCGCGATCCTGATCTCGCTGGCGCACGAATACGCGGGCCTGTTCACCAATGACGATGATCTCGCCGCCGATCTTGATGCGGCGGGCAACGCATCGGGCGACAAGGTGTGGCGCATGCCGATGGGCGCGGCTTACGACAAGCAGCTCGACAGCGCGATTGCCGACATGAAGAACGTGGGCACGCGCTTTGGCGGTTCGATCGCCGCCGCGCAGTACCTGCTGCGCTTCATCGACAAGGGTCGTCCCTGGGCGCACCTCGACATCGCAGGGATGGCCTGGGCCGACAAGCCCGGCGCCACCTGGGGCAAGGGTGCGACCGGCTACGGCGTGCGCCTGCTCGACCGCCTCATCCGCGACACCGCGGAAGGCTGAGCGAAGGGCGAAGGGCACGGCCGATGCGCGTGATGTTCTACCAGCTCAGCCGTGACCCCGCCCACGCCGTGGTCCCGCTTCTGGCGAAGAAGTCGCTGGAGGCGGGGGCGCGCGTTCTCGTCGTCTCGGGCGAGGAACGCCAGCGCGCGGAAATCTCGCGCGGCCTATGGACGCTCTCCCCGCAAAGCTTCCTCGCCAACGGAGAGGCGAGCGATCCGCACGCCGAGCGCCAGCCCATTCTCCTGTCGGGCGAGGTTGCCCCTGCCAACGGCGCACGCTTCCTGTTCCTGGCCGACGGGCACTGGCGCGAAGGCGAAGGGGAGGCTCCTTTCGAGCGCGTCTTCTATCTGTTCGACAATGACACGCTTCAGGAGGCCCGGCAGGTCTGGAAGGACCTGCGGGGCCGCGACGGCGTGACCAAGGAATACTGGGCGCAGGAAGACGGACGCTGGGCGAAGAAGGCGTCCGAATAGGCCGGCCAGGCGCGCGCCTGTCTTGACGCAGGCGCACGTGTCCGCTCTGTTGACCCCGACTGGATGGGCAGGGGGCAATCGCCATGATCAGGAAAGCATCGACCCGTTTCTCGCTGGGCGTCGTGGGCGGTCTCGTCGTCGGCGTGATCTTCGACAATATCGCGCTGGGCCTTCTTCTCGGGCTGATGCTCGGTGCGGGCGGCGCGAAGCTTGGCAAGGCGGGGGAAGGCGACGCCGATCAGGATAGCGGCACGCCCGCCGATTGACATTGGCGCAGCCGGTGCCCACAGGCTCCCCTGCGCTTGGCTGGCCTTCGGGTCCAACTCCCCGCGCGGTGAACGTCCCAGCGCGGCGGACATCCCAGCACGGCGACAAGGGCCTGAATTTCATGACTTCCCAGGAACAGCTTACCCTTTTTACCCGCGCGGTCGAGGCGCTCGGCGGCGTGCGTGCCGTGGCGCAGATTCTGGGCTGCTCGGAGCGCAGCGTGGGCCGTCTGCTCACCGGAGAGATGGCGCTGCACGAAGGCTGGTTGCGCGGGGTATCCAGCGCGCTGCTGGAACATGCAGTGCTGTGCCGCAAGCTGGAGCGCAGCCTCTCGCCCGATTTTCCCTCCAATCTCCTCTCCGGGCAGGCGCGGGCAGCGGGGTCCGGGCGGCGCGAGGACGGTGGGCTGGACGCCGACTGAGCTCTGCAATGGCAGCTGTGCTGCCCAAGTAGATCGCTCGTGAATAGGGCGCGTGCGTGAACCTGTTCTTGCGAAGCGCCGCGAAGCGGGCTAGTGGCGCGCGCAACAGTTCCCCCGTTCACTTTTCAAGGACAGATCCCATGGCGGTTACCCGCACGTTCTCGATCATCAAGCCCGACGCTACCCGCCGCAACCTCACCGGCGCGATCACCAAGATGCTTGAAGATGCCGGCCTGCGCGTCGTTGCTTCGAAGCGCATCCAGATGACCAAGGAACAGGCCGAGGGCTTCTACGCGGTCCACGCTGAGCGTCCGTTCTTCAACGACCTCGTCTCGTTCATGATCTCGGGTCCCGTGGTCGTGCAGGTTCTCGAGGGCGAAGACGCCGTCAAGGCCAACCGCGACGTGATGGGCGCCACCAACCCGGCCGACGCTGCCGAAGGCACCATCCGCAAGACCTTCGCCGAATCGATCGAAGCCAACTCGGCCCACGGTTCGGACTCGGACGAGAACGCGGCGATCGAGATCGCCTACTTCTTCAAGCCCGAAGAAATCGTCGGCTGATTGGTCAGGGACGCAGGCTTTCAGCCAGCGTTCCGACCCGTCTGATGACGGCTGCAAAGGGGGCTGCCCGCAAGGGTGGCCCCTTTTTCGTGGGCGTGGGTCGCGCGGGCGGGTGAACAAGTTTTCACTTCGCGTCCTGCGCGCGGGCTGAGATGCAAAAGGGGGAGACAAGCAGGTGGCCTGTGAGTGCGGGCCGGATGGGGCATCGATGCACGTAAAGACGTTCGTGAGTGTAGGTTTGCTGTCGTTCCTGGCCTCGTTCGCCTTTTCGCACCTGGCGCAGGCTGGCGCCAAGGGCGACGAAGAGGCGGGTCAGAGGGCGACCGTACAAGAGCGGCAACTGGCCGCAAGAAGCCGCCAGGACCACGCGATCCTGCCGTGAGTGGGCGCGGGGCAACGCGTACAGCGCTCCCCGCAATGCCCGTGCCTAGAATTCCTCGGCGGCGTCCTGCAGGCGCGTCAGCCGCTTGGGAGCGGCGCTGCGCCAGCTGCGTTCGAGCCATTCGCGCACGCTGTCCCAGTCCACGCCCGGACGATTGAGGATGACCCCGACCCAGCCCGACGCGCCGTAATAGGCGGGCTTGAAATAGGCTTCGGGGTTGCGCTCTGTCAGTGTCTCGATCTCGTCCACGCCGCTGGTGCGCGCGAGGAGGGCGATGTGCGCAGTGCCGTGGTGCTGGTCGTTGAAGTGGGCGAAGTACTTGCCGCCTACGCGCCATCCCGGGCTGCCGTGCGATTCGCGTTCTTCCGCCTCGGGCAGCGTGAGCGCCAGTTCGCGGACCCGTTCGAGCAGCCAGGCAGGATCGCGCTCGCGGCTGACGAGCCTCGCCAGGCAGCGTGAATAGAGCTGGTGCTCGGCGATGAGGACGCGGGCGCCCAGTGTGTCGGGTGTGTCGCCGGGCACGATGGCCACCGGCGTCTGGCCCAGGATCGGACCGTCGTCGAGTTCGGCGGTGACGAGGTGGACGGTGACGCCGCCATGGCTGTCGCCCGCTTCGATCGCGCGTTCATGGGTGTGAAGGCCCGTGTACTTGGGCAGGAGCGAGGGGTGGATGTTGACCATCCGGTCCGCCCAGCCCGACACGAAGCCGGGTGTCAGGATCCGCATGTAGCCTGCAAGGGCAACCCATTCGGCCCCGCTGTCGCGGATGGCCTTGTCCATCACCGCGTCGTGCTCGGCGCGCTTCATGCCCTTGTGCGAATGGGCAAAGGTCGCCACGCCCTCGGCGGCGGCCAAGGCAAGGCCCTTGGCCTCCGGATCGTTCGAGGCGACCAGCACGATCTCGTAAGGGCAGTCCGCCGCGCGGCTGGCGTAGAGAAGGGCCGCCATGTTGGTGCCGCTGCCCGAGATGAGGACAGCGACCTTTGCCTTCTCGATGCCTGCCTGCGCGCCGGAAATGCCGGGGGTGTCAGCCAAGGTGTACGGCCTGCCAGGGCTCGCGCGCGGACCAGGCTTCGGCCGACCCTTGCACGGTGCAGCCCTTTTCGCCAGCCTCGATGGCGCCGATCACGTGGACGGTCTCGCCCGCGGCTTCGAGGTCGCTCTTGAGCGAGGCGGCTTCGTCGGCGCTGACGGCCAGGACCATGCCGATGCCGCAGTTGAAGGTGCGGGCCATCTCGGCGGGCTCGATGTTGCCCTGGGCCTGGAGGAAGGCCATCAGGCGCGGCTGCGTCCAGGCGTCGGCATCGATGCGGGCATGAAGGCCCTTGGGCAGGACGCGCGGGATGTTTTCAAGGAGGCCACCGCCGGTGATGTGCGCCAGCGCGTGGATGCGGCCCGAACGGATGAACGGCAGCAGGCTCTTCACGTAGATGCGCGTGGGCGCGATCAGCGCGTCGATCAGCAGGGTTTCCTGGTCGAACAGGGCCGGACGGTCGAGCTTCCAGCCCTTGTCTTCGGCGAGGCGGCGCACGAGCGAATAGCCGTTCGAATGGACGCCCGAGGACGCCAGGCCGAGGAGGACGTCGCCTTCCTGGACCTTCTCGCCGGTCAGCTGTTCGCCACGCTCGACGGCACCGACGCAGAAGCCGGCGAGATCGTAGTCACCGGCCGCGTACATGCCCGGCATCTCGGCGGTTTCGCCACCGATGAGCGCGCAGCCCGAAATCTTGCAGCCCTCGGCAATGCCCGCGACGACGCGCTCGGCAACGCCGTTCTCGAGTTTTCCGGTGGCGAAGTAATCAAGGAAGAAGAGGGGCTCGGCGCCCTGGACGATAAGGTCGTTCACGCACATGGCGACGAGGTCGATGCCGATGTGGTCGTGGCGGTCATGGTCGATGGCCAGCTTGACCTTCGTACCCACGCCGTCGTTCGCGGCGACCAGCAGCGGGTCCTTGTACCCGGCTGCCTTGGGGTCGAAGAAGCCTCCGAAGCCGCCCAGGTCGGCATCGGCGCCCGGACGGGCGGTGGCACGCGCCATCGGTGCGATGGCTTTGACGAGCGCATTGCCGGCGGCGATCGACACACCGGCCTGCTCGTAGGAGTAGCTCTTCTGAGAGTTATCGTCGGACATTGCGGCCGCATAATGCTTTGTGACTTGGATTTCCATTCCCGTTTGGGCAAAAGGCCCACGGTTTTGAAAATGACACGATCGATTTCCTCCTTCTCACCGCGGCCCGACCGCACGGGCGCGGGCTTTATCTCGCGCAAAACGCTAGGTTATGTGCTGGCTGGCACGGCCGTGCTGGGGCTTGGCGGACTGGGCGTTTCCAGCCTTGTCGCGCAGGTCGAAGGCGATCGCGGTATCCCGCCTCTCGCCAACTCCGCGGATATCCAGGTCGATGGAATCACCGTGGACGTGACCGGCAAAACCGGCGCGGAAGCGCGCCTGAAGGGCTGGAAGGAAGCGCAAAATCTCGCCTGGAAGAAGCTGGGCGGCCCCGACATGCCCACCGAATCGATTGACGCGATGGTCTCTTCGGTCGTGATCGAGAAGGAGCAGGTCGGCCCGCACCGCTACATTGCGACGCTGGGCGTGATCTTCGACAAGGCGAAATCCAGCCAGTACGTCGGCGGCGCAGGCAGCGTCGCCCGTTCCGCGCCCTTGCTGGTGATTCCCGTGCTCTATTCGGGCGGCGTGCAGCAGGTCTTCGAGGTGCGCGGCCCCTGGCAGCGGGCCTGGGCCGAGTTCCAGGCCGCCGCGACTCCGGTCGACTATGTCCGTCCTTCGGGCGCAGGGGGCGAATCGCTCATCCTGACGGCCGGGCAGCCCGGTCGGCGCAGCCGCCTGTGGTGGCGCACGATCCTGGGACAGTTCGACGCTTCGGACGTACTGATGCCCATGGCGCGCCTGGAACGGCAGTGGCCGGGTGGCCCGGTCAAGGGCACCTTCACCGCGCGCTATGGCCCGGACAACACCTATCTTGGCAGTTTCAGCCTTGAAGCGCCGTCCGAGCAGGCTCTGCCCGACATGATGGACCAGGCGGTCGAGCGTATGGACGGTCTCTACCGCGAGGCGCTGGCCCGCGGCGAGCTCAAGCCCGATTCGACCCTGACGGGCGGCAACGCGCCGCTGGAACGCGCGTTCGCACAGTTGCGCGAGAAGCTTCTGCCCGGCGGTGCTGTTCCCGAAATGCCCGTCGCCGAGCCCGCCGTGCCGCAGGCCCCGACTCTCGTGACCGAGGAGCCTGCAGGAGCGCCGGTGGAAACGGTCAATGTCCAGTTCGTGACGCCCGATGCCGCCGCGGTCGATGCAGGCCTTGCCGCCGTGCGCGGTGTGCCCGGCGTCGAGGGCGCGGCCACGGTCAGTCTCGCGATCGGGGGGACCTCGGTCATGCGGGTCTCGGTGCGGGGCGGTTCGGAACGCCTCGCCAGCGCTTTGCGGGCGCAGGGTTGGCAGGTGTCCGGTTCGGGCGCGACCATCCGGATTTCGCGGTAGGTCCACCATATGCCCAAGCAGATTGCCCTTCCGCTGTCCGCCTCGAGCGACAGCCCGCCGCGTATCGTGGTGGGCGAGGCCAACGCGGCCGCCATCGACGCGCTGACCGATCCGGGCCGCTGGCCCTTCCACACTGCGATTCTCTATGGCCCGCCACGTTCGGGCAAATCGCTGCTGGGCAACTGGTTTGCCGATGGCGGGGGCGGCGTTGTGATCGACAATGCCGAGACAGTGGACGAGGACGTGCTGTTCCACGCCTGGAACCGCGCGCAGGAAACCGGCCAGGCGCTGCTCCTCATTACCAACCGCAAGCGTGCGCCCCAGAAGAAGGGGAAAGCCAAGGCTGCGGCCAAGCCCAGGGCGCCTGCAAGGTCCCGGGCAAAGAAGAACGACGGGCTGTGGCACGTGGGCCTGCCCGATCTCGCCTCGCGCCTGGGCGCGGCGCTCCAGCTGGAAATCGAGGAGCCGGACGACGAGATGCTCGCCGAGCTGATCGACGTTCACGCGCAGATGCGCCACCTCGTTCTCGACCCTTCGGCAAGTGCCTATCTTGTACCCAGGGCCGTGCGTAGCCATCTGGGGGCCGAACGTCTGGTCGCAGCCATCGACCGGCTCAGTCTCGAGCGCAAGCAACCGCCCACTCTGGCGATCTGGCGCGAGGCACTGGCCGAGTTCGGCAAGAGCGCTCAGACCTGATCCTGAGACCCGCGTGCAGGGGCTTTCGTGGCCGGAACTTGCATCGCACACCGATTGATGGGAGATTCGGGCCATGTTGGGAAAACTCGTCCGTTACCTCGATTCCGTAGTCGCGCGCGATCCTGCGCCGCGGTCGCGTTGGGAAGTCCTGCTCTATCCGGGCGTCTGGGCGCTGTTCTTCCACAAGATCTCGCACCGGCTTTTCAACGCGCGGCTCTTTTTCCTCGCGCGCGCGGTGAACCACTTTTCGCGCTTCATGACCGCAATCGACATCCATCCGGGTGCGACCATCGGCAAGAACTTCTTCATCGACCACGGCTTTACCGTGATCGGGGAGACCGCGCATATCGGCGACAACGTCACGATCTACCAGTGCGTGACGCTGGGCGGCTCGAACCCGACCAACGGTGTGGGGGGCAAGCGCCACCCGACCCTGGAAGACAATGTCATCGTCGGTTCGGGCGCGCAGATCATCGGGCCTGTCACCATCGGCAAGCGCGCGCGCATCGGTGCGAGCGCGGTGGTGACCGAGAGCGTGCCCGAAGGCGCGACCATGATCGGCGTCAAGGCCCGCTCCACGCTGGTGACGGCCGAGACGTATTCCAAGAAGTTCATGCCCTATGGCACGCCCTGCCGCGAGCCGTGTGAGCCGGCGCCCAACCAGCGCGTGGATGAACTGGAAGAGCAGATCGAGGCGCTGCGCAAGGAAGTGGCGATGATGACCCAGGCCCTGGGCGCGGCGCACGAAGCGCTCGAGCGTGCGGCCCAGACGCCCAGTGAACCGGCCTGCAAGGGAGTTTGAGCGCGCGCGTGTCGGGACCTGTTGGAAATTCGAACACTCCAGATGCCAGTATCGTCGCGTTCCCCGGGCGCAGGCCTCTCCAGATCGCGTTCGACCGCTTCGAACTGCAGAAGATCCTGAACCTCTATGGCCGCATGGTCGCGGCCGGGTTCTGGCGTGACTACGCGATGAACTTCGAGAAGGATGCGGCGCACTTCTCCGCGTTTCGCCGCGCGGCCGAACGGCCCCAGGCGCGGATCGAGAAGCGGCCTGCGCTGCGAGGCAAGCAGGGCATGTGGACGCTTTTTGGCGAATCGGGCCAGGTACTGAAGCGCGGGCACGAACTGTCCGGCGTCCTCAGCCCACTGGAACGCAAGCTGCTCAAGGTCGTCGACTAACCTTTACGGCTGAGGCGTGAGAGCGCGCGGTGCGATTGCTCCATGCCGTTTTCCAGCACCCGCAGGCCCCGGTGCGTGTCGATCTCGTCCCAGGCCGCGGCGATGGCTTCGGGCGTGCAGTCCTCGGGTGACAGCAGCACGCCTTCGTTCATGGTCACATAGGCGCCCTGGAACACGCCGCCGCTCGCGCCGATGACCGCGTCGCTCGGGGCATCGCGCGAGACGAGGAAAAGGGCCGCCGGAACCACGGTCTCGGGGCTGAAGGCGTCATAAGCCTCATCCGGGAAGATATCGGCGGTCAGGCGGGTTCCGGCCGTGGGCGCAATCGAATTGACGCGGATGTCGTACTTGGCACCCTCAAGGCGCAAGGTGCGGGCAAGACCCAGCACACCGGCCTTGGCCGCGCCGTAGTTGGCCTGGCCGAAATTGCCGCCAAGGCCGGTCGAGGAGGTTGTCATCAGCACCCGGCCATAGGCCTGCTCGCGCATGGTCGCCCAGACCGCCTTGGTGGCATAGGCGCTGCCCAGCAGGTTCACGCGAACCACCGCCTCGAAGTCGGCCATGTCCATCTTGTGGAAGGTGCGGTCGCGCAAGGTGCCCGCATTGTTGATGAGGATATGGATCGCGCCCCAGGCTTCCTGCGCGCGTGCGGCCATGGCTTCCATCTGGGCAAAGTCGGAGACATCGCCCGAATCGGCCAGCGCCTCGCCGCCGCTCGCGCGGATCTCCTCGACCACGCGGGCCGCACTGTCCGAGCCGCCGCGACCATCGGGCGAGGAGCCGAGGTCGTTCACGAGCACCTTCGCGCCGCGCCGCGCCAGTTCCAGCGCGTAGGCGCGACCAAGGCCGGTTCCGGCGCCAGTGACGATGGCAACCTGGTCGGCAAAGGAAATGGGCATCGCGAAGGCCTCCACAAGGGACCCGCATGGCACGGGCCCGGTCCGGATGGCACCAACCGCGCGCGCATTCAACGATCAAAAGCGCGCAAGCGCCCTTGCCCCGGGGGGCAAGCGAGGCCATAGGCCCATTTTACCGAATCTGCCGCATTCAGCGAAAGGCCCCCGTGATGAAAGTCCGCGTCCACGTCAGCCTCAAGCCCGGTGTCCTCGATCCGCAGGGCCGCGCGATCCACCACTCGCTCGAAGGGCTCGGCTTCTCGGGCGTCAACGACGTGCGGGCCGGTCGCCTGATCGAGCTCGATGTCGAGGAGGGCGTCTCCGACGAAGCGCTCGACGACATGTGCAAGAAGCTCCTCGCCAACATGGTGATCGAGAACTACCGCATCGAGAAGGTGGCCGCCTGATGGCGTTCCGCTCGGCCGTCATCACGTTCCCGGGCTCCAACTGCGACCGCGACATGGCGGTGGCTCTGGAGAAGGTCTCGGGAGAAGCGTGCACCCGCGTGTGGCACGGGGATTCCGATCTGCCGGAAGGGCTCGATTTCATCGCGCTTCCCGGTGGCTTCTCTTACGGCGATTACCTGCGCTGCGGCGCGATCGCCTCGCGTTCACCGATCATGCAGGCGGTCATTGCGGCTGCCGACAAGGGCGTGCCGGTGCTGGGCGTGTGCAACGGCTTCCAGGTGCTGACCGAAAGCGGTCTCCTGCCCGGCGCACTGCTGCGCAACTCGGTGATCCGCTTCGTGTGCCGTGACGTCACGCTCAAGGTCGAGAACGCGACCTCGCTGTTCACCTCGGGCTACAGCGCAGGCCAGGAGATCTCGATCCCTGTTGCGCACCATGACGGCAACTACTTCGCCGACGATGCAACCCTCGACCGTCTCGAGGGCGAGGGCCAGGTGGCCTTCCGCTACGCCGAGGACATCAACGGCTCGGCCCGCGCGATTGCGGGTGTCCTGAACGCCAAGGGCAACGTCCTTGGCATGATGCCGCACCCTGAGCGCGCGATCGAGGATACCCACGGCGGCAGCGACGGTCGCGCGCTGTTCGAAAGCGCGATCAAGAGCCTCATCGGCGCCTGACCGCGATTTCTTCAACGACACGAAAAGCCGCCCGGAAAGCTCTGCTTTCCGGGCGGCTTTTCGTTGTGGCCAGGGCCGCCCCTGGTCAGGCGACGCTCTGGCGTTCGAGGTAGTGGGGGTTCTGGAAGAGCGCGCGCGCATCCTCGGTGCTCATCGGGCGGCCGAAGAAGTAGCCCTGGATCTTGCGGCAGCCCAGCTCGCGGATCAGCTGCACCTCGTGCTCGGTCTCGGCACCTTCGGCGGTCGTCGACATGTCGAGGCTCTCGGCCATGGCAACCACGGCGCGGATGATGGCGATGCTCTCGGCGTTGCCGGTGGCCGCGCTCTGTACGAAGGAGCGGTCGACCTTGATCGTCGAGAAGCGCAGCTTGCGAAGGTATCCGAGCGAGGAATAGCCGGTCCCGAAGTCGTCGAGCGCGACCCCGCAGCCCAGCGCCATGATGCGTTCGAGGACGTGGTTTGCGGTCGTGCCGTCGCGAAGGAAGATGCTTTCGGTGACCTCGATCTCGAGCCGGTTCGGGGCGAGGCCGCTTTCGGCCAGCGCGTTGACCACGCTTGTCGCGAAGTTCGAATCGAGCAGCTGTTCGCCCGAGACATTGACGGCGACGCGTACGTTCTCGGGCCAGTTCACGGCCTGGCGACAGGCCTCGCGCAGCACCCATTCGCCGATGGGGACGATGAGGCGGGTGTCTTCGGCAAGCGGAATGAACTTGGCCGGGCTGACGAAACCGTGTTCGCGGCTGTGCCAGCGCACGAGGGCCTCGAAGCTCACGACGCTTTCGTCGGTGGCGTCGACGACGGGCTGGAAGTTCAGCACGAATTCGTTGCGTTCAAGCGCATGACGCAAGGCGGATTCGAGCTTGCGGCGCTCCTCGGCATGGGCGTGGAGCGCGGGTTCGTAGCGGTGGTGCACGTTGCCGCCCAGGTCCTTGGCGCGGTAAAGTGCAAGGTCGGCGTTGCGCATCAGCGTCTCGACATCCGCGCCGTCCTGGGGGCCACAGGCCGATCCGATCGAGGCTCCGACGTAGAGGGTGTGGTTGTCGATCTCGTAGGGCTGGGCAAGCCGGTCGATCACGCGGCGCGCGAGGATGGAGACCCGGCCGGCATCGGACACATCGCGCATCACGATGGCGAATTCGTCACCGCCCAGGCGTCCGCACATCTCGCTCTCACCCATCTGCTCGCGGATGCGATCCGAGACCCGGGCCAGGAGCTGGTCGCCCACGAGATGCCCCAGCGTATCGTTGACCGCCTTGAAGCGATCGAGGTCGATCATCAGGAAGGCACAGCGTGTACGCCACGTGGACGAGTAGGCGAGGGCCTCGTCCAGCGCTTCGGTCAGCATCATCCGGTTGGGGAGGCCGGTGAGGGCGTCGTAGCGGGCGAGGTAGGCAATCTTGTCCGAACTTTCGCGCGCTTCGGTCTCGTCCGAGCCGACGCCGCGAAATCCGGTGAAGATCCCATTCGAATCGAGCTTGGGCGTGCCGGACAGTTCCCACCAGCGCGGGCGGCCCTGGACGGTCACACGGACAAGCAGGTTGGAGAAGCTTTCCCGGCGCTTGATCCGCTCGGCCAGTTCGCGAAGGCTGGGGTGAACCTCATCGTCCTGCCAGCTGGCACCTGCGATCAGTTCGACGAAGGGCATGCCCTCGATCTCGCTGGCCTCGCGGCCGAGCGCGAAGGCGAAGCGCGGCGAGACCGCCCGGACCCGGCGCTTGGTGTCGGTCTGCCACAGCCAGTCGGCCTCGTTCTCCTCGTATTCGCGCAGGAGCATCGAGACCACTTCGTCCTTCTCGGAGATGCCAGCCTCGGCCACCTTGGCATTGAGATAGCGGGTCGCGCTCTCGATAGCGCCCCAGATCGTGATCGCCGCCATGGCAAGGCTGATGAGCGCCATCTCGAAGGAGCCGGTGATGAGAAAGAACACCGCCGAGGAGCCGCCGATCAGAACGCCGAAAAAGAGCGCCGCCATCGGCACGGCCGGCATGAGCAGGGCCGAAGCGGTGAGCATGACGGCGAGGATCGCCCATATCTGGAAGCGCAGGGAGAGGTCGCCAAGGCCTCCGAACGTGGTCAGCGGCACGGTCCAGGCAAGCGCGTTTAGGCCCACGCCATGAAGCAGGCGGTTGATCTCACTGCGCGAAATGCCGCGCCGATCCGATCCGATGAGGCGCTTGAACATGGTGTAGCTATGCCACAGCGAGAATCCGGAGACGGCGAACCATCCTGCGAGGGGGAGGAGTGGGACCTTGCCGAAGCAGATCACAACGATGGCCAGCATTGCGGTGATCTGGGTGACGCGCCGGATCGTCGAGGCCTGCTGCAGCCCCTGGAACTGGAGGCCGCGCAGCCGCTCCCAGTCGCCCTCGTCGTCCTTGGGGTCGATCAGACCAAGGATGGCGAGGGTGGGCAGACGGCTGGGAAGGGCGCGGGTCTGATGGGAATTTTTCTTCGTCACGAAGGTGTCCCTAGGGACAACCGGTTAGCAGGCGGTAAAAGATTGCAAACCATTGCCTTGGGCAGATTGTCCGAGGTGCTTGCGGGACCTGGTTATTCGACCGTGACGCTCTTGGCGAGGTTGCGGGGCTGGTCGACATCGGTGCCCTTTGCGCAGGCCACATGGTAGGCGAGCAACTGCACCGGCACCGCATAGACGATCGGCGCAATCAGGGGGTGAACGCGGGGCATCTCGATCGTGGCGATGCAGCCTTCGCCAGCCTCGGCAATGCCCTCGGCATCCGAGATCAGGACGACCTTGCCTCCGCGCGCGCGCACTTCCTGCATGTTGCTGACCGTCTTTTCGAAGAGCGGTCCGGACGGGGCAAGGACAATGACCGGAACGGCCTCGTCGATCAGCGCGATGGGGCCGTGCTTCATTTCACCCGATGCATAACCTTCGGCGTGAATGTAGCTGATCTCCTTCAATTTCAGGGCGCCTTCGAGCGCCAGGGGAAAATCCGGGCCACGGCCGAGGTAGAGGACATCGCGGGCAGGGGCGATGAGATGGGCCATCTGCGCGATCTCATCGTCGTGGTCGAGCGCGGCGTTGAGGCGGGCAGGCGCTTCGACGAGGTGGGTGACAACCTGCGCTTCCTCGTCCCTGTCCATGCGTCCGCGCAGGACCGCGAGACGTGCGGCCAGCGCGGCGAGGACGGAGAGCTGGCAGGTGAAGGCCTTGGTCGAGGCCACGCCGATCTCGGGCCCGGCATAGGTCGGCAGGAGCAGGTCCGCCTCGCGCGCCATGGTGCTGGTGGGCACGTTGACGACGACCGCGATGGTCTGCCCCTCGGCCTTGCAATGGCGCAGCGCGGCCAGCGTGTCGGCCGTCTCGCCCGATTGCGAGATGAACAGCGAAAGGCCGCCGGGTTCGAGCACCGGGTCACGGTAGCGGAATTCGGAGGCGACATCGATGTCGACGGGAATGCGCGCGAAGGTCTCGATCCAGTACTTGGCGACCATGCCTGCGTAGTAGCTCGTGCCGCAGGCGACGATGGTGATGCGGTTGATGCCGCCGAGGTCAAAGTCCATCTGCGGCAGGGTGACCGACTGGGAGACCTGGCGGATGTAGCTCGACAGCGTCTGGGCGACGACGGTGGGCTGCTCGAAGATCTCCTTCTGCATGAAGTGGCGGTAGTTGCCCTTCTCGATCGCCACGGCCGAGGCGCCCGAGGTGACCACCGCGCGCTCGACAGGATGGTTCTGCGCATCGAAGATCTGCGCGCCGTCACGGGTGATGACGACCCAGTCGCCTTCTTCGAGGTAGGTGATGCGTTGGGTCAGCGGAGCAAGGGCGAGCGCGTCGGAGCCGAGGTAGGTTTCGCCCTCGCCGTATCCGACGACAAGCGGTGAGCCGAGCCGCGCACCGATCAGCATGTCGGGATGTTCGCGAAAGGCGATGGCCAGCGCGAAGGCACCGCGCAGCTGGGGCAGGGCGGCCTTGACCGCGTCCTGCGGCGAGAGACCGGCCTCGACCTGTTCGGATACCAGATGGGCGACGACTTCGGTGTCGGTCTGGCTTTCGAAGGTGCGTCCGCGCGATTCGAGTGATTCGCGCAAAGGACGGAAGTTCTCGATGATCCCGTTGTGGACCAGTGCCAGCGTATCGGTTGCGTGGGGGTGGGCGTTGGCCGCGGTGGGGGCGCCATGAGTGGCCCAGCGGGTGTGGGCGATACCGATGAGGCCCGGGGCCGGATTACCGGCCAGTTCGTGCACGAGGTTGGCCAGCTTGCCTTCGGCGCGGCGCCTTACCAACTGGCCAGCGTCGACCGTGCAGATCCCGGCGCTGTCATAGCCGCGGTATTCCATCCGGCGCAGGCCATCGACCAGACGGTCCGCCACCTCTTCCTTGCCGACGATGCCGATAATTCCACACATTGCGCGCCTGTCACCTCTTTGCCGGTCGTTGCCGGGGATCCGATCTGCCCAGCGTTAAAGCGCGTGGCCGCAGGCTTCCAGTCCAAAGATTCAGGTGTCGTCGGGCCAGCGTCGATTGGTATGCACCCGCAGGCGCTCGGTATGGTTTTCTCGGCCACGAATTTCACGCAGGCGGACGGCTTCCTCGCGGCGACGTTCCGCGCTGCGCGCAAGCCTGCAGAGCAGGGCAAGGATGAGAAAGGCAGATCCGGCCAGCATGATGGCGTCGAAGACGCTGGCGAGTTCCTGGCTAGTGCACATCTTCAGCTTGGCTTGTGCATAGGAGGTGGACGCACTCGAGCACGGCTCGCCGTATAGCCACGGGAGCGCGGCTCCAAGTGTCAGGCTTGCGCCAAAGCCCGACCAGGATGCTAGCCCGAGAATGTGGCCAAGGCCTTGTCTCCAAAACATCGCACGCAGATGATTGGAAAATCTTAAATTGAAATTAAGAACTTGAAATGGATACATTTCAATCCGCTGGTGCATCAGTCGCCGTCGATCAGGTCGCCGAGACCGCCCAGCAGGGAACCTTCGCCCCGGTTCTGGCCGCCGCGTGAACCCGCGGCCGCCAGCATGCGCCCGGCGAGGCGCGAGAAGGGCAGCGACTGGATCCAGACTTTGCCGGGCCCGCGCAGGCGGGCGAAGAAGATGCCTTCGCCGCCAAAGAACATGGACTTGACCGAACCGGCGCGCACAAGGTCGAAATCGACGCTCTGGGTGAAGGCGGCGATACAACCGGTATCGATGTGCAGTTCCTCGCCGGGGTGAAGCTCGCGCTCGACCACGGTGCCCCCCATCTGGACAAAGACCCAGCCATCGCCGTCGAGGCGCTGCATGATGAAGCCTTCGCCGCCGAACAGGCCGGTCATGATCTTGCGCTGGAAATGAATGCCGATCTCGACCCCGCGGGCCGCACAGAGGAAGGCGTCTTTCTGGCAGATCAGGCGCCCGCCCACTTCGTCGAGCTTGATCGGGAGGATGGCGCCCGGGACCGGGGCGGCAAAGGCCACGCGGGCCTTGCCTCGCCCGTGGTGGGTAAAGACGGTCGTGAAAAGGCTTTCGCCGGTGACGAGGCGTTTGCCTGCGCCCAGCAGCTTGTCCATGAAGCCGCTGCCTTGGCCGCCCGAGCCGTCGCCGAAGACGGTCGACATCTCGATCGGGGCGTCCTTCCAGACCATCGCGCCCGCTTCCGCGACGGCGCTTTCCCCGGGGTCGAGTTCAATCTCGACAAACTGGAGTTCCTGGCCCTTGATCTCGAAGTCGATGTCGTCCGACACGGTGGACGAGCGGGTGTGGCTCCAGGGGCTGTTGGCCATGTGAAACTCCAGATTTAAGTGGTGGCAAACCGGCGACTTGCGTGTGCCTAAGATGTGAGTTTCGACTGCTCTCTTGTCAAACCGCGTTCATCGGATATTCTGGCCACTTAAACGAACGGTTCCTTACTCGAAAAATACAGGCGCACGAAAAGAGCGCCGGGAAGGGACTGTTCCGGGAGAAGGATTGCCGCCTTGCACGCCACGAATCCGTTTTCAGGCCGTTTGTCCGCCAATGCGACCCGCCGTCGTATCGCCGCAGCAGGGTTCGCCCTGGCTCTTGGCGTTGCGGGCCTGTCATCCAGCGCCGGGGCCGAGGAAGCGGGTTTCGTGGAAGGGCTGCACAGGTCCGGACCGACGGCGCTCGTGGTGGCACCGCTGGCCGCGCCCGACCTCAAGACCGACCTCAAGAAGGGCTTTGCCATGCTGCGCAAGGGCGAGGATGAGAAGGCGGTATCCTATTTCGACCGGGTGATCGCGGCCGCCGACAGTTGGCTGGCGGGTGATTCGCGTCCGCGCTTGTGCATCGATGCGAAAGTCTCGTCCACGCCCTCTGCGGGCCACGCGCCGATCGACGATGCGCTGTGCGATGCGCACTTCGGGCGCGGCTATGCGCTGATCGACATGGGCCGCGGCGATCTGGCCGAAGCGGACCTGCGCGCGGCAACCCGGATGGCTCCGGAAAATGCGCATTTTGCCAACGAGTACGCCGAACTCTTCAAGTCGCGTCGCGAATGGCAGACCGCGTTCGTCGAATTCGAGCGCGCCTGGGAAATGGCTGACAAGGCCATGGGAGGTCCCGATGCGGATCTTGCCGCGCGGGCCTTGCGCGGCATGGGCTATGCCAAGGAAAAGCTGGGAGACCTGAATGAGGCGCACGCCCTCATCTCGCGGTCGCTCGAGTTCGAGCCCGACAGCGAGGCCGGGAAGGTCCAGCTTGCCCATGTGGAGCGGATGCGCACGATCGGCTCGTGAGCCTCTAGAGACCCTCGAACCCAGGAGGAGGGCGGATCAGCCCCCCTTCTGGGCTTTCTTCTTCTGCTTCATGGTGTCGTGGAAGCGGTCGGCCCAGCCGGGCTTGATCAGCTGTTCGCCGCGCACGAGGCGCAGTTCCCCATCCCCCACATCGCGCGTCACCGCGCTTCCGGCGGCCACGATGGCGTCCGCCCCGATCCTGACCGGCGCCACCAGGGCCGAGTTTGAGCCGATGAAGGCACGTGCGCCGATCACCGTCTTGTGCTTGAAATAGCCATCGTAATTGCAGGTTATCGTGCCTGCGCCGATGTTGGCGCCGGCCCCGATCTCGGCATCGCCAAGGTAGGAGAGGTGGTTGGCCTTGGCGCCTTCGCCCAGGACCGCCTTCTTCATCTCGACGAAGTTGCCGACCTTGGAATTGGCCTTGAGCACGGCGCCGGGGCGCAGGCGTGCATAAGGGCCGATGGCGACCCCGCTTTCCAGGGTCGCGCCTTCCAGGTGCGAGAAGGCGTGGATGGTGACATCGTCCGCCACTGTCACGCCGGGTCCGAAGACGACGTTGGGCTCGATCGTCACGTCCTGCCCTATCACCGTGTCCCAGGCAAAGAAGACGGTCTCGGGCGCGACCAGCGTGGCGCCGTCGGCCATGGCGCGTTCGCGGCGGCGGGACTGCCAGCGCGCTTCGGCGGCGGCGAGTTCGGCGCGGCTGTTGATGCCGCCGACCTCGTCGGGATCGTCGGTGACGATGACCGCGCAGGGGCGCTCTTCCAGCGAAGCCACGTTGACGATGTCGGTCAGGTAATATTCGCCCGCCGCGTTGTCGTTCTCGACCTTGGCGAGGAGGGCGAAGAGATCCTGCGATTTTACCGCCATGAGGCCGGAGTTGCACAAGGTGCAGGCCCGCTGCTCCTCGGTCGCGTCCTTGTATTCGACCATCATTGCGATGCGCCCGTCATCGTGCGCGAGGATGCGGCCATAGCGCAGCGGGTCCTCCGGCTCGAAGCCCAGGACGACGACTGCGGGCGTGTCCTCGCCGTGCAGGCGTGCGATCATGGCGCGCATGGTCTCGGGGCGCACGAAGGGAACATCGCCGTAAAGGATCAGCACGTCGCCTTCGAACCCGGCAAGGGCTTCCTCGGCCTGCTGGACGGCGTGGCCGGTGCCGAGCTGGGGTTCCTGCACCGCAATGGCCGCGCGCGAGCCGAGCTGGGCTTCGAGCTGGTCGCGCCCGTGTCCGGCGACGACAACGCTGCGCTCGGGCGCGAGCTGCGCCGCGCTCGCCAGCAGGTGTTCCAGCATGGGTTGCCCGGCAACCGGGTGCAGCACCTTGTGGCGCGCACTCTTCATGCGGGTGCCCTTGCCTGCGGCAAGGACGATGATGGCGAGCGCAGATGCGGCGGGCGGTGGTGCGGTGTCGGTCATGGTTCGAACCATCTGCCAGCAATTCATTGCAGTTTCCACCTGAACTCGCCACGTAGTGGGCGATGACGGATTTTCCCTACGACATTGTCGGCTTCGACCTCGACGGCACCCTTCTCGATACCCATGGAGACCTCGGTCATGCGGTGAACCACGCACTGGCGCTGGCAGGGCGCGAGCCCGTGGGCAAGGAGACGGTGCGCACGCTTGTCGGAGGGGGCGCACGCAAGATGCTTGCCCGAGCACTCGAGGTTACGGGAGGCCCTGTTGCGGAGGACCGCTTCGAGGAGCTTCACGCGCAGCTCATGGCCTACTACACGGCGAACATTGCGTGCGACACGCACCTGTTTCCGGGCGGCGAGACCATGCTCGACGGACTGGCCGCGCGCGGGGTCAAGATCGCGGTGGTGACCAACAAGCTGGAACATCTGGCCGTGCGCCTGTTCGAGGAACTGGGCCTTGCCAAGCGCTTCGTGACGGTCATCGGCGGCGATACGCTGGGACCGGGCCGTGCCAAGCCCAAGCCGGATCTTCTTCACCTGATGCTGGAGCGGGCCGGTGGGGGCCGGGCGGCCTATGTCGGGGATACGAGCTACGACACCGGCGGGGCGGCGGCGGCAGGTCTGCCGTGCGTGGTCGTCAGCTTCGGTTTCAACGATGCGGAGCCCGAGACGCTGGGCGGCAGCGCGGTGATCGACCATTTCGACGAGCTGATCCCGACGCTGGAGCGCCTGGGCGCCTGATACAGCGACAAAGGCTCAGCCTACCGGCGCGTCGTCCTTCGGAAGTACCGTTATGTCGACCGCGTCCGCAGGGGCCAGATAGCGCTGCGCCATTTCCTGGACATCGGCACCGGTGAGCGCGGCGAGGCGGTCTCGGGCCTTGAGGTAGCGCTCGATCCGTTCGGCCTCGCTCTGCGCGTGGTCGACCAGCGCCATCCATCCCGTGTTGGTCTTGAGCGCGTTGTCGAGCCCTTCGAGCATCGGCTGGCGCGCGCGCTGGATGATATCCGCGCGCACGGGTTTGGCACGCAGCTTCTCAAGCACCTTGCGGATGGCCGCGCGCGTCGCCGCGACATCCTTTACATCGACCGAGGCGCTGATCGCGAAGGTGCCATAGCCCTTCCAGTAGCGCGAAAGCGTGCTCGAGGCGCCGGGGGAATAGGTCTTGCCCAGTTCCTCGCGCAGGGTGTCGGTCAGCTCGACGCGCACGACCTTTTCCAGCAGTTCCATGCGCTGGACGTCAACCGGGTCACTATCATCGCGTGTCGGCCAGGTCAGGCGCAGCAGCGCCTGGTCGGCAGGGCCGTCGTGGTGGATGACGCGTGGGGTTCGGTCCGCCGTGAAGGGGCGCAGGGGTTTGCCGGCATACGTCCCGAACGCCTCTTCCCGCGCCGGCAACGCGCCAAACGTGCGCGCGACGAGCGCGATGGCTGTGTCTTCGTCGAAGTCACCGACCAGCGCGATCTCGATGGCTCCGTGCGCGAGCCGGTCTTCAATCGCGGTCTTGAGCCTGGCGTAGGAGAGCTGGCTGTAGCGGGCAGGGGGCTGCAGGCTGAAACGCGGGTCGCCGCCCGAGAGAATACGGCCCAGGTCCGCCTGTAGCGCAGAGGCCGGGGTCGCGCGCAGCTGCGCGAAATAGGTGGCAATCGCCTGACGGTACTGCACTTCGCCTTCGGGACGATACCCGGGATCGGTCACGAGCGCGGCGATCAGTTCGAGCTGGACTTCGAGATCGGCCGGGGTCGTCTGCGCACGCGAGACGAAGGCATTGCCGGTATTGCGCAGCTCGAAGCTCAAGGTCTTGCCCGCGAGGATCGTGTCGAGGTCATCGCGGCTGTGCGCGCCCAGACCACCCCAGGGCACGTAGGAGACGAGCTCGGTGGCAAGCGGATCGTCCCGCGTGTCGAGGCGGGTGCCGCCATCGATGGAAACCTGGACCCGTACCTTGTCCTTTTCAAGGTCAGAGCGGTGCAGGTTGAGCATCACGCCGTTGGCAAAGCGCAGCTCGCGGATGCCCAGCTGCGCTTCGCGCCGGTCCTCCGCCACGCGGCCCGGCGTCCCGAAATCGGTATAGGCAAAGCGCTCGGTCTTTGCGTTGCGGGCGTCCGCAATGGGGGCGCTGAGGGCCGCTTCGAAGGCATCGCGCAGGGCGCTCTCGCCGCCTTCGGGGGCCTTTCGGCCTTCGAAGCGGATCAGGGGATCGACCAGGGGCGCGGCCTCGTGCCGGATCGCGGCCAGCGCGGCTTCGGGCGTGATGCGCGGTTCGAAGGCGGCAAAGCGTTCAAGTGCGGATTGCGGGGTGGAGGGGACCGTTTCTTCGGTCACCAGGTTGAGCGCGGCAGAGGCAAGGGCCTTGTTGCTGCGTGTCCCGGCGCTGCGCGCGCCCTGGGTCAGCGCGGCGCGGATGTCGGCCACCTGTTCGGCCACTTCGGCCGCGCTGAAGCCCTGTTCGAGCGCGCGCCGGTACTCGGCGACGGCGGCGGCGAGTCCCGTGCGCCAGCCTCCATCGACGGTGTCGACGATCAGACGCGTGGTTCGGGCCGCCTTGAAGGCATCGCCTGTGCCGAAGCCTGCGCCGCGAAAGGGCGGCTCGGCCTGACGGGCAAGACGCTGAAGGCGGCGGTTGACGATGTTGTAGCCGACAAGGCGCAGGAGATTGGCCTGGCGCTGGGCGATGGAATCGGGCTCCTCGTGCCAGGGCCGATTGCGGGCCACGGTCACGCGCTCGGACAGCGAGGGATCGAGGTGGATGTCGGTGCGGCCACTGTCTTCGGGCGCGACCGGTCCCGCGTCGGGCTGCGGGACGGGCGCGGGACCTGACCAGTTGTTGAAATGCCGGATTACCGCGGCTTCAAGCGCCTCGATGTCGAAGTCGCCGACGATGACCAGGGTCGTGTTGGCAGGCACATAAGTGCGTTCATAAAGGCCACGCAGGCGCTGTGCGGTGGCCGCCTCGATGGTCTCGCGCGTGCCGATGGCAAAGCGCTGCGTGAAGCGCGCCTCGGGGTAGAGGAAATCGAGACTGTCCAGCGTGTTGCGGAACTCATAGGTGTTGCGGTCACGCATTTCCGACAGGATCACGCCGCGCTCGCGTTCGACGGCGGCGGGCGCGATGGTGAGCTCGCTCGCGGTCTCGCGCATGAGCATGAGCGCGGTGTCGAGCAGCGTCATGTCATTGCGGGGAAGGTCAAGCTTGTAGGTCGTGCGCTCGAAACTGGTCGAGGCATTGGTATCGGCGCCGAAGGCGAGGCCGCTCCGTTCGAGCAGGGGGACCATCTGCCCTTCGGGGACCCGGCGCGAGCCGTTGAAGGCCATGTGTTCGAGGAAATGCGCCAGGCCGCGTTCTTCGGGCGCTTCATCCAGCGATCCCGCTTCGATGTCGAGCCGCACGACGCCGGTTCCGGCTGGGGTTGCGTTGTGACGCAGGATGTAGCGCATGCCATTGGCGAGGCGGCCGAAGCGGAAGTCCGGATCGACCGGGATGTCGCTTGTCGCGAAGGCCCAGGCGGGGCCGGAGTCGTCCGCGGTTGCCTCTTGGCCTGCATTGCCGGGTTCCGGAGCCTGCGCGAGGACAGGCAGGGGGAGGGCGAAAAGGAGGCAGACCAGCAGCTTGGGATAACGCATTGCCCTCTAGTGCCCGAGCGGACCGGGCTTGCCAAGGCGGGCCCATGCAAAAGGCCCCCGGTCATGCGTGGATGACCGGGGGCCTCTAAATTCGTATCAGCCGGGCGGCTGTGAAGCTTACTTGCCGCGCAGCTTGCGGTGCTGCGAGAGGTCGAGGACTTCGCTCGGGCCGCTGTCGTCCTGGAGCAGGCCGAGACGGCGGGCGACTTCCTGGTAGGCTTCTTCCTCACCGCCGAGGTCGCGGCGGAAGCGGTCCTTGTCGAGCTTTTCGCCCGAGACCATGTCCCACAGGCGGCAGCCGTCGGGGCTGATCTCGTCGGCGAGGATCACGCGGCTGAAGTCGCCGTCCCAGATGCGGCCGAACTCGAGCTTGAAGTCGACAAGGCGGATGTTGATGGCCGCGAACATGCCGGCCATGAAGTCGTTGACGCGGATCGCCATCGCGGCGATGTCCTGCATCTCCTCGTTGTTGGCCCAGCCAAAGCACGCGATGTGCTCTTCAGCGACGAGGGGGTCGCCCAGCGCATCGTCCTTGTAGCAGTACTCGATCAGCGTGTGCGGCAGCATCTCGCCCTCGGGAATGCCCAGGCGCTTGGAGATGGAGCCGGCCGCGACGTTGCGCACGACGACTTCGATGGGGATGATCTCGACCTGGCGGACCAGCTGTTCGCGCATGTTGAGGCGGCGAATGAAGTGGTTGGGCACACCGATGTGGTTGAGGCGCGAGAAGACGTACTCGCTGATGCGGTTGTTGATGACGCCCTTGCCCTGGATCGTGCCCTTCTTCTGGGCGTTGAAGGCGGTCGCATCGTCCTTGAAGTACTGGATCAGGGTACCGGGCTCGGGGCCCTCGTAGAGGATCTTGGCCTTGCCTTCGTAGATCTGGCGGCGACGGGTCATTCGGGTGATCCTTGCAACGTGAAATTGAGCAACTGAAAAAGAGCAAACCCCGGCTGCGGCGTCGCTTTGGCGACCTGTGGGCCCGGGGTCGTTCAGCGCCGCATATAAAGCAACCGGGGCCAAAATCAAACGGCGCGATTGGGACGGGGACTTGCGCGGGGGGAGCGGGATGCGCCAGGCTCGCGGCAAGGGTTTGGGCGTGAGGAAGAAAGAGGCCGGAATGGACGTGGCGATACGGGCACTGGAAGGCGCCGAGGTGCGGGCCATGGCCGGGCAGCTGGCGCAGCTGCGCATGGAGGTCTTCGCGGCCTGGCCCTATCTCTATGATGGCGATGCCGCCTACGAGGAAGCCTATCTGCGCGAGTTCATCGAGGCAAAGGGCAGTGTCCTCATCGCGGCCCTTGCCGGGGATCGGCTGGTCGGCGCGGCGACGGCCTCGCCGATGCACGCGCAGAAGGCGGAATTTCGCGCGCCCTTCGAGGCGCGGGGGATCGCGACGCCGGAGCTCTTCTATTTCGGCGAGTCGGTTCTCCTCTCGGACTACCGCGGGCAGGGCATCGGCCATGCCTTCTTCGACGCCCGTGAGGCGGCTGCCCGCGAATACGGGGCGCACGCGGCGACCTTTGCAGCCGTGGTGCGATCCGAGGATCACCCGGATCGTCCTTCCGACTACCGCCCGCTCGACCCTTTCTGGCGCGCGCGCGGCTATGCGCCGGTCGAAGGGCTGGTCACCGAACTTGCCTGGAAGGACCACCGCGAGGCGCAGGAAAGCGCCAAGCCCATGCAGTACTGGCTGCGCCGCTTCTGAAGGCTCAGTCCTGTCCGGCAAGCTCGCGCACGAGGGTGTCGGCGGCGCGGCGGACTTGATCCCAGGTGATGGCAAAGCCTTCCTCGCCCCCGAAGTAGGGATCCTCGACGTCCTCGCCTTCACGCCCGGGCACATGATCGAGCAGGAGCGAGAGCTGCCCATGTGCATCGGTGGGTGCCAGGGCCTCCAGGTCTGCGAGGTTCTGCGCGTCCATGGCGATGATCCGGTCGAAGCGCGCGAAGTCGGCCGGGGAAACCTGCCGGGCGCGGTAGTGCCCGATGTCGATGCCGTGGCGCCGGGCCTCGGCGCGCGAGCGCGGATCGGGCGCCTTGCCGATGTGCCAGGAGCCGGTTCCGGCCGAATCGATTTCAAGCGCGAGGCCCGCCTTCGTCGCGGCTTCGCGCAGGGCGGCTTCGGCCAGCGGCGAACGGCAGATGTTGCCAAGGCACACGAAGAGCACCGATGCGGCAGGTGCGGGCCGGCACGAGGAGGTCATCATGCCGATCTAGGCCAGCTCGTGGTCTGCGTCACCCCCCGGCCCGCGCCCTGCACGGCGTTAAAGCGCGCGTAGGAAACGCAGGAGGCGCTCGCCCAGTTCGGTGATGAGGCCGGGCTCGTCCATCGGCTGGATGGGCCCGTGAATCTGGCGCCTGAGCATGGGGTCGAGCGGCGCGCGGAGCGTGGCGGTGCGGGACGAGGTTTCAAGGGCGGAGCGGGGCATGGGCGTATCCTGACTAGTGGCGGCAGGCCGGGTCTGTCGGTCCCGGCGTGGCCACTGTGAAGGAGGACGGGTAACCCTTTTCCTTGCGCTTCTCCGTCAGGTTTGCCGGAGGGGCGTGGTAACCCGTGTTAACCCTTTTTTGGAGGCGCTCCCGCTACCCCGCGGTGTTGCGTATCTCGTGCGCGAGTTCGGCGATCACGGCATGGACCTCGCGCCCGAGGAAGGGCTTGGCGAGCATCGGGCGATGGCCGTGGTTCGCGGGAAGGTGCTGCCGGTCGTAGCCGCTCACGAAGGCGAAGGGCGTGTCCTGTGCCGCGAGGGCATCGGCCACCGGGTCGATCCGCTCTCCGTTGAGATTGCCGTCGAGAAGCGCAAGATCGGGATGGGCCTGTTCGATGATGCCGATGGCCTGCTCGCACGAGGAGGCAGGGCCGATCGCGATGCCACCGTTGTCCTCGATCTCCATGGCCAGTTCCATGGCCACGAGCGGTTCGTCCTCGACGATGAGGATGCGCAGATTGTCGAGCGAGGGCAGGGGAATGGCCTGGGCGGGTTCGCTTTGCGGTTCGGAAATAGGCAGCGGCTCTGGCGGCGCGGGGGCGAGCTCTTGCACGGGCGCGCACGCCTTGGTGTCGGATGCTGGCAGATCGGCAAGAGCCGCGGTTTCGGGTTCGTCGCACGCAGCGCACTCCGAGCCGGTGACGAGCGGAACCATGAGATCCCAGCGCACGCCTTCGGGAGCATAGTCGGCATGGATCCGCGCGCCGTCCGACGCGAGACTGCCTTCGATCAGGCTGGAGCCGAAGCCGCGTCGTTCGGGCTTGACCACGGGCGGACCACCCGCTTCCTGCCAGCGTAGCGAAATCCATTCGCCCTCGCGGGTCCAGCTGAGGCTGACGGTGCCGGTCTCGTTGGAAAGGGCGCCGTACTTGTGCGCGTTGGTCGCCAGTTCGTGCAGGATCAGCGAGAAGCGCAGCGCCAGTTCGGGAGGCAGGTCGATGTCGGGTCCGGAAAGGCGCAGGCGATCCTCGCCGATGGCGCCGATGGCGACCTGGTCCGCGACGAGATGGCGCAGGCTGGCGCTGTCCCAGGTCGTCGCGCTCAGCAGCGAATGCGCGCGCGAGAGCGCCTGGATGCGTCCGGTGAAGGCTTCCTGGAAGTCCTGGGGCGAACGGGCGTGGCGAAAACCCTGTGAGGAGATGGCCTGTACGGTTGCAAGGGTGTTCTTCACCCGGTGGTTCAGCTCGCCGATGAGCAGGCGCTGGGTGCGTTCGGCCCGGCGTCGTTCGGTGACGTCGATCATCGAGAGCATGATGCTGCCGTGCGAGCCGCTGCTGCGCGGCAGGGCGCTGGCGTACCATTCGCCCTCGCGACGGGCGCCATCGGCGCGCCGGAAACGGTGATCCTGGACGGCGCGGCGACCCTCGCTGTCGAGAAGCTCGCGGATCGCGTCCTGGACCGAGGCACGCTCCTCGTCGAGGAAGAAGGGCGCATCCTGCAGGCGCAGGCCGATCATGTCCTGGGCGTGGTAGCCGATGGTGCGCTCGGCGCCCTTGAACCAGTTGAGGATGCGCAGGTCCGCATCGACTTCCAGCGTGGCGAGCAGTGAATTGTCGCCATAGGCCCGCAGCCGCCCGAGTGCGGCGCCCAGTTCGTCGCGCTGGTTGGCGATCTCGCGGCGCTGGCGGGCCAGCTCGACGAAGACCGCGACCTTGGAATTGAGGATCGTGATATCGAGCGGCTTGAGCAGATAGTCGACCGCGCCCGCCTCGAAGCCGCGGAACTTGCGGCGCTCGTCGGTGGCGACGGCGGTGAGGAAGATGATCGGGATGCCGCGTGTACGCTCGGTCCCGCGCATCAGCTCGGCGAGTTCGAAGCCGTCCATTCCGGGCATCTGCACGTCGAGGAGCGCCAGCGCGAAGTCGTCCTTGAGCAGGTACTCCAGAGCATCGAGCCCCGAGCTTGCCGTGACCAGCTCGACTCCGGGCTGGTCGAGTGCAGCCTCCAGCGCCACCAGGTTTTCCTGGATGTCGTCCACGGCCAGAATCTTGATCGGCTCATTCGGCATAAACGGCCTCCTGACTGGAATGGGCACGGCGCCGCCACACCTTTTCATCGGGTGCGAAGTCGGCAAAATTCTCGCGCTCGGGGGAGAAAAGTACGGTTTCCTTGGATCCCAGGCCGAGGAAGCCGCCAGGCGGGAGCGAGCGGGCGAACAGGCCGAGCGCGCGGTCCTGGAGAGCCCGGTCGAAGTAGATCAGGACATTGCGGCTCGACACGAAATGGACCTCCGAGAAGACCGCGTCACTGGCCAGGTTGTGGTCGGCAAAGACCACCCGGCTGCGCAAGGTGGGGGCGAAGCGGGCAACGCCGTAGTTGGCGGTGTAGTAGTCCGAGAGCGAGCCCTTGCCGCCCGCCTCGCGGTAGTTGCGCGAGAAGCCGGGCAGGCGGTCGATCTCGAAGATCCCGGCCTTGGCCCGTTCCAGCGCGGCGGTGTTGATGTCGGTGCAGTAGAACAAGGTGCGGTCTTCCAGCCCCTCTTCGCGAAAGAGGATCGCGAGCGAGTAGAACTCCTCACCATTCGCGCAGCCTGCGATCCACACCTTGATCGAGGGCCAGGTGCGCAGGTGGGGCACCACCTTCTCGCGGATCGTGCGGAAGTAGTCCGGGTCGCGGAACATGTCGCTGACCTGGATGGTCAGGAAGCCGATGAGTTCGGGCAGGCATTCAGGCTCGTGCAGGATCTGGTCGAGCAGGCCGGAGAGGTTGGCATGGCCGAAATGGGCCTGCGCGCGCTGGAGGCGGCGCAGCACCGAAGTGCGCGAATAATCGCGGAAATCATACTGGTAGCGGCGCCAGATCGCCTCGATCAGGAGATCGAGTTCGATGTCCTCCAGGGTGTCCTCGCTGCGCATGTTCATCATCGCCCCGATTACCTGCGCGGCATCCACACGCGCACGAGGCTGAGCAGCTTGTCGATGTCGAGCGGTTTGGGCAGGTAATCGTTGGCGCCCGCTTCCAGGCACTCGCGGTGGTCGCGTTCCATCGCCTTGGCGGTGAGAGCAATGATCGGCAGGTTGGTCCATTCGCCCTGCTTGCGGATTTCGCGCATGCAGGTGAGGCCGTCCATTTCGGGCATCATGATGTCCATGAGGACGAGGTCGACCGGCGCACCGTCGCTGTCCGCCGCGCGGGCCAGCTCGGAGAGCGCTTCCAGGCCATTGCGCGCGATGCGTACGTTGACACCATGCGGTTCAAGCACCGAGGTCAGCGCGTAGACGTTGCGGATGTCATCCTCCACGACGAGGATCTGGCGGCCCTCCAGTGCGGCATCGCGGCCCAGCGAGCGGGCAAGCAGCTGCTGCTTTTCATCCGGAAGGTCGGAGACGACCTGGTGGAGGAAGAGCGTGACCTCGTCGAGCAGGCGTTCCGGGCTCTTGGCCCCCTTGATGATGATCGACTTGGAATAGCGGCGCAGGCGCATCTCCTCCTCGGAGGAGAGATCGCGGCCGGTGTAGACAATGACGGGCGGGAACGAGACGCTCTCGTCGTGGGAGAGGCGGTCGAGCAGGTCGAGGCCGGTCATGTCGGGCAGGTTGAGGTCAAGCACCATGCAGTCGAAGGTGTCGCTGGCGAGGCGCTCCAGGCATCCCGCCGCGCTCTGGACAGTGACCGTCTCGACATCGCGGCTGGCAAGCAACTGGTGGATGGCGTCGGCCTGGGTGGAATCGTCTTCCACCACCAGAACGCGGCGCAGGCGCTGGGCCATGCGCGCTTCGAGACCTTCGAGCATGGTCACCAGCGTTTCGCGCGCGACCGGCTTGAAGAGGTAGCCGACGGCCCCGCTCGCGAGGGCGTCGTGGTCATCGTGGTCTGCTGAGACGATATGCACCGGGATATGGCGCGTACGGGTATCGCGCTTGATACGGTCGAGCACCGAGAGGCCGGTGTGGTCGGGCAGATGCATGTCGAGGATGACCGCCTGGGGCAGGTACTGGCGCGCCAGCAGCGCGCCTTCGTCGGCGGTTCCTGCGACCAGGCACTGGAAGCCGGTCTCGTGCGCGATGTCGAGGAGGATGCGGGCAAATGCGGGATCGTCCTCGACGATGAGGATCGTGCGCGAATCGCCGGTGAGGTTCTCCCGGTCGTCGGGGACGAATGGCGTGGTGGACGCGGCAGGAAGGTGGGGTGCGCTCCCGATTGATCCACTGCGCGCGCTGCGCTCTTCGGACGTGCTCGAAGCGGGCCTGGACGCTGGGCCGGTCTCGCTGGGCTGGAAAGTCCGGGGCACGGTGAGAGTGAAGGCGCTGCCTTCGCCCTGCGTGCTTTCCAGCGTGATCGCGCCGCCGAGCAGGCTGGCGAGTTCGCGCGAGATCGAAAGGCCAAGGCCGGTTCCGCCGTACTTGCGGGCAATCCCGCCATCCGCCTGGCGGAACGCTTCGAAGATCGCCTCACGCTGGTCCTCGGGGATGCCGGGCCCGGTGTCGCGCACGGTGAAGGCCAGGGCATCACCCGGCGCCTTGGTGACTTCGAGCGCGACTTCGCCCTTCTCGGTGAACTTGATCGCGTTCGAGAGGAAGTTCTTGATGATCTGCTCGAAGCGCAGGGGATCGGTCTCGAAATTGCGCGGGGCGTCATCGCTCTGGGTGATGCGCAGGGCAAGGCGCTTGTCGGCCGCGGCGCTCGCGAAGCTGTCGCGCAGCTTGGCGAGGAGAACCTCGACGGGCAGTTCGCGCGCTTCGAGGTCGATGCGTCCGGCCTCGATCTTGGAGATGTCGAGAACGTCGTTGATGAGGGTGAGCAGGTCGTTGCCCGAAGTCTCGATCGTCTGCGCGTAGCGGACCTGTTCCTCGTTGAGATTGCCGCCGCGATTGTCGGCAAGGAGGCGCGCCATGATGAGCAGCGAATTGAGCGGCGTGCGCAGCTCATGGCTCATGTTGGCGAGGAATTCGGACTTGTAGCGGCTGGCCTGCTCCAGTTCCTCGGCCTGGGCGCGCATGCGGGTCTGGGCGCGGGTCAGTTCGTCGCGCTGGGCTTCCAGCGAGGCAGTCTGTTCCTCAAGCTGGGCGTTGGAGCGTTCCAGGTCCGCCTGCTGCGCTTCAAGCTGCTCCTGCGAGGACTGGAGCAGCTTGGTCTGCGCTTCCAGTTCGTCGTTGGTGGCGCGCAGCTCCTCGCTCTGGTTCTGCATTTCCTCGGCCTGCTGCTGGGTCTCGGAAAGCAGGTGCTCTAGCCGGGCGCGGTACTTGGCGGCGCGCAGCGCCACACCCAAGATGCCGGAAATACGTTCGAGGAAGTCGGGCACTTCATGGGCCAGGGTGCCGGGTTCGTCGAGGAAGGCGACTTCGATAAGGCCGTTGACCCGTCCATCGATGGTCGAGGCACCGATCACGAGGCGATCCGGGCGGGCCTGGCCCAGCGCCGAACCGAACGCGATGTAGCCCTCGGGGATACGGGTGATGGCGCGCGCTTTCCCGTGGTTGATCGTCTCGCCTAGCAGGCCGTCGCCGCGTTCGATGACGGCGGGGACCGCCGCATTCTCGGGTACCGCATAGCTGGCCGTACGGCGGTAGATGCCGTCGTCGTTGACGTAGAGCAGGCCCGCTGTGGCCCCGAAGGTGTTGCCCAGGAAGTTGAGAACCCGCGTGCCCAGATCCTCCAGCGAGAGGTTGCCCTGCAGCGCGCGGGCGAGGTCGGTCTCAGCCTGGCGCAAATGCTGTTCGAAGCGGGTGGCGTTGCGCATCGCGATGAAGGCGACGCCCATTCCGCCGATCAGCAGGTTGGTGATGCAGGCAAGCGTGCGGTTGACCAGCGCAAAGTCGTCCGAGCTGTTCTCGGGGGCCAGCACGAAGCCGACGACGATCAGGACGCAGGCCAGCACCGCAACCACGGCCGGGACGATCCGGTGCGGCGACAGGAAGGCCAGGGTGGTCGGAATGAGGTAGATGACCCAGAACGCCATGCCGAGCGGAAACGTGCTGTCGACGATCGCGGTGAGGAGCAGAAGGGCAGCCAGCAGCGTGTAGAGAAGAGGACGGGAATCGAGGGCGCGCGCAAAAGCCATGGTGTCTTTCTGGTAAGCAGGGGCGAGGGCCGGATCGCCTGCTGGAAACGGAATAGATCGAGCGAGGAAACGCAAGTGGTTGTAAAAGGTTCCGCGCACCTCGGCATTTTTGCGCAGGGCCTTGCCGAGGAGCGGCTTCGAAAGTGCGGCAAGGGGCGGGGGAATTTGCTCCGGTCACCTGCGATGCTGGCGATTGCCCGGATATTGCGCTGGCCTTGCACGCTTTTGCTGGCGTTTGCGCCGCGTCAAAGTTACCGTGCAGACGCTCGTCTAGGAGCGAGCCATGACATCCAGGAGCAACGCGCTGACCGGACAGGTTTCCATCGCCCACGACCTTCGCGGTGTCGGCAGCGACAGTGCCGCTGTGCGCCTGCTGCGCGACATGATGCTGTGCGCGGGCGGGACGATCCTGGGCGCTAAGGCGGATGGACGCCTAGCTTACTATACAATGCAGTCGATCTGCTCGGGCGATGGCTTCAACCTGCTGGCGAGCGTCTCGGTCCATCTGCGGATCCTGCCTGCCACCAGCGCGCTGATGATCCTGGTTGCGATTGCCTGCCAGTGGCCGGGCCGCGCGGCGCAAGGTTCGCGTCCCGCGTTCAGCCCGCGCGAACGGCTCGGGCGCTGGAGTGCCTTTGCGCTTCGCACCGGCCTTTTCTTCCTGGCGATGATGCTGGCTATGAGCGTGATGCAGCCGGTGGCCTTGTGGGTGCTGCCGCCTTCGCCGTCCTCGGCGGTGCTGGCCTCGGTCGTGGGCATGTTGCTGCTGGCGCTTGGTGCGGCGGCGCTGCGCCCGCTGGCGCTGCGGGTGCCGTTCCTTGTTCCGCTCTGCTGCCGCTAGCGGGGGCGGGGCGTCTCAGGCCTTCTCAAGATGGACGGGCTTTCCGGCAAGATCGCTGACGAGCACTTCGTCGATCTGGCGGTCTATGCCCTTGGTCAGCGCTTGCGGTACATGGACGGTAAAACCACGTTCGAGCAGCCCCTGGACAGCCCATAGCACGCAGTAGTCGGCCGCAACGCCGATGACGTTCACATCGCGAACCCCGCGCCTGGCCAGGTCTGCAAAGAACGCATCGCGTGCGATGGGCTGTGTGGGCCTGGCGTCGCTGCGCGCGCTGGTGAGCGTGAGACCAGCTTCGTTCCACATGTCGAAGACGCCTTTTTCCAGTTTCCAGGCCGGGATTTGCGCAGGAATCCGGTCGGGATCGAGCATGTTTGCCCAGCCTGCGCTTTCGCGCACGCAGTGAAGGGGAAAAGCCTCGGCCTCGGGCGATCCAGGATAGATCGCCGGGTCGTGAGTGTCGAAGGTGAAGAGAACGCCCTCGGTCGTCTCAGGATCGAGCGCCTCGAGCCAGGCCTGCATCGGCGCGACGAGTTCGTCCGCACCCGCCACGCTGAGCGCACCATCGGGCGCCATGAAATCTCGCTGCGTATCCACGACAATCACGAACGGCATCGGACATGTCTCCTTGGAGTGTTGTGCCTTGACTTATATTTGTCTCGAAAATAAGTAAAGCGCAACTTGCATATAAGGTGCGCTTTGGCGGATGACGACATTTTGGCGGGAGAGGATCCAGACGCCTACGCGCGCCTGTCCGTCTGCGTGGATATCGTGCTCATGGGCGTGCGCAAGGGCGCCCCATGCGCCTTGCTGCTACGGCGCGATGCAGCGCCCTTTGCAGGGCACGCTGCTCTTCCGGGCGGTTTTGTGGGCGCGCAGGAGGCGCTCGAGGACGCAGCCCGGCGTGTGCTTTGCAACAAGGCCGGGCTCCTCGATGTGCAGTGCGAGCAGCTCTATACTTTTGGCGAGGTCGCGCGCGATCCGCGACGGCGCATCGTGACTGTGGCCTGGCTGGCGCTTCTGGCTCCCGCGGCTCTTGAAGCCGCACTGGAGGCCAATCCTGAACTGCTCTGCGCCACGCTGGCCGTGCCGGATGGTGATGGTTCGGACGACATCGCCGTGCTGGACCCTACCGGAGCGCGGCTCCTTCTTGCGTTCGATCACGAGCAGATCCTGGCCCTTGCGCTGGAGCGTCTGCGCGGCAAGCTCGATTATACCGCCGTCGGCTTCGATCTCCTGCCTTCGTTCTTCACCCTGCGCCAGCTTCAGGACGTGCACGAGGCGATCCGGGGAACCACGCTCAACAAGCCCGCATTCCGGCGGCGCATGATCGACAAGGGTTGGATTGCGCCGACCGGCACGCGCGAAACCGGTACGTCCCATCGTCCCGCCGAGCTCTATCGTTTCCGGGGGCTGAGCTGAGCGATGGGCGCGCGCTGGCCGCACCTGATGTTGCAATGCCTGCGCGCACGCGGGGCCGGCATTGTGTTTCTTCCCTCCCGCAATCGGCTAAGGAGCCTGGCATGACCGTAACCGACATTGCACGGCGCAGCTACGACCACGGCTTCCGGCTCGACCCCATCGTGCGCAGCCTGCTCGACACCGACTTCTACAAGTTGCTGATGCTGCAGATGATCCATCATATCCACGGCGATGTCGATGCGACGTTTTCGCTGATCAACCGCACGAAATCGGTGCGGCTGGCCGAGATCATCGATGAGGACGAACTGCGCGCCCAGCTCGACTATGCGCGCTCGGTGCGCTTTGCCAAGAAGGAGCTGATCTGGCTCGCGGGCAACAGCTTCTACGGCAAGCAGCAGATGTTCAAGCCGGACTTCCTGGCCTGGCTCGCGGACTTCCAGCTTCCCGAGTATGATCTGCGCAAGGTCGACGGGCAGTATGAACTGCGCTTCGAAGGCCCCTGGACGCACACCACCATGTGGGAGATCCCCGCGCTCGCCATCGTCAACGAACTGCGTTCGCGCGCGGCGCTTGCCGGGCGGGGCAAGTTCGCGCTCGATGTCGTCTACGCGCGCGCCAAGGCGCGGCTGTGGGACAAGGTGGAGCGCCTGCGGCAATTGCCTGACCTTGCCATCTCCGACTTCGGCACGCGGCGGCGGCACGGCTTTTTGTGGCAACGCTGGTGCGTCGAGGCCCTGAAGGAGGGGCTGGGGGACCGCTTCATCGGCACTTCCAACGTGCTTCTTGCGATGGATGCCGACCTCGAGGCGATCGGCACCAACGCGCACGAGTTGCCGATGGTGGCCGGTGCGCTGGCGACGAGTGACGCCGCGCTCGCCCACGCCCCCTACCAGGTGCTGGAAGACTGGCAGCAGCACTACAACGGCAATCTCCTGATCGCGCTGCCCGACGCCTTCGGCTCGACCGCGTTCCTGCGCAACGCGCCCGACTGGCTGGCGCGCTGGACAGGCTTTCGCCCGGACAGCGCGCCGCCCATCGAGGGGGGCGAGCAGATCATCCGCTGGTGGGAGGAACGCGGCGTCGATCCGCGCACCAAGCTCATCATCTTTTCCGATGGCATGGACATCGACACCATCGAGGAAACCTACCATCACTTCCACGGCCGGGTGCGGATGAGCTTTGGCTGGGGCACCAACCTCACCAACGACTTTCGCGATTGCGACCCGGAAGGGCAGGCCGGGCTCGAGCCGATCTCGCTGGTCTGCAAGGTGACGCAGGCCAACGGGCGACCGGCGGTCAAGCTGTCCGACAATCCGGCCAAGTCGACCGGCGATCCAGAGGAAGTTGCGCGTTATCTGCGCGTCTTCGGGGGGCAGGACCGCGTCGCCAGCGCGGTCGAGGTGTAGCGCAAGCGTCGCCAAACCGTCATGGAGCGCGGCTAGGGCGCACGGCTACCGTATCTCTGCACGGAAAAAACCGCGACGTGCCTCGACCCGATGCCCTCCAGATTGCCCGTGACGGCGATAGTCCCGGGACCGACTGGACCATGGTCCAATCCCGGCTCATCGGCTATCTGCGCGCCCGTGGGGCACGCGCGGATTTGGCCGAGGACATTGCGCAGGAAACCGTGCTGCGTCTGATCGCGATCAGTCGGACAAAGGAAATCGGGAGCGTCTTCGCGCTGGGGTTTCGCATTGCCGACAATCTCCTCGTCGATCAGCACCGCGCCGAGAGCCGCTACGCCGATGCGGGGGAGGGGGGCGAAGGCGAGGAAGGCCAGTGGCAGACCACGGCGCCCTCGCTGGACAGGGTGCTCGATTCCCGGCGCGCGATCGAAGTCTTCCAGCGCTGTCTCAACCGCATGCCGGCGCTGCGCCGCGAAGTGCTGGTGCGCCGCCGCTTGCGCAACGAGAGCTGCCGGGCCATTGGCGAGGACCTCGCGCTCAGCGGCAAGGCGGTCGAAAAGCACATAACCCGCGGCCTGGTGGACCTGCGCCGCGCGATGGAAAAGGCCGGGATCGATCCGGCGGGATGGCACGAATGATGGCGAGCGAACGCGCCGAGATCGAAAGCGCGGCGGCGCTCTGGCTCGAACGTATGCGCGGCCCCGTTCAGGACAGCGCCGTTGCGGCGCGCTTCGATGCCTGGATCGCCGAAGACCCGCGTCACGTGGAGAGCTACGCCCGAATGGCTTCGCTGTGGCAGTCCGAAGGCTTGGCGCTCGCTGCGTGTGCAACCCGCGCAGGCAATGACAATGGTGGGGAGCACGAAGACGCCGAGGGCGGGCCGCGCGCGCGCGCATATCGCCGCTGGTTCGGACTGGTGGCGGGGCTTGCGTCACTCGCGGCTGCCGTGCCGCTCGCGCAGGGACTGTTCGCACCGACCCATACCTACGAAGCGCCCTGGGGGACAACGCGCGAGATCGCGCTTTCGGACGGTTCCCACATTCAGCTGAGTGGCGGTTCGCGTCTCTCGGTTCGGCTGACCCCCTGGTCGCGCGAAGCGGACCTGGAGAAGGGCGAGGCCTTCTTCGACGTGGCGCACGAAGCGCTGCGCGGTTTCGCGGTCGAGGCCGAGGGCGCACGCGTCGAAGTCCTGGGGACGGCCTTCGACATCGATGTGCTCGCAGGCGGGCGCCGCGAGGTGCGGGTCTATCGCGGGCTGGTGGAAGTCGCCGGCGCGAGCGGCACGTGGCGCCTGCCCGCAGGTACCGGGCTCATTCTTGATGGCGCCCATGTGCGCAGCCTTGAGGGTATCGGCGGAGATCGTCCGGGCTGGCTGGATGGCTGGTTTGATGCGCAGGACACGCGGCTGGACCGGCTCGTCGAGCGGCTCAACCGGACTTCGCGCATTCCCGTCGTACTTGACGATCCGCAGCTGGGAGAGCTGCGCGTCACGGGGCGCTTCGAAATGGATAGTCCCCAGGAAATCGTCGAGACGCTGGCGGCCATCCACGACCTGTCCTGGTCGCGCGAAGAGGGCCGTTACCGGATTGGCCGTCCGTAGCTGCGGGAACATTTATGTCTTTAAATTGGCATAGTAATTTAATAAAAGTGCCATAAAATTATTTTGTCGGGTTTTTAATTTCCAGAACGTCTTCCCCGCGTACTTGGTTACCATACAGGGGATTTCATGTTTCGCTCAGGATCCAGCCGCGCCGGTGTTTCGGCGCTGGCCCTTTCGCTTGCCTGCGTTTCGTTCACCGCCACACTCGCACCGGCCCATGCGGCAGGCGTACAGAGCTTTGCCTTTGCTATCCCTGCGCAGGACCTGGGGAGTGCGCTGCGCCAGTATTCGCGCGTGACGGGTCTGCAGGTTGCAGCCTCGGCCGATGTCGTGCGCGGGCGACGCAGTTCGGCCGTTTCAGGCTCGCTTTCGTCCGAGGCCGCCCTGACCCGTCTGGTGGCTGGTGCGGGCGTCGAGACCCGCCGCCAGGGGCGCACCATCATCGTGCGTCTGGCCGCCCCGAAGGCCGCCGCCAAGGTGGCCGTGGCGGCCGCGCCAGCGCGCACATCGGCTGCGGCCAGCAGCGTGGCCCTGGCTCCTGCCCCGGCTGACGATGAGATCGTGGTCACCGGCTACTTCGAGGCGGTGCAGGAATCGCTCGACAAGAAGCGCAACACGGATGTCGTCTCGGACACGGTGAGCGCCGACGACATGGGCAAGCTGCCCGCCAACAACGTGTCCGAAGCGCTCGCGCGCATGCCCGGCGTCAATGCGGTGCGCAGCGCGACCACGGGTGAGGGCGATCGTATTACCGTGCGCGGCCTCTCCACCGAGCTCAACAACTACTCGATCAACGGTGTGCGCCTGGGCGGCGCGGGCTCGCGCGATGATGTCTTCTACCGCGGCGTGCGTCTCTCGGTTCTGCCGCCCGACGGCATCAAGGAAATCACCGTCTACAAGACGCTGACGCCCGACCGCGATGGCGACGCGCTGGGTGGTTCGGTCGATATCTCCACCCCGACCGCCTTCGACCAGGACCCGACCTACTTCCGCTTCTCCGCCGAGGGGGGGATGCTGGACAAGTTCGACCACAGGAAGTCCGCGCAGGTCTCCACCGCCGCCTCGCGCCAGTTCTCCGATAACTTCGGTGTCTTCGTCTCGGGCAGCTGGAGCCGCCGCAAGTCGCAGTTCGAGCAGAACGGCGTCGATGGCGATAACCAGCCCGACACGTGGTACGCGGACAGCGAAACGCTGGGCTGGGACCCCAATCGCTTTGTCCTTCGCGGCATGAACCTGGGCTTTGGCGAGACCGAAGTGGAGCGCTGGGGCGTCAATTCGAGCGTCGACTTCCGCTCGGACAACCACGACTTCCACCTTCGCGGGCAGTACAACAAGTACCGCAAGAAGGAATTCCTCAACCGCCTGAACTTCCGCAACGACACCTCGCGCAATTCCACCCGGCTTTCTCAGGTCGACCGTTCGCGCGCCGATCTTGCCCAGCCTGAGGACGCCATCACCGGCTTCGACGAGGAACTGGGCCGCATCTACGGCTATACGCCCGGCGAAATCATCGACCGCGATGGCGACGGCATCATCACCGATGCGGACCGTTCGGCGCGCTCGACCTACAGCCTGGTCGGCAACTCGGGTGCCTGGGACCCTGCGGGCTTCCGCCTGCGCCGCTTCTGGGAGGGTTCGGCCGAGACGGGCAACCTGGCTTCGGCCAACTTTGGCGGTGTCTCGCGCTTCGGGGCGCTGACGCTCGATTATGACGTCTCCTATTCGCAGTCCGAGGACAACCTCGACGATGGCTACGAGCTGGAGTTCCGCAGCGACAAGTACGGCTGGCTGGGCAACCGCGGCGTGCTCTTCTCGGCGGCCGAGGACTCGCGCTTTCCCAAGTGGCTGCTGAACCCGGCAGGGCTTGCCGGAGTGCAGGATCCCAATGAATACGACTTCAACGGTCTTGAGGGCGAAGTGGGCGGTTCGAGCGAGAAGCTCTGGCAGGCGCAGTTCAACGCGCGTTGGGACGTGGATGGGCCGTTCCTGAAGTCGATCAAGACGGGCGGCAAATTCTACAACTCGCGCCGCCGCACCTATGAAGGCTCGTTCCTCGATCTCAATTCCGACGGCACGCTGGCCGATTTTGCCGGGCTCTACGGCAAGGAAATCACCAGCCTGTTCAGCGGCGCCTATTCCGGCGACTATCGCCTGGGCACCGTTCTCGACAACGAGGCGATGCTGTCTGAGCTGCAGCGTGCACAAGCGGGCGAGAGCAGCTACTTCGATGGCTTCGCGGTCGATCCCTCGCAGGCCGAGATCTCGGACGAGGACAGCTTCGAGTTCGAGGAGCGCGTCCTGTCCGCCTACCTCATGGGCACCGCGCAGATCGGCAAGGCGAAGATCATCGCGGGCGTGCGCATGGAAAACACGCGCAACACCATCGATGCCTGGAACATGGACCCGGTTCTGGGCGAGCGCTACACGCGCGACCGCACCAGCTTCACCAACTGGCTGCCCTCGATCCACGTCAACTACGACTTTGACGACAAGACCAAGCTGCGCGGCGCAATCTGGACCAGCTTTGCCCGTCCCGACATCGCCCGCATGAGCTCGGCGCGCGAATACGCCTACGACCGCGATCCCGATGGCGATGGCGTCCTCAACCCGACCTCGGACTGGATCCTGACCGGGATCGAGATGGGCAACCCGGACCTCAAGCCGCTGCGCTCGACCAACTTCGACATGTCGCTCGAACACTATGCAGGCCGCACCGGGGCCTACTCGGTCGCCCTGTTCTACAAGCAGATCGACAACTTCCTGTTCCGCTCGTCCTCCTCGAACATCCGCAACGGCACCGCCGGGGTGAACGTCAATCCCGAAGGCGTGGCGGTGACGATGCCCAACAACGGCAAGTGGGCGGACGTCTACGGCATGGAGATCAGCGCGCAGCAGCTCCTGCACTGGCTGCCGGGCGTGCTCGGTTCGCTGGGCGTGAGTGGCAACCTGACATTGCAGCGCTCGAAGGCCGAAACGGGCCTGTCCTGGCATCCCGATGGCTACACCCTGCCGCTGATGGAGACGCCCGAGACCATCGCCAACCTCCAGCTTTTCTGGGAGCGCGACGGCTGGGAGGTCTATGGTGCATGGAACTACCAGTCTAAGTTCATGGCCGGGATCAACGACTTCGGCAACGACCCTTACGAGCAGGCGTACAGCTTCGTCGACCTGACCTTCCGCAAGACCTTCCTCGAGAAGTCCTCGGTCCAGCTCCAGGTGCAGAACCTCTTCGATTCGCACACCTACTGGCAGACCGTTTCCTCGGGCGACGGGGCAAGCCGCGCCTACATCAAGAACGGGCGCTCGATCTCGCTCGGCTTCAACATGATCTTCTGATGCAAAAGAGACCTGCCATGACGATGCTTGCCAAGACCTTCCTGGCCGCTCTCCTTGCCGGTTCCTGTGTCGCCCCCGTGGCGGCGCAGGAGCAGGTGGCCGTGCTTGCTCCGGCAACCGCGGCGCCCGAGCGGATCATTCTCAACCTCACCGCCGACACCGCGCACGAGATGGCGGTGACCTGGCGCACGGCGCCGGGCCTTCCCGGTCGCGTCGAATATGCGGTGGCAACGCCCGGGCCGGACTTCGTGAAGACCCCGATGTCCCTGACGGCGATCACCGAAGAGGCGACCGTCGCGACCGAGGAGGACCCGGCTTTCCGGGCCGCCTACCATTCCGCCGTGATGAAGGACCTGAAGGCCGATACCGTTTATGCCTACCGCGTGGGGGATGGCACGCTCTGGTCGGAGTGGTTCCAGTTCCGCACGGCGGCGCAGGAGGCCAAGCCGTTCCGCTTCCTGTACATGGGCGACATGCAGAACCAGGTGCTTTCGCAGGCCTCGCGTACGCTGCGCATGGGCTTCCGCACGGCGGGCGATGTCGCCTTCACGATCCATGCGGGCGATCTCATCAACCACCACAATTCCGACCGGGAGTGGGGCGAGTGGTTTGCGGCCGGGGGCTTCCTCTACGCCCAGACCCCGCAGATGCCGACGCCGGGCAACCACGAATATGGCAAGGACGGGGCGGCCCGTGCAGGGTCTTCGGTCACGGGTCAGTGGCGCCACCAGTTCACGCTCCCCGAGAATGGCCCCAAGGGCGTTCCCGAGGCACGCGAGACACATTGGTACACCGACTACCAGGGGCTGCGGCTGATCTCGATCGATTCCCCGCAGCTTGATCGCAACGAAGCGGCGCGGGCGCAGACCATCGCCTGGCTGGACGACCTGCTGGCGAAGAACCCGAACCACTGGACCGTGATCTTCCTTCACTTCCCGCTGTTCTCCAGCGATCCCGACCGGGACAATCCCAAGGTGCGTTCGGCGCTGAAGCCGCTCATCGACAAATACGGGGTCGACCTGGTTCTGCAGGGCCATGACCATGGCTATGCGCGCGGGGCCATCGCTGCCTCCGGCCCGGTGCCGGACGGGCAGGGGGCTACCTACGTGGTCTCCGTCGCCGGCCCCAAGATGTACGACGTCGCCGAACTCGACTGGGCGCGCAAGTCGGCCGCGCGTACGCAGGCTTATCAGGTGATCGATGTGGACGGCGCAGACCTTGTCTACACTGCCTATACCGCCAATGGCGACGTCCTCGACACGATGAAGGTGCACAAGCCCTGATGCACTTGCGCGGACCGGAGAGCGAGCGATCCGGCTCTCCGGTCTGCCATCCCGGACAACGGCGCGTGCGCGATGGCTGGTTGCTCTCGGGCGCGAAACGGCTTAGCGGCGCGGTTCATGAAGCTCAGGCACATCGAGGTCTTTCACGCCGTCTACACGACCGGTTCGGTCAGCAAGGCGGCGCGCCAGCTCAACGTCTCGCAGCCCGCGGCGACCAATCTCCTGCGCCACGCCGAGGATCTCCTGGGGTTCCCCCTGTTCGACCGCGTGCGCGGGCGGCTGGTGCCCACGGCGGACGCGCATGAGCTGATCGCCCAGGCCGACGAGATTCAGGCCCAGGTCCATCATTTCCGCGAGATCGCCCAGAACCTTCGGCGCGGGCGGGGCCAGGTATTGCGAATTGCCACGCTTCCCGCGCTCGGCGTCGACTTCCTGCCGCGTGCCGTCGCCGAGTACGTGCGCGAGCATCCGGGCGTCGTCATTGATCTGAGCACCTCGCACCACGATGAGATGGCGGCCAAGCTCTACAAGCGCGAGACCGATCTCGTCATCTGCTATTCGCTTCCCCGCGGAACCCCGGTGGCGAGCGTCCCGCTCGGCGAGGCCGAGATGGTTGCGCTGTTTCGCGAGGAGGATTTTCCCGACGCGCCCGATCCCCTTCCGCTGGAGGCCCTGGAGGGACTTTCCTATGTCTCCACTTCGGACAGCGGGCCGCAGGCGCGCCTCGTTGCAAACGAATTGGCCGCGCGCGGTATCGAGCTGGAGCCGGTTGCGTCCTCGCGCTCCTATGCCATGGCGGCCGCGATGGTTCGGGCAGGAATGGGGGCGACTATCGTCGACCAACATACGGCCCTGGGCGCACTGCGTCCCGGCCTGACGATCCGTCCACTGGAGCCGCGCCAGCCCTACATGATCCAGGCTGCGCACTTGGAGGGGCGCCCACCTTCGCGCCTTGCGCTCGATTTCCTCGATCACGTACGTGCGCGCCTTGGGGCCGGAGGCTGATCGGCTCGCCCACCCCGACCGGCTAGGTTGTTATAAGCTTCTGCTATAGGCGGTGCACGTCTCCTAATGACAGGAATGGCACGGTTTGTGATATTCCGGCGTGATGACCCGAGAACAGACCGCGCGCCGAAAGGATGATGGCATGCAGGCAATTGCAGGCCCGTTTCTCTTGTACCTTGGCGACAAGACCAATCCGCTCGACATCAAGACCTCGCGCGGACTGGCGCTGTTTCGTCCCGGCGAATGCGTGGGGGAACTGAGCCTGGGGGGCGGCCTCTCGCTCGGCCTTCCGCAGATGGATCCGACGCAGGCCGTCGCGGCCGGGGCCCGCACACTGGTCCTGGGCATTGCGACCAGCGGCGGGCGGCTTGAGGAGACCATGATTGCGCCGATCCTGGCCGCTCTTGATGCAGGTCTCGATGTGGCCTCTGGCCTCCACCAGCACCTCGCCGACGATCCGCGTATCCGCGAACGGGCCGCGGCGACCGGCGGCCGCCTGATCGACATTCGCATCGCGGCGAAGGGCCTTGCCGTGGGCAACGGAACGCCGCGCGCGGGCAATCGCCTCCTGACCGTCGGTACCGACTGCGCGGTGGGCAAGATGTTCACCTCGCTCCATCTCACCCAGGCCCTGAACGCGAAGGGCATGTCCGCCCGATTTCGCGCGACCGGCCAGACCGGCGTGATGATCGCAGGCGAGGGCGTCGTCATCGACAGTGTCATCGCCGACTTCATCTCCGGCGCCGCCGAGGCTCTTTCTCCCGCGCGCGAGGACGAGGTCTGGGACGTGATCGAAGGGCAGGGCTCGCTCTTCAACCCGTCCTTTGCCGGCGTGTCGCTGGGTCTCCTGCACGGTGCGCAGCCGCGTGCGCTGGTGCTGTGCCATGATCCCTCGCGCCCGCACATGCGCGGGCTCCCGCACTTTCCTGTGCCCGACCTCAAGGCTTGCCTGGAGGAAAACCTGCGCTGTGCCCGGCTGACCAGCCCCGATGTCGCGGCGGTCGGCGTCTCGATCAACGGCTCGCAGATGGCGCCCGACGATGTGGCGAACCTGTGCGCGCGGATCGAGGATGAGCTGGGCCTGCCCTGTGTCGACCCGGTGATCACCGGCATGGAGCCGATCGTGGAGCGGATCGCCCAGCTGCCATGAGTGCACGGCGCGCCCTTCGCGCCGAGGAAGCCCGGTTCCCGCTGGCAAGGCCCTTCGCCATTGCCCGCGGCACCCGCGTTGCCATCGATCTCGTTACGGTCGAGATCGAGGAAGAGGGCCGTATCGGTCGCGGGGAGGGTGCACCTTCGGCCCGCTACGGGGAAAGTGCAAGGAGCGTCCTCGCGCAGATCGCGCCCATGCGCGAAGCCATCGAGAATGGCATGGGGCGTGAGGAACTGCGCGCGAGCATGGTGCCTGGAGCCGCGCGCAACGCGCTCGACTGCGCGCTCTGGGATCTGGAGGCCAAGCTCAGCGGGGTTTCGGTAGCGGCGCGGACAGGGCCTGTGCCGGACGCGCTGGTGACCGCGGTCACCGTGGGGATCGACACGCCCGCCGCGATGGCGCAGCGGGCACGGGACGTTGTTGCGGACTGTGGCGAGGCAGGTCCCGCGCTGCTGCTCAAGATCAAGCTCGACCGCGAGGACGTGGTGGAGCGCGTCAAGGCCGTGCGCGCCGCCGCGCCGGGCGCGGTGCTGATCGCCGATGCCAACGAGAGCTGGGATATGGCTTTGCTTGGCCGTGTCATGGATGGACTGGCCGAGGCGGGCATTGCGCTGCTGGAGCAGCCGCTGCCCGCAGGCGGCGACGCAGCGCTGGAGGGCTTTGCATGTGCCATCCCCTTGGCTGCCGACGAATCCGCGCACGTCGCGGGCGATGTGGCGCACCTGGCCGGTCGCTATGACTACGTCACCATCAAGCTCGACAAGTCGGGAGGGCTGAGCGAGGCGCTGGCCCTCGCCGAGGCGGCGCGCGGGGTGGGGATGGGCGTGATGACGGGTTGCATGCTGTGTTCCTCGCTCTCGGTCGCGGCCGGCTGGCACATCGCGGCGCAAAGTCGCTTCGTGGACCTTGACGGTCCGCTCTGGCTTGCCCGTGATCGCGATGGCGGAGCGCTCTTTCGTGATGGAATGTTGCACGCGCCGGTTGGGCTGCGCTGGGGTTATGGTTTTCCATAACTGTTGCTTATGGACGGGCAAAGTCTTCTGATTGGGTGTCCCTCGCACCAATTGTTACAGGCCCGTGGCAACAAGAGATTAAAAAATTTCAGGGTCGCAGTCCTTCGAAACGGATGCATTGTTTGCCTCGGTCAACTGATCGGGGTGGTCGCGCATCTGTGTCTGGAGTGGGGGCGTCATCTCGCCGGGAGAGGTTCCAGTACCGCGATCGCGGCCACCAGGGGCGCGGTCCACCATGAGGGATCTCAAGATGAGTTCAGTTCGCGGCCGGCTCGCCGGCTCCGCCAGTTTCTTCGCTGCTGCCGTTTCGATGGCCGTGCCCGCCTTCGCCCAGGACGCGCAGTCCGGTGACGAGCAGGGCAACGTCATCATCGTCTCCAGCTCGCGCATCGACGCCGAGGGCTTCGATGCCCCGACCCCGACCGTGCACCTCGACCAGGGTGCGCTGAGCGTCGGTGGCCGCCCCAATGTGGCCGCCGCTCTCAACGACCTGCCGCAGTTCCGCGCGACCACCTCGCCGCAGACCACCGGCACCAACACCAGCGCGGGCCAGGCTCCGGTCGATCTGCGCGGCCTTGGCAACAACCGCACGCTCGTCCTCATGGACGGCCGCCGCTTCTCGAGCGAGAACGACCTCAACACCGTTCCCTCGATCATGATCAAGGGCCTCGACGTCGTGACCGGCGGTGCGTCGGCAGCCTGGGGTTCGGGCGCGGTTGCCGGTGTCGTCAACATCCAGATCGACAACGAGTTCGAGGGCCTCGTCCTCGGCGGGTCGGCGGGTCTCTCGACGAGCTACGGCGATGACTTCGAGTACCGTTTCGAAGGCAAGTTCGGCACCTCGTTTGACGGTGGTCGCGGCCACTTCGTGATCGGCGGCGAATACTACGACAGCGACGGCGTGATCCCCAAGGTCGATCGTCCGCGCATCGGCCGCTGGGCGAACTTCAACGGCGCCGTCACCCCTGACGTGGGCTACGCCAACATGGCCTACGGCGGTCTCATCACTTCGGGCGTCCTGGCAGGCCAGGCGTTCAACGCCGACGGTTCGCTGCGTCCCTACGATTACGGCTATGCCCAGGGCGGCAACTTCTCGGCGGGCGGCGAAGGCCCCTCGAACGACGACTGGAGCCCGCTTGTCACTCCGCAGCGCCGTTATTCGGCCCTGGCTTCGCTGACCTACGAGATCACCCCCTCGATCCAGGTCACCGCGCAGGTGCGCCACTCGCGCATGTACAACGACTACATCTGGTTCGGCGACAACATCCAGGGCGACGTCCTGGGCGCGAACCCGAACCCGGGCGAAGAGCGCGGCCAGTTCATCTCGGTCGACAACGCGTTCCTGTCGCAGGGCATCCGCGACCAGCTGGTCGCCGCAGGCGAGGACGGCTTCTACATGGGCCGCGCGAACCGCGACCTGTCCTACTCGTCGATCGATTTCGAGCGCAAGACCACGCAGGCGACGCTCGCTTTCGACGGCACCTTCTCGAACGGTTTCCGCTGGAGTGCATACTACAGCCACGGCGAGTACCAGAACAACATCGACACCCCCGGCTTCCTGCTGACCGAGAACTTCGCGAACGCGGTTGATGCGGTCCAGGACGGCAACGGCAACATCGTGTGCGCCTCGGGCGCTCCGGGCTGCGTGCCGGTCAACCTGTTTGGCTACGGCGCGCCCTCGGACGCTGCGATCGACTACGTCACGGGGACGCCTTCGATGCGCTCCAAGACCAAGCTCGACGTGGGCGGTGTCAGCCTTCGCGGTGAACCGATCTCGCTTCCCGCAGGCGATGTCTCGTTCTCGGTTGGTGGCGAGATCCGTCACGAATCGATCAACCAGACGGTGGGCGATCTCGACGCGGCCAACGCCTTCACCACCTTCAGCTTCTCGGCTCTGTCGGGTGGCTACACCGTGAGCGAGGGCTTCGCCGAAGTCGCGGTTCCGCTGATCTACAACACCCCGCTGCTCCAGCAGCTGAACCTGAATGCGGCAGCGCGCTACTCGCACTACAGCACGACGGGCGGAATCTGGTCGTGGAAGATCGGTGCGACCAACGAGTTCTTCCCGGGCTTCGTGGGCCGCGTGACGCGTTCGCGTGACATCCGTTCGGCCAACCTGTCCGAGCTCTACACGCAGCAGACGACCGGCTACAACACGATCCAGAACCCGTTCCGCACGGACCCCAACACGGGCCGTCCGCTCAGCGAATACGTGCTCTCGAACGGTGGCGGCAACCCGGACCTGGCACCCGAAAAGGCGAACACCTGGACGGTTGGTGCGACCTACACCCCGCCGGCAGTTCCGGGCCTCAACCTGTCGCTCGACTACTACCACATCGACATCGACAACGTGATCGACACGATCGCCTCGCAGGATGTCGTGACGCGTTGCTTCAACGGCAACCAGGCGCTGTGTGACCGTATCGACTTCGGTGCGAACAACAGCATCCAGCGCACGGTCTCGACCTACGTCAACCTGGCGAACTACAAGACCGACGGCATCGACGGTCAGGTCGACTACAAGCTGCCGATCTACAAGCTCGGTTTCGATGGCAACGGCCAGCTGCACTTCAACGTGAAGGGCACCTGGGTCAACAGCCTGACCATCGACGACGGCGAATCGACCATCGAGTACGTGCGCTCGCAGGGCTACGCCTTCGGTGACGGCGTTCCCAAGTGGCGCGTGAACGCGACCGTGGGTTACGAAAGCGAAGGTATCTCGGGTCTCGTCCGGGCACGTTACCTTTCGCCGGGCGACTACAACAGCTCGCTCAACATCTCGAACAACCACATCGGGTCGTACACGTACTTCGACGGTCAGCTGAGCTTCAACGTGAAGAACGCCAGCGGTCCGGACATGGAAATGTACATCAACGCGAGCAACATCTTCAACAAGAAGCCTCCGTATGGCTCGCTCTACTCCCCGTACTATGACGTGATCGGCCGCTTCGTTTCGGTCGGCGCACGCGTCAAGCTGTAATCCCCCACGGGGTCGCATCGCGGCTGTCCGGCCCGGCTCTCGCACTTGTGCGCGAGCCGGAGCCCGGGCGGCCGCTTTGCTGCGTTCGCGCTTTGTGAATTTCCCCGTAAAACAGCTTACTACCTGTTCGAAATCCCCCCTCCCGATCCTCCCCCGAAACTTCCCGAGGAAGCCAACATGACCACCCGGTTCCTGCGCCGTCTCATTCCCTCCACCGTCAGCAGCCGCGCGCTGGCGATTGCCTTCGCCTCGTGCGCAGGTCTTGCTGCGCCGCTCGCCGCCGAGGCGGACAAGCCGGCCGCGATCATCACCAAGGACGTGCCTGCGGTGCCCGATGCCGTGGTCAAGGCGACCCAGCCCTACCTCGAGGCGCGCCGCGCCGATTTCCTGGGCTGGAACACGGCCGACCATTCGATGCTGATCAAGACGCGCTTTGGCGCGACCAACCAGCTGCACACCGTGCGCGCCGCCGGTGCCAGCCGCGAACAGGTCAGCTTTGGCCAGGAGCCCGTCCTCACCGGCTCGCTCGCCCCCTCGGACGACAACCTCACGGTTGTCATGCGCGACACGGGCGGCGATGAATTCTACCAGCTCTACCGCCTTGAGGACGGCCAGCTTGAACTCGTCACCGATGGCAAGAGCCGCAACTGGATCGGTGGCTGGAGCCAGGATGGCAAGTGGCTGGGCTACACCTCCTCGCGCCGCAACGGCGCCGACATGGACCTCTACATCGTGGACCCGCGCGACCCTTCGACCAGCCGCCTGGTTGCCGAGGTCAAGGGCGGCGGCTGGCAGTTCGTCGGCTTCACACCCGATGGCACGAAGGGCATTGCGGTGAACCGCCTCTCGATCAACGAGGCTATCGTCTACACCGTCGACCTCAAGACCGGCAAGAAGACCGCGCTGACCGATCCCAAGGCCAAGACCTCCTTCGTCGATCCCAAGGTCGCCGCCGATGGCACCGTCTGGGTGGTGAGCGATGCGGGCGGCAGCGATTTCCTGCAACTGGGCACGCTCGATGTGAAGACCGGCGCCTTCACCGCGAAGACGTCCGAGGACTGGGACGTCAGCGACTACGCTATCGCACCCGATGGCAACTTCATCGCCTACGCCACCAATGAGGCGGGCGTCAGCGTCATGCACGTCATGGACCTGCCCTCGGGCAAGGTGCGCAAGGTGAGCCAGCTTCCGCAGGGCGTCATCCCCTGGGCGATTGGTCCTGCCATCCAGATCGCGCCCTGGGGTGAGATCGGCTTCTCGCTGTCCTCGGCCAAGGTGCCGGGCGATGCCTTCTCGATCAATCCCGAGACTCTGGACGTCACCCGCTGGACCAAGAGCGAGACCGGCGGACTTGATGCCAGCCAGAACGTCGAGCCCGAGCTCGTCACTATCAAGAGCTTCGATGGCGAGCCGATCACCGGCTTCCTCTACCGTCCCGATCCGGCCAAGTTCCCCGGCAAGCGCCCGCTGCTGTTCGACGTCCATGGCGGCCCCGAAGGCCAGTCGCGCCCGGGCTTCCTGGGCTCGGAAAACTATTACGTGAACGAACTGGGCATGGCGCTGTTCTTCCCGAACGTGCGCGGCTCGGACGGCTTCGGCAAGCGCTTCGTCAACCTCGACAACGGCCCCTGGAAGCGTGAGGACTCGGTCAAGGATATCGGTGCCTTCTTCGATCACTTCGCAGACGATGCGGCCATCGATGCCTCGCGCATCTCGCTCTACGGCATGAGCTACGGCGGCTATGTCTGCTACGCTTCGGCGGTCCACTATTCGGACAAGCTGAAGAGCGCGAGCTGCTATGTCGGCATCACCAACTTCGTGACCTTCCTCGAGAACACGCAGGACTATCGCCGCGACCTGCGCCGTCCCGAGTACGGCAACGAGACGATCCCCGACCAGCGCAAGAAGCTGGAGGAAATCTCGCCGCTGAACCACCTCGACAAGATCTCGATCCCGCTCTTCGTGGCGGTGGGCGGCAACGATCCGCGCGTGCCCGCATCCGAGGGTGAGCAGATCGTCGAGGCCATGGACAAGAGCGGCCAGCCCGCCTGGTTCCTCAACGCCACCAACGAAGGCCACGGCTTCCACAAGAAGGAGAACGAGGAATACTACTTCCAGACCTCGGTCGAATTCTGGAAGCAGACTCTTCTGGAAGAAGGCAAGTAAGACCATGATCCTCGGGTCTTCCGCGCGCGCAGGGCTGCTGATTGCTTCGCTTTTCGTGACTGCAGGCACAGCTGCCGCCGAGACTGCGGGCGCACAGACCCGAACCCCCTCCACCGTGACGGCAGATGCTCCCCCGCACGCTGCCGTCACGGTGGACCACCATGCCCATGTCCATTCGCCCGCGATCCTCGATTTCCTGCCCAAGTACTGCGGCAGCGAGGGGCGCATAGGACCGTGCCCCGAAGTCTTTACCCGGGCCTATTCGCCCGAGGACCTCATCGCGGAGATGGACGCGGCGGGGATTGCGCGCAGTCTCATCATGTCGACCGGCTACCTTGCCGAAAGCCCGATGATGCAGCCCCCGCTTCCCGAGGCGCCCGCGATCCTGCGCGCGGCGAACGAGTGGTCGGCGGCCCTGGCGACCCGCTATCCGGGGCGCTTTGGCATCTACATCGGCATCAACCCGGTCTCTTCCAGCGCGCTTCCCGAAATGGCGCACTTCGCGCGCGATTCACGCGTGACCGGCATCAAGATCCACATCACCAATTCCGACGCGAACCTGCGCGATCCGCAGAATGTGGCGAAGCTGACGAGCGTTTTCGAGATGGCTCACCGGACGGGGCTGGCCGTGATGATCCACATGCGCACGCGCGCCGAGGACTATGGCGCGCGCGATGTGGAAACGTTCGTGCGCGATGTGTTGCCCCATGCGGGCGACACGCCCGTGCAGATCGCCCATGCGGCGGGGTGGGGCGGTATCGATGCGCCCACGCTCTCTGCGCTCGGAGCCTTTGCCGAGGCCATCGAAGCCGACCGGGACCGCTTCGCCAACGTTACATTCGACCTCGCCGCGGTCTGGGACGAGGACACGGCAGCCGAAGATCTGGAGGCTCTCGCCGCCCTGATCCGACGTATCGGCCCTGAGCATTTTGTCGCAGCCTCGGATTTCCCCTTTGGCGGGCACCTTGCCGACTACTATGCGAAGGTCTATCCGCGGCTCCCGCTGACCGATGCGGAGTGGACGACAATCCGTACCAACACGCCCGGTTACGATAGCGTTGACTACGCAAAGGAAAGGATCCGGCCCTGATTTCCTATTCGGCACGTGCGCTCATCGCCTTGGCGAGCGTTGGGGCAGCCCTTGGCGCTGCGATCTCGGCGCCGGGCCGTGCCGGAGAGGGGGCGCAGGATGTGCGCGGAGCGGGCGTGCCGATTGGTATCCTGCCCGCAGGGCCGCGCGATGCGATCACTGATGTCGCCGGCGTGTGCGTGGGGCATGTGACCCTCGAGCAGGGGCGCGACATTCACACCGGCGTAACGGCAATCCTCCCGCACGGTGGTAACCTGTGGCAGGACAAGGTGCCCGCCGGTTTCTTCGTCGCCAATGGCTTTGGCAAGTTTGCAGGCTCGACCCAGATCGAGGAACTGGGCGAGATCGAGACGCCCATTCTCCTCACCAATACCCTCTCCGTGCCTGAGGCCATGGCGGCCAGCGTGGAATGGACGCTGGACCAGCCCGGCAATGAGGAGGTTCGCACCGTCAACGCGGTCGTGGGCGAGACCAACGATGGTTTCCTCAATGATATTCGTGGCCGCCATGTCACCATTGCCGATGCCCGCCGTGCTATCGAGACCGCGGGGGAGGGGCCAGTTGCCGAAGGCGCGGTCGGAGCCGGCACGGGCACGGTGGCCTTTGGCTGGAAAGGCGGCATAGGCACCGCCTCGCGCGAGTTGCCCTTGAGTTTGGGAGGCTGGACGGTCGGCGTTCTGGTCCAGGTCAACTACGGCGGCGTGCTGAGCGTTGCCGGAACCCCGGTCGGCCAGGAACTTGGCCAGTATCTCTACAAGGACAAGCTGCCCGAGAAGAGCGCGGATGGCTCTGTCGTCATCGTGATCGCAACCGATGCACCGCTCTCGGATCGCAACTTGCGCCGCCTCGCGGAACGCGCTTTCGTGGGCGTCGCGCGGACAGGCTCGGCTTTCTCCAACGGATCGGGCGATTATGCCGTGGCGTTCTCCACGGCCATGGACGTGCGCCGTACCGCGCCGCGCCGAAAGGAGCAGGCGGTCTACTCCGAACTCTCGAACGATCGCATGACCCCGCTTTTCCAGGCGGTCGCCGAAGCCAGCGAGGAAAGCGTCTACAACGCCCTGTTCGCGGCGCACGATGTTGCCGGCCATCGCGGAACGATCCGCGCACTGCCGGCGGCGCAAGTGCGCGGCCTCGTCCGGAAGCGCGCACGACTGCAGAACTGACACGCCCTGCTTTGTGAAGGCAACAGATCGTTGGTGGCTTTTGGTCTTGCAGTACCCCAGATCGGGAGCGAGTGTTGTGGCCAATGGATGCAATCCTGGCTCTTGTGTGTTTTGGCCTCGTCGTGCTGGGCATGGTTCCGACAGCTGCGTCCTTTGCGCAGTACCTGCTCGTCGGTTTGCACGGCATCCGCAACCACTATGCGCGCGCGGGATCGGCTACGCCGCGGGTCGCCTTCCTGCTGCCAGCCTGGAATGAGGCCGATGTCCTGGGAACCAGCATCGACCAACTCATGGCGATCGATTATCCCGCCGGAGCCTGGCGCCTCTACATCGTCGATGATGCCAGCACCGACCATACCCCCGAGGTGATGGCGGGCAAGATGGCGCAATATCCCGGCGCGGTGTTCCATCTGCGCCGCGAGAAGGGGGGGCAGGGCAAGGCCCATACGCTCAATCACGGGATTGCGCAGGTCCTCGCCGACGACTGGGCCGAGGCGGTCATGATCATGGACGCCGATGTCCTGTTCGAGGCGCAGACCTTGCGGCGGATGGTGCGCCACCTTGCCGATCCCGAGGTGGGCGGGGTCACCGCCTACGTGAAAGAGGGAAGCCAGCCCGGCGGCCTGCTCACCCGCTTCATCGGCTTCGAATACGTGACCGCCCAAGCCGCGGCCCGGCGCGCGCAAAACGTCATGGGCGGCCTGGCCTGCATGGCCGGAGGCGCGCAGCTTCACAGCCGCGCGAACCTGGAAGCCATCGGCGCGGCGATCGACACTTCGACGCTGGCCGAGGACACCTTCACCACCTTCCGTACCGTGCTGGCCGGACGCCGCGTGCTGCTTGATCCCAACGCCGTGGTCTGGGCCGAGGAGCCCGACAGCGTGGCGGCGCTGTGGAAGCAGCGCCTGCGCTGGTGCCGGGGGAACCTCCAGATCATGCGCGCCTTTGCGCATATCTGGTTCCGTCCCTGGCGCAACCATCTGCTGGGCGATTGGGCCTTCGGAGTGCTGTGGTTCAGCGTGGCGCTGATGCCGGTATTCATGCTGGCCGGGTCGGTGGGGCTGGTCGGCCTGTTCGAACTCTGGCCGAGCTGGGTCCTCATTGCCTTCGAGAGCGTGTGGTTGCTCACGTTCGTCTCGTTCCTGTTCCAGACCCTGTTCTCCTTCGCAATCGATCCGGCCGAGGCGCGGCGTTCTTGGTTCGAGGGGCTTGCCTTTCCCGGATTGCTTGCGCTTGGGATCATGGCCATCGCGCTGGTCGCCCCTTTCGCCGACCTCTGCTGGCTCTCCGGCGCGAAGCCGACATTCTGGGGCAACATCCTTGCGCATGTGATCCTGGGCTGGTCCGCGATCTCGACCTTTGCGGCCTGGGGCATCTATCGATTGGACAAGGCCGGCGCGCCCAAGTGGCTGCGCAACCTGTTGCTGGTGCTGTTCGGCTATGGCCCGCTGTTGTGCGCGATCACCTTTGCCTCCATCGTGGCCGAACTGAGGAAGGCGGATGCCAAATGGGACAAGACGGTGAAGACGGGCAAGGTCAAGCTTCCACGGACGTGACGGGCGACGCGCGGTACCGCGAACTGCTCCGGGGGGATCAGGCCAACGAGCGACGCATCCTTTACAGCGAGATCGCGATCCTGGCCTTCATCACCCTGCTGGTCGGAGGTTACATTCTCGCGCTCTGGTTCATGACCGACTTCTTTGCATCGCTTCACGTGTGAGCGGCACGACCGCACAGTTTGCAAGGGGCTGCGTGGTTTCATGTTCGCGGTAGGCGCGCATCCAGTCCGGGCTGACCGTAAAATCGGAGGCGAGAGCATGGAGGTAGCCGCGGAAGAACTGGCCATGGCCGACGACGAGCGCGAAACCGACGTCGAGGGCAAGGAGGCGGGCGTGAAAGTCCCTCAGCCGCTCCAGAAAGGCGCGGAAGCTTTCCGCATCCGGCCCGTCGCGATAGTCGGGATCGCAGCGCTCCCAATAGGCCGCCACGAGGGGGCGGCGCGTCTCGCCCGTCGTGCCGTGACAGCGGGCGGGGCTGAGGTAGGTCAGTTCGCCGATCGGCCAGGTTTCGCAAGGAACAGCGGGCCAACGCGCCCGGATCGGGGCGGCGGTTTCCTCGGCCCGGCGGAAGGGTGAGACAACGATGCGATCCGGAGCGCGCTCCACCCGCATGGCAAGCTCGCGCGCCTGGGCATGGCCGAGAGGCGTGAGCGGCACCTCGGCGTGCCCCTCGACCGGCTGTCCGGCATTGGACGCGCTCTGGCCATGGCGGATGAGCCAGGTCAGCTGCGGGGGCACAAGGCTTCCCACTGCGCGGTGTCGAAGTACTCTTCGGTCCAGTAGCGCACGACCATCAGGTCCTGGAACGGCATGGGCCCTTCCGGCAGCTTCCCGCCTTCCAGCCCGGTGACCATAAGCTTTGGCATGTCAACTCCCGCCGCAGCGGTCAGCGGCAGGGTCCCGGGATAGCGCGGGTTCACTTCGAGCAGCTTGTAGACGCCATCCTGCGCGCGCTTGAACTGGATGTTGGCCGTGCCGCGAATGCCGATCACTTCGGCCGTGCGCCGGACCGCCGCCAGCAGCGGCTCGTCGTGGATCGTGCGCGAGGCGACCGCGATACCGGAATCGATCTTCATGCGCACGCGCGCAACCGCTGCGATCACCCGGCCATCGGCGCGTACGTAGACATCGACCGAGACTTCCTCGCAGGGCAGATATTCCTGCAGCATGACCGTCCCGTCCAGCGGCTGCGCGGCAAGATCCTCGGTGCCATCGATCCGCGCGATCCCGCGCGAGCCGGCACCCTCGCGCGGTTTGGCAAAGCGTGGAAAATGTGTGGTAGCTGCCGCGATCTCGGGTGTCAGCGGGACGCTTGAGGGGCAGGGGACCTCGCCCTCGACCGCGTCCATCAGGGCCTGCTTGTCGCGGCACAGGCGCAAGGTTTCCACAGGTGATATCGCCATCGTCGTGCCCACCTGCGCGAACCGGGTACGCTCGGCGGCGAGCGGAGCCAGTTCGACGTCAACGGTGGGCACGAGCAGCTCGATTGCGCGCGCACGGCACGCCTCGAGCAGGTCCGGCACCAGCGCGGGGGAATCGCCGCGCGCGATGATGAGGCGCCGCTCGGGCGGCACCAGATAGAGCCCCGCGGCCAGCGGATCGATGTCCGCCATGTAGAGTTCGTGATCGCCCCCAAGGCTCTTCCAGATACTGACGGCGGCCGCGCCTCCGGCTCCGGTGACAAGTATGCGCATGTTCTCTCAGTTCCCCTCGATATCGCTTTGGGCGGCCAGTGCGTCATCGCGCAGCGGGTAGGTCGCCTGGACCATGTCGCGCTCACGCACGACCTGGAACGGCTCGGCCAGGACGTAGCCCGCGAAACGTCCCCAGTAGTGCGCCGAAGACAGAATCACGTCGGGCTGGATCGAGACCATCCGGTCGATCTGGCTCTTGTAGGCGCCGATGAGCCCGATCTTCTTCTCGATGAAACTGGTGATGTCGACATAGCGCTGGGGCTCGAACCTGGTGGTCGAGGACGGGCTCTGGTAGCAGTAGACATTGGGTACCGCGCGCGCGGCGACGAGGCTGGCGGTATGGACGGCGCGGTGGTCCTGGTGGGTGTCCTCGATCGTGTGGGTGTAGACGTGGGTCGCGCCCATCTGGGCGATCGCATCCTGGATGATGGCGATGGTCTCCCCGCCCGGTTCGATCGCGGTGTCGGGCAGGTTCTCGATGCGCAGCCGCGCGCCGAGCATGGCGGCGGCATCGTGCGCTTCGGACAGGCGCAGGTTGGTGTCTCCTCCGGCCGCCCCGCGCGAAAGGGTGAGGATGCGGATGACGTCGTAGTCGGCAAAATGACGCGCGAGCGCGCCGCCGCAGCCGATCTCCACGTCATCGGGATGCGCCCCGATGGCGAGCACACGCTTTTGCTGGCGCTGGCGGCGGGCGTTGGCCTCGCGCGCCAAGAGCATGACTTCCTCGACGAAGGCCTCGGGGCCGGAGGGGCGCAGGATGAGGCCATCGACGTGGCACCTCAGCGCCTCGCGCAGGAGGCGGGGCTTCTCGCTCTGCATGACGATCAGCGTGGCCGTCCAGCGGTAGTTGTACTTGATGTACTTGAGGAGGGCGAACCCGCCGGGCGTGCGGTCCGGTTCGGCCGCGACGAGATCGTAGGGGCGCGTCGCGACAAGATGCATCGCCGCATCACTGTCGCGGGCAAGCTCAAGCGCGACGTCGGGGAGGGGCTCGAAGGCGCGTCGGACCACCTCGGCAGTGTCAGGGAAGGGCGTGACGACAAGGATGTGCAAGCGCCTTGCAGGGACGTGCTGAACGACACCCAGACGGCGATTTTGCGCGGCTTGTTGCATTGGCGTAGCTCTCCCCTTCTTCACCAGGCGCCCTTTTTTCACCAGGCCATGCGCAGGCCCGCTCTCAGGCTCTGCGCCGAACTGTACGAATTGTGGCTGGCGGCAAGACGCAGCGCCACGTGGCCCGAAATGGCCACCAGGGCACTGAGGTGCAGGTCGCGGTTGTCGATGGCCGGAGAGACGCCGACGCCGGCGCTCAGCACCAACTCGTGCGGCCCTGCATAGGTGATGTCGAGCGCGCCGCTCCAGAGGCTGCGGTAATCCTCGAAGGCCGCCTGCTGCGAGTTGTAGAGCGTTGCCGTCAGTTGCCAGCGCGGTGCGACGTCCACGCCCAGCCCCGTGCGCAGCAGGCGTCCGTCGTAGAGCGCATCGCCGAACGACTTGCGATAGCCCCCGCTCCAGCGCACCCGGTCGGTGAGGTAGATCGTCACGCTGCCATCGATCCAGTGCTCGGTCGGCAGCGCGCCGTGTCCGCGGTAGTCATAGACCACCGAAATCGCATAGCCGAGCGGGACGAGGCGCTGGTAGCCCAGCGTGACATCGTCGCGCGGGAATATGGTGAGGCCGTTGGCCGACACGGTCGCGATATCCGCGCTGGCATGGCTCCATCCCAGTTCGAGTGTGTCGAAGGCGCCCAGCGCCGCGGTCCCGTGCAGCTGCACACCGTGCGATGAGGTTTCGGGGGTGGAGGCGATGATGCCGCCCATTTCCAGTGTATAGTGATGGACATCGCCGATCATGGCGAGACCGGCCCGGGCCTCGGCGTTGCCGGGCTCGGTGCGCAGGACCTCTTCGAAGCCTTGCTGCGCGCGGCGCGGGCGATGGCGGGCGAGAGCCAGCCAGGACAGCCCGTTGCGGGCGTCGATGTCGGCAGGGTCCTGCTCCAGCAGCTGCCGGTAAAGCGTTTCGGCCTCGTGCAGATGGTTTTGCCGACGGGCGACCCGGGCCAGTCCGAGGCGGGCGGGCCGCAGCGCCGGCTCACGCGCGAGGAGGTTCGTGTAGATAGCGCGCGCCTCGTCGGGATGTGCAGCTTCCAGCGTAACGCCAAGTTCGAGCGCGGGATTGGTTTCGGCCGGGGCCATCTGCACTGCCCGGCGCAGATGGGCGATGGCTGTATCCTGTTCGCCGTCCTCACGGGCAAGGACGCCCAGAAAAAGAGAGACGCGGTAGTCGGTTGCGCCCGTGGCCTCGCACGTGTGGAGGGACTTTCGGAGCTTCGACAGCGGACGCGGGGTCATGCCGAACATCCGCTGGATTTCCTCGATATCGCATGCCCCGTCCTGCGCGGCCGCAGGGGGCGGCAAGAGAATCAGGGTCACTGCCATGAAGACCCCCGGCATGGATGGATACAGCAGTGCCCGGTTTCGCGCTCGCAAGGGCCGCACCTTACGTCGATCCCGTAATGCATTCAGGAATATCCATTGTGCCACCAAGGCTTGGGGGCGGCAATGAACTCCTTGGTTGGTTTATGTAAACGAGGAAAGTGTTTGTCTTTATTGGAATTTTTCGAAATAATATGCGAAATATCTGTTCGATATATATTTTTTGTTATTCATTAAATTTGTGAAATATTGAGAGCCGAGCCTGGTGATTGTCAATTTGTGTCGTGCGCTTCGACATGTTTGTGTTACGTCACTTGAACGGGAAACAATCGTTTTGATTGAATGCCATCGCATGTTGCAGCGGCCCTGGGAGGGATCGATGACGGCAAAATCATATACATCTTTGTGCTGGGCGCTGCCCCTTCTGCTGGTGGCTCCGGCCGCTCTTGCGCAGGACACGCCACGCGAATTGCGCGATCTCGTGGGCGCGCGGGCGGCAGGAGGTGAGCGGCAGCTTGAAGATCGTGGCTTTGTCTGGATATCGACCCAGACCGGCAGCGACCGTAAGTGGAGCTACTGGTGGCGCCAGTCCGATGCGCTGTGCATCACGGTCCAGACCTACGATGGGCGCTACGCCTCGGTCGTGGATTCGCCAGCCGTCGATTGCGAGCGCGCTCAGGGGGGCGATCACGAGACCAGCGCACAGATCGACGAGGTCATCAATCTCATCTGCTACGGCGAAGGCAGCCGCCTCTCCAACCGCGTCAGCACGGGCTACGAATGGGACTGGAGGGAACATCGCTACCATCGCTCGACCCGCTCGGAGTTGACCCAGCAGCAGTTCGACGAGGCGATCACCTTGCAGTTCCATGGCTCCGACGGGCGCATCCGCCTTGCCGGTAAACTGGTTCCACCGATCCATTCGGGGGGCACCAACGGATGGTGGACACTGACCGACGTTGCGATCACCCACGACAAGATCAAGGGCCGCTATCGCCTCAACGGCCTCAACAAGCCCAAGCTGGAGATCGATCGGCTGACCGGCCACATCAAGGTCGAGGGCATGAACAGCTTCAGCGGCACGTGCGACAGCATCGACAGCGGGAAGCGGCGGTTCTGATGCCGGGGCGGACCGGCACACGGACAGCGCGCGCCATGACGGTGGCCGGCGGACTTCTGGCGCTGGCGTTCCTGTCCGCCTGTTCCGGGGATGCGGTCCAGGACGAGGCCACGCAGGACGCGGTGGAACAGCCCACACTTGCGCCTGAGACGGAGCCGCTTGCCGACGGCGCCCCAGCAGCCTTCGCCTGGCCAGCTTCGCTCAAGGTCATGGGCACAGGCTATCCGGAAGAAGGTGATGCCTGCCGCCGCCTTGGCGAGAGCGCGGCCGTGGTCGATTATCTCGACGACAGCGCCATGCTTGTCGGTTGTCCGGGAGAGGCCAGCTCGGGAGCCGCGCAAGCGCTCGTCTCCGCGAGTTCGGCCCAGTCGGTCGGGCATATTGACGGCGTCAGCCTGTTCTCGGTTCCCGCCACCCCGGTTGCCGCTCCAAGTACGGCACCGGTGCGACCGGGAACCCAATTCAAGGGCCGACTGACCGGAAACGACATCGCCCGGCACGACTTTTCAGCGCGCGAGGGCCAGACGATCAACGTCACGCTCAAGGGCTCGGGCTCGATGTATTTCAACGTGCTGCCACCCGGAGGTCAGCCGGGCGATGCAATCTACGTGGGGTCGCGCGTCATCGAGCGGGCCAATTTCTGGTCCGGCGTCGCGCCGGCCACCGGAACCTACACCGTAATCGTCTACCTCATGGGAAATGACAGGGATGGCGGTGCGAGCCGCAGCTACGAACTCGAGGCAATCGCCGAATAACGCGGTTTCCAAAGCAGCGCGGGACCATCTGCGCGACGATATCGAGTGACATGAAACGAAAGTGGCAACGATGATTCTCAAAGCCGTTTTCAGGAGTACACTGGCTCTGGCCGTGATTTCCATGGGGGCTGCGTCCCTGCCAGCCTCGGCTGAACTGACCCGCGAACAGGAAACGCGCCTCAAGGCGGCCGTCGCCGGGATCGTCATCGCCAATGCCATCCGCAAGGCCAAGAAGAAGCGCGACCGCGAGCGCGAATGGGAGCGGTACGAACGCGATGGCCGCACCTACTACAACTACGACTGGGGCCGCAGCTTCAGCCCGCACAAGGACGTGGTCTGCTACCAGCGGACGCGGCAGTGCTTCAAGGATCGGCGCTATTCGTCGAAGTGGACCGCACGCGCGTTCGGGTATTGAGGGAGGAAAGCCGCATGAAACGCCACATTTCGCCCGTCCGGACCACCGCTGTGGCCGCTCTTCTCACCCTTGTTGCCGCCTGCAGCGGAGATAGCGCGCCCGGTGAAGGTACGCCGACGCAACCGGCCGGCACCAACGAGGTCGACGTCAAGACGCAGATGCAACTGTCCACCGCCGAAGCCTTGCAGGGCGCGATGGAGGACACCTTCACGCCCGACCAGGTCGGTATTCTCGTCAATCTGGCCCACCAGAAGGTCGTGGCCGAATCGTGTGACGGGTTCGAGGTGGACAACGGCAAATTCGCGGCCGCACTGGCGCCAATCGTCACGGCGAAGAAGTCGGATACCGACGGCAAGCTCATTCACGACCAGCTCCTCACCGGGCTGGGCATGGCCACAGGCGCGGAATTCGCAATCGCAGCCTACGACCAGCAGGCCTACTGCGATGGCGCCCGGGCGGACCGCGACGACACCGCGGCAAGCAATCCCTACGACATCTACGCGACGCCCGGGGCCAGCCCGTTCGGCACGCAAACGCCCGCTGCTGTGGATGAGGTCGCACGCGCGCCAAGCTAAGTCCGTGCCTGTGGTGACCCGCGCGTCGCCACCGGATCGTGCACAAGAGGAGGTCGGAAGAAGAGGAGAAGTGGCATGAACGGGCGTCTCGTGCAGAGCCTTGGGGTCTATGTCCTGTGGATCGTCATTACCTTGCTGGGAGCGACATGGCTGCTTGGCGGCGAAGAAGCCGCGCTTGAAGAGCTGGTGAAGAACGGGATCGGATGGCAGTTCGTCGGCGCCAGCGCGCTTCTGCTCGGCGCCATCGTGGTCTTTGGTTGGCGCGACTTGAAATTCGGGGCGCCCCACGCGCTCGTCAAGGTGATGTCGGTCCCCGTGTTGCTCCTGCTTGTCATTGCATCCCTGACCGTGGTGACAGGGCTTCCGGACCGCACGACCACGTCCTATGTCCTGTTCAACACGTTCCTCGTGGGCTTTTCGGAGGAAGTCATGTTTCGCGGGGTCCTCTTCCGGGCACTCCTCGAAAATCTGAGGATCTGGCCCGCGATCATCGTTACCAGCGTCCTGTTCGGCGCCGTCCATAGCCTCAATGGGTTCAATACCGGCGATTGGAGTGGTGCCCTTCTGCAGTCGGTCGCGGCGGCGATGAGCGGCATGATCTTCATCGCCATCGTCGTGCGCACCGGATCGATCTGGCCAGCCATTATCTATCACTGGCTCTGGGACGGCGTGCTGTTCCTGATGGGGGTGGCGAGCGCACTTGACGAGGAGCACGCAGCCGCCTCCGAGGTCGCGGTTTCCGGTCTGGGGGCCGTCGTGTTCCCACTGATGATCGCGCTGCCCAATTTCCTGTGGGCCCTGTGGCTGCTGCGCAAGGTGCGCGACGCAAGCTATCGCGAGGAGGAGGGCGCGAGTTTCACCGGCTGACACGAAGGCGAACGGGCCTTGTTCCAGCCGCCCGGTTTCGAGCGAGGGAGGACAGAAATGAGCATTCCGCAGGAAAAATCGGCCGCGAGATCGCGGCTCTCCCGGCCCCGTTCCGCAGCCGCGCTGTGCGCTCTGACCATTCTGGGAACGCTCGCAGGGGGGCTTGAGGCGGGGGCGGATGCGCCCGCCAGCGCCGGAGCCGACGAACTCGCCTTCTCCGTGGAGAATATGGATCCCGGCGTAAGTCCGCGTGAAGACTTCTATCGCTTTGCCGCGGGCGGTTGGCTCACCCGTGTGCCGCGCCCCGAGGATCGCGCTTCCTACAGCTTTCCGGTAATTCAAGGGAAGATCATAAACGACCAGCTGCAGACCTTGGTCGATAGTGCGGTAAATTCGGCAGTGAGTGCCCCGAGAGGCAGTTCGCGCCAGTTGGTGGGGGACTTCTACAAGGCATACATGAACCTCGAGCATCGCCGCGCGCAGGGCATGGCGCCGCTTGTACAGGAGTTTGCAAGGATCGATGGCCTCTCCTCCAAGGAGGACCTGACCGGATTCCTCGTCGATGAAGCGAAAACGAACGGTCTCAGCCTGCTCGTCGGCTTCGGCCCATCGCCGGACCTGTCGGACAGTTCGCGTTACGCCATCTTCGGCGCCACCGGGTCGACGGCGCTCAAGGAGGAGCGCGATGTCTACCGGGCCGAAGACAGCGCTCCGCGGCGGCTTGCCTACCGCGCCTATGTCCATGACCTGCTGCAGGTTGCCGGATATGAGGAGAGCGAAGCCGCGCGGGTGACAGCGCTGGTGCTCGATCTCGAAACCGAACTCGACAAGGCCAAGTTGACGCGCGCGCAAGCCCGGGACTTCAATCGTCTCAATAATCGGATGACGCTGGCACAGGCGCAAGCTCTGATCCCCCGGGTCGACATCGCCGCCTACCTGGCCGCTATGGGTATTCCCGCGCCGGAGGAGATCATCGTCACCGAACCGGCCTATTTCAGGGCCGTTTCCGCGATCATCGACAGCCGGCCGTTGGGGGATTTCAAGGACTATACGAAGTTTCGCGTGATCGAGCAGTTCAGCGGCCTTCTTTCCCCTGCATTCGATGAACCCAAGCGGGCGCTGAATCAGGCTTTCACCGGGGTGGCGACCTTGCGTCCCATTGACGAGCGCGCGATCGCTGAAATTCAAGGATCGCTGGGGCAGCCATTCAGCCAACTCTATGTCGAGACCTATTATGACGAGGACACGCGTCGCCGAACCCTGGAACTGATATCCTACATCATGGCTGCGATGGAACGGCGCATTCCAACGCGTACCTGGCTCTCGCCCGAGACCAAGGCTGAAGCGATGGCCAAGCTCAAGGCCTTCGAAAACAAGGTCGGGTATCCCGAGCAGTGGATCGACTATTCGGGAGTGACGATCGTTCCCGATGATCCCGTTGCCAATGCAAGGGCGATCATGGCCTTCGCCCTGGAACGCGAGCTTTCCAAATTGGGCGGGCCCGTCCGCAACGATGACTTCAACCAGAAGAGCACGCTGCCAATTGCGATGAACGCGGCCTATGCCTTCTTCGACAATGGCTTCCAGATCACGGCTGCGATCTCGCAGGCGCCGGCCTTCGAGCCGAACGCGGACCCGGCGGTGCGTTTCTGTCGTTTCGGGGCCATCATCGGCCATGAGACGACCCACGGCTTCGACAGCATCGGACGGCAATTCGATGCGAAGGGCAACCTGCGCGACTGGTGGACGAAGGCCGATGCAGCGGCCTTCACAACCGAGGCGCAAAAGCTGATCGACCAGACGTCCAGCACCCCGCTGGCTCCCGGACATGCCAATGACGGCACCTTGTGGGTCGGTGAGAACATGGCCGATGTCGGAGGAATCAAGCTCGCCTACACGGCGCTGATGGATTACCTCAAGGCTCATCCCGACGAGGACCGCAAGATCGACGGCTACTCGCAAGCCCAGCGTTGTTTCATCGCCTGGACCCAGATGTGGGCGGAAAACGCCACCACCGAGTACCTGATCAACATCGCCGAGAGCGGAGACCATCCTCCCAGCCTGTACCGCACGGTTGCGCCCTTGCAGCATTTTGACGCCTGGTACGCCGCATTCGGCATTCGCGAAGGTGATCCAATGTGGCTCGCCCCTGAAAAGAGGGTGAATACATGGTGAGTTCGGGCCATCAATGAAGGCAGGACACCCGCCATGTAGAGCCGCTAACTTTATCCGTGGATGGGGAAACAAAGCGGTCCGCGCATAGCCGGCCAGGCCATCGTCGGGACCAAGGTGCCTGCCTCGTTCCGGGACGGCCAGCGCTCTTGACCCTTTGAAGCGCCAGCCTGCCACCTCCCACGATAGGGGATGAGCCAGCGCATCGAACATTTTGGTAAGATTCATGGCTTATAGGGTAGCCATGGGACGAAAACGTTTACATTTCAGGTTAAGGGGGGCTTCCGCGACATTGCCTATCCTCGCGGGACTGATCTCCGCGGGTCTTACGTATGTTCTCTTGCAAGCTGCCCACAGCCATTCGTTTCCGTTCGAACCTCTTCTCGTTCTTCTTCACGGAGGCCTGGGTGTCGTGCTGGCCGGCCGGATCCTGCGCCTGAAGGACCTGGTCGGCCGGTTGCGCGAAATGCTCGGCTATCTCAACGAGAATGTGACCGGCGTCATCGATGCTCCGTCGATCGGTACGCAAGCACCTGAAATGGAAGGGGCGATGAAGGCTCTGGCCAGCCAGATGCACCGCCATGTCGAGGACTTGCGCGAGGCTGCCTGCCGTGACGGCCTGACCGGTCTGCTCAACCGGGTCGAAATGCAGAAGAAGGTGGAGCGCATCGTCGGCGGGGCCTCCGACGATCTGCAATGCGCACTTTTCTTCATCGACATGGACGGCTTCAAGGCGGTCAACGATACGCTTGGCCATCACATCGGTGACAGGCTTCTGCAGAATGCGGCCGATCGCCTGCGCATGGCGACCCAGCTGGACGCGCAGAGCGATGCTTCGCCCCCTGATACCGCGCAGCCGCTGACCTGCATCGCGCGTTTCGGGGGCGATGAGTTCGTCTGCTTCACGGCGCAGCCCGGGTGTGCGCAGCAGGCCAGCCGGATCGCTTCGCGTATCGTGAAGGTCCTGTCCGAACCCTTTGAAATTGGTCCCCACACCATCAACGTGAGCGCCAGTGTGGGCGTTGCCCTGCGTCCCGATAACGGGATGGATTACGCCACGCTGATCCGGTCGGCTGATACGGCCATGTACTGTGCCAAGGGATCGGGCCGGGGCTGCTACGAATTCTACGATCCGGTGATGGACATCAAGGCGCGCGAAGAGGCCGAAGCGGAACAGGAACTGCGTGAGGCACTGGTTCGTGGAAATCTCGAGCTGTTCTACCAGCCTCTCTACAATGTGCATTCGCGCCGATTGCTGGGCGCCGAGGCGCTGATCCGCTGGCGGCATCCCCGCAAGGGCCTCATGCTGCCCCAACAGTTCCTGCACCTCGCCAATCGCGCCAATCTCGACATCCAGATTGGCGAGTGGGTCATTCAGGAATCCGTCAAGCGCATCGCCGAGTTCGAGCGCACCGGCTCGCCTGTGCAGATCTCGATCAACATCTCCCCGTCGCACCTGGAGCGCGGGGATTTCATCGCCACCGTGAAGGCCGCGATCGCGCGCTGGAAAATCCGGCCCGAACTGCTTCAGATCGAACTGACCGAGGAAAGCGCGTTGCGTGATCCGGAACTTGCTGCCGACCGCCTGCGGCAACTGGCGGACATCGGCGTGACCCTTGCTGTCGACGATTTCGGAACCGGCTACTCGAACCTGGCGAGCCTGATCACTCTGCCGATCAGCAAGCTCAAGATCGACAAGTCGCTCCTCAAGGACATCACCATCCGGCCCGATGCCCGGGTCCTGGTGCAGACCATCATCAGCATGGCGAACAGCCTGGGTCTCCATTCCGTCGCCGAAGGCGTGGAAACGAAGGCGCAGCTGGAACTGCTCTCGGCGATGGGATGCGATGTTGTCCAGGGCTTCCTGTTCTCACGCCCCGTCGAACTCAGCGCGTTTCGCAAGCTTCAGAAGCAGGGCGATTACATGGATGCGGACTTCGGCATTCTTAATACGGCTGCGTAAAAACAAGCACATGAAATCTAGCCTGTCCCGAACGAGCGCCCTCGTGGCCATCAGCCTTGCCGCCGTGAGCTTGCCTCTTGGGAGCAAGGGCTACGCGCAGTCCGTCACCGATCCCTTGAACGGCCCGCAGGACGCGCCGTCTGACGATCTGCTTGATGTCTCGCTGGAAGACCTGCTGACGCTGGAATCGACTTCGGTGGCCAAGAAGCGGCAGCGTGTCGTGGATTCCGCCAGCGCCGTCTACGTGATCACGCAAGAGGATATCCAGCGCTCGGCGGCGAGCACGATCCCCGAACTGCTGCGCGGTGTTCCCGGCGTGGAAGTCGGCAGGCAGACCAACGGTGGCTATGCCGTCACGATCCGGGGGTTCAACAGCCGGCTGGCCAATGCGCTGCTGGTCATGGTCGATGGCCGCTCGCAGTTCGTCTCGACGCTTTCGGGCGTGTTCTGGGACCAATTGATGGTGCCGATTGGCGACATCGAACGCATCGAGATCGTGCGTGGTCCCGGTGCCAGCCTGTGGGGCGCCAATTCCTCGAACGGTGTCATCAACATCATCACCAAGCACAGCGCCGATACCGGGGGCGTGTCGTTCGATGCTCGCGCCGGCTCACGCTTCCAGCAGGGCAGCCTGTCCTATGGCGGGAGGATGTCCGATGCACTGAACTATCGTGTCTATGGCACGGTGCGCCACGACAACGGTCTGGTCGATGTCAACGGCGATGATGTCGGGCGGCGATGGCAGGGCGGGGCTGCCGGAACGCGTCTCGACTGGCAGCCCGACTCGCAGAACGCCGCCACCGTTCAACTGGACTATGCCAGGGGGAGTTACGACAATCCGCTGCTCCAGGTGAACGCGGACCTGACCAATCCCGGCTATTCGACTATTCGCTCGCGCGACGAATTCGAGTCCTTCAGCGTTCTGGGACGCTGGACGCAGCGCACGAGCGAGAACTTCGACTGGTCCCTGCAGGCCCAGTACAACGACATCAATCGCTGCGAACTGGGCAATGCCTGCTTCGACTGGCAGCTTGCCGATCTTGACCTCGGGTTCCACTGGCGGGCCAACGATGTCCATGACGTCAATTTTGGCCTCGGCGCGCGTGTCCTGCTCGATGAACTCGAGGGACCGTACAATGTCAGGTTCACCGATTCGGCGGATACCGACTACTGGCTGAGCGGTTATATCCAGGACGATATCTCGCTGATACCCGATACCCTGCGGCTGACACTGGGCACCAAGCTGGAGTACAACAACTTCACAGGTGTCGAAGTCCAGCCCACGGCAAGGATCTTCTACAAGCCGGTGCCCGAGGTCTCGCTGTGGAGCTCTGTCACGCGCGCGGTTCGCACACCGTCCCGCATGGAACGCGCGGCGCAGTTCAACTTCACCGTCGAGCTGCCCAATTCCGCCACCAATCCCTTTCCCTTGCCGGTCTATCCGGTGCTGCTCGGTGATGCCGACCGCGGATCCGAACATCTCCTCGCCTACGAGGCCGGTGCGCGGTTCGATCTCGGCGGGAGCTGGTCGCTCGATCTTGCCGGCTACTACAACGATTATCGCAAGATCACCGTTACCGTCCCGGGAGAGGCGTTTCCCCTGTTCCAGGACCCTGTACCCTATCCCCTCGGGCTGGGCCTCGCGCTCGACGTCAAGGGTATCGGCCGTGCGAAGACATGGGGAGGCGAGGCGTCGCTTTCCGGGCGCATCATGCCATGGTGGAAGGTTCGCCTGAACTATTCCCACTTCGACTTTCACGTGCCGACGGACCCGCAGAGCGGCAGCCCATACCTGATGATTTTCCCGCTCGAGGGCTCACCGCGCCATCAGGTTTCGCTGTCCAACAGCGTCGACATCGGCAGCTTCTTCTCGGTCGACAGCCAGCTGCGCCATGTCTCGCGCCTGGCGCAGGGGCCGGTGCCAGCCTATACCGCGCTTGACTTGAAAGCGACCTATCGCCTGCCCAACGGGGCGGAGCTCTCGCTGATCGGCAACGACCTGCTGCAGGCGCGGCACGTCGAGTTCACGCAGCCGTTCTATCCCGCGCCGATGATGTACGTTGCGCGGACGATTTCCGCGCAGCTGCGCTTCCGGTTTTGACAGGGGTAGCCATGCGCAAACTGCTTCTCCTGCACGTTCTGGGCTCGGTTCTGCTAGCTGCCGGACCGGTGCGCGCGGCGCCGGTGGATCCGAACGCGCTGAAAGCGGCGATCACGCTCAATCTGATCCGCTACATCGAGATCCCGGACGAGCGCGGCGACGGCACGATCAGGCTCTGTGTCCGGCGTGATCTTTCCGCCGCTTCCCAGATGGCCAGATTGAACGGTCGGCGCCTGGAAAAGAGAACCATCGCCTACAGGTCCATCGATGATGGAGCTGCGACCGGCTGCGATGTGGTCATGCTCGGCGAGGTCGGACGCAGCGAGGTCCAACGCTATCGCCAGAAGGGTAGGGTCATCATCGGCGAAGGGGCGGGCATCCTGGACACAGGGGCTACGATCGGTCTGTTGCGTACCGGGAACCAGGTCCGTTTCGAGATCAACCTCAAGGCGGCCCGCGAGGCCGGGGTGACGATCAGTTCGAAGATCCTGCGCCTGGCCGCGCGGGTGCAGCAATGACGCCAGCTCTGACGTCAGGACCATGCGAGTTGCGCGCATGATCATCGCCTTTCGCAAGAAACTGAAATTGCTGACGGGCCTCGCTGTCGCTTCGGCGCTGACGGTATCGGCCATGGGGCTGATCGGCCTGCAGTGGAAGACCGACAGGGAGCAGGCGGAGCAGCGCTTCGTCCAGGCGGCCTCGATCATCTCGTCGAACATTGCGCCGGCCATCCTGTTCGAGGATCCGGCAGTGGCGGGCGAGAACCTGGAATCGATCCAGGGCCTCGACGGCATTGGCTGGGTCGAGGCCGTGCTGCCCGGCGGCCAGGTCTTTGCAAGCTATGATGCCGCGCCCGGTGCGCGGGCGGACCAGCTGGCCTGGGAAGCCGTGGTGGAGCGCCCCATCCGCGTCGATGGACGTCAGATCGCCACATTGCGCGTGGGGGTTCACTACCGGTCTTTGTCCGACATCCTGTTCGACAACCTGGGCGCCGCGGCGCTGATCACCATGGTCGCTTTCGCGATCGCGGTCCTGCTCAGCCACTGGATGGACAGGATCGCCCACAAGCCGATCGATACGCTCATGCGGGCAATGAGGAAGATCAGCGCATCGGGAGACTCAAGCGTCCGGCTCGAGTAGAGCCCCGATCCGGACCTGGCTGCCATCATCACCAGTTTCAACGCGATGCTCGAACGGCTGGAGCAGGGCAACGTGGCTCTTTCGCAAAGCGCGCAGGCTCTTCGCGAGGCACGCGACGCGGCTGAGGAAGCCAATGTCGCCAAGTCCCAGTTCCTTGCCAACATGAGCCACGAACTGCGGACGCCGCTCAATGCCATTATCGGCTATGCAGAAGTTCTTCGCGAGGAACTCGACATCCTCGAACTCAAGCGCTCGCTCGAGGATGTCGAGTGGATACACACCTCGGCACACCAGCTGCTCGGGCTCATAAACTCGATCCTCGACCTCTCGAAGATCGAAGCCGGTCGGATGGGGATCGACCTGCATGAATTCTCCCCCTTGAGCGTCATGCAGGAAATCGAAGGAATGCTGGCGCCCATCGCGGCGCAGCGCAACAACACCCTTCAGATCGTCACGGATCCTGACATCGGCGAGGCCTACTCGGACGCGACGAAGCTCAGGCAATGCCTTCTGAACCTCGGGGCAAATGCCTGCAAGTTCACCGAAAACGGGCAGATCTTCATCCTGGCACGGGCCGACGGGGAAGACCTTGTCTTTTCTGTGTCGGACACAGGCATCGGTATGACCGCCAGCCAGATGAACCGGCTCTTCCAGCCTTTCGTACAGGCGGACGCGAGTACGACACGCCGCTATGGCGGGACAGGCCTCGGCCTCACCATCACCTGGCGGTTTGCGCATATGCTGGGCGGCACTGTCGAGGTCGACAGCGTCGAGGGAGCCGGTACGACGTTCACGCTTCGCATAAGGGCGAATCTTCGCGAATATGGCGCGGGCGAGGACGATATCCCCAATGCCGTCCAGACCGAGGCTGTCCTGGATAATCGCTTGCGCTCCACGGCCAAGCCACTTGCCCTGATCATTGAGGATCAGCCCAGTGCCCTGCAACTGATGACCCGGTTGGCACAGCGCGCGAATTTTGAAACGATCTGCGCCGAGGAGGGGGAAACCGGCTTGCAGTTGGCCTACCAGCATCGGCCCGACATGATCCTGCTGGATCTGACCCTGCCGCGCGTGAATGGCTGGCAAGTGCTTGAAGCTCTTCAGGCGGATCCGGAACTGCGATCCATTCCAACCGTGGTTGTCACGGTCGACGATGATCGCAGTCGGACGATCGAAGCTGGCGCAGCAGACCACCTGGTCAAGCCCATTGATCATGGCGAACTGAACGATATTTTCGTTCAGTATTCGCAGAAGCACGATGGTGCGATCCTGATTGTCGAAGACGATCCCGGCACAGCCAACCTTTACGCCCGCGGGCTGAACCAGATGGGCTATACGACCCAGGTCGCGTCGGGTGGCGGCGAGGCCATGAGGCTTCTGCAGCAAGGCACGTTCGCCCTGATTATTACCGATCTGCGAATGCCGGACGGTGATGGCTTTTCCCTGATCGACAGGGTCGCCGAAATGCCCGAAGAGCAGCGCCCGAAGATCATGGTCGTCACCGGCAAGGTCCTGAATGAGGAAGACGGGAAGGCACTGACCGGCAAAGTGGTCAGGCTCATTCCGAAGAATGGCCTGTCTCCGCGCAAGTTGGGCCGGAACGTGCAAAATCTGGAAGCTCACGGCAATGCCGCATGATGGATGGTAGTTTATGCCTGGTACCACGAACATAAGCGATATTCTGGTTGTCGATGACATGGAGGCCAACCAGGCCGTCATTCGCCGACGGCTGGAGCCCTATGGCTACCGGATACGATGCGTTGAAAGCGGTGCTGCGGCGCTGAAGGCGATTGCCGAACGTCTGCCCGACATCGTGTTGCTGGACTACATGATGCCGCACATGAACGGCATCGAAGTCTTGCGGATCCTGCGACAGGACCAGACGACACGGGAGCTCCCTATCATCATGGTGACGGCACGTGCGGAAAGTGAGGCTACCATAGAAGCACTGGAAGCGGGCGCGGACGATTACGTCACGAAGCCGATCGATTTCCAGGTCCTGCAGGCCCGCATTGCAACGCACGTGTCCAAGCGCAGCAACGCCCACAACCTGATGCGCACGAATGCGGTGCTTGATGAACGCGTGGTCCGCCGTTCCATGGAAATTGCGGATCTCGAGGACGAACTCAAACAGCAGGTCCTGCTTAGGCGCGAACTCGAAGCGCAGATCAAGCTTTCGCCCGAGAAGATTCAGGTGACGGGAGAAGGTGGCGACCTCGCGGAACTAAAAACAAAACTGACGAACGTTCAAGAGAAGTTCGAAGTGTTGTTTGTCAGCGCTCTTTCAGGAAAGAGCGTGAACATGGCGCAAATGGCGGAAGTCCGTCTCTTGCTGGCCAATTTGTGTGACGAGATGTAGCTGCTTTGACCGGTTGACTTGTGCCCGCGGCCCTGATCTGCGCACTGCGCGATTGTTGCCTTCAAGGGACAATGGCTACTCTGTGGCCGATTTGCGCAACAATGCCGAGCGAAGCGGCCGTGGAGCAAAGTGAGATTGTGCAAGCCGGTTGGAAACCGGCTTGGAAAGGGCATTGCTGAGCGCTTGAGAGATTGGTCGGGGAGACAGGATTCGAACCTGCGACATCCTGCTCCCAAAGCAGGCGCGCTACCGGACTGCGCCACTCCCCGACCTATCGGGTGCCGATGTTGGGCCACGTGCTGTCGCCCGTGAAGGCGAGGGTGGTGGGCCCGGCAGGATTCGAACCCGCGACCTAGCCGTTATGAGCGGCCAGCTCTAACCGCTGAGCTACAGGCCCCAACCGTGCCGCCCGGCGCTATCGGCGTGGCCGGGCGAGAGACGCGTTAGCTTGGCTGTCGCAGCTAGGCAAGCGTTGGCGCGCTTAAAATCGTGCTTTGTCCGCAAGTGCTCAGGGCAGCTCTACGCAGCGCATGATGTCCTTGACGCTGGTGGAGGAAATGCCGCGGGTCGCAAGGTAGTCGAAGAGGGTTCGCCACCAGGCATAGAAGGCGTCGAGTTCGGCATCATCGCGCACGTAAGGGGTATAGCCCGGTGCGAGCGAGGGGCTGTGGAAGGAAAAGACAAGGACGGGCACACCGTCGTCGAGGGCTATGTCGACGCCGCGCATGGCCTCGTGCGCGGTGATCCCTTCGGGGGTGAGGGCGATGCGTTCAAGAAGCCCCAGCCGTGCCAGCATGCCGCGCAGGCGCGGTGCGCGCCAGAGCCGGGGATAGATCCAGTCACCAAGCTGGCGCAGTGGGCCCCAGTAGAGGCTTGTCAGCGGAAGTTCGAGAATACGCGGATCATCGGTGCCGACCCAGTAGGGGTGGCAGGGATGATGGCGATAGTTGGGACCACCTTCGCCGCTGTAGTCGAAGCGGGCCCGTACCGAACTGTCGATGGCGATCCCGTTGGCGCGCAGGATCGAGGCCGTATCCGCGCCCAGGCCATAGCGACCGGCGCGGTAGATCAAGGGGGTGGCGCCAAAAACCTCCTCGATCTTCGCTTTCAGCCGCTGCAGCTTGGCCTCTTCGAGTTCCCGCGGGAGGTTGCCGGCGAAGCTGTTGTGGGCGGTTATCGCTTCCTCGAACGGAGGGTTGACCCAGGGGTGCAACTGGACGCCGATCTCGGCGCGTCCTTCGCGGACGGCCTCTCCGATGGCCTGAACGGCAAGGGGCGTGTTCACGATCGGGAAGTCGACGAGGTAGACCGGAGTTACGCCGTATCCCTCGCAGAATTCCTGAAATTTGCGCAAGGCTGGGACGCTGAGGAGAGTGTGACCTTCGCGGTCCAGAGGGCGGGACCAGTCGAACTCCTCCTCGGTATCGACCGTCACGAGAAAGCGTTGCCCGAAGTCGTCGTGGAAACGGGCCCGGCTTTCTGGCCTTGGACGCTGCAGCATGTTGGGTTCGGCCACGACCGCCTCTATCCTTGTCTCCGGCGCCGCGCGGCCAGGTTGTCTGCCTCCTTCAGGAAGCGAGGTTCGCCATGTCAGGGCGTGCGTCTTTCACCCGGGCCAAGGGTAACGTAAGCACGAGTTCATTGGCAATGCGCTGCAGGCCGCCCCCGGCGCTGCGGGCTTCGGCTGAGGCAAGGCGCAAGGTGAAGCCGACCCCGAACACGCCTGCTGTCAGGGCCTGTCCGCGACCGATGTCGCCGATCGCAAACAGCGCGTCGCCTTCGCGCTCGGCGAGAGTCTTGGGCAGTTGCAGGCAGATGCGAAGGTCGCTGCCATTTTCGGCCCAGTGGAGCGCCAGACGCTCCTCGCTGGCCGACGCGCCGGCGAGCGCGGCAAGCAGGCGCCAGACGAGGCGTTCGGCTTCGTCGTGTTCGAGGGCGATGGGCAGCTGCGCGTCGGCGAGGTCCGGGGAGGGCCGAAAACCGCTGTTGCGCGGGCCCGTCCAACTGCCCAGGCGCTGGATCGTGCGATGGGTGACAAGCGCGAAGTTGCAGAGCCCCGGGTCGAGTGACAGGGCGCCTGTTTCGAGTTTGACCAGTCGGTCGAGTTCCTCGAAACCGGCCAGGATATGCGCGCAATCGCCCGCGATGGAGGCCGCAAGCGCCCGGTACTCGTGAGGGGCAGGGCCGTAGAGTTGCTGCTGGATGATCTCGGCAGCAACCTGGATGGCGTTTGCCGGAGTGCGCAGTTCATGAAGAACCTGGCGCATCCGGTCCGCCTCGGCGCTGGCGCTGGCGTTCGCCGTATCCCGCACCGAAGGGTGGGGGCGGCGCAAGCGGCCGCTATGGCCGGTGAAGCGTCCCGTGCCTTGGTCGAAGCAGGCGGCGGCATCGACTTGCCATATGCCACTGATCGCGGCCGGGCCCGACAGCTGGATACGTGCTCCCCGGATCGGCTGCCCGTGCCGAACAGCGGTCGCTATCGTTTCCTGTTCGCTCTCGTGAAGAGGGAGAAGGAAGCCGGTGACCGCGCTGGCGAAGGGGCCGTCGGCCCAGGTAATCCGGCCAAGGGCATCGGTGGCGAAATCGAGGGTCGTGGGGCCCTGCGTGGCTTCACTGATGGCATCGCCCAGAGGCAGCCGGGGCGAATCGCCCTGGGGTTCCGTGGGCTGGGGCTTCTGGCGGCTTCGACGGAATTCCTCGATGCGGCGTACGATCGCGCCGATTCCCGGATCCCCGGGGCCGTCCGGTGCGAGTGGCGGCGGTGGCGGCGGGGTGAGGGGGCCCGACGCGCGCAGACGCGCCCATTCCCGCAGCGATGTGGGGATGGTGGAGGGCGCCTGTGTCGCGGCGCGCGTGCTCCCGCAAGGCGCGGGATCATGCGGCGGCGCAAAGGTGCTCACGGGCGGGCCTTGGTCCGCTTCCGGGCGGTGTGCAGGGAATGGAGGGGCAGCGGGTGGTTCGTCGCCCAGTAATTGCGTGAGCACGAGTTCCTCGACTTCCGCTTCGTTCGAGGGAACTCGACCAGCGCCGAGTGTCCGGGCCTGAACTTCGGCGTTTGCCATATGCCCAGGCCGTTCCTCTGTCTGCTGAGGGGCTGGCGGTTCGAGGGCTTCGCCCGCAGATCGCTCTGCACTGGGGGCGAGCGTCTCGGTCGCGGCTGATGCGGCCGCGATGGGAGGAAGCGCCCGGTCGCCGATGCCCAGCCGTTCCAGCATGTCGTTCACGCGCGGGGGCAGGTCGCGGCGGTGGCGCAGGATGCCGCGGGCATGGACGGGAAGGGCCGGGATCAGGTCAAGCCAAGCCGCTTCGCTCAGTCGCGTCTTGGCAAGTGCGGCGCTGGCGACCTGGGGGCCAGCTTCGGCGAGCAGGGCAAGGAGGCGGGGATTGGTAAGGCGCACCAGGGACTGGCGAATCAGTTCGGCCTGATCGGTGTCGCGAATCGTTGCCCCCAGCGAATCAAGGCGGGCGTAACCCGCCTCGGTCAGGTCCGTGACGAGACCGGAAGGGGCCTGCGCCAGGATGTCGATCAGCTGTCTGTACTGGATGCGCGCAAGCGTTCCGCTGGTCGCGGAATGGCGCAAAACCGTGGAAAGGCGATCGTCGAAGTGCATTCAAATCCAAGGGAGAGCCGGCGGGAGCGGGTCTCGTTACGGGCCAGTGCGGATCCCGTAGCACGTCGCAAGGCGATTTGCGGGATCGTTTTCCCCTAGCAAACCAACCGTTTCGCAAAAGTGACCAAGGGAAAGCGTTGCAAAGCGGGACGATTACGCTAAGGGATAATATTATTTCAGGAAAGCGTCGTTTTGCGTGCGTTTTCGTCGACAATGTGGCCTGAAGCGAAGGCCTGGGGTGAATTTCGGGATTCGGACATGATCAATCTGGATGAAATCGATCGTCGGCTTCTGGCCGAGTTGCAGGATGAGGGGCGGATCACCAACGTCGAGTTGGCCCAGCGCGTCGGCCTGACCGCGCCGCCGTGTCTGCGCCGCGTGCGCAGCCTCGAGGAGGCCGGGATCATCCAGGGCTACCACGCCGATCTGGACCCTTCGAAACTCGGCTTCACGATCACGGTCTTCGCGCTCGTCAGCCTCAAGAGCCAGGCCGAGGAAGCGCTGCGTGCGTTCGAGGACCACATGAAGGGCCTTGCCGAAGTGCGTGAGTGCCACATGCTCAACGGTGAAATCGACTTCATACTGAAGATCGTCAGCCGCGACCTCCAGAGCTTCCAGGAATTCCTGACCAGCAAGCTGACGCCCGCGCCCAACGTGGACAGCGTCAAGACCTCGCTCACGATCCGTACATCGAAGAGCATTCCGGGCGTTCCGCTCGAGGTCTGAGCCTTTCGCATGCCCAATTCCCGCAAGGTTCGCCGCGCCGCGCTGGTCGGTGTGGCGCTGCTTTTGATCGGCGCGAATGTCTGGTGGTTCACCCGCGGGGATTCCGCGCCGGTTGCGGACTTCGAGCTGGGTGTTCCGCTGGGGCAGGCCCGCATCACATTGCGCGACGACGAGGACCTTCCTCGATACGACTTGGATGGCGCGCTCTGGCGCGTGGGTGGGGGGCCTCTGTCCGACCTCGCAGGACGCATTCGACCACTTGCACCATCATCCACGACCTCGGGCGATGCGGATCGTTTTCTTGCCATAGCCATGGCGGCCAATGCCTCTCCCGATGACATGCGGCGCACGTTGCTGGCGCTCGCTCGTGCGGGGATCTGCAATGTGGCGGTCGTGCAGGATGGCGATCAGAGCCTGACGGGCGATGAGGCTGCCGTTCCGGTGCACCATATCGTGGCGGTACGCGCCGACGATGGTGCGCGCGTGGCGTGCGTGCCACGCCCTCAGAGCGCGGCGGCGGCTTCCAGCGCCAGCAGGTAACTGTTCGCGCCAAATCCCGCGATGGTTCCCTTCGCGGCCTGTCCCACCCTGCTGACATGGCGGAATTCCTCGCGCGTGTGAGGATTGGACAGGTGCACCTCGATGACGGGCGCGGAAATAGCCCGGATGCCGTCGAGAAGGGCAATCGAGGTGTGGGTGTAGGCACCCGCGTTCAGCAGGACCGCGTGCGCCCCTTTGTCTTCGGCCTCGTGCAGCCAGTCGACGAGCTGGCCCTCGTGATTCGACTGGCGCATCTCGATGGTGCAGCCCAGCGCTTCGGCGCGTTCCAGCAGGCTGGCGCCGATATCCTCCAGCGTCTGCGAACCGTAGATCCCGGGTTCGCGCTTGCCCAGTCGGTTGAGGTTGGGGCCGTTGAGGACATAGATGAGCTTGGGGATCATGTGGGCTGCACTTCCTTGAACTTGCACCGTTTGCCCGTGGACAGCGTTGGCGCGTGGTCTCTCTCATAGGCGGCAAGGTCGGCATCGCGCAATTGCGCGCTGGGCCTCTCGTCCCGGGCAGGGGGCAGGTCTTGGGTCAGGTGCCTGCGGGAAGGGGCGAATCGCTGTTCCGGGTGTCATCAGGCACCTCGCCGGTCTGGGGGCCCCGAGCCATGGGGAGGATTCGGCCTGCAACCCGTCCGCGTCGTCAATGTGATTCGATCTGCAACCGTCCGCTGGGACCGCCGAACGCCGGTCCGCGAACACCAGGCAGGGCCTCGCGCCCGGGCCTGTGGCCGCATGACTGCCCCTTGGAGCCCGTCGTCGCGGCCCGGGAACGGGCGGAAAGCGGCGGAAACCCTGGTGGCAACTTACGGGCCGCGCACATACGAAAACGGGCCGCTTTCGCGACCCGTTTCGTGTCATCCTGTGATGACTTGTAGAATTGGTCGGGACGAGAGGATTCGAACCTCCGACCCCCACACCCCCAGTGTGATGCGCTACCAGGCTGCGCTACGTCCCGACCGGAGGGCGCCCTATAGGCGGGCTTTTTCAGGAGCGCAACCCTCTATCGACATGATCGGCAAGGTTTCTTCGCAAACTCTTCAAACGGCCTTGGAACTGCGTGGTCGGCTGCCTACCTTTCGCGGCGGGTTGGGGTGAGAGTCGGCAGGTTCGTTGCCAGCTTGGCGCTTTGTTGCTAACCGCCCGCATCCGGTACAGCCCTTTAAGGGCAGTGCCTCGATGCCCGGTGCGCCGGGTCGGTCCTGCAAGACCGGCTTGCGAAGCGCGCGGGCGATCGGGGCGACGACATAGAAGGTTTCTTAGGTTCCATGAACAGCTCGATTCTCAACCAGCTTGCCGCCGCATCGGGTGGGGCCGCCCCCGCCTGGCTGCAGTACCTGCCCTTTGTGGCGATGGCGCTCATCTTCTGGTTCCTGATCCTGCGCCCGCAGATGAAGCAGCAGAAGGAGCACCGCTCCAAGCTGGAATCGATCAAGCGCGGCGACGAAGTTCTCACCGGCGGGGGCTTCGTGGGCAAGGTGGTCAAGGTCGATGACAACTACGTCGAGGTCGAGCTCGCCAAGGGCATGGTCGTCAAGGCGGTGAAGTCCACCATCAGCGACGTCATCCCGCCCGCCGGCAAGACGCCCGCGAACGACTGATTTGTTCAGGCATGAGCCGGTCCTGCGTAGGGCCGGCCACGTCTGTCTAGCCTCGTCCTCCTGGAGTAAAGCACAAGGCAATGCTCGATTTTCCCGTATGGAAGAAGGTCTGGTTCTGGGGAGTCGCGCTGATCTGCGCGGCCCTTGCCCTGCCTTCGCTGTTTTCCCTGGCGAACGCGCCGTGGCCCTCTGCGCTTCCCAATGCGCAGGTGAATCTGGGCCTCGACCTTGCCGGTGGCAGCCACATCCTCCTCGAGGCCGAGAAGGGCCAGGTCGCCCAGCAGCGCATCGAAAACATGGAAGAGAGCGTGCGCGCCCGCTTCCGCGCCGCCAGCCCGGGTATCGCCATCGGCGACATCTCGCGCACCAATGGCCGCCTCTCGTTCATGCTCAAGGATGCAAGCCAGGTTGACGCTGCGCGCGATGAACTGGTCAATCTCACCACGGGTGCAGGGCTCACCGGCCAGCGTGACTGGGATATCCGCGTCGAGGACGGCAACCGCTTCATCCTCACGCCGACCCAGGAAGGGCTCGACCAGGCGACTTCGGACGCCATGGATTCGGCCATCGAGGTCGTGCGCAAGCGTATCGACGCGCTCGGTACCCGTGAGCCCACGATCATTCGACAGGGTGATGCGCGCATCGTCGTGCAGGTCCCCGGGCTCGATGACCCCGATGCGCTCAAGCAGCTGATCGGTCAGACCGCCAAGCTCGAATTCAAGATGGTCGACGAGAATGCGGCCCCCAACGACGTGGCGAACGGCATCGCGCCTCCGGGCGACGAGATCGTGCCCTATGCCGAAGGCAGCGAAGTGGGCGGCGTCTCGGCCATCGCGGTCAAGCGCCTGGGCGGCATCAAGGGTGACCAGCTGACCAACGCGCAGCAGTCCTTCGAGCAGCAGACCAACCGTCCGGTCGTCTCGATCACGTTCAACCAGCAGGGCGGGGCGAAGTTCGCCGAACTGACCCAGCAGAACGTGGGCAAGCGCTTCGCCATCATCCTGGACGGCAAGGTCCTGTCGGCCCCCAGCATCAATGAGCCGATCCTGGGCGGCAGCGCGCAGATTGCGGGCAGCTTCAGCGTCGAATCGGCGACTCAGCTCGCCATCGCCCTGCGCTCGGGCGCGCTTCCGGTCGACCTCACCGTGGTCGAGGAGCGCACCGTGGGTCCCGACCTTGGTGCCGACTCGATCAAGAAGGGCCTCATCGCCATGGGCGTGGGCTCGCTGCTCGTGATCGCGCTGATGGTCGGTTCCTATGGCCGTTTCGGCATCTACGCGACCTTCGCGCTCATCATCAACGTACTGATGATCCTGGGCATCATGGCGCAGATCGGTACCACGCTGACCTTGCCGGGTATTGCCGGTTTCGTGCTCACCATCGGCGCCGCGGTCGATGCCAACGTTCTGATCTACGAGCGTATCCGCGAGGAGCGCAAGCGTGGGCGGCGTGTCTTCACCTCGGTGGAGAACGGCTACAAGGAAGCCAGCCGCGCGATCTATGACGCGAACATCACCAACTTCATCGCCGGTGTTCTGCTCTTTGCGTTCGGCTCGGGTCCGGTGCGCGGCTTCGCGGTCGTTCTCATCATCGGCCTGTTCACCAGCGTCTTCACCGGCGTTGCCATGACGCGCATGTGGGTGGCCGGTTGGCTGCGCGCGAAGCGTCCCGCAGACCTGACCATCTGAAGGCTGATCTCATGCGCCTCATCAAACTTGTCCCCGACAACACGAACATTCACTTCCTGCGCTGGCGGGTGCCGTTCTACATCATCTCCTGCCTGCTGATTGCGGCGAGCTGGGGGTTGGTCTTTACCAAGGGCCTGAACTACGGCGTCGACTTTGCGGGCGGTCAGGAAATCCAGGCCACCTTCACCAAGCAGGAGGAGGCCCCGATCGCGAGCCTTCGCGAGCTGATCGGCGGGCTTGGCTATGGCGAGCCCGTGATCCAGCGCTTCGGCGAAGCGAACGAAGTCTCGATCCGCTCCAAGCTGCCCGAGGAAGCCGAAGGCAATCCGGGCGCGGCGGCGCAGATCTCCAAGCAGATCACCAGCGCCATTTCGACGGCCTATCCCGATGTGCGCATCGATGGTGTGAGCACCGTTTCGGGCAAGGTCTCGGGCGAGTTCCGCGAAATGGCGATCTGGGCGCTGGGCGCGGCAATGCTGGCGATCTCGCTCTATATCTGGGTGCGTTTCGAGTGGCAGTTCGGCGTGGGGGGGCTCTTTGCGCTGTTCCACGACGTCTCGCTGACGCTGGGCATGTTCGCGCTGTTCCAGATGGAGTTTTCGCTCCAGATCATCGCGGCGATCCTGGCGATCATCGGCTATTCGCTGAACGATACCATCGTCGTTTATGACCGCATCCGCGAGGACCTGAAGAAGTACCGCAAGATGCCGCTGCCCGAACTGCTCGACATGTCGGTCAACGAGACGCTGGCGCGTACGGTGATGACCTCGGCCACGCTGTTGGTTGCTCTGATCCCGCTCCTGATCTTTGGTCCGGAGAGCCTGTTCGGTCTCGTTGCGGCGATCACGGTGGGTATCTTCGTGGGCACCTACAGCTCGATCTACATGGCCGCGCCGATCCTGATCTGGCTGGGTGTCTCGGGCGAAAGCTTCATTCCCAACGAATCGGACATCGACCGCCAGGAGCGCCTCGCGCGCGAGCGTGCGGCCAAGCCGTAAAGGCTGCGGTCACGACAGATACGAAGAAGGGGCGTCTTCGGGCGCCCCTTTTTTGTGTGCCGGGCACGGCGTTGATGCAGGAGGTGTAAGTCCTTTGCAGGCCTGCTGGTGGGAACTGCTAGCTGAAGGCAACTGCGTCGCCGCGAGGCGGGGTGGGGAGGAAGCCGGAGGCAAAGCTCGGAGCTGACGAACAGGAATCGGATAGAAGGCCGGTGCGGCGGGATAACCCAGCAATGGATGGGGATGTCCGATAGCCAGACAGACGCGCGCATTGGTAAATCCGGCAGCGACCGAGTGAAGGATCAACGTCTTACCCCGGGAGATCTCCTGGCCTCTCCGGACGATCCGGAGAACAGCGGCAGTGATGTTGCTGGATGGGCCCGGAGAAGTCAGCAGCGGTCATAGTAGCGGGCGCAAGCCGGCGAAGGACCAAATTCGGTACCCAAGGAGCAAGACTGGGCACATTCGATGGGTGTGGAGCGGCAGCAAGGTAGCGGGAAGCAGCAGGACTTCTTCGATGAAGCCCTGAAGGCATCGCTTGGCCACGACGTCACCGGCAAAGGCGGAACTGGCGCTGGGACGATCGAGGAGCGGCAATCACCCACGGCATGGGCCGAGCCCCTCGCCTTGACGCGTTACGTGATGGAGGAGGTGGCCAGCTCGGCCAACCTGAACCAAGCCTACAAGCGGGTGAAAGCGAACAAGGGGGCGCCGGGCGTGGACGGGATGACCGTCCCCGACCTGCGTGACTGGATTGCAGGAAACCGTGAGAGGCTGATCGCCTCGTTACTCGACGGTACTTACCGTCCAAGCCTGGTGCGCGGAGTTGAAATTCCCAAACCCGGCGGGAAAGGAGTGCGCCAGCTGGGCATTCCGACGGCTGTCGACCGGCTGGTACAACAGGCGATACTGCAAGTCCTGGATCCCGTCCTTGATCCGACATTCTCGGCATCGAGTTTTGGGTTCCGCCCCGGACGCGGCGCACACGATGCGCTGCGTCAGGCCCGAGACTATGTGCGGGACGGCTATGCGATCGTCGTAGACCTCGACCTGGAGAAATTCTTTGATCGGGTGAACCACGACATCGTCATGGCCCGTCTGGCCCGGCACATCGCCGACCCACGCCTGCTCGTCATCATCCGCCGGTTTCTACAGGCCGGGATGCTGTCGGGTGGTGTGCACGTCGAACGGCAGGAGGGGACCCCGCAAGGCGGCCCTCTCGCCGCTGATCGCTAACCTCATTCTGGATGACCTCGACAAGGAGCTCGAACGCCGGGGCCACCGGTTCTGCCGCTACGCCGACGACTGTAACATCTATGTACGGTCACAGGCAGCGGGGGAGCGCGTCATGGCTTCGGTTACCGCCTTGCTGGAAGGCAAGCTCCGACTCCGCGTCAATCAGGCCAAGAGCGCGGTTGCACACGTCCGGGAACGTACCTTCCTCGGCCACCGTCTGACAGCGGGAGGCTTTTTGAGCATAGCGAACAAAAGTCTCACGCGGCTGAAGGAGCGGCTCAGGGCGATTACGCGCCGCAACCGAGGCATCAGCCTCGCGGCGATGATCGCACAGACCAATGCCTTCACTACAGGGTGGGTCACCTACTACCGACACGCCCGGGCTCAGACGGTTTTGCGCGAGATCGACAGCTGGCTCCGGCGCAAGCTTCGCTGCGTCCGGCTCAAACAGTGCAAGCGCACCATGACGATCGCCACTTTCTTAAGGGAAAACGGCGTCCCAGAATGGCAGGCTTGGATCTTCGCGCTCTCGGGAAAGGGCTGGTGGCGCCTGTCGGGCAGCCCTCAGGCCGCCCACGGCATGCCCAACGCATGGTTCGATCAGGCAGGTCTCTCAAGCCTCGCTCTCCAACATGCCGCCTTAAACCGTACCGGAAACCGCCGTGATACGCAGTACGTACGTCCGGTGGTGTGAGAGGGGGGCGCCGTGAGGCGCCCCCCTACTCGATTATGTATCTGGATGCGAGGTGTGTTCCGGGGGGAGGAAGTTGGCATCCGTCGGTTTCATGGCCGCGATTTGGTGTTGTCCCCCAGTTTGTTTTGACAGTGCCAGTTGAACCGACCATCGTGCGGGCCTCGAGTTGGGGGTATTTGCATGTATCTTGGCATGAGGTTCTTCAAGTCTACTGTGATTGGAGGAGCATTCTTCCTCGTTCCACTCGTGGTGATCGCCGTGATTATCGGAAAGGCTCTGGGCTTCATGCGCAAGCTCGCGATGCTCTTTTCCGGTTTTTTCGAGATCGATTCGGTCAACGACGTCCTGTTCCTCGATATTCTCTCCGTCATCGTGCTGGTTCTGGTGTGCTACCTTGCTGGGCTGGTCGCCAGGACGCGCGCCGCGGTCCGCCTGGTGCAGTGGCTGGAGGAAGGGCTCCTCAACAAGATCCCGCTCTACCTGTTCTTCAAATCGCTTGCTGGCGGCGGGCCTTCTCACGAGGCTGATCCCACCCTGATCCCGGTCTGGGTCCGGCTCGACGATTTCTTGCAGTTGGCCTTCGAGACCAAAAGGCAGGAAGATGGACAGGTCGTGGTCTTCTTTCCCGGAGCGCCCAATCCCTGGTCAGGAGCCCTTGGTCTGGCGGACCCGGAAAGGGTCACGCCCGCCGAGATGACGATGATGCAGGCCATTGCCTACCAGAGCCGGCTCGGCTCGCTCGAAGCCCGGGTGAAGAAGGCGGCCCCGGACACGCCGTGACAGTCCTGAGGGCGGGGGCCGGATCGGGGCCTGGGCCTGGGCCTGGGCCTGGGCCTAGCGTCCTGTGTGCACCGGCCGTCCTTCCAGGACATCGCTCCAGAACTGGACGAGGTTCTCGGCGTTCTTGCCCCAACTGAAGCGATGGACGTTCGCGGCGACTTCGTCCTGCGACGGCGGATCGGCGAGGATGTCGCGGATGGCCTCGGCGATTGCATCGGGGGTACGCTCGGCAATGCGGCCTGCGCTGGGGTCCTTCATGACTTCGCGCGCGCCGCCAATGTCGGGAATGACAATGGGTGTGCCCGAGGCCAGCGCCTCGATCCAGACGTTGGCCAGCCCCTCGCTTGCCGAGGGCAGCACCATCACATCGGCCGCGCAAAGGAGCTGGGGAAGCACGTCGTGGCTGACCATGCCGAGGAAGTGGACGCGATCAGCGACGCCCAGGATCTTCGCCTCGGCCTTCAGGCGTGCCTCGTCCTCGCCCGTGCCGGCAAATGCGAGGCGTGCTTCGGGGAAGTGAATGAGTGCTTCCAGGACAAGCCGCTGGCCCTTGCGGGCGATGAGCGCCCCCGGGGTTACGATCAGAGGGCCGATGTTCCAGATCTCAAGGCCGGGCATGGCCGAGACCAGGGTCCGCGCGGCGCTGCGTTCGATGGGGTGGAAGCGCTCGCGGTCGAGCCCTGTGTAGTGCACCCCGATCCGCTCCTCGGGCATGCCAAGCGCAATCATGTCCTCGCGCAGCGCCTGGCTGACGGCAAGGAGCCCGGCGGCCTGCTCGGCCGCCTGCTGCATCTGCGCGCGCGGCGAATCGCGCCGTCCCCAGTAGTGGATGTCCGCGCCGCGTGACTTGATCGTGAGCGGGATTCCCAGTTCGCGCGCGACAAGGGCCGCAGCCGGGCCGTCGGGGAAGAAGAACTGGGCATCGACGAGGTCGAAGGGGACTTCTGCGTGCAGGCGGCGGACGAGGGGGAGGATGGCCTTGGCGATTCGGCCGGGATTGCTGTCTCCGCCCAGCTTGGGGATGGTGGTGAAGCGTGGGTAGTAGGTCGGGATGCCCGCATCGTCGCTCTCTTCGGGGAGGTCCTTCAGGGCGCTGTAGGGTGCGCGCGTGGATAGAGGCCAGGGTGGGATGCCCAGGGGGCTGACCATGACGAGGTCGACATCGCCGCGCGCGGCGACCGCGCGCATCTGGTTGGCCACAAAGATACCGAAGCCGGGCTTCACTGCATTGGGGAACAGCGTGGCTATCGAGAGAACGCGCATGTCAGTGCCTCGTTTGCGGTGCGCGCTCGCTCAGAGGGCGCGCACGAGTGTTTCGGCCAACGCGATCCATTCCGGATCCTCGATGCGGAGAGGCGGGCGCCGGACAAGGGAAGGAAGCAGTGTGACGAGGCTTCGTTCCTCATCCGTTGAAATACTTACGATTCGTCCGAAGGAAACGCGTCCCCCCGGCAAGGGGACCAGGGCCTCACGATTGATGAGATGCGACGTGGCGGCCGCCAGCGCGCCCGCATCGAGGTGGCGCATCCACACCTGGTCGCCCGCGCGGTAGTCACTGGCGGCGACTTCGATGCCCAGAACCACCCAGCGGGCAAGCGGGTCGATCTCGCTGTGGGGAAGGACGTCATGGGGGGCGCTCAGTGGGCGCAGGCCGGTTGGGCCATGGCTTGCGATCATGCGGGCGGGGCTTGCCGCTTCGGCGCGCAGGAGGCTTCCCGCCTCAACTCCGAGGGCTGCGGCGATGCGGTTCATCCAGTCGAGCGAAAGCGTGCGCGCGCCGGTTTCGAGCCGTCCGATGGTCTGGGCAGTGGTGGGCGGCGAACAGGCCGCAGCGACATCCGCCAGGGTCATGCCCTTCTGCTGGCGGATGGCGCGGATTCGATCAAGCATGGAAAGCGGGGCCTGCGGATAACCGGATTGGCTTGCCACCTTCCTCGTAAATTACCGATTTGGCAAGTTCTGTCAGCCTTCGACCTGTTCGGCGAGTTCCAGCCAGCGCTCTTCGGCGGCTTCCTTTTCGGCCTGGGCCTTTTCGATGGCCTTGGTCAGCGCCGCGAACTTGTCCGGGTTCTTCGTATAAAGGTCCGGGTCGGCAAGCGCCGTCTCGTCGCGTTCGATTGCCGCTTCCAGTTCCTCTATCCGTCCCGGCAGCAGGTCGTAGTCGCGCTGGTCCTTGTAGGAGAGCTTGGTGCTCTTGGGCTTGGGCGGAGGAGGGGGCGCGGTCTCGGCGCTGGCGCTCTTTGCCTTGCCGGCCGAGGTCCTCTCGCGCCGCTTGGCTTCCCAGTCGGCATAGCCGCCGGCGATCACGTCGATGTGGCCGCTGCCGTCGAGCCCCAGCGTCAGGTTGACGGTGCGGTCGAGGAAGTCACGATCGTGGCTGACGATGAGCACGGTACCCTCGTAGTCCGAGATCACTTCCTGAAGGAGATCGAGGGTCTCGAGGTCGAGGTCGTTGGTCGGCTCGTCGAGCACGAGGAGGTTCGAGGGGCGGGCGAACTCACGCGCCATGAGGAGGCGCGATTGCTCGCCGCCCGAAAGGGTGCCGACCTTGGCGTCGATCAGCGAGGGATCGAACAGGAAGTCCTTGAGGTAGCCCTGCACGTGCTTGCGCACGCCGCGCACGTCGACCCAGTCGCTGCCCTCGGCGATCACGTCGCGCAGCTGCATCTCGGGTTTGAGGAACGAGCGCTGCTGGTCGAGGACGATGGAGGTCATCGTCTGGGCCTGCGTGACTGTGCCCTCATCGGGGGCAAGTTCGCCAGTCAGGATCTTGAGCAGGGTTGACTTGCCCGACCCGTTCGAGCCGACGATGCCGATGCGGTCGCCGCGCTGGATGCGCAGGGAAAAGTCCTTGATGACGGTGCGTTCACTCTCGCCTTCGCCAAAGCGCTTGGTGACGTGTTCGGCGACGATGACCGACTTGGTCTTGGAGCCATCGCCCGAGACACCGAGCTTGGCGGTGCCCTGCGGGCCCATCATCGCGGCCCGCTGGGCGCGCATTTCCCACAGCTTGGCCAGGCGGCCCTGGTTGCGCTTGCGCCGTGCGGTGACGCCGCGTTCCAGCCAGTGCGCCTCGATCTTGAGTTTCGCGTCGAGCTTTTCGGCGGCGCGGGTCTCTTCCTTCTGGACTTCCTCTTCCCACGCCTCGAAGCCGCCGAAGCCGACTTCCTTGCGGCGGATCGAGCCGCGGTCGAGCCACAGCGTCGCCTTGGTCAGACGGGTGAGGAACGTGCGGTCGTGGCTGATGACGACGAAAGCGCCCTTATAGCGCTGGAGCCAGCCTTCGAGCCATTCGATGGCGGCGAGGTCCAGGTGGTTGGTCGGCTCGTCGAGCAGCAGGAGGTCGGGCTCGGAGGCGAGCGCGCGGCATAGCGCTGCGCGGCGGCGCTCACCGCCCGATGCGCTCTTCGCCTCGCGGGAGAGGTCGATGCCGAGCTGGTCGGCAATCGCTTCCACCTCGTGGGGCTGCGGGCCGTCCTCGCCGTGGATGGCGAAGTCGAGCAGCGTGGCATAGCCGGTGAAGAAGGGGTCCTGCTCCAGCGTGACGACGCGCGTGCCGGGCTGGATCGAGCGCTTGCCCGCGTCCGCCTCGACGATCCCTGCGATCAGCTTGAGCAGCGTCGTCTTGCCTGCGCCGTTGCGGCCGATCAGGGCGAGGCGGTCGCGCTGGGCGATGTTGATGTCGAGATCCTGGAAGAGCCAGCCGGTGCCCTGGATCAGGCCGAGGCCTTCCCAGCTGAGAATAGGTGCAGTTGCCATAATGCCAGCGCCCTACAGGGGCAGGGCAGGGGCTGGCAAGCGTCCTTGGCGGCGGAGGCCCGGTCACCGCAGTAAGACCTGTCGCGAATGGACAACACTTGCCCCGTTGCATGGCGCATCGGGCATTCAGGGCTTGTTCAATCCCTCTGCCTTAGGCAACCAGACCATAATGAAATATCGTAGCTTTTCTTCCACAGCGGTCGCCGCGATGGTTCTGGCTCTCTCGGTCGGCGGCGCGGCTGCGCTTCCGGCTCGGGCCGAGGCCCAGAACGGTGAGCAGGGCCAGGTGCGCAAGGAGCGCCGGGCGGGCAACATCCTGTCCAGTCGGCAGATCGAGAAGATTGTCCTGCCGCGCATGAGCGGGATGCAGTACATCGGGCCGGAGTATGATCCTGCCGCCATGGCCTACCGCCTGAAATTCATCGAGAACGGCAAGGTCTACTATGTCGATGTGGACGCGCGTACAGGGCGGATCATCGGCCAGTCGAACTGAGCCTGGCAGCGTCGCGATCGCGGCCCTTTGGGCGCGCGTCGCGGGAACCTCCCGCGTTCCCGTCGCTTGACGCTGCACAGCTTTGCACCCATCTCGCATGGGACCCTAGAGGGAGGACCAGAATTGCGCATCCTGATCGTCGAGGATGAACCCACACTCGGCAACCAGCTCAAGTCCACGCTGGAGCAGAACGGCTATGCCGTCGATCTTTCGGTCGACGGTGAAGATGGCCATTTCCTCGGCTCGACCGAGGACTACGACGCGGTCATCCTCGACCTCGGCTTGCCCGAGATCGATGGCCTGACGGTGCTGGGCATGTGGCGCAAGGAAGGGCGCAACTTCCCGGTGCTGGTGCTGACGGCACGCGATTCGTGGTCGGACAAGGTCGCCGGGCTCGACGCGGGCGCGGACGACTATCTCGCCAAGCCGTTCCAGACCGAGGAGCTGATCGCGCGCCTGAGGGCGCTGATCCGCCGTGCTTCGGGCAATACCTCCAGCGAACTGACCGCAGGCGATGTGCGTCTCGACACGCGCTCGGGCCGTGTGACGCTGGCCGGAGAGCCGGTCAAGCTCACCGCGCAGGAGTACAAGCTGCTGTCCTACCTGATGCACCACAAGGGCAAGGTGGTCAGCCGCACCGAACTGATCGAGCACATCTACGATCAGGATTTCGACCGCGATTCGAACACGATCGAGGTTTTCGTGACGCGCATCCGCAAGAAGCTCGGGTCCGACGTCATCACCACGATCCGTGGCCTTGGCTACAGCCTCGACGATCCCGCAGAGCCGACCCGGGCCTGAGTCGTCGGGAGAGGCGAGGGTGACCAGCGCGCGCGGGCCGGTGCCTGCACAGGACATGCCGGCCAATACCGGCTCGCTCGCGCGGCGCATGATGCTGATCGCGGCAGGCTGGATCTCGATCCTGCTGCTGCTGGGTGGTTTCGCACTCGACAGTGCGCTGGCGGGCCTCGTCACGCGCAATTTCGACGAGCAGCTCAGCTACATGCTGCTGGGCATGATCGGCTCGGCCGAGATCGCGCCCGATGGCGAGGTCTATTTCAACCGGCCGCTGGGCGACCAGCGCTTTCTTGAACCCAATTCGGGCCTGTACTGGCAGATTCGCGCCAAGGGACATGAGGACTTTTCCTCGCGCTCCTTGTGGGATCTGACGCTGGATGTTCCGGCCGATCACTACGACGCGCAGCCCCACGTCTACAATTCCGACCAGTTCCAGGGCGAACCGCTGCGGGTGATGGAGCGCTCGATCATCCTGCCTGGCAGCGATGCCGAGTGGATGTTCACCGTGGCGGCGAGCCGTGAGGAACTGGACGAGCAGATCAAGACGTTCCGCTCGATCCTCATCTACAGTTTCGCGGTGCTGGGGGTCGGCCTCCTGCTCATGGCGGGCCTTCAGACGTGGTACGGCCTGTTCCCCTTGCGTCATGTGCGCCGGGCCATCCAGAAGCTGCGCACGACCGGCGTGGCGCGGGTGAACGATCCGCTGCCCAAGGAAGTCGCCCCGCTGGTCGAAGAGCTCAACGCGCTGCTCGCCCATACCGAGAATCAGGCCGAGGAGGCGCGCACCCATGCGGGGAACCTCGCCCATGCCCTCAAGACGCCGCTGACGGTGGTCACCAACGCGGCCTCGGCGCAGGATCCCGATCTCGACAAGACGGTGATCCGCGAGGTCGCCAACATGCGCCGCCATGTCGACCACCATCTTGCCCGCGCCCGCGCGGTCGGACGTCGCGCGGCGGGCATGTCGCGCGCCGAGGTCTGGCCCAGCCTAGAAGCGGTGTTCCGCGCGGTCGAGCGGCTCTACGACACGACTCGCTTCGACCTTGATGGCGACAAGGGCGCCACGGTCGCGCTGGAAAAGCAGGACCTGGAGGAACTTCTCGGTAACCTCATCGAGAATGCGGCGAAGTATGGGGGCGGCAGTGTCTTCGTGACGGTCGATCCGCCCGGGGCCGATCCCCGTCCGGGGCTGTGCGAAATCTGGATCGAGGACGATGGCATGGGCATCCCCGAGGCCGAGCGTCCTCGCATCTTCGATCGCGGCGCACGTCTCGATACCGGCAAGCCGGGCACGGGCCTTGGCCTTGCCATCGTGCGCGATGTCGTGGAAATCTACGGTGGCTCGGTCGAACTCGCCGAAAGCGAGGACCTGGGCGGCCTGCTGGTCAAGCTACGGCTGCCGCGCGCGGCGGTGTAAGCCTCGGTGTGCATGGCAACCTTTCGCGGGGCCATGCGCTTTGGGGGAAAGGTGGCCCGGCAACGGTTGCAGCGTGGGCGCGAAGGTCTATGTCGGCCCCCATACCGACATTCCCATTTCTCATGCGACAAGGCGAGGAGCCGACATGAACGAAGACATCACCCTGACGCTGACCACGGACGAAGTCGCCATGCTGGTCGACGCCCTGGAAGTGGACCTGGAAGGTTACCTCGAATCTTCCAAGGAAGCCGAATCGACCGGCAATCGCTCGGAAGTGAAGACCTTCAACGATGCGGCCCTTCGCATTCAGACCCTCATGGCCAAGCTTCAGGAATACGTTCCGGAGTAAGCCTTTCGGCGCTGTTCGGTCGCCGCGGGACGCGGCGCCGTTCGCATACGAAAAAAGCCGTCGCGTAGTGCGACGGCTTTTTTCGTATGCGGGCAGGGTGTGCGCGGGATCAGGCGTTCTTGGCACGCTCGTGATGGCGGATCACTTCCTGGATGATGAAGCGCAGGAACTTCTCGCCGAAGTCGGGGTCCAGGTTCGCCTCCTCGGCCAGCTTGCGCAGGCGGTCGATCTGGATCTGCTCGCGGCCGGGGTCGGAGGCGGGCAGGTCGTGCTCGGCCTTGTAGGCGCCGACCGCCTGCGTGATCCGAAAACGCTCGGCCAGCATGTGAATGAGGGCGGCATCGATATTGTCGATGCTGGAACGAAAGCCGGCAAGAACCGGATCGGAGGCGGGCGTATCCTGTGTCATCGTCTGGGCGCGCTAGCATGGCTTTTCCCCCTCGGCCAGTCGCGCAATGGAGCCGAAGGCGTCCTTTTTGCACTTGCGTCAGAGCGCGCGAGCCCCCATTGCGCCCCCGATGAGTGCAGAAGTCATATCCTTGCGGGAACGCGGGTCGCAGCCTTCCCTCGCTCCCATGCTGGCGCTGACGGCGCCGGGCATGAACAGCGTCAACGCTGTCATCCTTGACCGGATGCAGAGCGAGATCCCCCTGATTCCGGCGCTCGCCGGGCATCTGATTGCCGGGGGAGGCAAGCGCATGCGCCCGATGCTGACGGTCGCAGGTGCCGAACTGTGCGGTTACCAGGGCACGCGCCACCACAAGCTGGCGGCCGCCGTGGAATTCATCCACACCGCCACCCTCCTGCACGACGACGTCGTCGACGGGTCGGAAACGCGCCGTGGCAAGGCGGCGGCCAACATCGTGTTCGGCAATCCCGCGACGGTGCTGGTGGGTGACTTCCTGTTCACCCGCTCGTTCGAACTGATGGTCGAGGATGGCAGTCTCAAGGTTCTCAAGATCCTCTCGACGGCGAGTTCGATCATCGCTGCTGGCGAAGTCGACCAGCTGACCGCCCAGCGCCGGATCGAGACGAGCGAGGATCATTACCTCGATATCATCGGCTCCAAGACGGCGGCGCTGTTCGCGGCGGCCACGCGCATTTCGGCGGTGATCGCCGAGAAGGGCGAGGCCGAGGAACTGGCCCTCGATTCCTATGGTCGCAACCTCGGGATCGCGTTCCAGCTGGTGGACGATGCCATCGATTACGATTCCGAGGCCGCCGAATCGGGCAAGGACAAGGGCGACGATTTCCGCGAGGGCAAGATGACCCTGCCGGTGATCCTGGCCTACGCGCGCGGCAACGCCGAGGAGCGCAAGTTCTGGGAAGACGCCATCGCGGGCTTCCGCTGCGATGATGAGGACCTCGCCCACGCGATCACGCTCATCAACAAGCATGGCTGTGTCGAAGCGACGCGCGAGCGGGCGCGCATGTATGCGCAGCGCGCCATCGATGCGCTGTCGATCTTCCCGTCCGGCGCGGCGCGCGACGCCATGGCCGAAGCTGTCCAGTTCGCGGTCGCTCGCCGCTACTGAGGGCCGGATCGTCGTCTGATATCAGATGTATAGCGTTACGCCCCCGATAAGGGCGGCGTAACGCACCATTTGCGCGGCCACAGCAATTGCAGCGCTCTTGGCAGACGGCTAAGGCAGGCCGTGATGCGAGACGTCTCGGCACTTTCCCATACCGGTTACCGCTCCGGTTCCGCGCGCCAGCGCGCCCTCTCGGCTTCGCTGTCGGCGGGTATCGTCGTGCTCGTTCTGCTCGCGGCGATCTACCAGACCCAGATCGCGCCGCGTCTTGACGATGCCGCTCCCACGGTGACGAGCTTCGACGTCGAGGGAGAGCAGCAGGACAAGGGCGACAAGGCCGCCGAGGAAAAGCAGGAAGAGGTGCAAGAAGAGGAAAAGCCCGCCGAACGCGAAGTGCCCGAGCGCTTCGTCGAGCCGGTCGAGGTGCCGCCGGAGAAGGCGCCGACAGCACCGCAGCCCAAGCCTGCCTATTCCTGGCTCAAGATGTCGAGCACGGATATGGCCGCGGCCGATATCGGCAAGATGCGCGCGCCAGCCCCGACGACCGGAAACGAAGCGGGAGGGGGCAAGACCTACGGACCCGGCGAGGGGCCGGGCGGCGCTGTCCTTTACAATGCCGATTGGTACCGACGGCCGACCAATGCCGAGCTGGCCAGCTATCTGCCTGCGCAGCGCCCCGATGAGGGATACGGTCTCATCGCATGCCAGACCATCGCCGACTACAGGGTCGAGAACTGCCAGATTCTGGGCGAATCGCCGCGGGGCTCGGGCTTCGGGCTCGCGGTCCTCAACGCAGCCTGGCAGTTCCGCGTGAAACCGCCTCAGATCAACGGGAAAGCCCAACTTGGCACCTGGGTGCGGATCCGCATCGACTACGGTATCCGCAAGCTCTAGGCCTGAGAGATATCGCTATTGGGCGAGCTGCGTGTGCACGCTGTTGCCCACGTCCATCCGGTGCAACAGGGCCGCAAGCGGCATGGGCCGTGCGATCAGATAGCCTTGCGCAAGCGGAAAACCGGCCAGGCGCGCGCTGATGAGCTGATTGTCGGTCTCGATACCTTCGATAACGCATTCCAGGTCGAGAGAGCGGGCAAGGTTGCGGATCGCCGTGATCAGCCGTCGCCCGGCCGCTTCGTCGAGCTGTGAGGCAAAGCTGCGGTCGATCTTGAGCACATCGAGCGGCAACTGGTGGAGCGAGGACAAGCTGGAATAGCCCGTGCCGAAATCGTCGAGCGCGATCTTCGCCCCGGTCGCGTGAAGACGGCCAAGCGCGCTGCGGGCGCGTTCGAGTTCGGTGATGAGCGAAGTCTCGGTGATCTCGAAGAGAAGGCGCTTGGGTGAGCAGGTCATTCCCGCGATCCGGTCGAGGAGCCCGGCAATCGTGCTCGGGTCCGACAGGTCGTGGCCGGACAGGTTGAAGGACATGCGCAGGTTTTCGGGCAAGGCTTCCATCGCCTGCAACGCCTTGTCGAACAGGATCAGGGTGACGTCGCGCGCGCGTCCCAGGCGCTCCCCTGTGGAGATGAGCTGTTCGGGCGAGACCTCGCCGATCAGGGGGGATGTCCAGCGGGCCAGGCACTCGACGCCGATGAAGCGCAGGTTCGTCGTATCGACGATCGGTTGGAAGGCGAGCGAGAGTTCGGCATCCAGATCAGCGGCCTGGAGCGCGGTATCGAGGGTTTGCTCCGAGCGGATCAGGGCCTCAAGTTCCTCGGTAAAACGCACGCATTGCCCGCGCTTGTGGTTCTTGGCGTGGTAGAGCGCGAAGTCGGCACGGTCGAACAGCAGGTTGGCCGTCGTTGCCGCTTCGGGATAGGAGGCAAGGCCGACAGAGCAGCCGACCGACACGACCACATCGCCCAGTTGACCGGGCTTGCCGATTTCCTCGGCGAGGCGCTGGGCGACGGCTTCGGCTTGCTGGAGGTCGCCCATGACGATCAGCCCGAATTCGTCACCGCCGAGCCGCGCAAGGATGGTGTCGGCGGGCGCGGCCTCGACCATTCTCTGGCCCAGAATGGAGAGCAGGCGATCGCCGTTGGCATGGCCATAGGTGTCGTTGACCGGCTTGAAGCGGTCGAGGTCGAGCAGACCGACGCAAAACGGGCGATCACGTGGCGAACCGGCAAGGAGCTTTTCGAGGGCGGTGAAGAAGTAGCGGCGATTGGGAAGGCCGGTGAGAGCATCGGTCTGGGCAAGGTAGGCGTTCTCTTCGCCCAGCGACTGGGCCTGGCGCCGTTCGCTGTTGAGCGCGCGCTGCGAGACTTCGAGCTCCACGAAGGCGTTGTAGGAATTGCGGGTCAGCTTCAGGATCACGACGGCCACCAGCGCGAGGTTGATGGCGATTGCGATGTAGACTTCGGTTCCGATGTAGAGCGCGTGGACGAGGAAGGAGAACGTGCCGGTCACGCAGACGGCCTCGGCGGCCTGGGGCAGGAAGCTGAGACAGTAGACGCAGCCGAGCAGGGTCACGGCCACGAAGATCGCGACATGGCCGTGTTCGTAGGGCCCGCCATAGAGATCGAGCGTGAAGGCCCAGAACACGAAGGCGAGCGAGAACACGAAGGACAGGCGCGTCGTCGCACGGAGCTTGGCCGCAACGAGGCTGGGGACGAAGGATTCCGCCTTGACCGGCCGGATCCAGATCACCATGCGCATGAGCGAAACACCTATCAGCACGGCCGGAATCGCGTACGCGAGGATCGCGGGAGCCACGTGACGATGGGTATAGGCCAGGATCGTGGTGTTGGCGGACAGAAGCCCGTAGAGAGCCGGGATCTGCTGGCGCAGCCTTAGATACTGCGCGACAACCAACGGATGCTGACCGGCTTTCGCGGTGTTCAGGCGAGGGCTATTCTCTTGCTGCAAATCCGAAGTCTCCGCAGGCATGGCTAACGGACAATGATTGACGAAATGTACACGTGCCGGAAAATGAGACAGGTCCTTCCTTCTACGATGTTTTATGCATTTAACCATATGACTTGCGAATTGTTGCGCAGATCGTGTGAACGAGGCGATCATCTGTCGGGAGGTCGGGGATGACACGCTTGCCCGTAGAAGAGGTTCTCCACCAGCTTTGCAGGGCCCTGGATGTTCATGCAGGGGCGGTCCTCATCGCGCCTCCAGGGGCCGGCAAGACCACCGCAGTGGCGCCAACGCTGCTCACCCAGCGCTGGTGTACAGGCAAGATCATCCTGCTTTCGCCGCGCCGTGTCGCGGCCCGTGCAGCGGCGGAGCGCATGGCCGAACAGCTTGGTGAAAAGGCGGGCGATACGGTTGGCTATCTCACGCGGCTTGATAGCCGGACCTCGGCACGCACGCGGATCCTGGTGATGACCGAGGCGATTTTCGTCTCGACGATCCTGGCCGATCCCGAGCTCGACGGGGTCAGTGCCGTGCTGTTTGATGAAGCGCACGAGCGCCACCTCGACAGCGATCTGGGCCTGGCCCTGGCACGCGAATGCCAGGACGTGCTGCGCGAGGACCTGCGCATCCTGGTCATGTCCGCGACGCTCGACGGCGCCCGCTTTGCCAGCCTGCTGGGTCCCGGAACGCAGGTCATCGAGAGTGAAGGACGCGCCTGGCCACTGGAAATACGTTGGCTCGGACGCGCGGCGGAGAAGCGTGTCGAGGAATCGGTGGCTTCGGCCGTCCTGCAGGCCTGGCGCGAGGAGGACGGGGATATCCTCGCCTTCCTGCCTGGCGTGCGCGAGATCGAGCGCGTCTCGGAACGTATTCGTGAGCACCTGCCATCTGCGCAGATCCATGCGTTGCACGGCCAATGCGATCCCGCGGCCCAGCGTGCGGCAATCCGGCGCGATCCGGAAGGGCGCCGCCGGATCGTTCTGGCAACCGCGATCGCCGAGACATCTCTTACTCTTGATGGCGTGCGCGTCGTGGTCGATGCCGGGCTCGCGCGGCGCGCCGAGTTCGACAAGGCCGCGGGCGTCACCCGCCTCGTTACGCACGCGGCCAGTCAGGCCTCGGCGGCGCAGCGGGCCGGACGCGCGGGCCGTCAGGGGCCGGGTGTCGCCTATCGATTGTGGGAAGAGGCGGCGCACGCCGGGCGGCCCGCCTTCGAGGCTCCCGAGATCAAGGTTAGCGATCTGGCACCGCTCACGCTCTCACTCGCACAGTGGGGGACGGGCGATCCGGCGCAGATGGCCTGGATCGACCCGCCGCCCGAAGCTGCGCTGGCGGCGGCCAGGACGCAGCTTCTCGGGCTGGGCGCGCTTGACGAGGAGGGGCGGATTACGCCTTTCGGAGACAAGGTCGCACGCCTGCCGATGAGCCCGAGCCACGCGACCATGATCCTTCAGGCCTGCACGTATGGCTGCGCGCGCACGGCTGCCCGGCTTGCGCTGCTCTTGCAGGAAAGAGGGCTTGGCGGGCGCGGTGACGATCTTGCGCAGCGCCTGGCGCGGTGGGGTGCGGATCGCTCCGCACGCGCCGAGGCGGCGCGCAAACTGGCGGCAGGCTGGGCGCGCAAGGCACAGGCGCTGATGAAAGGAGTTGTCGAGGAGGCGCAGGACGTACCGCCCGCGATCCTCCTTGCCATGGGGCAGCCCGCCATGCTGGCCCGGCGGCGTGATCCGAGTGGGGAGCATTGGTTGTCGGCGGGGGGGCGTGGGTATGTTCTCGATCCGACCTCACCTCTCGCCGCGCGCGAGTGGATGGTGATCGGCGATGCGCAGGGACAGGCGCGTGGGGCGCGCATTCTCTCGGGCATCCCGCTCGAAGCGGCGGAGGTCGAGGGCTGGCTCGGTGATCGAATGGAGCGTCGCTCGATCCTGCGCTGGAACGAGGCCGAGGCGCGCGTGGAGGCCCGCCTCGAGCGGCGGATTGGCGCGATCGTGTTGGCGAGCGGGCCCGATCCTGCGCCCGATCCGGATTCGATTCGCGCCTTTCTTCTGGAGCGGGTGCGCGCCAGTGGGCTCGACATCGTGCCGATGGGCAGGGCCTCGCTCGCGCTCTTGCGACGTGCGCGCCATGCCGGGGTAGAGGCGCTGGGCGAGGCGGCGCTGCTCGAGGACCTGGAAGACTGGCTGGGTCCAGTCCTGGGGCGGCGACTCGACGCTATCGACCAGGGGGCGCTGCATGGCGCGCTGCGTGGCCGCCTAACCTGGGAAGACCAGCAGCGAATCGATCATCTGGCACCTGCGGAATTTCGCAGTCCGGCTGGCACAAGTCATGCCATCGATTACGAAGATGAAGGCGGGCCGAGCGTGGAGGTGCGCGTGCAGGCACTGTTCGGGCTCGACCGGCACCCGGGCTATGGGAAGCCCGAAAATCCGTTGCTTTTGAAGCTGACTTCGCCCGCTGGCCGTCCGATCCAGACCACCCGCGATCTCCCCGGGTTCTGGCGGGGGAGCTGGAAGGACGTTCAGCGCGAGATGAAAGGGCGCTATCCCCGGCACCGCTGGCCGGATGAACCCTGGAACGAGAACCCCAGTCTGAAGACCAAAAACGCGTTCGAACGCTCCGGAAAGGCGTGATTTGAACTTGATTTCCGGCGCGATTTGGGGGCAATGCACATCCCCATGAGTGCACGCATCTATCAGCGCCCGAAGAATGCCATGCAGTCGGGCAAGGCCCTCCTGGACCAGTGGGTCCTCGAATTCCAACCCGCCGAGGCCAAGAAGCCCGATCCCCTCATGGGGTGGGCCGGTTCGGGCGACATGAAGCAGCAGCTCCAGCTGCGCTTCAACAGCGCCGACGAAGCCAAGGCCTACGCGACGCGGTACGGCATCGACGCCGAAATCCACGCGACTCCGCCGCGCCGTCTCAAGATCCAGGCTTACGCCGACAACTTTCGCTAAGCTTTTCCCTCAGGGGATAAGCATTTGAAAGGAATTGCCCGGCTTCAGGAGCTCCAGGCAATTCCCGGGTTGCATTCCTGCCAAAGCATTGCCATAGGGCGCGCCGGGAGTCGGATGGACGTTTGCGTTCGCCAACTTGGTCAGGTCCGGAAGGAAGCAGCCACAACGGATTGCGACGGGTCATTCGGCTCCTTTGAAAACAGCGCCCACTGGGCGCTGTTTTTGTTTGGGCCTCAATGGTTCTCTTCGGTCCTGGCGATTTCCCGGTCGATCGTGAGGGCAAGCCTGTCCCACTGGGCGGCGACCGAAAGCAGCATTGCGTGGATCTCGCCCGAGATGTGGACGATGGCGCGGCAGGCCTCCGCGTCGCTGGGGTTGCTTTCCAGCGTCTTGAAATCCGGTTCGAGCGCGGCGTCACGCCGGGCGTTTTCGTCGGTTGTCGATGCAAATTCGGGGCTCATGAGCGTCGCATCCAGAATTGCGCGGCGTTGTTCCGCGGAAATGTCCGTATGGTCGAGCCGCCCCAGCGTGCCTTGCGCGCGCGCGTTCACATAATTCTCCAGGCGCTCCTCGTAGCTTCCGTCGGCGAAGGGGCTGCTCAGGACCTGGGCGCGCGAGTCGGCGCTGGCGCAGTCCGCTGTGGCGAACACGGGCAGCTCGGGCAGGGGTGTCGCAGCGGTAGCGGGCGCAGCTGCGGAGGCCGCAAGCAGCGCAAGAACTTCAGAAATCATACCAAATCCAATTGCTTGATGGGGGTGCCTTGGTGATGTGCGTTGGCACGGTCCTTGGCAAGGTGCGTGCGGTGGACGGCACGAGGTCGCAGGCGCGCGAGTCTGTGGAGCAACGCGCAACGCACCTGACATTCCGTGCGCAAGCGCCTAGTCTTGCTGGCACGATGGACGATTCACGCGAAAACCCTGAGAACCGCCCGCCCTGGGATGATGCCGGGCAGGACGATCCGCGCCCCACCTCGCAGGAGCTCGAGGATGCCGGACAGGCCTCGATGTTCGGGGACGCGCCGGCGCAGGACCGCGGGGATGACGCGAACACGGCCGCCGACGGGCTGAGTGCGGCCGAACTGGAAGCGGCGGGACAAGCCTCCATGTTCGGTGGCGAGCCTGCGGCGCCTGCCGAGGAGGCCGCTCCAGACATCGAACTGGCACCATTTCCGGCTCCGGCCGCGCCCGCCACCGATGGCGCGCCTTCGTCGCAGGCAAAGACGGCCCCGGCTGTCGCGTCCGACGAAGCGCAGCAGCCTTACCGGGTGCTCGCCCGCAAGTATCGTCCCCAGACCTTCGACGAGCTGATCGGGCAGGAGGCGATGGTGCGCACGCTGGCCAACGCGATCAAGCGCGACCGCCTGGCCCACGCCTTCCTGATGACCGGCGTGCGCGGGGTCGGCAAGACCTCGACCGCGCGCCTGATCGCCAAGGCGCTCAACTGCATCGGTCCCGATGGCGAGGGCGGCCCCACGATCCATCCGTGCGGCCAGTGCGAGCCGTGCCGCGCGATTGCCGAGGGGCGCCATATCGACGTGATCGAGATGGACGCGGCGAGCCACACCGGCGTCGACGATGTGCGCGAGATCATCGAGGCGGTGCGCTATGCGGCCGTTTCGGCGCGCTACAAGATCTACATCATCGACGAGGTCCACATGCTGTCGCGCAACGCGTTCAACGCGTTGCTCAAGACGCTTGAGGAACCCCCGGCGCACGTGAAGTTCCTCTTCGCGACGACCGAAGTCGACAAGTTGCCCGTTACCGTCCTCTCGCGGTGCCAGCGCTTCGACCTGCGCCGTATTCCCACGCCGATGCTGGCCGAGCATTTCGCCAAGGTCTGTGGTCTTGAAGGTGTCGAGGCCGAGCCGGAAGCGCTGGCGATGGTCGCCTCGGCTGCCGAAGGTTCGGTGCGCGATGGCCTTTCGATTCTCGACCAGGCGATTGCCCATGCCGATCTCGACGGGGAAGGGCAGGTCCGCGCGGACAAGGTGCGCGATATGCTGGGCCTGTCCGACAAGACGGTGCAGCGCCAGCTTTTCGCGTACCTGCTGGAAGGCAATGGTGCGGGCGTTCTCGAGGTCGTGGCGCGCCAGTTCGCGCTCGGGGTGGAGCCGATCGCGCTCATGCGCGGGCAGATGGATCTGGCGCACCGTATCGCCCTGGCGCAGGTCTCCGGCTCCGAGCCGGAAGCGCATTCGGCCGAGGAACGCGAAGCCATCGGAGGCTGGGCGACGGCCCTGGCGGCCGGGCAGGTGCACCGTCTGTGGCAACTCCTTCTCAAGGGCTTCGAGGAAGTGAAGTCCGCGCCTGATCCGTTGGTGGCCGCGCAGATGGCGCTGCTGCGGATCATGCACGCCAGCGACATGCCCGATCCGGGATCGCTGGTGAAGAAGCTGGAGGATCTCGTCGCGCGCGGACCGGCTCCCACCCAGGTACCTACACCTGCACCTGCATCGCCACCTGCATCCGCGGCCCCGTCGGGTGAGGCGCCAACTCTCGCCGAGCCAGCCGGTTCTGCTTCTGGTGCCGCTGCGCCCGAGCAGGCCGCCGCTCCGGCCCCGGCAGCTCCACCGGCTTCTACGCCTGAGGCGATTGCACCGGAGTTCCTGGCCGCGCGCTGGGACAGCCTGGTCGACGAAGTCGAACACGCGGGCGGTCCGACGGTCGCGAACATCATGCGCATGCAGGTGCGGGTGGCGCATCTTGCACCGGGCACGTTGAAATACGAGCTTGCACCCAGCTTTCGCGAGGATATCAGCGGCTACCTGCGCGATGGTCTTGCCAAGGCCACGGGCCAGCGCTGGGAAGTCATGCGCGTCGAGAGTGGCGGGATGCCGACGATTGTCGAGCGGGCCGAGGCCGACCAGGCGGCAGCCTCGCAGGCCCTGCGCAGGGCCCCGCTTGTCGAGGCGACTCTGGCGGCCTTCCCGGACGCCGAACTGATCGAGGATGAACGGCCCGCCGCCATCGGCGGTGGTGGCCGCAACTGGAGATAATACAATGAAGTCCATGGAAGAAATGATCCAGGCGGCGCAGCAGGCCGCCGAGACGATTCAGAAGCAGATGACCGAAACCCAGAGCAAGCTCGACTCGATGGAAGTCGAAGGACTCTCGGGTGGCGGCCTTGTGAAGATTCGCTGCTCGGCCAAGGGCCGTGTCATCGGTGTTTCCATCGACGACAGCCTGATGCAGCCGAGCGAGAAGGGTATGCTCGAGGACCTGATCGCGGCGGCCTACAACGACGCGCGCGTCAAGGCCGATTCGGTTGCCAACGAAGAGATGGGCAAGGCGCAGCAGGGCATGGGTCTGCCGCCGGGCTTCAAGATGCCGTTCTGATGAATTTGTGCCGGGTTGTCCGCCACTTGGGCGACCCGGCGGTACCGCGATTGAACAGGCCAAGGGGAACTGCCGCAGGGCCTGTGAAGCACTTCCACAAGGCTTTGCGCGCTAACTCCATTGCGGATTGATAATTCGCCCCCATATCGTGGAACACTCTAAGGTGGGTGGCCGTTACGGCCCTCCACGAACAAGACCAGATGGAAATGCCCTTGAACCTGCTGCCCCTGCTTCCGCTCCGTGACATCGTCGTCTTTCCCGGCATGGTCGTGCCGTTGTTTGTCGGCCGTGAAAAATCGGTAGCGGCCCTCGAAGCCGCGATGGCAGGCGACAAGGACATCTTCCTTCTCGCGCAGCTCGATCCGGGCTGCGACGATCCCGACCGCGATGATCTCTACGACACCGGCGTGATCGCCAGCGTTCTCCAGCTGCTGAAGCTTCCTGACGGCACCGTGCGTGTTCTCGTCGAAGGACAGGAGCGTGCGAAGCTGGAGCGCCTGCGCGCCGAGCAGACCGACGATGGCGAGATGCTGCTGGCCGAAGTGGAGAAGCTCGAGGGCGTCGAAGCCGAAGGCACCGAAGTCTCGGCGATGATGCGTTCGGTCATCGACCAGTTTAACGAATACGCCAAGCTCAACAAGAAGCTGAGCCAGGACGCGGGCGACCAGCTCGACGATATCGAGGACGCGGCCAAGCTCGCGGATACGGTTGCTGCACAGCTTTCCGCCAAGGTTTCCGACAAGCAGGCTGTCCTCTCCGAGGATGATCCGCTCAAGCGTCTGGAAATGGTCTATTCCTTCATGGAAGGCGAACTCGGCGTCCTGCAGGTCGAGCGCAAGATCCGGGGGCGCGTGAAGCGCCAGATGGAAAAGACCCAGCGCGAATATTACCTCAACGAACAGCTCAAGGCGATCCAGTCCGAGCTCGGCGGCGGCGAAGGCGAGGAAGCCAACGAACTGCAGGAGCTGCAGGTCAAGATCGAGAAGACCAAGCTGTCGAAGGAAGCGCGCGAAAAGGCGAACGCGGAGCTCAAGAAGCTGAAGTCGATGCAGCCGATGAGCGCGGAAGCGACCGTCGTACGCAACTATCTCGACATTCTCCTGGGCCTGCCGTGGGGCAAGAAGAGCAAGCTCAAGCGCGACATCTCGACCGCGCAGGACGTGCTCGACGCTGACCATTACGCGCTCGACAAGGTCAAGGACCGCATCATCGAGTATCTCGCGGTGCAGGCGCGCACCAACAAGCTCAAGGGACCCATCCTGTGCCTCGTCGGGCCTCCGGGCGTGGGCAAGACCTCGCTGGGCAAGTCGATTGCCAAGGCGACGGGCCGTGAGTTCATTCGCCAGTCGCTGGGCGGCGTGCGTGACGAGGCCGAGATTCGTGGCCACCGCCGCACCTACATCGGCTCGCTGCCCGGCAAGATCGTTTCGAACCTGCGCAAGGCGGGCAAGTCGAACCCGCTCTTCCTGCTCGACGAGATCGACAAGCTGGGTCAGGACTTCCGTGGCGATCCGGCGTCGGCGCTGCTCGAGGTGCTCGATCCTGAACAGAACGCCAAGTTCCAGGACCATTACCTCGAACTCGACATCGATCTGTCCGACGTGATGTTCGTGTGCACCGCGAACAGCCTCAACCTGCCGCAGGCGCTGCTTGATCGCATGGAGATCATCCGTCTCGAAGGCTACACCGAGGACGAGAAGGTCGAGATTGCCGAGCGCCACCTCGTGGCCAAGCAGGTCGAGGCGCATGGCCTCAAGGACGGCGAGTTCACGCTGACCGAAGCGGGCCTTCGCGACCTTATCCGGTACTACACCCGCGAGGCGGGCGTGCGTACGCTGGAGCGTGAGATCGCGCGCCTCGCGCGCAAGTCGCTGCGCCAGATCCTCGAAGGCAAGACCAAGAGCGTGACCATCACGCCCGAGAACCTTGCCGACTACGCGGGTGTGCAGAAGTTCCGCCACGGCAACTCGGAAGAGGAGAACCAGGTTGGCGCGGTGACGGGCCTCGCCTGGACCGAAGTGGGCGGCGAACTGCTGACCATCGAAAGCGTGACCGTTCCGGGCAAGGGCCAGATCAAGGCGACCGGCAAGCTGGGCGAAGTCATGAACGAATCGATCCAGACCGCCTGGAGCTTCGTGAAGGCCCGTTCGCCCGCCTACGGTGTGAAGCCGAGCATCTTCAACAAGCGCGACATCCACATTCACCTTCCCGAAGGCGCCGTGCCCAAGGACGGTCCCTCGGCGGGTATCGGCATGGTGACTTCCATCGTCTCGACGCTCAGCGGTGTGCCGGTGCGCAAGGACGTCGCGATGACCGGTGAAGTGACGCTGCGTGGGCGCGTGCTCCCCATCGGTGGTCTCAAGGAAAAGCTTCTGGCGGCGCTGCGCGGCGGCATCACCACGGTGCTGATCCCCGAAGAGAACCGCAAGGATCTCGCCGAGATCCCCGAGAACGCGAAGCAGGGCCTCGACATCATTCCCGTCAGCCATGTTGACGAGGTGCTGGCCCGCGCGCTGACCGAAACGCTCGAGCCCATCGAGTGGACCGAGGCGGACGAACTTGCGGCCGCGCCTCCGGCCCACGGCGGTGTGAGCGGGGCGACCGCGCACTGAGCGTGCCGATCATCGGATTGAGAACAGGGAAAAGGGCGTCGCTTCGGTTGGCGCCCTTTTCCTTTTGTCACAGTCGTATCGGGGGCGGAACGACCTGATGGTCGACTGATTTTGCGTGTACTTGCCGTTGTTTGCGTAATCTTTTACCTCAATCGGACGCATTTTGCGCAATCAATGGCAAAGGGCGCTTGTCATTGGGGGCAGGACCCTGTAACGGCCCGCCTTCACGCTCGGGCATGGGCCCTTGCGTGTTAAGCCAAGAAGGATCTTGAAATGGGTTACCGGGTAGCCGTCGTCGGCGCGACCGGAAATGTCGGCCGCGAAATGCTGAGCATCCTTGCCGAGCGCGAGTTCCCCTGCGACGAGATCGCAGCGGTTGCTTCATCGCGTTCCACCGGCACGGAGATTGATTTCGGCGAGACCGGCAAGAAACTCAAGGTCAAGAACATCGAGCACTTCGATTTCACGGGCTGGGACATCGCACTTTTCGCGGCCGGCTCGGGCCCGACGAAGATCTACGCGCCCAAGGCGGCTGCGCAGGGCTGCGTCGTGATCGACAACTCGTCGCTCTACCGCATGGAGCCCGACGTGCCGCTCATCGTGCCGGAAGTGAACCCGGACGCGATTGATGGCTACACGCAGCGCAACATCATCGCCAACCCCAACTGCTCGACCGCGCAGATGGTTGTCGCGCTCAAGCCGCTCCACGATGCTTTCGGCATCAAGCGCGTCGTCGTCTCGACCTATCAGTCGGTTTCCGGCGCGGGCAAGCAGGGCATGGACGAGCTGTTCGAACAGAGCCGCGCGATCTTCGTGGGTGACCAGGTTGAGCCCAAGAAGTTCACCAAGCAGATCGCCTTCAACGTGATCCCGCACATCGACGTCTTCCTCGACGATGGTTCCACCAAGGAAGAGTGGAAGATGGTCGTCGAGACCAAGAAGATCATGGATCCCAAGATCAAGCTCCACGCAACCTGCGTGCGCGTGCCGGTCTTCGTGGGCCACTCCGAATCGCTCAACATCGAGTTCGAGAAGGAAGTCTCGGCCGAGGAAGCGCAGAACATCCTGCGCGAAGCTCCGGGCGTGATGCTCGTCGACAAGCGTGAGGACGGCGGTTACGTCACCCCCGTCGAGTGCGTGGGCGACAGCGCCACCTACATCAGCCGCGTGCGCGAAGACCCTACGGTCGAGAACGGCCTCGCGCTGTGGTGTGTCTCGGACAACCTGCGTAAGGGTGCCGCGCTCAACGCGGTGCAGATCGCCGAACTGCTCGGCCGTCGCCACCTCAAGAAGGGCTGATTTCCGCACCTTCGCGAAACGGATTTCGAAGAACCCCCGTCAGGTGACCTGGCGGGGGTTCTTCTTTGTGTGAACCTCTCGCTTCGCACTCCATGTAGCAAGCAAGCCTCGGGACATACCCCGATAGTGCGGCAAGGGTGGCGCTGCCATGGAAGGTGGGCCTGCGTTTGGTGGCTCTTGATCTGGCGCAAGGCGACACGCGGATCGCGGGGCGCACAGTGCTCCCATCAAGGAGGTAGAGGGTATGTCGAAGAGCAACTTTCACGACTGGCCGCAGATGGCGAAGGACCTGAACCCGGCCATTGGCGAACTCAAGAAGAGCTCGCCGGGGCCGATGCAGGCCTTTTCGGAGATGGGTAAGGCAGCCCTCGCGCCCGGCGCCCTCGACACCAGGACCAAGGAGTTGATCGCGCTGGCTATCGGCGTGGCGGTGCGCTGCGCGCCCTGCATCACCTACCATTCCTCGGGTGCGCAGAGGGCGGGCGCGACGCGTGAGGAAATCGCCGAGGCCATGGGGCTTGCGGTCTACATGGGGGCGGGTCCTTCCGCGATGTATGCCGCACAGGCCCTTGAAGCCTTCGACCAGTGGGACGAGAAAGCCTCCGGCTAAGGTTGCAAGATCGCGCCGAGCCGCGCAAAGACCGCCGGTGAGAGGTAGGACGCCGGTCCCACAGGGCCGGTGCCTGCCTCTTGTGCTATGAGAAAGGGCGCGCGCGTGAGTGAGATCGAAAGCCGGATCGTTGAGGGTTTCGCCGATACCAAGCTGGTGGTGCATTGCATGGGAGAGGCAAGCGGACGTCCGCTGGTCCTGCTCCATGGCCTGTTCTCCAGCGCGCACGTGAACTGGATCAAGTACGGCAATGCGCAAATCCTCGTTGATGCGGGCTTCCGGATCTACATGCCCGATCTTCGCGCGCATGGTGAAAGCGAGGCGCCGCACGATCCGCGCGCCTACCCCGAGGATGTCCTGGTCGAGGACCTCAAGAGCATCATCGCCGAGCTCGAACTGAAGGATTATGACCTAGGCGGTTTCTCGCTGGGCTCGCGCACCTCTGCGCGCGGTGTACTGGCAGGCCTGGCACCGCGCCGTCTGATCCTGGCGGGAATGGGTCTGTCCGGGCTTTCAGGCTGGGCGCGCCGTTCGGCCCATTTCGTCGACGCCATCGACCGTTTCGGTTCCATCGAGCGCGGGGATCCGGCGTTCGTAGCCCAGGCATTCATGAAGACGATGAAGATTGACCGCGAAGCCGCGCGGCTGCTGCTGGGGTCTGTCGACGATACCGCGCCTTCGGAGCTGGCGCGCATCACCATGCCGACACTGTGCGTGTGTGGCGCGGACGATGAGGACAACGGCAAAGCGCAGGAGCTGGCCGATGCCTTGCCCGATGGTCACTACGCCGAAACGCCGGGAAATCACATGTCCTCGGTGACGTTCAAGGAGATGGGGCGTGCGATGGCCGAGTTCCTTCTCGACTGATTCTGGCCCGCGCCCTTGCGGTTTGCCCTGTCTCTTATGTTGATCTTGTCGGACCATTGGCTAGTCTTCCGGTCCGACAGACACATAACAGGGTGATTTTCTTTCCATGAAACGAGCGACCATAGCTGTTGCCGCGCTGGCGGCGGGCTTGTCCTTTACCGCAGCTCCCGCCGCCTGGGCCCAGGAACCCGCGGCGAGCTATCCGCACACCGCGCAAGGGGCTGCGGATTTCGTAGCTGCGGCCGAACAGGACCTGTCCGACTTCTCGCTCGACAATGCGCGCGTCAACTGGGTGAACAGCACCTACATCACCGATGACACCAACGCGCTCGCGTCCAGCTCGAACGCTGAGCTGACGGAGAAGCAGGTGTCCTACGCGGTCGAAGCCGCGCGCTACAAGGACATCCCGGGGCTTGATCCGGACGTTGTGCGCAAGCTCGGGATCCTGAGCCAGGGTATCGTCATGCCCGCGCCGACGACCCCTGGCGCGGCGGACGAGCTGGGCACGATCATGACTGATCTCAGCGCGACCTATGGCAAGGGCCGCGGCACGCTCAATGGTGCGGAGATCAACGGCTCGGACATCGAGGAGGAGATGGGCAACCTCGATCACACGCCGGCCGAATTTGCCGAGATGTGGGCGAGCTGGCACGACAATGTCGGTGCGCCGATGAAGGACGACTATGTGCGCATGGTCGAGATCGGCAACACCGGTGCTCGTGAACTTGGCTACGCCGACGTCGGCGCGATGTGGCGCTCGGGCTACGACATGGAGCCCGAAGCCTTCGCCGCCGAGACCGAGCGCTTGTGGCAGGAGGTCAAGCCGCTCTACCTCGCACTGCATACCTATGTCCGCAACAAGCTCAACGCGAAGTACGGTGCGGACGTGCAGCCGCAGACCGGGCCGATCCGTGCCGATCTGCTTGGCAACATGTGGGCGCAGGAATGGGGGAGCATCTACCCGCTCGTCGCGCCCGAAGGTGCGGGCGATCTGGGCTATGATATCGGCGATCTGCTCAAGGCGAAGGGCCAGACACCTGTCGACATGGTGAAGACCGGCGAGGGCTTCTATTCCTCGCTCGGCTTTGATCCGCTTCCCGGTACATTCTGGACGCGCTCGATGATCACCAAGCCCGCCGACCGTGAGGTGATCTGCCATGCTTCGGCCTGGGATGTCGACAACAAGGACGACATCCGCATCAAGATGTGCACCAAGGTGAATTCGACGGACTTCGTTACGATCCACCATGAACTGGGCCACAACTACTACCAGCGCGCCTACAACGCGCAGCCCTACTTGTACCTCAACGGGGCCAACGATGGCTTCCACGAGGCGATCGGTGACTTCGTGGCGCTCTCGATCACGCCGCGTTATCTCGTCCAGATCGGCCTGCTCGATGCCGCCAAGGTGCCGAGTGCGGACAAGGATATCGGCCTGCTCCTGCGCCAGGCGATGGACAAGGTGGCCTTCCTGCCGTTTGGCCTGATGATCGACCGCTACCGCTGGGGTATCTTCGATGGTTCGATCACGCCTGCGCAGTACAACTCGGCGTGGACCAAGATGCGTCTGGAGTACCAGGGTATCGTGCCGCCGGTGGAGCGTCCTGCGGACGGCTTCGATGCGGGCGCCAAGTTCCACATTCCCGGCAATACGCCTTACACGCGCTATTTCCTTGCCCGGATCCTGCAGTTCCAGTTCTACCAGGCCGCGTGCAAGCAGGCCGGATGGACCGGGCCGCTGCACCGTTGCAGCTTCTACGGCAACAAGGAAGTGGGCAAGAACCTCGAGGCGATGCTGAGCATGGGCATGTCCAAACCCTGGCCCGAAGCGCTCAAGGCGTTCACCGGCTCCTCGAAGATGAGCGCCAAGCCGATGCTCGACTACTTCGCGCCGCTCAAGGACTGGCTCGACAAGCAGAACAAGGGGCAGAAGACGGGCTGGTAAGCCTTTACTTCAGACATAAAAAAGGCCGGGACGCGAACAACGCGTCCCGGCCTTTTTCGTTGCTGTTTCTGCGAGGCTTACCGGAACGGAGGTTCGTCGAAGGCGCGCAGCTTGCGGCTGTGCAGGCTGTCACCCTCGGCGCGCAGCAGGGCGCAGGCGTGGAGGCCGATCTTGAGGTGTCCGGCAATGGCTTCCTCGTAGAAGCGGTTGGCCTGGCCTGGCAGCTTCAGTTCGCCGTGGAGCGGCTTGTCCGAGACGCACAGCAGGGTGCCGTAGGGGACGCGGAAGCGGTACCCTTGGGCGCTGATGGTCGCGCTCTCCATCTCGATGGCAATGGCGCGTGAGAGGCTGAAGCGGTGGGCCGAGGCGGTGTAGCGCAGCTCCCAGTTGCGGTCGTCGGTGGTGACGACGGTGCCGGTGCGCATGCGCTTCTTGAGGTTGGCACCGCTATCGCCGCTGACGATCTCGGCCGCCTCGGCAAGCGCCTGCTGGACCTCGGCGATGGCGGGCAGGGGGATCTCGGGCGGCAGAACGGGATCGAGGACCTTGTCGTCGCGCAGGTACGCGTGGGCGAGCACGAAGTCGCCGATGCGCTGCGTTTCGCGCAGGCCCCCGCAGTGGCCGATCATCAGCCAGGCTTCGGGGCGCAGGACTGCGAGGTGATCGGTGATCGTCTTGGCGTTGGAGGGGCCAACGCCGATGTTGACGAGCGTGATGCCCGACTTGTCCTCGCGCACGAGGTGGTAGGCGGGCATCTGGTGGCGGCGCCAGGCGGTGTCGGACAGGCGCGCGCGGGCGTTGTCGGTCGGCTCGTCGAGATAGAGCCCGCCCGCACCGGCCAGCGCGGTGAAGCCGTCCTGGCCGATCTGCGTGCCCGCCCAGTCCACGAACTCGTCGACGTAGCGGTGGTAGTTCGTGAAGAGGATGAACTTCTGGCAGTGGTCGGGGCTGGTGCCGGTGTAGTGCGCGAGGCGGGCCAGGCTGAAGTCGGTGCGCAGCCCATCGAAGAGCGCCAGGGGCTTGGGATCGTTCTCGTCAAAGATCATCAGGCCATCGGCGATTTCATCGCCGATCATGGCAAGGTCGGTGCTCGGGAAGTGGGCGGCAAGCTGCTGCGGGGTGGCGGTGCCCACGCCAATGCCGTCCAGAACGTAGGGGAAGGGGATTTCCTGGTCCGAGCGTCCGACCTCGATCTCGATCTCGTATTCGGCATCGAGGAGGGTGAGCTGCTCCTTCAGGTAATCGGCAAAAAGGTGCGGCCTTGTGATCGTGGTCGCGTACGTGCCCGTCTCGACGAGGCGGCCGAAGGCGCGGCCGTAGACGGCTTCGCGCTCGTTTCCGGCATAGCGCACGGTGAGTTCGGGGTAGGTCCACTCCCGCTGGCTGCGGCGTTCGGGAGGGGGAAGGGTGCCGTGCTCGACGAAGGCGGCGATGTCGGCCTTGAGGGTGGCGACGGCGGTTTCATAGACGCGGACCAATTCCGCGTGGATCTGATCTATTCTGTTTTGCATCGCCTGTAGTTACGCAATTCATGTTGCAGTGCAAGGGCAGGCGTAGGCATCGCGTTCGGCCTGGGGGGTAAGCGTTGCGCGGGTGCAACAGGTGGAGGCGCCACGAAAAAACCCCCGCAGCCGGTCCGGCGCGGGGGTCTTTCGTGTCCTGAAGGTCAGGAAGAGGAGGCTCAGGCCTGCTCTTCGCCGTCCTCGGCAGGAGCGTCTTCCTCGACTGCGATCTCGCCGGGCTCGGCGTTGGGATCGTAAGCTTCGGTGAAGCCGCTGGTGTCTTCTTCGAACATGGCTTCCATGACGTTGACGCCCTGGGCCTGCAGTTCGGCTTCGTCGGTCGAACGTGCGACGTTGACCTGGACGTTGACCGCGACTTCGGGGTGCAGCGAGACGCGCACGTCGAAGACGCCGAGGGTCTTGATCGGGTGCTCGAGCACGATCATCTGCTTGGTGACCTGCGCGCCTTCGGCGTTCAGGGCTTCTGCGATGTCACGCACGGTGACCGAACCGTAGAGCTGGCCCGAGTTCGACGAGGCGCGGATCAGGACGACCTGCTTGCCTTCGACGTTGCTCGAGTGGCTCTCGGCAGCCGAACGCTTCTCAGCGTTGTCGGCTTCGATCTTGGCGCGGTTCGCTTCGAAGACCTTCTTGTTGGCTTCGTTGGCGCGAAGGGCCTTCTTGTTCGGCAGCAGGAAGTTGCGCGCGAAACCGTCCTTGACGGTGACGACGTCGCCGATGTTGCCGAGCTTCTCGACGCGTTCGAGGAGGATGATATCCATGAGGTAATTCCTCCCTTACTTGACGATGAAGGGCAGCAGGCCGATGTGCCGGGCGCGCTTGATGGCCTGGCTCAGCTCACGCTGCTTCTTGGCGGACACCGCGGTGATGCGGCTGGGAACGATCTTGCCACGCTCGGACATGAAGCCCTGGAGGAGACGCACGTCCTTGTAGTCGATCTTGGGCGCGTTCTTGCCCGAGAACGGGCAGGACTTGCGGCGGCGGAAGAATGCACGTGCCATGGATCAGTTCTCCCGGTCGCGACGGCGACGGTTGTCGCGGTCGTTCTTGCGCATCTGGACCGAAGGGCCACCTTCGTGCTCTTCGACCTTGATGGTCATGTAGCGGATGACGTCTTCGTTGATCTGCGTCTGGCGCTCGAGCTCGGCGATGGTGTCGCCGGGGCACTCGATGTTCAGCATCACGAAGTGAGCCTTGCGGTTACGCTTGATCTTGTAGGCGAGGTTCTTGAGGCCCCAGGTCTCGGTCTTGGTGACCTTGCCCTCGTGGCTCTCGACGATCTCGGTGGCGGCGGCGGCCAGCGCATCAACCTGCGACTGGCTCAGATCCTGGCGCGCCAGGAACACGTGCTCGTAAAGCGGCACTGCAGCTTCCTTTATCTGTCTAACCGATCGCTGGCTTGCCGCACCATTGCGGGGCCCCTCCGGCTTTCTTCATGTTTCCCGCGAATCCGTGTGCGAACGCGTGGGAAGCGGCGCCTTTAGCCGATTGCGGGCCAAATGCAAGTCGCCTTCGCAGATTCGCAGGGGCATATGTGACACGTCGGGTGACACGCAGGTTGACACAGTTGACACGGTCCAGGGGGAGAGGTGTCATCTGTCCCCCTATCCGTCTGCGCCTTACTGCTGTGCGGCTGGGCCTTGCGCATGAAGCCGTCGATGCCAGGCGAGTTTCAGCACCCGCCCATTTTCCGGCCAGCGATGGACCAGCGCATCAGATCGGGGTGGTGGGCAGCAAGACCATCATGCGCCAAAAGCTCTCGCCGGCTCTCGAAATCGATCTTGAGCGAAGCGACATCGAATGCCCCATCGACATTCAGGTGCAATCTGGAGGGTTGCGTCGAGGTCCGATTGGTCTCCGGGTCTTCAACGCTGACGCTTCCCCCGTTGCAGACCTGGGACGCATGAACGTGCCCGTCCTTTATGTCCATGCGCATGGGACGGCACGTGGTGCTCGAGGCGGCGTCCGACTGCCCATCGCCCACCAGTTGCCGAACAAACAGCTCAATCTGCGTGTCGTGCAGACAGAACTTGAACGTGCGCTCCTGGCCGAGCGCTCGCGTATCGTTCCTTCCGTCCAGGCTCTTGCCGAAGCGATAGGAACGCGAGATCCGCACTTCCCACTCCCCGGCAGCAACGACATTCGTTTCACGAGATCTTTCGACGACGATCGGGTCGTCATCGGACGCAGCGCTCACGAAAAACGCGGCCATCACGATTGCCGGAATTGGCACCAGCCGCCGTCTCAACATGAAATGCCCCGCATCGTCGAATGGTCATGGAAGATCATCAAAGTATCAAGTCTTGCCAATTCGCCCAGTACTTTTTGCGCATCGCACGGTCATGGCTGCGGGGGTGGGCCAGGGCCTCGCCGTAAGGAGGCGGAACCCGCGCCCCGCGAGGGCCACTGCCAGACCCTCTTGCCGAAGGCATTCTTCCATACCTGCCCCCCATGCGCCACACGTCCGGCCATGCCCCGAGACCGCCATTCCCGTCCCGTGCGGGACGCGCAGGGGCATGCTTACCGTCCTACCCTGGGGCAAGGGGTGTAGGAAAATGCTTTGTGGCCGGGCCTTCGCTGCGGTGACGGTCCGTATCCGCTCGCAGTTGCCGGGCGAGGCGAGCCTGGCCCCGTAATACCTCGGGAATGCAGCAGGGCCGGTCCTTTCAGGGGTCCATGAGCAAGGCGGACTTAAGTAATTCATGTATAAATTTGCAAATTTATACTTTTGAGAGGTGTTAAAAACACCGTCATGTCTCGTATTTTGTTGCGGCTATTGGTGCGTCAGGCCATTTTTGCGGGAGGAAAGGATATCGATATGACGAAATGGGCTTGGGTATTGGCCGCGCCGGCGGTGTGCGGCATGGCCGCGCCGGCGTTCGCGCAAGGGACCTCCTCGGCGCGCAAGCAGCAGGAGCAGGGGCAGCAGCAGATCCCGGTCTGCCAGAAGAACCTGGGCACCGTGTCCATCATCGAGCCGGACGTGAAGTGGTGGCGCGAGTACAGCCTGGGCAGTCCCGAGGCGATCCTGCGCGTCTTCGTGCAGAAGTCGCGCTGTTTCACGCTGGTCAATCGGGGGCGCTCGCTGGAGAACAGCGCGATGGAACGCGCGCTGGCCGAACAGGGCGAGCTTCAGGCGGGATCGAACATCGGCAAGGGACAGATCCGTGCAGCGGACTACTTCCTTCAGCCCGACATCGTCTCGACCAACAAGAATTCGGGCGGCAACGCGCTGGGCGGCGTGCTCGGCGGTGTCGGTGGCATCTTCGGGCGCGGCGTGGGCCGCATGGCCGGAGGCCTCAACGTGCGCAAGGGCGAGGCCAACGTAACCCTTTCGGTGGTGAATGCCCGCACCACGGTCGAGGAGGCCCTGACCGAGGGCTATGCGCGCAAGTCCGATGTCAGCTTCAATGGCTCGGGCGCGGGCGCCTCGTTTGGAGGGGCTTTCGCCGGGGCCGGTGCGAGCGGGTACCAGAATACGCAGATCGGCCAGATCATCGTCCTGGCCTATCTCGACGCCTACACCAAGCTGGTCGACCAGTTGGGCGGGCTTCCGGTGGACGCCTCGACCGCCGCGCCGCTCGCCAACTGACCAGGTGATCTGAGTGAAGGAGAAAGGGGCGCGCCCGTGGTTCGGGCGCGCCCCTTTCTCGTCTGGCCTGAAACGATCAGAACGCAGTCGAGATCGACAGGTTCACGCTGCGGCCTTGTCCGGCGACCGGGCGCCAGGTGTCGGTTGCGGCGAGATCGCCCAGCGCCATGCCGCCAAGCGGCAGGTAGTAGCCCTTGTCGAAGAGGTTGGTGGCCTCGATCCCGAGGCGCCAGCCTTGCAGGGTATAGGCCGCGCCCAGATTGACGAGGGCGTAGGCCGAAGTCTCGGGCTCGTTGCGGCGGGTGTCGACGCGGTCCTTGCGGTCCACCCACTCGACGCCGCCGGTCAGCTCCAGCGCGCCGGTCCGGTGGGTGAGGGCAAGCGCGGCGTTGAGCGGCATCTGGTGGTAGAGCGGCGCGTCGGCCCCGGTGTTCTGGCCATGCACATAGGCCAGCGTCGCGGTGAGGAGGGTGCCCTGTTCGGCGCTGCCATGGAGGACTGCGTCGGCCGAGACATCCACGCCGTAGAACTCGGCATCGGTGTTGGCGAACTGGAGCTGGACGGCGCGTTCACTGAGCGTGCGGATCACGTTCGCGTCGATATAGTCGTTCACGTGCGTGTAGTAGGGCGAGACCTTCAGGTGCACGTCCTTTGCCGGGGAGAGCGCGAAGGCGGCGCTGAAGGTGTCGGCGCGCTCGGGATCGAGCGCGATGTCGCCGACATAGCCGTTGCCATCGCCGTACCAGCCGATCATGCGGCTCGCCATCGATCCGCGCCCCCAGGTGTAGCGCTCGTAGAGGTTGGGTGAGCGTACCTTGTGGGCATAGCCCAGTTCGACCGAAAGCGCCGCGCTTGGCGTCCAGCGCACGAGGGCCGAGCCCGACCAGTTGTTGTCGGTGCGGCGGCGGTCGGCGGCGTTGAAGGCGGCCGCGGCAGCGACGTCGGCGGCCTGCATCATGCCCGTGCCATAAGGGGCGACATCGCCGGTGTTCATCTCCACCCGGTCATAGCGCAGGCCCAGCGTGGTGGTGAGATTGGAGGTCCAGTCGCCGGTCCATTCCCCGTAGGCGCCCACGCGGTTGCGCGCCCCCTCGTTGATGTTCACGAAGGCGTTGGGCCCCATCATCATCGAGCCTTCGACCGGCGGCCACCAGTCGTTGAGCCACTGGTGGTGGTATTCCAGCCCGGTTTTCAGGACATGGTGCTCGTTTACCGGGATCTCGAACCTGGCCGCGCTGGTGAAGGTGTGGACGCGCGTTTCCATCGGCATGGAGCCGGGGAGCTTGTCCTCCAGGAAGTTCATCGTGTGGTCGGTGTCGCGGTAGCTCGCCGAAAGGTCGGCCTTGCCCCAGTCGTACTCCCCCCGGAAGCGTCCCTGCACGAACCAGGAGCGGTTGTCGGTCATGTCCATCGACTGGTTCACGAAGCCTTCGTAGGGGCTGTAGTGGTAGCCACCCTTGAGCTCGATGAGGCCCGCCTCGGTGCGCAGCGCAAGGGCGAGCGCGTGGTCGGTCTTGGCGTATTCGCTGGAGTGGACGGTGCCCAGGTGCCCGCCCGCCTTGTAATTGTCGGACTGGGTGTAGGCGCCGGTGTAGGTGGCCGAGAGGTTCTCGCCCGCCAGCGTCAGCGAAAGCGAGGTGCCAAAGGCGTTGCCGTTCGAGCGGTAGTAGCCCGCCGCGCGGCCGGTCACCAGAAGCGATCCGTCCTTCGCGAAGACCGGGACTGCGCTCTCGGCGGCAATCACGCCGCCGATGGTGTCGCCGCCCAGGCTCACCGGGGAAACGCCCGGGATCACGGTCAGCGCGGCCAGCGTCTGCGGGTTGGTATAGGAGAGCGGCGAATTCATGTCGTTGGGGCAGGCCATGTCGATCGGCTGGCCATCGACGGTGATGCGCAGGCGCTGCTCGGAGAGGCCGCGGATCGCGGGCATGGCCGAAAAGCCGCCGCCGGTGTTGGCCGAGACCCCCGCGATGCGCGCAAGGACCTGCGCGGTATCGCTGGCCGCGGCGGCCTTTTCATGGAGGTCCTGCTCGGAAAGGTGCGATCCGACCACGGTGGGATCGGGCATGTGGCCCTCGACCACGGTGAGCGGGGGCGGGGCCTCGTCGGCCTTCGCGGCGGTGGCGGCACCAAGGGCGGGGGCGAGGACGGTACTGGCGTAAAGAGCGGTGCGCGCAGCGCGCACGAAAGAGGTCTGCATGGTGATGGGATGTCCTGAATGCGAAGATCGGGCGAACAGCGCTGCGTGGCCGCACGAGGCGGCGCATCGCGGGGGCGATGTTCGCGAGGAAGAGGCCCCGACGTGTGGTGCGGGGGCTCAGGGGATCAGGACAGGTGGGGCGGGGCGCGCAGCGGCGGGGTCCAGTAGCGGGCTCGGACCAGCCGCAGTGGCGGCGTGGGCACGAAGCCCAGCGCCAGGATGAAGGCGAGCGCCAGCGCCAGAAGTGCCGGGTCCGCAGTGCCCAGGGCATGGGCGGAGAGCGCGGTGAAGGGGCATTCCTTCGCCGCCTTCGCGTGCTGTTGCTGCTGCGAAGAGGTGTCGGGCTTGCCCGGAAGTGCGATCTTCTGGAGGCGGGTGTGCCCCTGGCTGTCGCAGATCTCGACCGTGAGGACCTTCGCGCCCGCGCTCTCGATCATGAAGCCGGCCGGGACCAGCGCCTTCATGGCCAGCGCCATCGCGATCACGAGCGCGAAGAGCCAGAGGCGGCGCGCAAGGAAGGAGCGAAGGGCGTACATGGTGGTCATGCGCCTAGCGTGGAACACAGGGCCTGTCACGCGCGGCAAGGCGATGATCGCCGGGACAAATTGTCCCAGCGGTGCACAGGCGGGGATCAGTTCATCGCAAGGATCAGGTTCTTGACCTGGGGGTAGACCTGCTTTTCCCACTTCGAGCCCGAGAAGGTGCCGTAGTGGCCCACGCCCGGCTGGAGGTGGTGCTGCTTCAGGTGCGGGCGCAGGCTCGTGCACAGGAGGTGCGCGGCCGCGGTCTGGCCCACCGCGCAGATATCGTCACGCTCCCCCTCGACGGTGAGGAGGGCGGTCTTGCGGATCGCGCCGCAGTCCACCGGCTCGCCCCGGAAGGTCAGCTCGCCCTTGGCAAGGAGCGCGCGCTGGAACACCTTGTCGATGGTCTCGAGGTAGAACTCCTCGGTGAGGTCGAGCACCGCGAAGTACTCGTCGTAGAAGCTCTCGATCTTGGTGACGGCGGCGGTGTCCTCGTCGGCGAGCGCCTGGTAGAGCTTGCGGAACTGGTCGATGTGGCGACCCATGTTCATCGACATGAAGGCGGTGAGCTGGAGGAAGCCGGGATAGACCCGCCGCCCGGCCCCGCGATGGCGCCAGGGTACGGTCTGGATCATGTTCGCGGCGAACCAGTCGTAGGAATTGGTGGTCGCAAGCTCGTTCACCAGCGTGGGCGATTCGCGCACGTCGATCGGCCCGCCCATCAGCGTCATCGTGCGCGGCTGGCAGGGGTCATCGTCCCCCGCCATGATCGCCACCGCAGCCAGCACGGGGACACAGGGCTGGCACACGGCCAGCACGTTGGCCCCCTTGCGTGCGACCGGATCGCCCAGCTCCTGCAGGAAGGTGATGATGTAGTCGATATAGTCGTCGAGCCCGAAATCGCCGGCGGACAGCGGCACGTCGCGCGCGTTCTTCCAGTCGGTGATGTAGACGTCGTGGTCGCACAGCATGGTCTCGACCGTGTTGCGCAAAAGGGTCGAGAAGTGGCCCGAGATCGGCGCCACGATCAGCACCTTGGGCTGGGGCACCGCGACATCGGGCTTGGCGAAGTGGAGGAGGTCGCCGAAGGGCAGGTCCATGAGCACTTCCTCGACAACCTGAGTCTCCCGGTTGCCGCAGGGTACGCTGTCGATGCCGTAGGACGGGCGCTTGTGCGTGATCGCGGCCTTTTCGTAGACTTCGGCCAGCGCGAAGAGGCGGCGGGCAAAGGGCATGTCTTTCGCGCCATCGAGCACCTCGTCGCGGAAGCGCCGCGCCATCTTCGCGGCAAACCGCGAGGGGGCGAGGAGATCGTTGGTGGCCTCATAGGCGTCGTAAAGCATGGGGCTTATCCCTTGTCTTCCGCGAGTGTCCCGCGCGTCATGCGCCGCGCTCCGTTGCCGGGTGACGCCACGCCCTTGCGCAGGCACGATGCACCCGTCATGCTGCGCTGCATCATTGCCGGATGCAAGCGAAACCGCCTTTCGTAAGAGAGGCATTTCCGCAGTGCGTCAAGCCCGCAGGAGTGATAGGCTCTCCGGTGAGCGGCCAGACGAGGAAGAAGGATACGAGCCATGGTTGAGACGGCGTCCACGCCTGATGGCAAGGTGAAGGCAGGGGCCAAGGTGCCCGAGAAGGCAACTCTCACGATCTCCAGCAAGACCTATTCGGCCTGGTCGCTGCGCGGCTGGCTGATGTGCCGCCTGGCCGGGCTCGAGGTGATCGAGAAGCCGGTGCCCAACGACGCCAACAACCGGGCCGAACTGCTCCTGCTCTCGCCCTCGGTGCTGGTGCCGCGCCTTACCTACGATGGGGCGAGCGTGTGGGACGTCCTCGCCATTGCCGAGTTCCTGAACGAGGAATGCCCCGATGCCCACCTCTTCCCCGAAGACCGCATCGCGCGCGCCCACTGCCGCTCGGTCTCTGGCGAGATCCATTCGGGCTTCACCAACCTGCGCTCGGCGCTGCCGATGAACCTCAAGGTGCGCCACGACAGCTTTCCCGTCTTCTCGGGCGCGCGTCCTGACATCGAGCGGGTCGAGGCGGTCTGGACCGAGTGCCTCGAAACCTACGGCGGGCCGTTCCTCTTCGGCGAGCACCCCACCGTGGCCGATGCCATGTACGCGCCCGTCGCCACCCGCTTCCTTACCTATGCGGTCGCCGTTTCCGCGCCGTGCCTTGCCTACTGCAAGACCATCACCGAGTGGGCGCCGATGGCCGAGTGGATCGCCGCAGCCAAGGCCGAACCTGAGGAAATGGAAGAACTTGAAGTCGAATTCTAAAGTTCGGTCCAAAGAAGAATAATCAGGTCCGAGGGCCATCGCCCTCGGGCTCCCGATACCATCCACCTCACGCCCCGCGCGCTACCTCGGCTGAGAAGGGCGAGGTGGCCCATTTGGGGGTCAAGGGGTGATGACCCCTTGAATCTACCTACTTCTTTCCTCGCTATTTCTGCGAGGAAACCTCCGCAAGTCTATTGAATTACGGCGATTTTGAGAGGTTCTTGGAACAAGGCGGTCGTTCCCGCTTTGTGAGGGGGTGTCGCTGTGCGCGGCGCCCTTGGCGCAGCCCGGCCATTTCCTCCTCCTGACATGGGATCGCCGCCATGCCTCCTTCTCATCGATTTCGTCCCGCTCCGGCGCGCGCGCTGCACCCGGTGCACGCTGCACTTCTGGCCGGATCCCTGCCGCTCTTTGCGGGCACGCTGCTGAGCGACTGGGCCTATGCCGCCAGCTACGAGGTGCAGTGGACCAACTTTGCCTCCTGGCTCAACGCCGGTGCGCTCCTGTTCCTGGGGCTGGCGCTGGTGTTCGCGCTGGTGGATACCATTCGCGGCCTTGGCCGGGGCATCATCTACCTCGTGCTGGTGGTGGTGACCTTCGCCATCGGGCTCGTCAATTCCTTCATCCACGCCAAGGACGGCTGGGCCTCGATGCCGACCGGCCTTGTCCTCTCGATCCTGGTGACGGGCCTGGCGCTCGTCGCGGTCTGGTTCGGCTTTGCCACGCTGCGCAAGGGAGAGACGGCATGAGGGTACGTTCCTGCTTCGGCACGCTGGCGGCCTGCGCGGCGCTCACGGCCTGTTCGGGCGGCAGTGAGGCGCCCGAGTATGGCGAGAACCCGCAACTTCCCGACACGCAGCGCGGGCTTCTGCCCAACATGGAGATCGCCAATCCCGCGTCCTGGGGCGATGCCCGGCCGCAGGTTCCCGAAGGTTACACGATTACCGCCATCGCCACCGACCTCAAGGTGCCGCGCCAGAGCCTTGTGCTGCCCAATGGCGATATCCTGATTGCCGAGGGCAGCGGCGGCCATGCGCCCAAGCTTCGTCCCAAGGACATCATCGCAGGCTACATCAAGGCCAAGGGCAAGACCTCCGTGGAGGGCGGAAACCGCCTGACGCTGCTGCGCGATGGCGATGGCGATGGCACCTACGAGGCGCGCAGTGTCTTTGCCGACGGGCTCGACGCGCCCTATGGCCTCGCCTTCGCGAACGGCATGATCTACGTCGCCAACCAGGGCGAGCTTGTGCGATTTACCTACCGGGACGGGCAGACCAGGGCCGATGCGCCGCCGATCCGGGTCACCAAGCTGCCCGAGAAGATCAACCACCACTGGACCAAGTCGCTGGCGGCGAGCCCGGACGGGCGTTTCCTCTATGTCGGCATCGGCTCGAACAGCAATGTGGGCGACCGGGGCATGGACGTGGAGGAGGATCGCGCGATGGTCTGGCAGATCGACGCGCGCACCGGCATGCATCGCCCCTTTGCCACCGGCATCCGCAACCCGACTGCGCTCGCCTTCCGCCCGGGCAGCGACGAGCTCTGGGCGGTCGCCAACGAGCGCGACGAGCTGGGCGCGAATCTTGTGCCCGACTACCTGACCTCGGTACGCGACGGGGCGTTCTACGGCTGGCCCTACAGTTACTGGGGGCAGAACGTGGACACCCGGGTCAAGCCCGCGCGGCCCGACCTCGTCGCCTCGGCGATCAAGCCCGACTACGCGCTGGGCGCCCATGTCGCGGCGTTGGGGGTCGCGTTCTCCGCCCCGATCATGGGGGAGCGCTTTGCCCAAGGTGCCTTCGTGGGTGAGCACGGCAGCTGGAACCGCAGCGATCCGGTGGGCTACAAGGTCGTTTTCGTGCCTTTCAGCAACGGGCGGCCGGCAGGCGATCCGGTCGATGTCGTCACCGGCTTTCGCGGCGAGGATGGCCTGACCCGGGGGCGTCCGGTAGGCGTGACCTTTGATCCGCGCGGCGCGCTCATCATCTGCGATGACCTGTCGAACACCGTCTGGCGGCTGGTGCCCGAGACACCGGGCAACCCGGAGGACTTCGTGCCGGCCGGGCGCACGCGGGCGGATGTGCTGGAAGAGGGGGAGGGTGGCGCCCGCGCGCCGGCCTCTGCCGTTGCGACGCCCGACAATCTGCCCGGCGACCGCTGAGCGCCATCGGCCCGCACGCCGCAACGCGATTGCCCCGGTGGGGACTATTCCCCACCGGGTGCTTTCGGGACCTGGTTGGTCTGAGGCTTGCCGCGCTTAGCGCAGGAGGCTCATCACGTTCTGCTGGGCCTGGTTGGCCTGGGCGATCATCGCCGTCGACGCCTGGCTGAGGATCTGCGCCTTGGCCATCGCGGTCGTTTCCACTGCGTAGTCGGCGTCCTCGATGCGGCTGCGGGCGTCGGAGAGGTTGGTCACCGTGCTGGTGAGGTTGTTGACCACCGATTCGAGGCGGTTCTGGCCGGCGCCGAGCGAGGCGCGGGTGGCGTTCACTTCATCAAGCGCGGTGTCGACGTTGTCGAGCGTGGTCGTGGCGGTCGCTGCGGTCGAGACATCGAGCGCGGTGGCGTCGATCAGCGTGCCGTTGATCGCGGTGGAGGTCAGGGTGACCGTCTCGCCCGAGTTGGCGCCGGTCTGGATGTCGAAGGTCAGGTCGGTGCCCGAGGTGGTCGAGAACAGCGTGTTGCCGTTGAATTCGGACTGCGAGAGGACATCGTCGATCTGCTCGGTCAGCGCGGTCACTTCCTGCTGCATCGCGGTGCGGTCGGTGTTCTGGTAGGTGCCGGAGGCCGACTGGATGGCCAGTTCACGAACGCGCTGGAGCATGTTGGTGACTTCCGAAAGCGCGCCGTCGGCGGTCTGGGCAAGGCTGATGCCGTCGTTGGCGTTGCGCATGCCCTGGCTCATGCCGCGGATCTGCGAGGTCATCGAGGTCGAGATGGCAAGGCCTGCGGCATCGTCCTTGGCCGAGTTGATGCGCTTGCCGGTCGAGAGGCGTTCCATCGACACGCCGAGCATCTTGTTGGCGGCGATCGAGGCGTTCGAAGCACGGATGGCGGAGATGTTGGTGTTGATGACAGACATGATTTAATTCCCCAGTTTCAGAAAGTTGTGAGAGCGTTTGGTTGTTCGCTCCGGTCATGGGGAAGAACGGTGAGGCGGCGGGAGCTTTAAGGCGCCGTTCGCGTTTTTTCATGATCGGGGGCGCACGCAAGGCCGCTGCGATGGGGTGGAAGGCCCCCGAAAAGCGCGGGTTCCGGCGGCTTTCGCTTGATTGCCGAAAAAATCCCCCGCATGTCGTCTCGAGGGGCCTTCTGCCCCGTTTTTCATGAGGATCCCTTTACGATGCCCACCGGTCTTGTCGCCCTTCTCGACGACGTTTCGGTCATTGCCCGCGCGGCCTCTGCCTCGATCGACGATGTCGGGGCGGGCGTGGCCAAGGCGGGGAGCAAGGCCGCGGGCGTGGTGATCGACGATGCCGCGGTGACGCCCGGCTACGTCACCGGCTTCACGCCCGACCGCGAACTGCCGATGATCTGGCGCATCACCAAGGGCTCGATCTTCAACAAGCTGGTGATCCTGCTCCCCATCGCGCTGGTCCTGAGCGCCTTCCTGCCCCAGGCGATCACCCCGATCCTGATGGCGGGCGGCCTGTTTCTCTCCTTCGAGGGCGCGGAAAAGGTGATCGAGAAGCTCTCGGGCACCAAGCACGGCGAGACGCTGGAGGACGAGATCAAGGACCCGGTCGCCTTCGAGAAGGCGCGCACCAAGGGCGCGATCCGTACCGACCTCATCCTCTCGGCCGAGATCATGGCGATCGCGCTGTCCGAAGTCAGCGACGAGGGGCTGGTCACGCGCGCGATCACGCTGGCCATCGTCGGCCTCGTCATCACCTTCTGCGTCTATGGCGCGGTCGCCCTCATAGTGAAGATGGACGATGTCGGCCTGCACCTGGCGCGCAAGCCTTCCGAAATGGCGCAGGCCGTCGGGCGTTTCCTGCTGAAGGCGATGCCGATTGTACTCAAGGTGCTGAGCTTCGTGGGTATGCTGGCGATGCTGTGGGTCGGCGGGGGCATCATCCTCCATGGCCTTGAGGAGCTGGGCCTGCCGGCTCCGGCGCATTTTGCCCACGGTGTCGAGCACGCGGTGGCGCAGGCGTCGGGGGCGCTGGGCGGGGTGACCGGCTGGGTGTCCTACGCCGTGGTGTCGGCGCTGCTCGGGCTGGTGCTGGGCACGATCATCGCGCTTGCCTTGCACATGTTCGCCAGGGATGAGGGCGGCGAAACGGCGCACTGATCGTTTAATAGTATACATAATGGCTGTGCGAAATTAGGACATATGTCTATAATTAACCTTGTTTTTATTTAATTCAGACGATTCGCCCATTCGTGCTTAACTGCATTTAATTACTGTGGTTCGGAGAGAGTGGTGTGGGCATGTCGATGGATAATCGGAATGAAGACGGGTATGTGGCGATGATGCGCGCGCGCGCCGCCATTGACGAACTGACGAAACTTCTCGAGGTGCAGGAGGAGGCAGGCGCGAATGCACCGGCAACGCCGAAGTCACGGCTGGAGGCGGTCGCGAACCTCTACCGCGTGCGCCGTCTGCGCGACGAGATCCTGGGAAAGGACCTGTTCGGGGAGCCGACCTGGGACATCCTTCTGGATCTCTACGCGATGCACCAGCAGGGCCGCGAGTGCAGCGTGAAGTCGGTCTGCATCGCCTCGGCCGTGGCTCCGACAACGGCGCTGCGCTGGTTCAACGTGCTGTTGCGCCAGGGCTTGTTGACGCGGCTGGACGATCCGCGCGACGGGCGCAGATCGATCGTGCATATCTCCGAGAAGGGGCTTCGCGCGATGGATGAAATTGTCGCGCGGATCTGAGCGCGCGCTTTGCAAGAGTGATCGTGGCCGGATCGGTCCGAAGCGCGCTGTTCGCGGTTCGACCTCGCCGGCCGCGTCCTGATCAGAATTCGGCCCAGTCGGCGTCGGTGGCTTCTTCGGGCTTGAGCGCGAGCGCGCCCGAGGTGCGCGGCGCGGAGTAGGCCGCCGGTTCGGGAAGGGCGCGCGGCGCCGGCGCCGAGGCAGGCGGCACGACGCTCAAGGGGCTCCCGCCCGTCGTGCCGATATCCAGCTTGAACATGCGCACCAGCTTGGCAAGGTCCTCGGCCTGTTGGGCGAGGTTGCGTGCGGCCGCGGTGGTCTCCTCGACCATGGCCGCGTTCTGCTGGGTCATGCGGTCCATGTCGCCAATGGCCGAATTGACCTGGCCCAGCTGCCCGGCCTGGTTCTGAGAGTTCTCCGAGATCTGCGCGGCGAGCCCGGTGATGCCCGAGACTTTGTCGACAATGCGGCGGAACACCTCGCCGGTACGGCCCACGAGCGCGACGCCGCGCCCGACCTGCTGTTCGGACGAGCCGATGAGGTCCTTGATGTTCTGCGCCGCTTCCGCCGAGCGCTGCGCGAGCGCGCGCACTTCGTTGGCGACGACCGCAAAGCCCTTGCCCGCATCGCCGGCGCGGGCGGCCTCGACCCCGGCGTTCAGCGCGAGGAGGTTGGTCTGGAAGGCAATCGAATCGATGACGTTGACGAAGGCGCCGATTTCCTGGGCGGACTTCTGGATACCGTCCATCGCCTCGACCGCTTCCTCGACGACCTGGCCGCCTTCGCGCGCCTCGGCTTCGGCCTCGGAGACCGAACGGTTGACCTCGCTCGCCCCTTGCGCGGAGGTCTGCACGCCGTTGGTGAGCTGGTCGAGCGCGGCGGCCGATTCCTCGAGCGCGGCGGCCTGGCTTTCGGTGCGCTGCGAGAGGTCATCGCTCGCCGCCCGGATTTCCGAGGCACCGACGCGGATCTGCTCGGAGGAGGCGGCGACCGCGCCCAGGGTCTGGGCGATGCAGTCGCACATCGCGGCGAAGTCGGACTGGATCTGCTCGAAACCGGCGGGCAGTTCGCCCAGCTGGGTGGTGAGATCCCCCTGCGCGACGGTCTCGAGCGCGACGGACAGCGAGGAGAGCGTGGTTTCGCGGCTGTGATCCTGCGCGGCAAGATAAGCCGAGGTGGCGATGTCCACGTCCAGCAGCGCCACCTTGAGGAGGGTGCCCAGCCGCTTGGCGCGGGTCTTCATCAGGGGACCGGCAATCCCGGCGGTGATGTCGCGTTCGATCACTTCGGCGAGGATCTGCGCATAGGCGCCGATGTAGAACGTGGGCGGCAGGCCGATGCGGGCGTGGACCTGCCCGATGCGTTCGGCGCGCGCCATGTAATTGCTGTCGATCCGGCCCGAGAACAGGTCGACCCAGTGGTCGAGCTGCTTGGCACGGGCGTGGTCCATGACGCTCTGCGACTTGAAGAAGGCGGATCGGCGCCGGTCGGCCCGCACTACGGAATAGAACTTGTCGAGGACGGCGGGCCCGACGCGGGAGATAAGCCGCGCGATCCCGCCGAACCGGGAATGGTCGGTTTCCGTCAGTGCGAACATTTCCAGCCGCTCGGAAATGTCCATCTTCGATGTCGGTTCAGACATGCCATGGCCTCGTTGGATTTCGAAGCCTTGGTCCTAGGCGACCTTGTGGAATTTAGCGTAAGCAAGGGCTTAGAGCAGTTTTCGATCATTCTGGTTCATAGCCGCACGATCTGAAGTAGTTGGCGCATTCCTGAGGCTGGAAGATATCGACGAGTTTGCCGATCAAGCTCCACAGGCCGCTGACCGTTCGCTCGCCCGCTTTACGGAGCATGGCCTTCAAGCGGGAGAACGCTTTCTCGATCGGGTTGAAGTCTGGGCTGTAGGGCGGGAGAAAGCGCAGGGTTGCGCCTGCAGCCTCGATGAGCACCTGCACCGATGCGCGCTTGTGGCTCGACAGGTTGTCCATGATGACGACGTCGCCGGGCCGCAGTTCCGGGACGAGGACCTGAGCGACGTAGGCTTCGAACCAGTCACCGTTAATCGGTCCATCGAGCACCATGGGCGCGACCATGCCAGTCATGCGCAGGCCAGCGACGAGAGTGGTGGTTTTGCGGTGCCCGTGCGGGAAGCCCATCCGCAGTCGCTCGCCTTTCGGGCAACGTCCGTGGCTGCGGGTCATATTGGTCGCGGTCCAGGTTTCGTCGATGAAGACCAGGCGCTCCGGTTCGAGATCGAGTTGACCCTCGAACCAGTCCTGACGCTGTTTCAGGACGTCTGGTCGATCTTGCTCTATCGCATGGCCTGTCTTTTTTTGCGCGTCAGGCCACGGCGAACAAAAAAGCGATGTAGCCCGGCTACGGAAACGGCCATTCCCTTGTCCGCAAGCGCCAGACGTAGTTCTTCGAGGGTGATGTCCCTGCGCTCCTCCCAAATGGCCAGAATGTCCGCTGCCCGCTCTTCCACCCGCCGCGAGCGCATATCCCCGCCGCGCGGCTTTGGGGCTATGTCACCCGTCTCGCGCTGCTGTGCCCGCCAACGGACCGCCGTTGATGGTGCAACACCGAACCGGGCCGCCGCAGCACGGCAACTCGATCCACTGTCCACCGCTGCCAACAGCCGAGTGCGCAAATCCATCGAAAGAGCCATCCATGCCGGCCTCCTTCACCAGCACGGATTCTGAATCAGAAATCGCGCCCGAAGGGAATCCCAGACCGATTCAGAACGGTCGAAAACCGCTCTAGGTAGGCTTACGCGAAGCGGTGCCGCGCACGGTAAAGGCGCTGCGAGACGACGAAACAATGCGCGCCGGGAAACCGAAGTCTCCCGGCGCGCCGTGGCCGTGTGCGGGGACTGGAGAAGGGATCACTCCTTGCGCAGAACGACCATGGTCTGGTTGAGCAGCTGGTAGGCGATCTCGCCGAAGGTGACGGGTCCGGCCGCGCCGCCGATGGCCACGCCCTCCAGCTTGCCGAACATGAAGTTGAGGATGCAGTTGCACGACCACACCGTGCCCGCCGTGGGATGTTCGGCAAGGGCCTGGCGGAAATCGCCCGCATAGTCGGCCACCGGCGCGGCGAAGGCGTAGTCGACACCGGGGAAGACGGGCGCGAACAGTTCGACTGTGCCGGCATCGCTATCGATGGTCTTGAGTGAGGCGTTGACGTGCGCGCCGCCGTAGTTGCCCACCAACGGCAGATCGCATCCCTCCCGGCCCCGCGCCAGCACGTAGTCGCAGAAGCGCTGGCGGGTGCCGTTGACGGTGCACCACTCGGGCGTGAAGCCGGTCTCCTCGAAGTGGATCACGTCGCCGCCGTCGGGCGCGAAGATGTTGACGATCTCGATCACCGGGCACTCGCCGTCGGGCAGGGTGAGCTGCGCTACCGCGACGCGGTCGGGGAAGGCCTTGGCAACCTGGCCGTCGTAGACCCAGGGGGTATGGCCTTCCTTGAGCAGGTCATGTCCCGAGATCCAGCCCACGGTCGGGCGCATGAAGGCCAGCGGGTAGTTCGCCGCGTTCTTGGCAAATTCGGTGTGGCAGGCCGAGCCGCCCGGAATGATGGCAAGCGCTAGGCCGTTGTCGGGTGCCTCGCCCGAGATACGCTCCAGTTCGTGCGCCTCGTAGGTGGCGAAGGTGACCGTCCCGATCGCACCGAGGTCGGTCACGAAGAGCACGTCGTCATCGACGATCCGGCCCCCTTCCGCGGTCATGAAGTAGGGCGAGGTGCCCGCGATCCAGTTGCCCGCGGGCAGCCGGTCGAGCGCGGCCTTGCGGCCGGCCAGGCTGAGGCTGGCCCCGGCCTTGATGAGATCGACAACGGTGTCGACAGGCAGGAGGCCGTTGATGGCCCCGCCCTCAGAGACGATTGAGCTGGGCGACTTCATTTGCAAGGGACCTCTCCCACTTGACGAAATAGTTATAGATTTCGGTGGCCTTGGCGCTGGCCGGGGCCGGGCTGAGTTCCAGCCTCTTCATGAGCATCTGCGTGCCCAGGTGGCTCGTCTGCAGGCGCGACAGGCCGCCATTGGCCAGTCGCCCCCACACCGGCGAACCTTGTGCAGGTAAAGACATATCCGCTCCCGAATGTTCGTGGCATCGCCCCTCTAGCGGCGGGCCTGCTAAGGCCGGGTTGGGGGCCCTTAGGGATATCTGCGGGGCTGGCGCGCGAGGGGGCGTTATTCCGCGCCCTCGCGCGAGCGGGCCGGGGTTCCCGACAGGGCAGGGTGAGAACTTCTCATCGCGCCGTGGAGCCGGGCAGGGCTGTCCGTTTTCCCCTGCGCTACCCAGCTAGGTGATTGAAAGAACGGCCTCTCTTCACGCGGATGCGCCGCACCGCGCAAGAGGCGGCTCCCCCCTCTGCCTGCACAAAGGAATGACCCATGAGCACGACCGATACCCAGCCTGTCTATTGCGTGGCCTTCAACATCGCCAAGCCCGGCTGCGAGGACAAGCTGCGCGACGCGCTGCTGGAGCTTGTGCCCCAGGTCCATCAGGAAGAAGGCTTCGTACGCTACGATCTGCACCAGGACCTCGACGACCCGCGTCGCTTCGTGATCACCGAGCAGTGGCGTGACCGCGCGACCTTCGATGCCCACACCTGTGCGCCGCACGTCAAGGTGTTCGAAGCCAAGGCGGGCGCGTGGATCGAGAGCGGCTTCTACCATCCGCTGGCGCGCATTTCCTGAGGTCGTCCGGCTCGCGCGAAGGGCTGCCTGCTCGGCGACCTGGCTCGAACGTCCTGCTCAGGCGAGGCGGGCGAGCAGGTCGCGGGCAAAGACCGTCAGCGTGTCGTCGCGCGCGCCCATGACGACGATGCGGTCGCCGGCCTGCGCGATCTCGGCCATCCGGTCCGCGCAGGCGCTGCGTTCGGGAACGTACTCGGCGCGCGCGCCGGCCTCCTCGATCAGGCGCACGATCCGCTCGCTGCCCTCGCTGCGGTCGACCGTGCCGCCGAAGTAGACCGGATCGCACAGGATCGCGACGTCGTTTGCACCCAGCTTCCGGCCGATCACCCCCGCCAGTTCGGCACCCATCTGCCGCAAAGGGCCATAGCCGTGCGGCTGGAAGAAGGCGATCACGCGCCCAGGGTGCGATTTCAGCGTCGTGAGGGTGGCTGCGACCTTGTCGGGGTTGTGCCCGAAGTCGTCGATGACGGTGATCCCCGAAGGCGAGGTGCCCACGATGTCGAAGCGGCGGGCGAGCCCTGCAAAGCTGGAAAGCGCGGCCACCGCCTCGGCCACCGGCACTCCGGCGGCGTGGCTGGCGGCAATCGCGGCGAGCGCGTTGTAGAGGTTGTGGCGGCCGGGCACCTGCAGCGTGAGCGCGTGGTGCGTGCCCTCCAGCCGGTCGTGAACCGTGGCCTGGAGCGAGGTTGGCCCCTCGACGATCTCGCTGGCGCGCAGGCGCACGTTGGGGCTGGTGATGCCAAAGGTGATCGCGGCCTTCGCGCGGTGGGCGAGCGCGGCGCTTTCGGCATCGTCGAGATTGATCGCGGCGATCTCGGCTGAGGCCAGGAAATCGCCGAAGAGACGGCGCAGCTCCTCCATAGACTTGTGGTCGAGGCTGACGTTGAGAAGGGCGGCCACCTTGGGGCGGTAGAGCGCGATCGAGCCGTCGCTCTCGTCCACCTCGGAGACGAACGCCGCCCCCTTGCCCACGCGCGCGCTGGCAAAGGGCGCGTCCTCGGAGACAAAGTTCTTCATCACCGCGCCGTTCATGATCGTGGGGTCGGCGCCCGTCTGCGTGAGGATCCAGCCGGTCATGCCGGTGACGGTCGACTTGCCCGAGGTCCCGCCGATGGCAATGCCGTCTCCGGCCGCGTTGAAGAGCGTGGCGAGGAGCTGCGCGCGGCTCATGCGCGCACAGCCCAGTTCCTTGGCGCGGACGACTTCGGGCACGGTATCTTCCACCGCGGCCGAGGCGACGAGGGTCTGGGCGCCTTGCGTGATCCCGCTCCCGTCCTGGGGGTGGAGCGTGAAGCCCAGCTCTTCCAGCCAGGCGAACTTTTCCGGGCTGCGGCCTTGGTCGCGGCCCCGGTCCGAACCCGCGATAGTGGCGCCCAGCCCCTTGAGGATCAGCGCCAGCGGCAGCATGCCCGACCCGCCGATGCCGCAGAAGAACCAGGGATTCGCCGTCAGGTCCGCGGGCGTCGTGGGCGTGGCGGGGGCAGTGGCAGGGGCAGTGGCGGGAACGGCGGCGGCGGCCTCGGGGCTTTGGGTCATGGCGCTATCGGTATGCGCCCTTGCAGCGCATGACAACATGGATAGGAAGGACATCACCATGCGTATCGCTGTTTGTGCACCGTCCACCCCGATCACCCGCGAGGATGCCGCGCGCGTCCACGCGCTGGCCGCGTCCGAGTTTCCGGACGTCGAGCTTCTTGTCCATGAGCAATGCTTTGCCGAGGAGGGGCATTTTGCCGGAAGCGATGCGCAGCGCACCGCAGCCCTTGTCGAATGCGCGAACGATCCCGCCATCGATGCCATCTGGTTCGCGCGCGGCGGCTATGGCGCGTGCCGCGTCGCCGAGGACGCGCTCGCGGCGATGGACCATGCCGCGCAGGACAAGGTGTTCCTGGGCTATTCGGATGCGGGTTATCTTCTGGGCGGGCTCTACCGCGCGCGGATCGGACGCCCCGTTCACGGCCCGATGCTGGCCGACATCCGCCGCGAGGGCGGGGAAGAGGCGATCCGCCGCGCGCTCGGCTGGCTGACCGGGGCCGGGCAGGCGCACGTGGAACCCAGCCTTGCGCGCGAAAAGCACCCCGTCGTCGCCTTCAACCTGATGACGCTGGCCATGCTGGCGGGCACACCGCTGATGCCGGGCCTTGCGGGCCACGTGGTCATGGTCGAGGAAGTCTCCGAGTATCTCTATGCGGTCGACCGGCTGTTCTTTCACCTTACCGCGCACCTGGGCGGCATTGCGGGCCTGCGTCTGGGCCGGGTGAGCGCGGTGCCCGAGAACGACCGGCCCTTTGGCGCCAGCGCGGACGAGATCGCGCGGCACTGGTGCCAGCGCCACGCCATTGCCTATCTGGGCGAGGCCGACATCGGCCACGATGCGGCCAACACGATCGTGCCCTTCGGGCAGGCCAGCGCGCGGTGAAGCCCGCCGCCGATGGCTTGCCCTTGGGCGCGGAGCGCACTAAGCGCAGCGAGTTTCCCCGGCACTCACCATGGACAGACACGGCCGGGATGAAAGGATTTTGCTGATGCGTGCGTTCGTTTTTCCGGGTCAGGGCAGCCAGAAAGTGGGCATGGGCGTCGAGTTGGCTGAGGCCAGCGCCGCCGCGCGCGAGGTCTTCGAGGAAGTCAACGACGCGCTCGGCCAGGACCTCTTCAAGATCATGGCCGAAGGTCCCGAGGACCAGCTGACGCTGACCGCCAACGCCCAGCCCGCGATTATGGCCCACGCCATCGCCGTGCTGCGCGTGCTCGAAAAGGACGGCGGCATCAGCCTTGCCGACAAGGCCGATTTCGTGGCCGGGCACTCGCTGGGGGAATACACCGCGCTGTGCGCCGCAGGGGCCTTCAGCCTCGCCGACACCGCGCGTCTCCTCAAGCTTCGCGGCGAATCGATGCAGGCCGCCGTGCCGGTCGGCGTGGGCGCCATGGCTGCGCTGCTGGGGGCGGACATCGCCAAGGCCACCGCGCTTGCCGAAGCGGCCGCGACCGGCCCTGACGGCGAGGTGGAGGTCTGCACCGTCGCCAACGACAACGATCCCGGCCAGGTCGTGCTCTCCGGACACAAGGGCGCGATCGAGCGCGCGGTCGCCATGGTCAAGGACCACGGGATCAAGCGCGGCGTGCTGCTGCCGGTCTCCGCGCCGTTTCACTGCCCGCTGATGCAGCCCGCGGCCGACGCGATGGCCAAGGCGCTGGATGAAACGCGCCCCGGCGCGGTCAGCGTGCCGCTCTTTGCCAACGTGACGGCGGCTATCGTCACCGATCCGCCCGCGATCCAGTACCTCCTTGTCGAGCAGGTCTGCGGGCGCGTGCGCTGGCGCGAGAGCGCGATTGCGATGGCCGAGGCGGGCGTGACCGATTTCGTCGAACTGGGCGGCAAGGTCGTGGGGCCGATGATCAAGCGCTCGGCGGGCGACGTTAACGTGCTGACCGCCTCGAGCATGGCCGAGATCGAGGAACTGGCCAAGTCTCTTTGAGGCGCTATAGCTGGTCGGCGCAAGGCAACCCTCATACCTGAAGGAGTGTGCTCCCATGTGGGATGAACGCTACGCCCAGGCCGACCATGCCTATGGCACCGAGCCCAACGATTTTCTGGTCGAGCGTGCCACGGACCTGACGGCGGGGCGCTGCCTGTGCCTTGCCGAAGGGCAGGGGCGCAACGCGGTCTGGCTGGCGCAGCAGGGCTTCGATGTGACGGCGGTCGACCAGTCGCCGGTCGGGCTCCAGCGCGCGCGCGAGCTTGCCGCCGAGCGGGGCGTCGAGATTACGACGTGCGCGGTGGACCTTGCGGACTACGACATGGGCACGGGCATGTGGGACAGCGTGGTCGCGATCTTCGCGCACCTGCCCCCACGCCTGCGCCGCGATCTTCACGCCCGCGTGGTCGGCGCGCTGAAACCGGGCGGGACGGTCCTGCTCGAAGCCTATACTCCTGACAAGTACACCCAGCCCGGCACAGGCGGCCCGCCGCCCTCGCAGAAGGACTGGACGATGACCCGCGCGGGCCTGCTGGCCGAATTCGCCGGGCTTGAACCCATTTGCGCCGAGGAAGTCGTGCGCGAGATCACGGAAGGCGAATACCATCGCGGGCAAAGCGCCGTCGTGCGCTTCCTCGCGAGGAAGCCTTGAGAACCAATGAGGAATGACATGTTTGACCTTCACGGAATGACCGCCCTTGTGACCGGCGCCAGCGGTGGCATCGGTTCGGCGATTGCCCGCAAGCTGGCCGCGCAGGGCGCGCGCCTTGCGATCTCGGGTTCCAACGCGGACAAGCTGCGCGCGTTCCGCGACGAGCTGGACGAGCACACCCCGCAGGCTCCGCAGGAAGTCGACCACGTCGCCATCCCCTGCAACCTCTCGGACGCCGAGCAGGTCGAGAAGCTGGTCCCCGCCGCGCTCGAGGCGCTCGGCAAGATCGACATTCTCGTCAACAACGCGGGCATCACCCGCGACAACCTGGCCATGCGCATGAAGGACGAGGAGTGGGACCAGGTCATCAAGATCAACCTGGAATCGACCTTCCGCCTGATGCGCGGCGTGACCAAGCCGATGATGAAGGCGCGCTTTGGTCGCATCATCAACGTGACCTCGGTCGTGGGCACCACCGGCAACCCCGGCCAGATGAACTATTGCGCGGCCAAGGGCGGCATCACCGCGATGTCGAAGAGCCTCGCGCAGGAACTCGCCAGCCGCAACGTCACCGTCAACTGCATCGCGCCCGGCTTCATCCGCACCGCAATGACCGACGTCCTGCCCGACGCCCAGAAGGACGCGCTCAACGCGAAGATCCCGATGGGCCGCATGGGCGAGGGCGATGACATCGCCGCGGCCGCTGTGTTCCTCGCCTCGAAGGAAGCGGGCTATGTCACCGGCCAGACCATGCACGTCAATGGCGGCATGGTGATGATCTGATGCGATACCGGGTGCGTCCTGCCGCAGCTGCGCTTGTCCTGCTGCTGACAGGCTGCACCCAGTATTACGACCTTGTGGCCGGGAAGGAGGGCGATTCCATCGTCTTTTTCCCCGGCAATTGGGGCGGCTGGAGCGATCCGGGCTGCGTGCGCCAGGTCGCGGTGACCCCGGTTGCCCCGGACGAGGATGTCATGGGCGTGGGTGTCGACGGCTCGGGGCTCGAAAGCGCGCCGGTCTGGTCGCAGGAGGTGCCGCCGGAGGCCTGTTCGGCCACGTTCCCGCTCGCCTACGGGCAGGCGCTGGGCGCTGCTGGCGAAGGCGCGCCGCCGCCGCCGCCGCTCGTGCCGGGCGAGCCCTACATGGTGCACATCATCACCGAGGGGCCGGATTTCGGATCGGGGCTCTTCGTGATCGACGCGCAGGGGCAGGTGAAGAACCTCGACAGCGCGGAGCTTCCGTCTGCGCCGATCTCTGAGGCGAGCGAGGCGCGCTAGTCGGTCTCCACGCCCTCGTCGTTGTAGATCTTGGCGTCGAGCTTGAGCGCGAGGCTGCGCGCCAGCGAGAGGCGGTGCAGTTCCTCGCGCACGCCCGGTTCGGGGGCGGGGAAGCTGATATAGCCCGCGGGCGAGTACCAGAACACGCGCAGCCAGTCCTCGCAGTCCGGCCGCCAGATCTCGACGTCGCCGCCCCGGTTGGGCATCGAGACGATCTCGTGGGTGCGCGGGTTGATCTGCTGCGCATCGCCATCGGCAAGGCGCAGGTCCTCGATGGTGGCGACCGCCTTTTTCCAGTCCTCGAGGTCGATCGTGGCAAGGGCGCCGTTGTGGTCCTTGCGCTGGATGTGAAGGGTACTCGACACGTCGCTTCGACTCCCGTGGTTTCGCTGGCATCTCAGGGGCTTTGAAGCGAACATGGCGCTTCCTTGCTGCAGTGCAAGATCAATCTTGCCGGTGCCCTCATGCGAAAAAAGCATGAAACTCCCCCGAATTATCCCCAGATTCACCTTCTGCGGACCAGTTCCCGCTTGCCGCGTGGCTTGCGCGCGTTAGAGATATTTGTCCTGTTTTTGGGGATTATGAACATTCCCGGGCCGACCAAAGGGGACCTGAGGCTGTTATGAAGGCCACCATCGAACGTTCCACGCTGCTGCGTTGCCTGAGCCACGTGCAGTCCGTTGTCGAACGCCGCAACACCATTCCCATCCTCTCGAACGTCCTGATCGAGGCATCGGGCACCTCGTCGCTGCGCATCATGGCGACCGACCTCGACCTCCAGGTGGTCGAGACGCTCAACGCCAACCACGTGGAGCAGCCCGGCGCGATCACGGTGTCCGCACACCTGCTGTTCGACATCGCCCGCAAGCTGCCCGACGGCAGCGAGGTGAGCCTGGCGGCGGCGGACAACCGCCTCGTCGTCAAGGCCGACCGCAGCCGCTTCCAGCTGCCCACGCTCCCGCGCGACGATTTTCCCATGATCGCGGAAGGCGAGCTGCCGACCAGCTTCGAGATCCCGGCCGCCACGCTGGCGCAGATGATCGACCGCACGCGTTTTGCGATCTCGACCGAGGAAACGCGCTACTACCTGAACGGCATCTTCTTCCACGTCACCGAGGACGAGCTGAAGGCTGCGGCGACCGACGGCCACCGTCTCGCCCGCTTCACCATCGCGCGTCCCGACGGGGCCGATGGCATGCCCGACGTGATCGTGCCGCGCAAATGCGTCGCCGAACTGCGCAAGCTCCTGGAGGAATCGCTCGATTCCAACGTGCTGATCGACATGTCGGCGAGCAAGGTGCGCTTCACGCTCGGCGGTGAGATCGGCGTCGTGCTGACCAGCAAGCTGATCGACGGTACCTTCCCCGATTACACCCGCGTCATCCCGACCGGGAACGACAAGCTGCTGACGCTCGATCCGCGTGCCTTCTTCGAAGGCGTGGACCGCGTCGCGACGATCGCCACCGAAAAGACCCGCGCGGTCAAGATGGCGCTCGACACCGACCGCATCACGCTTTCGGTGACCTCGCCCGACAACGGCACCGCGGCCGAGGAAGTGCCCGCCGGCTATGGCGCGGACAGCTTCGAGATCGGCTTCAACGCCAACTACCTCAAGGACATCCTGGGCCAGATCGACGGCGATTCGGTGGAGCTGCACCTCGCCGATGCCGGGGCGCCCACGCTCATCCGACAGAACGACAAGAGCCCCGCGCTCTACGTCCTGATGCCCATGCGCGTCTGACCACAGACAATCGTTCAGGAACGGCATTCGAGGGCCGGGAGGGCATTGTCCTCCCGGCCCTTTTGCATGGGGGAGGGCGGCGGCTCGGGCGCGTTAACGCTTCGATCCGGCGCATCTTGGGGAATTTTCGTACGAATATGGCCTGCGAAATGGGCGCAGGTGGTTCACATTTAACCGTTTCGCAATTGCTTTGCGGCAAGACCATCCCATGAGCAGAATGGGACCCGGTCGCCGGAGCGCTGCGCCTCGTGCGCGTGCCACGCAATCGGAAACGCGACGGCAAACGATTGAAGGCGCTGGAAAAGGCTCGGGCGACACTGCCGCCCGCAGCGATTCCGGCGCCCGCCGACGCACGCCTGCGATGCCCGGGAAGGTGGCGGCTGCGCGCGCGAAACCCGGCGATTTCGCGGTGGCCGCCGAAGGCATGGCTGCGACCAGCGATCCGCTCCTCTATCTGCTTCCGGCCAACTGGATCCTGATCGTCATTTGCATGGGCTCGATCCTGATGACGATGGGGCTGCTTTCGCACAGCTTCCCGAGCCCGCTCTCCGCCGGTCTTCTGACCATCAGCTTTGCGATCTGCCTGGCCGGCACGCGCCTGTTCCGGCTGGAGCAGAACATCGGCCGCACCGGCTGGAAGCGCTATCTCCTGCTGATCTTCGCGATCGGAGTGCCCATGGCGCTGTTCGGCCATGTCGGTGCGCGCTGGACCGAGCGCGTGCCCGAACTGGGCTGGGAGACGACCGCCAGCTGCTTCGTCATCCTCATCCTCATGGCCACTGTTCTGCTCGAAGGACGGCTGACCTCGATCATCGTGGCCACTGTTGCGTTGTGGGGCGGGGCCTGGACCATTTCGGGCTCGGTGCCCTCGTTCATGCTTCTCCTGGGCGGAACCGCGATCGGCCTCTACCTCGCGGTGAAGCGCAGTGAACATGTGCGCGCCGAGATCGAGGCGCGCTCCGAGCGCGAGCGCGAGCAGCGCCGCGCCGAGGAACTGCTCAACGAATACGAGGAGACCGGGCAGGGCTGGTTCTGGGAGACCGACCGGCGCGGCCAGCTCACGTATGTCTCGGCGCATATCTGCGCGCTCCTGAAGACGACGCCCGAAGATCTTGTCGGGCGTCCGCTTTCGGCGCTGTTCCTGCTTCGGGGCCACGAGAACGAGCGCACGCTCGTCTTCCATCTCTCGACCCGCTCCTCGTTCAAGGACCTCTCGGTCCGTGCGGCGACGACAGGTGCCCCCGGGGACGAGCGCTGGTGGTCGATCTCGGGGCGCCCGGTGCTTGACCAGTTCGACAATTTCATGGGCTTTCGCGGCTCGGGCACCGACCTCACCGAGACCCGCCGCTCGCAGCAGCATGTCACCCAGCTTGCGCGTTTCGATTCGCTGACCGAGCTTGCCAACCGTTTCCAGATGTCCGAGTGGCTGGAGAAGATCCTCGCCGCGCCCCGGCTCGACAGCCGCGCCTGCACCGTGTTCCTGCTTGACCTCGACCGCTTCAAGCAGGTCAACGACACGATGGGCCATCCGGCGGGCGATGCGCTGCTGCGCCAGGTGGCCGACCGGTTGCGCGCGACCGTGGGCAAGCATGGCCGCGTGGGGCGTCTGGGGGGCGACGAGTTCGAGGTGATCCTGCCCGGCCATCACGTCACCGAGGGGCTTGCCAACCTGGCCCGCCGGATCATCGAGAACCTCTCGCAGCCCTATTCGATCGAGGGCGCGCGCGTGGTCATCGGTGCCTCGGTGGGGATTGCCTCGTGCCCGCAGAACGGTACGAGCTCCGAAGAGATCATCCGCAACGCCGACCTTGCGCTCTACGCGGCCAAGGGCGGCGGGCGCGGGCGTCACCACTTCTACGACGACGACCTCCACTCCGACGCCAAGGAGCGTCAGCAGATGGAGGAGGACCTGCGCGATGCCATCACCCATGGCGCGCTGGAATTGCACTACCAGCCCCAGGTTCGCACCACGACCGAGACAATCACCGGCTTCGAGGCGCTGCTGCGCTGGAAGCACCCGGTCCACGGCTATATCTCTCCGGCCAAGTTCGTGCCGATCGCCGAGGATACCGGGCTCGTGGCGCCGATCGGCGAGTGGGCGCTGCGCACCGCCTGCCGCGACCTCGCCCGCTGGCCCGAGAGCGTGCGCGTGGCGGTCAACGTCTCGCCGCTGCAATTTGCCAACCCGGCTCTGCCGGCAATCGTGACGAGTGCGATTGCCGAAGCGGGCATCGCGCCGGGCCGCCTTGAACTGGAGATCACCGAAAGCGTGTTCCTGGGCGAGGACAAGTCGACCGAGACGATGTTCAGCGCCTTGAAGGGCGTGGGCGTGCGCCTGGCGCTTGACGATTTCGGGACCGGCTATTCCTCGCTCGGCTATCTGAAGAAGGCGCCCTTCGACAAGATCAAGATCGACCAGAGCTTCGTGCGCGGCGCAACGATCAAGGGCAGCCGCAACGGCGCGATCATCTCGTCCATTGTCAGCCTGGCCGAGGCGCTGGGCATGGAGACGACGGCGGAAGGGGTGGAGACCCTCGACGAGCTGGATCTCGTGCGCATGCTGGGCTGCAGCCACGTGCAGGGCTATATCTATGAGAAGCCGCTGACCGTTGCCAACGCCAATGCCCGCCTGGCCCGCGGCCTGGAGGCGGTCGCACAGGGGCCTCGCTCCAGCCGCGCCCCGCGCCAGACCATGCTGCGCAAGGTCGTGCTCGAACATGGTGACCATGCTTACAACGGCACCATCCGCAACATCTCGCAGACAGGCGCCATGATCGAGGGCCTGTGGAACGTGCCGGTGGGCACGAAGTTTACCGTGCATCTGGCTCGGGACTACCTGCTCGGCGCCCATGCGCGCTGGAGCCGCGAGGACCGCATGGGCGTGGAATTCGTGGTTCCGCTCGCGCTTGATGCCAACGGCGCGGTGCTGTTTACGCCCCCGAAGGGCGGATCGGATGAAAATCCTGCACGCTCGCTGCGCAAGGCAGGCTGACAGCGCGTCAAACCGCTGCTAACGGCGATTCCATGACAGACCTTTCCCTGATCCGAAATTTCTCGATCATTGCCCACATCGACCATGGCAAGTCGACGCTGGCCGACCGCCTGATCCAGTACACCGGTGGCCTCACCGAGCGTGAGATGTCCGCCCAGGTCCTGGACAACATGGACATCGAGAAGGAACGCGGGATCACGATCAAGGCGCAGACCGTGCGCCTGGCCTACACCGCCAAGGACGGCAAGACCTATGAGCTGAACCTCATGGACACGCCGGGCCACGTCGACTTTGCCTACGAGGTCAGCCGCAGCCTCGCCGCCTGTGAGGGCGCGCTGCTGGTCGTGGACGCGGCGCAGGGCGTGGAAGCCCAGACACTGGCCAACGTCTACCAGTCGATCGAGCACGACCACGAGATCGTGCCCGTCATCAACAAGGTCGACCTGCCCGCCGCCGAGCCCGAGAAGGTGCGCGCCGAGATCGAGGACATCATCGGCATCGATGCCTCCGAGGCGGTGCTCGCCAGTGCCAAGTCGGGCATCGGCATCGAGGAGACGCTCGAAGCCATCGTCACCAAGATCCCCGCGCCCACGGGCGAGCGCGATGCGCCCCTCAAGGCGATGCTGGTCGATTCCTGGTACGATCCGTACCTGGGCGTCGTCATCCTCGTGCGCGTGATGGACGGGGTCATCAAGAAGGGCCTGAGCGTCAAGTTCATGCAGGGCGGGACCGAGCACCTGATCGACCGCGTGGGCTGCATGACGCCCAAGCGCGTCGATCTGCCCGAACTCGGCCCCGGCGAGATCGGCTTCATCACCGCGCAGATCAAGGAAGTCGAACAGGCCAAGGTCGGTGACACCATCACCACCGTGAAGAACGGTTCGACCACCCCGCTGCCGGGCTACAAGGAAGTCCAGCCGGTGGTCTTCTGCGGCCTCTTCCCGGTCGATGCGGCCGACTTTGAAAAGCTGCGCGATTCGATCGGCAAGCTGCGCCTCAACGACGCGTCCTTCTCCTACGAGATGGAAACCAGCGCGGCGCTCGGCTTCGGTTTCCGCTGCGGCTTCCTGGGGCTCCTGCACCTCGAGATCATCCAGGAGCGCCTGAGCCGCGAATACGACCTCGACCTCATCACCACCGCGCCCTCGGTGGTCTACCGCATCCAGCTCTCGCACTCGAAGAACGAGGATGCCAAGACCATCGAGCTGCACAACCCGGCCGACTATCCCGACCCCAACCGGATCGAGACGATCGAGGAGCCGTGGATCAAGGCGACGATCTATACCCCCGACGAATACCTCGGCGCGATCCTCAAGCTGTGCCAGGACCGCCGTGGTATCCAGACCGACCTGACCTACGTCGGCGGCCGCGCGCAGGTGTCCTACGAGCTGCCGCTCAACGAAGTCGTGTTCGACTTCTACGACCGCCTGAAGTCGATCAGCCGCGGCTATGCCAGCTTCGATTACGAGCAGATCGGCCTTCGCGAGGGCGATCTCGTCAAGATGAACATCCTCGTCAATGCCGAGCCCGTCGATGCGCTTTCGCTCATCGTCCACCGCTCGGTCGCCGAGGAGCGCGGGCGCGGCATGTGCGAGCGCCTGAAGGACCTCATCCCCCGCCACCTCTTCAAGATCCCGGTCCAGGCCGCGATCGGCGGCAAGGTCATCGCGCGCGAGACCATCGCCGCGATGCGCAAGGACGTGACCGCCAAGTGCTATGGCGGTGACATCAGCCGCAAGAAGAAGCTTCTGGAAAAGCAGAAGAAGGGCAAGGCCCGCATGCGCGAGTACGGCAACGTCTCGATCCCGCAGGAAGCTTTCATCGCCGCGCTGCGCATGGGCGAGGAATAAGACCCGGCCCGGCGGCCCGGCTTCGGCGCAAGCCGACGCGGGGCGTGCCGGACCACGGATTGGTTCGACGAAGGGCCCGTCTCCAGACAAGGAGGCGGGCCCTTCGTCGTGACGGGGACCAAGGCCGTTCTGCGTGGAACGGGCGGGCTGTCCGCAGGAGCCCCTATGTTGCTGAAGTGCAACCGCGAAGTTACGGTTCACGAGTTCGCACTACTCGTCTCGACCCACAGAAAGTTTCACTTCGTCGTTTCTGCAATCGAAATTTGGGTCTGGACAAGTGGCCGACAAGTGTTTCATCTAAGTCCAGGCGCGCCCCTGTGAGCTGGCTTTTGTTGCATGGATTTCCTGAATTTAACTTGGAATTCATCACGGTGCAGAAGTTTAATGACCGAAACAATCGTTCTGGTTGGCGGCGGTCGGAGGGGGGCTCTGGGGTACGCTGCTCTTCTGGAGAGAGAGGGGGGTTGTGCTTCTTACACAAGCCAGGTGAGCGAGGCTGTATTGGGTGGGCGAGATCGTGTCGGCATGTGAAAGTGCTTTCCAACTGAATGATGTCTTTGAGAACCTGACCGACAAACAGCACGAAGTGCTGGCGCTGGTGGGGGAAAACTTCACGAGCAAGGAGATTGCCTATGAACTCGGCATCTCCGTCAGTGCGGTAAACCAGCGAATTGAAACCGTCCGTGCCCGCGCGGGATCGCTGTCGCGCCTTGAACTGGCGCGCGCCTACCGCGAATACCGCCACGAGCAGGATGAAGAGCAAGCCCAGGGCCGGGGAGAGGCCGGGGAGAGCCGCCCGACGGTGGCCGCCGCTGCGCAAGAGCAAGAGCAAGACCAAGACCAGGACCAAGTCCCCGCGCGGCCGGGGGCAGATACGGCCGAGCTTGTGGCTAAGCCGGATGAGGCGTGCATGGACGCCGACGCCTGCCGCGATTGCGAACGTTGGCCGGGCCGTGACCTTGGCGCCGGGCACGAGGCGGGGCAACTTCAGACCATCAGGGTGCAGCTGCCCTCGGCGCAGGCCGAACGTGTGGCTGTCGGCCTTCACGGGGGCCGCGCCGCCAATGTGGTTTCGTGGGCGGGACGAGGGCGGACGCCAGGGCCTGTGCCGGCCCTGCTCGATGGTGAGAATGCGCGCCTTGGGCGCCTGGCCGCGATCGTGGTGATCGCCTTTGGCTTGCTGCTGGTCTCGGGCGCGGGCCTGGGCGTGCTGCATTCGCTGGCCGAGCTGTTCTGAGCCCCAGACATGTTCGAGACACTCATGGACCTGCGGGTCCAGTTGCAGACGGCGATGATCGTTATCCTGTTCCTGGCCGCGCTGCGCTGGGGGGCGGTGCCGGAGAAGCTGGTGGCCGGGCTGCTTGGGGCCATGATCGTGTTCCACGTCGGCTACCATTCGCTCGTGGGCGGCGCAGTCGTTGTGGGCGGGGTGGACCTGGGCCATGTCGTCATCGACCTGGCGCTGCTCGTCGCGCTGGGCGCAGTGGCGCTTTACGCGAACCGGGTCTACCCGCTCTGGCTCACCGCAGCCCAGCTGATCTCGGTTTTCTCCTACGCCTATCGGTATCTCGATGGCGAAGGGGAGCTTGGGCGAGGGCCCTACGATGTCATGGCGACACTGCCCTTCTACCTGTGCGTGCTCTTTGCCTGGGTGGGCTTCGTGCGCCATGTCCTGCGCCAGCGGCGCCATGGCGATTATCCGTCCTGGAGTAGGGCCACGGCCGGCCGGCACAGCGGCGAGCCGGTCCGCAACTGACCGCGCATGGCGACCATCCCGTCGGCGGGATGCGCGGGGTGCACGCAAATTCTCCAAATAGTCTTCGAAAAAACAAAAAGAAATGCCATCTGCAGGATGGAACATTCAGGGGCTTTCGATTTATTCCCCTGTGGCGCACGCCTTCCTGTTGTCTGGAGAGACTGTTTTGACCGAGATCCTGTCCATGCCCACCACGCCTTTCGACGGGCAGAAGCCGGGAACGTCCGGCCTGCGCAAGAAGGTGAAGGTATTCCAGCAGCCGGGCTATGCGGAGAATTTCATCCAGTCGGTCTTCGACGTGGTCGAAAAGGGCGAGGCGGCGACGCTGGTCCTGGGCGGGGACGGACGCTTTCACAACCGCACCGTGATCCAGCAGGCGATCCGCATGGCCGCGGCCAACGGCTATGCGCGCGTGCTGGTGGGGCAGGGCGGTATCCTCTCGACCCCGGCGGCCAGCCACGTGATCCGCAAGTACAAGGCAAGCGGCGGTCTTGTCCTCTCGGCCAGCCACAACCCCGGCGGACCGGACGAGGACTTCGGCATCAAGTACAACATTGCCAACGGCGGCCCGGCACCTGAAGGCGTGACCGGCGCGATCCATGCCCGCACGCAGGAGATCGACCGCTGGCTGACGATCGAGGCCGAGGACGTCGATCTCGACACCGTGGGCATCGTCGAAGTGGGCGACATGAACGTCCAGATCATCGATCCGGTCGCCGACTACGCCGATCTCATGGAGGACCTGTTTGACTTCGCCGCGATCCGCAAGATCGTGGCCTCGGGTTTCACCATGCGCTTCGACGCGATGAGCGCAGTGACCGGCCCCTATGCCAAGGAGATCCTGGAAGGCCGCCTGGGCTTTGCCGAGGGCACAGTCGTGAATGGCACGCCGCTGGAAGACTTCGGCGGTCACCATCCCGATCCCAATCTGATCCACGCAAAGGACCTCTACGAGTTGATGATGGGCGAGGGCGCGCCCGATCTGGGGGCGGCGTCCGACGGCGATGGCGATCGCAACCTCATCATCGGCCGTGGGCGTTTCATCACCCCGTCCGATTCGCTGGCCATGCTGGCCGCCAACATCGAATGCGCGCCCGCCTACAAGGGCCGCCTGACCGGCATTGCCCGCTCGATGCCGACGAGCGCGGCGGCGGACCGCGTCGCCGAGGCGCTGGGCGTGCCCGCCTTCGAGACGCCGACCGGCTGGAAGTTCTTCGGCAATCTCCTCGATGCCGGCATGGCGACGATCTGCGGCGAGGAAAGCGCTGGCACCGGCTCGGATCACGTGCGCGAAAAGGACGGCCTGTGGGCGGTCCTGCTCTGGCTCAACATCCTCGCCGTGCGCGAAATCTCGGTCGATGACCTCGCCAAGGCCCACTGGGCCCGCTTCGGGCGCAACTACTACGCGCGCCACGACTACGAAGGGATCGAGAAGGAGGGCGCCGACGCGCTCATGGCCGCGCTGATGGACGAACTGGAGGCGCTGCCCGGGCAGGAGTTCGGCGATCTCGTCGTCGGGGAAGCCGATAGCTTCTCCTACACCGATCCGGTCGACGGCTCGGTCAGCGCCAACCAGGGCATCCGCATCCTCTTTGTGGGCGGCAGCCGGGTGGTTTTCCGCCTTTCCGGGACCGGGACGGCGGGGGCGACCTTGCGCGTTTACCTCGAGAACTACGTGCCCCCCTCGGGCGATCTCGATGCCGAGACCGGCGCGATGCTGAAGGCCCAGATCGATGCGGCCGAAGCTGTCGCCGGGATTGCCCGCTTTACGGGCCGCACCGCGCCCGACGTCATTACCTGATCGAGAAGTCGGGGCAGGGCGCCTGCTCCGCTCCTTGTTGCCCGCAGGACACGCTCTCTCGCGGTTTACGGGCAACAAGGGAATCTTCCTTTCCCGGAGGTCGCAATTCGTTAGGGCAGGCCCCCTCAAGCCGGGGCGGTGTTCGATCCCGGTTGCCTACCGTTTTCAGGGATCGCCGTACCTTCCATGTTGACCTTCGTGACCCGCCCCGCCGGTGCCCGCGCGCCGCGCGCGGCCCTTGCCGTCTCCGCCGCCGCTCTTGTCCTTTTCGCCAGCCCCGCGCAGGCGACCGACGGGTACTTCCTCAACGGTTCGGGGGCGAAGGCAAAAGGCGCGGGCGGGGTCGGCATCGCGATGCCGCAGGACGCGCTCGCCATTGCCGCCAACCCGGCTGCGGCCACCTCGCTCGGCCACCGTCTCGACATCGGCGTCGAGATCTTCGTGCCGGACCGGGGCGCGGAGATCGCGGGCAATGGTGCCGGGCTCGACGGGCGCTATTCGGGCAATGGGAGCAATCCCTTCGTGCTCCCCGAGATCGGCTATGTCCGCCCGCTGTCGGACCGTGTGGCACTTGGCCTCGCGATCAACGGCAACGGGGGCATGAACACCCATTACAAGGCCAACCCCTTCGCCAGCTTCGGGGCACAAGGGGTCGCCGGCGTCAACCTCCAGCAGATCCAGATTTCGCCGACACTGGCGGTCGAGGTCGTACCCGGCCATTCGCTCGGCGTGTCGCCGGTGATCGTGCTGCAGGGCTTCGAGATGACCGGCGCACAGCCTTTCGCGGGCTATTCGCAGGCCCCTGCCAACTTCACCAACCGGGGCACGGACTGGTCGGCGGGCGTAGGCGTTCGCCTCGGCTATCTCGGCCAGCTCACGCCGTTCCTGAAGGTCGGCGGGTTCTACCAGTCCAAGGTCAAGACCGGCGATTTCGACCGCTACGCCGGGCTCTTCGCCGATGGCGGCAGCTTCGATGTGCCCGAGGCCTGGGGGCTGGGCGCCGCGCTCACGCCGGTTCCGGCGCTGACGCTGGGCGCCGATTACAAGCGCATCAACTATGGGGGTGTCGCGGCGGTCGGCAATCCCATCGACGTGCTCTTCCAGGGGCGTCCTTTCGGGTCCGACGGCGGCCCCGGCTTTGGCTGGCGCAATGTTGACGTGTGGAAGCTGGGCGCTGTCTACACCGCGTCCGACAGGCTGACCCTGCGCGCAGGCTATGGCCGCTCGGACAACCCGGTGCCGCGCGCGCAGACGCTCCTCAACATCTTCGCGCCGGGCGTCGTGCGCAGCCACTACACGCTGGGCGCGACGTTCGCCCTCTCGGACCGCGCCGAGGTGACCGGCTACGCCATGCGCGCGCCGCGCCAGACGGTGCGCGGCGAGGGCTCGATCCCGGCGCCGTTCGGCGGCGGCGAGGCGGACGTGTCGCTGGCGGAAACCTCGGTAGGGTTCTCGCTGGGGCTGAAGCTTTGAAGCGGGCCATCGCCCCTTGACCCCGAAATCGGCGACCTCACCATTCTCAGCCAGGGCAGCGTGCGAGAGGTGAGCTCGCCAGTTCCGGGAGCCCGAGGGCGATGGCCCTCGGAATCATCTTTTTCCGATCTGTCTAACCGGACGGCGGATCGGCCGGACCTTTGCGCGCCGTGTCCAGCGCCGCGATCCTCTCGCTGATTGGCGCCTCCTCCAGCCATTCCCCAAGTGGCCGCGTCAGGCGTCGGCGCCAGTTGGGGTGCTCGGTGACGGTGCCGGGCAGGTTGGGCTGTTCGCTTTCGCCCAGGATGTCCTCAAGCGGCGCGATAGCGAGCCCGGCCGGGCTCCTGCCGATATGGGCGAGGGCGGCTTTCAGGACCGGGGCGGGATCACAGGGCTCGGGGCGCGGCGCGGCGTCGTGGGTGAGACAGGCCCACAGGAGCCCGCGGTCCCACGCGCGCTTGGCTTCGGCGTCCGCGCGCGTGGTGGCTTCGGGCAGGCGGCCCAGGTCCTGCGCCCAGTCGAGGTCGCGCCCGCGCCACCAGCCCGCGATGGTCGCGGTGTCGTGCGTGCCGGTCATCGCCACGCTGTCGGCGGGGTAGTCGCCCGCGCCGATGAAGCCTTCGTCGGCGGCGCGCTCGAACCACAGCACGCGCATGTCGAGGAGGCGGCGTTCCTCCAGCGCACCAAGGAAACCGAAGGGCGCGGTGCCCAGGTTCTCGGCGATGAGGAGCGCGCCTGCGCGGTGGGCTTCCAGGACGGCGAGGCGCAGCATGTCCTCGAAGGGGTAGGCGAGGTATGCGCCTTCGCCCGGACCTTCGCCTTCCGGGATCACCCAGAGCCGGGCCATGCCGAAGGCGTGGTCGATGCGCAGCGCGCCGGTGCGCGAGAGCGCCGCGCGCAGCATCGCGATCCAGGGCGCATAGCCGGTGCGCTGCAAGCCCTGCGGCGAAAAGCCCGTCAGCGTCCAGTTCTGGCCGAGCGGGCCGAGCGGATCGGGCGGCGCGCCGATGGTGAGCCCCTCCAGCATCGCGCCCTGCAGCGCCCAGGCATCGGCGCCTGCGCTGTGGACGCCCACGGCCAGATCACCGACGAGCCCGATCGCCATGCCCGCCGCCTTCGCGCGCGCCTGCACGGCGTCGAGCCCCCTGGTTGTCAGCCACTGCGTGAAAACGTGGAAGGCGACATCCTCGGCGTGGGTTTCGGCAAAGTGCGCGGCGCCCTTGCCGTGGGGATCGCGGTGCTTGGCAGGCCAATCCTGCCAGCGCGTGCGCCCCTTGGCGCGGTGGTGGGTGTCGAGCGCGTCGAACAGGGCCTGGCGCTGGAGGCTTTCATCCCCAGCGGTCTTGGCGGCGATGCGCGCGCGCGTCGCGGAATCGAGCCCGTCGAACAGCGCGCGCAGGGCGCCGTGCTGGGCGGGCAGGGCCTTTTCCCAGTCGATGAAGGCAGCCTCGCTGTCATCGGGCAGATCGAGCGGAGGGAGCCCTGCCAGTTCGGGCGCGGCGAGCGCGGTGTTGAGGTGGAGGCGGCTCGAAGGGGAATAGGGACTGTACCCTGCACCCAGCCCTGCAAAGAGGGCGTGGACCGGGTTGATCGCCAGCGCGTCGGCCCCGCGCGCGGCGAAGAGCTCCACGGCCTCGGCCAGATCGGCGAGCGTGCCGTAGCGCGGCCCGCTTCGCGCCGAACGCAGGGCCGGGATCTGCACCGCCGGGCCCCAGAGACGCTCTCCCTGGCGCGCTTCAGGCAGGACGTCGGCCAGCGTCGGGCTGCGGGCCGGCGCAACCGCGAGGGTCAGCTCGTGGCCGTAGAGGCTGACGCGGTGGTAACCCGGTGTGTCGATCGCTGGCAGGACCCCGGCTTCGAGCGCGATGTCCTGCTCCTCGCCATTCTCGGAAGTCAGCCGCGCGTGGGTGAGGCTGGCAGGAAGCGGGGTTAGCCGACCGACCTCGGTGACGAGCATGGCGGGCAGGCTGCGTGCCGCAATGGCAAGGCGCGCGTGGCTGCGGGCGATCGCCTGATCGGTGTCGCAAGGGTACCCCAGAGCCGTGACGATGCGGGCGAGCGCGGTATCCGACACGGTCTGGTCACGGCCCTCGACATCGCGCCAGTGCCGCGAAAGGCCGAGCGCCTGCGCAAGCGCATGGAGCGAGGAGGCCGGATCGCCCGGATCGGGAGCAGGGGCGCACGGGTCGGGGGAAGGCTCCAAGGCGGTCTCCAGCCACAGCGCCAGGCGGCGCCGGGGCAAGCCTACCTGCAATCAGGGGGGATCGGCAATCGTCTTGATCGGCGCAGGCGGCCATGCCGGGCGCGTGGTTATCCCCTGCTATCGACACGCTATCCTCGTGTCATCAACTGGATATCCACAGCCATATCAACACCGCCAGGTCGGGGCTCGGCCGCTTGCGCTGGTGGATGCCACGAGGACACGGTGCACTTAATTGTGCGCTAAAAGGGAGTAAGGGAAGTTTTCCAAGGGGTTATTACCCCTTGCCCCCAAAATGGGCGACCTCACCTGTCTCAGCCACGGTGGAGCGTGGAAGGTGAGGTGGACAGTTCGGGGAGCCCGAGGGCGATGGCCCTCGGACATATCTCTTTGGTCTGCTCAGACTTCGCGCAGGCGCGGCATCAGTTCCACGAAGTTGCAGGGCCGGTTGCGCGCGTCGAGCTGCTCGGCGAGGATGCCGTCCCAGCCGTCCTTGACCGCGCCGTTCGAGCCGGGAAGCGCGAAGATGTAGGTGCCGCGGCTGAGCACGGCCATCGCCCGGCTCTGCACGGTCGAGGTGCCGATGGTCTGGTAGCTGATCCAGCGGAACAGCTCGCCAAAGCCGGGGATGTCCTTTTCCTTCACCCTGTCGAGTGCCTCGGGGGTCACGTCGCGCCCGGTAAGGCCGGTGCCGCCGGTCGAGACGATGGCGTCGATGCCCTGGTCGTCGATCCAGTCGTTGAGGCGGCTGACGAGGCGCTGGGCATCGTCGCGCTCGATCGCGCGGGCAACCAGCTTGTGCCCGGCGCCCTTGATCCGTTCGGCGAGGATGTCGCCCGAGGTGTCATTCTCGGGGCCGCGCGTGTCCGAGACGGTCAGGAGCGCGATGTTGATGGGCTTGAAGGTGCGGTCGGTGTCGATGGCCAAGGCGGTACGGGTCCTGGTGTTTCAGCGAGTGTCAGCGGCGGCTGTCGGCAAAGCGCACGGAGCCTGTGTGCAGCGACTGGGGTGTGTCGAGCTCGCCCTTGGCCGACATGCGCACGCCCTTCGAGCCCGACAGGCCGGGGAAGGTGGGCCACATGCCCTGGGCCAGCGCCATCCGGCTTTCGGATTCGCCGCCCGCCTGGCGCTCGTACATCCAGTAATTGCGCATGACGATATTCACGTAGCCGCGCGTTTCCCAGTAGGGCAGCGACTCCATCCACAGCAGCGGATCGCCGCCGTCGCGCACTTCGCTGTTCCAGCGGCGGACCGGCACGGGCCCGGCGTTGTAGGCGGCCATGACCTTGGGCAGCAGCCCCTGCGTGCCGCTGTCGTTCTGAAGCATGAGCAGGTGGTTCTGGCCAAAGGCAAGGTTGATGTCGGGCTTGTTGAGGTCGCTCGCCGAACCCGAGACGCCCAGCGAAGCGGCGTGATCGCGCGCGGCGGCGGGCATGATCTGCATCAGGCCGCGCGCGCCCGCCGGGCTGACGATGCTGGCGTGGAAGATCGATTCCTGCAGCGCGTGGGCGTAGACCAGCGCCGGGTCGACGCGCCAGCCGTTGGCGGGCGTCCACTTGGGCGTGGGGAAGCGCGAAGCCGGGTCCGGGTGGCCGCCGCGCGGGGCGTTGTAGGCCATCCACAGCTGGGTCTGGGGGAGGCCGAGATCGCGCGCGAGGCGCGAAAGCGGGGCGTACTGCGAAGCCTCACCAATGCGGGCCTGGTGGCGCAGCACTTCGTCGGCAAGGCCATCCTCACCGATCTCGGCGAGCGAGACGGCGGTGCGCACGTTGGGAACGGAGCGCAGCTTCTGCCAGTCGGCCTGTGAGAAGTCGGCCTGCGCGTGCTGGGAGGGAAGCTGCATGCCCAGCTGCTCGGCCGCGAGCATGCCGTAGAGCGTTTCGTGGCGCGCGGCCGCCATGCGCAGTACATCGGCGGCCTGTTCGGGGCGGCGCGCGCGGGTGAGCGCACGGGCGTTCCAGTAGTAGCCCGCGCTCTTGAGTTCGTCGTTCTCGGCCGACTTGGCGCAGTTGGCGAAGGCGTCGGCCGCGCCGTCGAAGTCGCCGATGCGCCAGGCCGCGAGCCCGGCGGTCCACCAGGCCTCGCCGACCCAGGGGCCAACGCCCTGCGTGGCGAACTGCGCCATTTCATAGGCGGGCGCGTCCTGGTTGGAGATGTAATAGCTCCACGCGACCTTCTGGCGCCATTCCGCGCGGGCCGAGCCCGACAGGCTGGCATCGACCCCGTCGAGCAGCATGCGCGCGCCCGCCGGATCGTCGGCCTTGATGTGGTCGACGATGGCCGAGGAGATCGCCTCGGGCATGGTGCCGTCGCTGATCGAGGAGGGGCGCACGCGCTTGGGCAGGGTGGGCAGGCGCGCAAAGCTCTGCTCGCTGGGAAGCGCGGGCGTGGAGGAGATGCCGCGGCGCTGGGCGAGACGGGTGATCTGGTCGGCGCCGGGAAGCTGGGTGCCCTCGGCCAGCCAGGCGGCAAGGTCGGCCCCTTCGATCTTCGGCGAGCCGGCGGCGAGGTAGTACTCGGCGCGGGCTTCCTGGTGCATCGGACCCTCCGGACGCTGGGCCAGCATGCGCTGCACCTTGGTCCAGTCCTTGGCCTCGACCGCCGCAAAGTACTCGCGGTAGTAGTCGCGGTCGTCGTGGCTGAGCAGCGAGGGCACCACGCTGGTGGTCCCCCGGCTGCGGAAATAGTCCACCGCGGCGCTGTTCGCGTGTGCGGTGCCCACGCTGCACAGCAGCGCGGCAAGCCCTGCGGCGCCCAGCGCCGCCGTGTTGAGCGTCCTGGTCATCGTGCCTGCGTTCGCATCACGCGCACCGGCGGCCTTTCGGACCTGTGCCTGGCTGCGTGCTGTTCCCCAAACTCGTTTCACGTTGCGTACCCCGAAAAAATGCCGTTTCGCATATGTGCCGCCGGGTCCTTGTGGGGCCTCGTGCGGCGTGTTTCGCCTTGCCCTGTCCCGCCGCCTGCCGGTTCCCCTTTCATGTCGCGGGGAGGGCCTGTCAGGTGGCGATCCAGTCGAGCATCGCCTTCCACAGGACCGGTTTGGTGCGCGGCCGGTTGAGCAGCGAGTCCAGACCCCAGGAAGCGAGCAAGGGTATCGATGTTCCTTGATGGTTAAATTTTCGCGAAACGGCAGCCCGTTGCGGTGATTCGTGGCCCAAAAGCGCCGGAACGTTCCCTCCTAGCACGAAAAGCCGTTTCGGGCCGACAAGGCCGATGTGGTGCATCAGCACATCGCCCAGGCCCAGTGCGTGCGCCTCGGCCCAGTCGGGGGCGGGCATCGCGCGGGGTAGGGCGCTGGCGAGATAGGCGTCCTCGCGGGAAATTCCGACGCTGGCGAGGATTGCATCGAGCAGCTGGCCTTGGGGGCCTGTGAGCAGCCCTTCGCGGTCCTCGCGCTCGGGAGCCTCGACGATCACCATGACCTGCGCGCCCGCCTTGCCGACAGGTGCGATGCGCGTTTCCAGCGAGCCGGGGGCGAGCAGCGGCTCGGCTTTCCACCAGGGTGCGAAGGCCTCCAGCGTTGCAGGCAGAGCCTCGGTGTCGATACGTCTGGCGTTCTCGGGCGCGGCGGCGGCCTTCGCCTCGTTCTCGGCGCGCGCGATGCTCCACTCGCTGGGCGGAGGGAGTTCCTCTTCGGGCGGCGCCAGCCAGTCCTGCGGATCGTCGACATAATCGCAATCGACGCCCGCCAGTCTCCACCAGTCGAGCGCGCTCGTGATATCTGACAGAAAGTGCTGGTTTGACCCGTGATCCATTGCGGGGGGTATTGACCTGTCGGCACCGAGCAATCAAGGCAAAGGGAGTAAAGCGCGCAACAAAAACGGTGTATTGGATCAGGGGACCCCATGATTGAACGCGAAGAGATGCCCTATGACGTCGTCATTGTCGGCGGCGGGCCTGCCGGCCTGTCGACCGCGATCCGGCTGAAGCAGGTCGATCCCGAAATTCAGGTCTGCGTGCTGGAAAAGGGCTCCGAGGTCGGCGCCCACATCCTTTCGGGCGCGACGTTCGACCCCAAGGCGCTCGACGAACTGCTGCCCGAATGGCGCGAGATGGACTGCCCGATGGCAGAAACTCCGGTGACCGATAACTGGCACTGGCACCTGACGCGCGGCAAGAAGTTCTCGATCCCCCACGCGATCCAGCCCAAGTTCATGTCGAACCACGGGAATTACACCGGTTCGCTGGGCAACCTGTGCCGCTGGCTGGCCGAGCAGGCCGAGGCGCTGGAGGTGGAGATCTTCCCCGGCTTCCCCGCCGCCGAGATCCTTTACGATGACAATGGCGCGGTCATTGGCGTGCAGACCGGCGACATGGGCGTGGGCCGCGATGGCGAACCCAAGGGCGATTTCCAACCGGGCATGAACCTGCTGGGCAAGTACACCGTTTTCTGTGAAGGCGCGCGCGGGCACCTGACCAAGCGCCTCAAGGCCAAGTACGACCTCGAAGCCAACTGCGAACCGCAGATCTATGGTCTGGGCATGAAGGAACTGTGGGACATCGATCCCGACAAGCACGTGCCGGGCCGCGTCATTCACACGCAGGGCTGGCCCTTGTCGGAGAACGATGCCTGGGGCGGCGGCTTCCTCTACCACCAGGCCAACGGGCAGGTCTCCCTGGGCTTCGTTGCCGCGCTCGACTACAAGAATCCCTACATCTACCCCTTCGAGGAATTCCAGCGCTGGAAGCAGCACCCCGAGATCAAGGCGATCCTGGAAGGCGGCAAGCGCGTGGCCTATGGCGCGCGCGCCATCAACGAGGGTGGCTGGCAGTCGGTCCCGCAGCTGGCCTTCCCGGGCGGCGTGCTGGCGGGGTGCTCGGCCGGTTTCGTCAACGTGCCGCGCATCAAGGGCAGCCATACCGCGATGAAGTCGGGCATGCTCGCGGCCGAAAGCATCGCCGCGGCGGTGAAGGCCGAGCGCGCGCACGACACGCTGCAGGACTACGACGATGCCGTTCGCTCCAGCTGGATCGCCGATGAGCTGAAGCTCGTCCAGAACGCCGAGCCGCTCGTCGCCAAGTGGGGCGGCGAGATGGGCACGGTGCTCGCCGGTGCGGACATGTGGCTGCGCACGCTTTTCGGCTTTGGCATCACCAAGCCGATGAAGCACCACACCGACGCCTCGTGCCTGCAGCGCGCGGACCTCTACAAGCCGATCGACTATCCCAAGCCCGACGGTGTCATCAGCTTTGATCGCCTGACCAGCGTCTCCTACTCGTTCACCAACCACGAGGAAGAGCAGCCCTGCCACTTGCAGCTCAAGGATCCGGCGATCCCGACCAAGGTCAACCTGCCGGTCTACGCAGGGCCCGAGGCGCGCTACTGTCCGGCAGGCGTCTACGAGTTCGTGGCGGATGAGAGCGCGGGCGGCGATGCCCTCAAGCTCCAGATCAATTCGCAGAACTGCGTCCACTGCAAGACCTGCGACATCAAGGACCCGACCCAGAACATCGAATGGGTCACGCCGGAAGGCGGGGGCGGGCCCAACTATCCCAACATGTGATCGGGCCTATCGCCGGATGACGGACGATTGTGGAGCGTCGGGGCTTGCCCCGGCGCTCCTGTCGTTTCAGGGACAGGGGCATGAACGAAACCGCCTACGCCAAGATCAACCTTGCCCTCCACGTGCGTCGCCGCCGCGAGGACGGGTACCACGAACTGGAGACGCTCTTCGCCTTCGTCGACGATGGCGACCGGCTGTCCGTGACCCCGGCGGGCGAGGACCTGCTGGAAGTGCGCGGTGAATTCGTCGGGAGCCTGATGAACCCGTTCGACAACATCGTCGCGCAGGCGCTGGGCACCTTGCCGCACGGTAAGGGGTGGTCGGTGACATTGGAAAAGCGCCTGCCGGTTGCGGCGGGGCTGGGCGGTGGTTCCGCCGATGCGGGCGCGGTGTTCCGCATGGTCGAGCGCGCGCACGGCTTGCCCGAAGACTGGCACGCGCGCGCGGCAAAGCTGGGCGCGGACGTGCCCGCCTGCGTCCTCTCGCGCGCCTGCATCGGGACGGGCACGGGCACCGACCTTGCCGAAGTTGACGAAAACGACCTGGCGGGCTGTCCGGTGCTTCTCGTCAACCCGCGCGAGGCGGTGCCGACAGGGCCTGTGTTCAAGGCCTGGGACGGCGTGGACCGGGGCGCCATGCCGACCGAAGGTTCCCTGCGCGCGATTGCCCTTGAGGGCCGCAACGATCTGGAAGGCCCCGCGCTCGAAATATGCCCCGTGATCGGCGACGTGCTGGCCGCGCTGGAGGCGACGGGCCCCTTCCTTGCGCGCATGTCCGGCTCGGGCGCGACCTGCTTTGCGCTCTACGACAGTCTTGATGCGCGCGACGAAGCGGCGGAAAAACTGGCGCAAATGCACGGGAACTGGTGGCAAATGGCGGGCAAGCTGCGTTAGGACAGAGCCATGCAGACCACGACCGAGACCGAAAGCTACCGCATCGTCGGCACGCCCCGCTTCGGGGGCATCCTTGTCGTTGCCGATCACGCCTCGAACCGCGTGCCCGGCGATATTGACCTGGGCATCGCGCCTGAACTGATGGACGAGCACATCGCCATCGACATCGGCGTTGCCGAGATTGCCGAGCGGATGTGCGCGCGGCCCGGCACCGCCGCATTGCTCGGCAATGTCAGCCGCCTTGTCTGCGACACCAACCGCACCGTGGACGATCCCGCCGCGATCCCCGAGACGAGCGATGGCCGCGCCATTCCCGGCAATGTCGGCATCGACCGCGAGGCGCGCCTCGCGCGCTTCCACCATCCCTTCCATGACGCGCTGACTGCGCTCCTCAACGAGCAACCGCCCCAGCTCACGCTGATCCTGCACAGCTTTACCCCGCAGATGGCAACGAGGCCCGACGAGACCCGGCCCTGGCACTGCGGAGTTCTCTACGATGTGGACGATCGCGGCGCGCGCATCGCCACGCGCCTGTTCGAGGAAGAGGGGCTCGTCGTTGGCGATCAGGAGCCCTACTCGGGCAAGATCTACAACGCAGCCATCGAACGCCACGTCGAAAGCGAAGGGCGCCCCTACCTCTATCTCGAGATCCGGCAGGACCTGATTTCGGACGAGCAGGGGCAGGCGCAATGGGCCGAACGCCTTATCCGGGTGTGCAACCAGGTGGCTCTCGAGATCGCCTGACGACGGGTCAAATGACACGAAACCCGCTTGCCCTGCTGCAGGAGATCTTCGCCAGGAGCGGGGCAAAGGTGGCGGTCTTTGATCCCGATGTCCCGATCCCGCAGCGGCCCGAGCGCCTGAAACGCTATCTTCCCAAGCAATAGGCCTCGCGACGGCCGCTTCGGGGCCGGACAGTCTCCTCGCGTCCTGCCAGGGCCGGGGCTCCGGCAGGACGCCGTTCGTGCGCCGATGGCTGGTATCAGTAGTGGTCCGAGGTGTCCTTTTCGTCGATCACGCCATCGCCGTTCGTATCGAGGCGCTTGAACATGCGGCTGCCGGATTCCTGGAATTCCGCAAGGCTCATGTTCTGGTCGTGATCGGTGTCGAGCACGCCGTAGCGCACGTATGTCTGCCGGATCTGCAGGCTGCGGCGGCGCGCCAGTTCGGCATCGAGGCGCGCGCGATACTCTTCGACGTACTCGGCCTCGGAGACCTGTCCGTCGCCATCCAGATCGAAGGACTTGTACTTCGCCTCGCGCCCGGCGGTGAACTCGGCCAGCGAGACCTTGCCGTCGCCATTTGTGTCATAGGTCTCCAGAAAGCTGGTCTTGCTGTGGCCGCTGGCGGTCGCGCGCGTGCCGATGGTGACGCTGTCGCCGTCCTGGGCCAGCGCAGGCCCGCTCAGGGCTGCGAGGGCGGTGAGGGCGGCCAGCGCCGCTTTGGTTGTCTTCGTTGTCATGGGATACTTCCTTCGTGTGTGGGGGCGCGCCGTGCGCAAAAGGATCAGGACTGGACCTCGAAGGTGAGGCTGGTGGTGTAGCTGCGGATATCCGTCTCGGCCCCCGCCGGGGCATCGGCGCGGTGGCGGGTCATCAGGATGTAGACACCGGGGGCCTCGAAGCGGAGTTCGGCTTTCCCGTCCGCGTCGGTGGTCAGGGCCCTGTGCGGCTTGACCTGTTCGTAGCGCGCGTTGCCCCTGTCCAGGCTCAGTTCCTGGCCTGCGAGCGGCTTGCCATCGAACAGCACCTCGAAGGCAAAGGGTCCGTCGACATAGAGATCGCTGGGATGCGTGATCGGGTGGATTTCCAGGCGCCCGACATGGACATCGACCGGCGCGCGGGTCGGCCCCTTCTTCGAGACATAGACGTCCGAGACGGTCTCGGTCTGGCTGGTCTTCACGTATTCGGTGCCTTCGGGAAGGTCGTCCCCGCGCACCGGCACCCATTCGCCCTTGGCCATGGCCATTTTGCCGGTCCGACCGCGACGCACGCCGCTGGTGAAGCGATAGGTGCCTTCGCCCTCCATCCCGGCCTCGAGGATCGTGACCTGCTTGTGGCCCGAGATCCGGTCGAAGGCGGTGCGTTCGCCGTCGGGCCCGATGACATGGAAATCCTCCGATTCCAGGGCGATCTCGGGATGGAAGAAGTCTTCGGTGAAGGCGCTTTCCAGCGTCACCATGCGCTCGGTGTTGGCGACGAAGACATTGGGCAGCATGAACCCGGTATGGGCCAGCGCCGGAAGAGGAAGAAGCGCGGCCAAGGCGGCCAGCGCCAGGGGCGTACGCGCGGAGCGGGTGCCTCTTGGGACTGTCATGGGAAACCTCCTGGTGTTGGGGGACGGCTCACGAGCCGGTGATCTCGAAATTGAAGCTGCGGGGCTCACCGTGCGGGGGCTGGGGGAAGGGCGCGGCGCGGCGCACCAGCTGCATCGCGGCGTGATCGAAGCGCGACGAGCCGGAACTGCGCGCCACGCCGATGTCGCGGCAGCGCCCGTCCTCGATCACGGTGAAATGAATGTAGGCCGCGCCCGCCCCGACCGTGTTCTGCCTGCGGTAGCGCATGAGGTGGCGCATGACGGCAGCTGCGTATTTCGCCGCGCCGCCGCCGACCTGCGCCCGGCTTTCGCCTGGGTTCGTGCTGACCTGTGCGCGGCTGCTGGCCGCTCCGGGCTCGGAGGGCTTGGCGTCGGCCTCGTGCGGGCTGGCGGAACCTGGTGAAGGGGCCGGAGCTGCGATCCGCACGGCGGGGGGCGTCAGAGCGAGGTCCGCGCGCACGGGTCGATCTTCGCGCTGCGGGGCCTCGTGCGCCCGGTCGGGGAGGGCAGGGGGCTGCGCGCTGCGGGCAGGAGCGGTCTGGGAAACCTCCGGCTGCGCCATTTGCGGGCGCGGAGGGCGCGGCGCGGAGGGCTCGGCGGCAGATGTCTCGGCGCTCTGGGCCGCGCCCTGTGTCTCCCCGGCCTGGCTGAAGGCGATCACGGTCAGCGAGGGGCCCGCGCCGGTATCGTGCACGGCCCCACTCGCAAGGCCGACGAAGATCGCGAGGATCCCGCCGTTGACCAGCGCCGAGCCGGCAAGCCCCGCCAGTCGCTGCCGATCCCACCGTGATGCCTGTGCCGGATACATCGCCTGCGCCTCCTTTGTCGCTCAGAACTGGACGGAAACCGCGCCCTTGAAATTGCGCCCCAGGGCCGGGCGCGTGGCGAGCGCGGGCACGTAGTAGGTGTCGAAGATGTTCTCGACGCTGACCCGGAAGGTGAGGAACTTGAGGAAGCCGACTTCGGGCGAGAACGAGGCGCGCAGGTTGTGCACGTCGTAGCCCTGCTCGACCGTTCCATCGGTATCGAGATCCTCGGCCAGCACGCCTTCCCAGCGCACGTCGAGGTGGTCCCCGAAGCGCTTGCCCAGGGCGAGCTGGTAAGTGTTCTGGGGCAGGTTGCCCCAGTCGCTCAGCGCGCCCCCGGTCGAAAGCTGGGTGCCGCTTACGATGTTGCCATTGAAATCGAGATAGAAGCCGCTCGGCGTTGCATAGGAGGCTTCGATCTCGACACCCTCGAGATAGACTTCGGCCACGCCCGAGTATGACGTGTTGTCGGTCAGGTCGGTGTCGTAATAGTTGGCCTTGATGGCGAAGCGGTCATTCGGCGTGAAGATGCCCGTGCGGTCAAAGGCCGCCCCCGCTTCCCAGCTCCGGCTCTTTTCCGGCTGGTTCATGTAGGCGACGTTTTCGAGGTCATCGATGATCGGCATCGAACGGGTCTTTGCCCAGGACCCGAAGACGGAGAATCCGAAGGGCAGTTCGTAACGCGCCGAGACCCCGCCCATCAGGCCCTCGTTGGTGTAGCTGGCGTTCGAGCCGTCATCGAGCTCGCCCTTCACGTTCGAGGTTTCCCAGCGGACCGCAGGCGTCACCGTGAAGCCGCGGAAGAGGCCGATTTCATCGACGGCGAAGGCCGCCATGCGCCGGTCCGTGCCCCCCGGCGCGGAGCTCGCGTCCAGGCGGTCCTTGTCGATGTACTCCAGACCGACGCGCAGGTTGTGGCGGACGCTGCCGGTTGCAAAGAGCGCCGCGTTCTTGAGCGTCACCTTGGAGGTGACATAGCGCTGGTCGGCATCGGTCACCGGGGTCCCCACCTCTCCGAAGACGGGCGAGGAGTAGGGAATGTAGGACTGTTCGATGTCCTGCTGCGCGCGGGTGTAGACCAGGCTGAGGTTGATCGCGTCGGTGCCGAGGGGCTCGTAGTAGTAGCCCACGACAAGGTTCCTGGACTTGGTGTCGCGATCGACGTTGCCGAAGACGCCGCCGGTCGTGCCGAAGCTGTCGTAGGGCTTGTCGCGCTCGGCCGTCGTGGTCTGGCTGAAGCTGGCCTTGAGGGTATGCGCGTTGTCCGCGCCGAAGTGGACCGCGCCCTTCACAAGGAAGCTGGGGAGCGAGAAGGCGCTGTTCTCGATCCGCTCGCCGTGGCCATCTTCCTGGTTGCCGCTCGTGCGGTAGCTGTAGTTGGCCAGGAACTCGACGTTCTCGCTGGGCATCGCGGCCAGTGTGGTGGAGGTGGCAAAGCCGCCGCCGTTGCTGGCGCCCGAAAGGTTCTGGTTGACCGTGAAGCCGGTCTTTCCGCCGAGGTAATCGTAGGCGTCACTGGTCTCGAGGATCACGGTGCCGCCGATCACGCCGGACCCGTACTCGAAGCTGCCCACCGTCCCGCGCAGCACCGAGGCGCTCTTGTAGAGGAGCGGGTCGGTGAAGAGCTGGGTGCCGATGCGGTAGAGCTCTTCGGAACCATTGGTCGCGCCGTCCACGAGGACGAGAACCTTCTGGTCGGTGCCGTAGGTGCCGGTCGCGCCGAAGCCACGGATGTTGATGCCCGAGCCGATCGGTGTCGAGCCGTTGACGATCGTGACACCGGGGATCGAATCGATCAGCTCCGCAATCGTATTGGCCTGGCGATCCTCGATTTCCTCGCGATTGATCGAGGTGATAGGCGTGGCGGTGTCGGTGCGGATGGCCCGCGTGCTTTCGCCGATGTCGATCGTGCCCAGAAATTCGCCGTCCGCCTTCTCGCGTGCCTGCTCGGCAGACCGCTCGTCCGTGTCCTGGGCGCGGGCCAGCGAGGGCGCCGCGATGGACGCGAGAGCAAGAACCGAAACGCCAAGAGTGGCGGCGGAACGAAGGTCAGGTCGCAATGTGTTTCCCCCTGAGCCCGAATGCTGGCGGGCTGTCAAAATAGTGCAAGTGATTCGCATTAGCGGCGTTCACGTACACATATGTGATAATGACTCGCAAGAGCATTTATGGCGATTGCCCAATCGGCTGGGCTGGTGCCGGGAGCTCCCGACGAAGCCGGTCTTGCAGGAGGCGCGAATACCAGGGCCCGCTTTCGCGCGTCACGCTGTTAGGAGCCGCCGGGAAGTATTCGGGAGGTAGCTGCCGGGCCCAAGTGATGGCGTCGCACCGAAATTGCGACAGGCTCAGGCGGGTGGGTCTGCTGCGCCGTGGGCCGGCTGGACGTTGACTTCAATTCCAGCTCTGGATAGCTACCTTGCATTAATGCAAGTGACTCGCATTTGCATATTAAGGGTGGGCCGCGCCAGTTGGGTGAGAACGGCAGCGGGGCACCCGGGCGTCTCCACGCCATGTTCGGCCGGGGCATTCCGCGCCTCCGCACCGCTCCGGCTTCACCAAAAATTCAAGGAAAGCAATTCGATGCGTAAGACCACCCTGGCCACCACGACCCTGACGGCGGCCGCATTCACGCTTCCTGCCGGTGTTCAGGCGCAGAGCGGGGCGGTCACGATTGAGCTTCCCCGCGTTTCGGACCCCAACTATCGCAAGCCCTACCTTGCGGCCTGGCTGGAGGAGGCCAGCGGCAAGCCCCTGGCGGTCTCTGCGGTACTCCATGACCAGAGCCGAATCGGGTCGCGCTGGCTCTCTGAACTGCGCACGTGGTGGCGCAAGCGCGGGCGGGACATGACCATGCCGGCGGACGGCATCTCCGCGCCTACCCGCGCGGCGGGACGCCATACCATCGCGATCAAGGGCCTCGCCGGGCTGGGCGACGGCACCTACCGACTTGTGGTCGAGGCCGCACGCGAGAAGGCGGGCCGCGAAGTCGTGAACGTGCCCGTTGTCATCCGGGGCGGTCAGGTCCGTGCCGCCTCCGCGCAGGGCCACCGCGAGCTGGGCCATGTTCGTGTTTCCCCGAGGGGCTGATCGCCTGCCACCGCACCCTTGCGCTCCTGCCTTGAGGACATTTCCGGCCCATGCGTGACACCTTCACCGACTGGCTCATTCTCGCTGCCCTGATCGCTCCATGGCTGGGCCTGACCTGGCTGTGCCTGCGCAAGCGCCCGCGCGTGGCGCTTGGCGGGGCATCCCACCTCGTCGTCTACGCCTCCCAGACCGGGCATGCGCAGGAAATAGCCGAGGCGACGCACGCGGCCGTGCTTCGTGTGGACCCGGAGGCGCGGCTCGTGTGTGCGAACCGTCTCGACCTGGCCGATCTTGCCGGAGCAGACCGGGTCTTCTTCGTGGTCGCGACGAGTGGCGACGGCGATGCGCCCGACGATGCGGGGGATCTTGACCGCGCTCTTGCAGAGGACGACGTCGATCTGACCGGAGTGCAGGTGGCCATCCTGGCGCTGGGGGATCGACGCTATACGCACTTCTGCGCCTTCGGGGAGCGCCTCAGGACCTGGTGCGAGGCCATGGCTGCCGAGGTGACCGCCTATGTCACGGTGGACGATCTTGCCCCCGATGACCTGGCGCAGTGGGACGCGGTGCTGCGGCGCGAAGGTGTCGGGGGTATGGCCGAAGGTCAACTCGATAGCGCGCCGCGCGAATGGCGGATCGACTCGCGTGCGTGCGTGGCCGGGCCCGTCGGCGAGGGGGCGCAAACAGGCGCGAGCGAAGGTCTGTTTCGCCTGACCCTGCGCCCCGAAGATGGCCTCCTTCCCGCGTGGGGCATCGGCGACCTGTTCGAACTTCATACGCCCGATGGGCACCTGCGGGATTATTCGATCGCCAACCGGTGCGGCGGAGAGGAGCTAGTTCTCTTTGTGCGCCGTGTGATCGACAAGGGGGTGCCCGGGCGCGGTTCGGGGCTGCTGACCTCGCTGCCTGTGGGGACGGGCCGTGTCCGCGCCCGGATACGCGCTCATGCGGGCTTCCGGCCACCGCCGGGAACAGGCCCACTCCTGGCTATCGGCGCGGGCTCGGGCTGGGCGGGGCTGCGCCCGCACCTGCTCGAGGCCATGGCGAGTGGCCGGGCGTGCTGGCTCATCTTTGGTGAGCGGGGTGAGGCGGATGCCTCCGGTCTTTTTGGCGAAATGCGCGCGTGGCACGAGGAGGGCCGCTTTCACCGCCTCGATCTGGCTCTCTCGCGTCAGGACGGTGTGCGCGTTCCCGACATCCTTGCCGCCAACAGCGCCGATCTTCGCGATTTCCTGACCCCTGCTGGGGCCGTGGTGCTGTGCGGTCGGCTTGCCATGGGAGAGGCCGCGCTTGCGGTTCTGCGTGCATCGATGTCCGAGGACTGGCTCGAGGAGGCGCGCCATTCCGGCCGCTTGCGCAGCGATCTGTACTAGGCGGGTGTGCAGACGGCACGAATAAGGCGCCGGCAAGTCGTGCTTCCGGCGCCTTATGATACTGCGTCAGGGCGTGCCGCTAGCGACGCGGGGGCCGGTCGGGCCGTCCGCGTCTTCTGGTCTTTGCAGGTTCCGGCCGTGCGTTAGCGCGCGGCGGCGCCGTGCAGGCCGGCTTCGAGGTGGGCCGGTGCGGCGCTGGGCGTGTGCATCCAGGCCTGGGCCGCGGCGGCGCCGAGGTCCTGCTGGAAGCTGCCGATGCGTGTCGCGATGCGCGCGGCATCGGCGAGGCGTTCACGGCGCGCCTGCGGGTCGGTGGCCATGCCCGCCGCCATCAGGGCGCGCTGGTGCGCGGCGTAGGCCTTGTTGAGGTCCATGTCGTGTTCTCCTGGTTGGCGGGGCGGGATGGGCGGATGAAGCGGCTGTGTCCGAGGGGGCAGGTGCTGGGCCTGGTCAGTCGACCATCCCGGCGACGAGCCGCTGGAGTTCGGACGTCGGGATCAGCGCGGGGCTGCCCTTGGAATCCTGCGCCGCACTGGCGCGAACCATCGCGCGGTGGTGGGGCAGGGCGGAGTTCCTCTCGAGGTGCATGTTCTTGTACTTCATATTCGTTTCGTGCGGCAGGTTCGTCCTGCCTCCTTCTTCAATGGTCTGTGCGCCGTGTCGGGCGCGGGTGTCTTCAAGGACTGTGTAGCAGCCTTCGTGGACGTTTGGATGACAGCCTGTTTGCAGCTGTGTTGCAAGACCGAGCCGAACCGGGATGGACCCATCTGGTGCGGTCGGGCACGCAAAGCGCTGCGCAAACGGTCGGAACGTCCGCTGGAAGGTGGAGCTGTCCGGGTGGATCAGGCTCCGGCGTGTTGTGAACGCGTCTGTCGCCAAGTGGTTGCCGTGGCAGATGAAAAATCTGCGAGGAGCTTGGCTCCAGGGCAAATTCAACTGGCGAGAGGGGAAAGCCGAAATCGTGAGATGTCTCGGCAATCGTCACCGCGATTATTGGCGACTTGACGCCTTATATACACGAAGCATGCGAAAATACAAGTGCCGGTATATCGCAATGCCTATTCGACATCGCCCGAGAACGCTATTTCGTTCAATTGCACGCGGGTCGTCTCGTACATGGTGTCGATATCGACATGCTCGCCCTCTTCGACGCGCTGGGCGATCATGGTGAGGGGAAAGCACACGATCGAGGTGCCCGGCCAGTGCAGCGCGGGCTGGCGTCCGAACTCGTCGTCGATGGTCACCCAGTCGAGCATGAGATCCTGCGCGAGCGCATCGCCCATCGCGATGCCCAGCGACTGCAGTTTCCAGGTGTCGTCGGGGCCGACCCAGCCTTGCGCAAGGTTCGCGCGCACCACGGCCAGCTTTCCGTCAACCGAGGAATAGGCATCTTCGGGATCACTGGCGAAGTGGCCCTTGATCCAGACCCGCGCAAGGTCCAGCCACTCCTGCTCTTCCGGTTCCAGTACGAGGCGATCGACGGGTTCCATGGAGGAAGGATAGCGAACTATCTGCTGCGATGCAAAATGCGCGACATTCCCTAGGAATGCGAAAGCGTTGGACGGTGCAGCCGGGGCCCGCTAACCCTGCCTTGCATCGGACGAGGGGCATCCATGATAGCCTATCATATTTGCAACCTGGGGCGTCTCTCCGGGCGTGAGGGGCAGCGCAGCTTCTGGCTGTGGTTCGCGCTTGTCGCTGCAGGCCTTGTCGCGTTGGCCGCCGCAGTGGCCGTGCCGATCTTTTCCGCCACATTCGCGCGCATGGAGCGCTTTGCCCGCGAACATCCCGAAAGCTCCACGATCTCGCGCGGGCCGGGGCACGTGCGCATAGAGATCGAGGGGGCGCACCCCGAATTCATGCCCGACATGGCCGCGGTGCTCACCTTGGGGGCCGTCGCGACGCTGATTGCGGTCATCCTGCTTGGGGCGGCGGTGGTGCGGCGGCTCCATGACGGCAACCGGACGGGCCGCTGGGCGCTCCTTCCGGTTCCATTCTATGTCATGGGACTTGCCCTCAGTTATCCGTTGTTTTCCGCCGCGCGGCAGGGGGAGGTGCCGGGATTTGGTCGCTTCGCGCTCCTGATGCTGTCGAACCTGGGCTACTTGGGTGCGCTGGCAACGCTGCTGATTTTCTTGGCGCTGCCCGGGACGGCGGGCCCCAACCGCTTCGGAGACGCGCCCGAGAGCTAGGCACGGGGCCCGGTGGTGGTAGGGGGCTTGTGTACGATCCGGCAAGCCTTCGGCCCTTCGTGTGAAATTTTATGCCTTTCGGCGCTCCACCTTTTGGCGTAGGGGCGCCCCATGATCCGCGCGCGGGAGATCGTCCCGGCGCGCATAGCCCAGACCTTGCGGCCAGGCAGCTGGCCAGACCTTTCGGAGTGTACCCATGCCCGCCTTTCGTTCCCGCACGTCGACCCACGGCCGCAACATGGCAGGCGCGCGTGGCCTGTGGCGTGCGACCGGCATGAAGGATGGCGACTTCGGCAAGCCGATCATCGCTGTCGTCAACTCGTTCACGCAGTTCGTGCCGGGCCACGTCCACCTCAAGGACCTGGGCCAGCTGGTCGCGCGCGAGATCGAGGCTGCGGGCGGTGTCGCCAAGGAATTCAACACCATCGCGGTCGATGACGGCATCGCCATGGGCCATGACGGCATGCTCTATTCGCTGCCCAGCCGCGATCTCATCGCCGACAGCGTGGAGTACATGGTCAACGCGCACTGCGCCGATGCGATGGTCTGCATCTCCAACTGCGACAAGATCACGCCGGGCATGCTGATGGCCGCGATGCGCATCAACATCCCCGTCGTCTTCGTCTCGGGCGGCCCGATGGAAGCGGGCAAGGTGACGCTGAAGGGCAAGGAAACCGCGCTCGATCTCGTCGATGCGATGGTTGCCGCGGCCGATGAGAGCTATTCCGACGAGGAAGTCGCCGCGATCGAGCGTTCGGCCTGCCCGACCTGCGGGTCGTGCTCGGGCATGTTTACGGCGAACTCGATGAACTGCCTGACCGAGGCGCTGGGCCTTTCGCTGCCGGGCAACGGCTCGACGCTCGCCACCCACGCTGACCGTGAGCGCCTGTTCAAGGAAGCGGGCCGTCTCGCCGTCGACCTGTGCCAGCGCTACTACGAGCAGGATGACGAGAGCGTCCTGCCGCGCGCCATCGCCAGCTTCGAAGCCTTCGAGAACGCGATGAGCCTCGATATCGCGATGGGCGGTTCGACCAACACCGTGCTGCACCTTCTGGCCGCCGCCGTGGAAGCGGGCGTCGATTTCACGATGGCCGACATCGACCGTCTCTCGCGCCAGGTTCCCTGCCTCTCCAAGGTCGCGCCCGCGAAGGCCGACGTCCACATGGAGGACGTGCACCGCGCAGGCGGCATCATGGCGATCCTGGGCCAGCTTGACCGCGCGGGCCTGCTGCACTCGGAATGCCCGACGGTCCACGCCCGGACGCTGGGCGATGCGCTCAACCGCTGGGACATCAGCCGCACCAACGATGAAAGCGTGCAGAACTTCTACAAGGCCGCGCCCGGCGGCGTGCCGACGCAGACCGCGTTCAGCCAGGCCAACCGCTGGAAGGAACTCGACCTTGACCGCGAAGGCGGCGTGATCCGTTCGAAGGAGCACGCCTTCAGCCAGGATGGCGGCATTGCCGTGCTGTTCGGCAACATCGCGCGCGATGGCTGCATCGTGAAGACGGCGGGCGTGGACGAGAGCATCCTCAAGTTCACCGGCACCGCACGCGTCTACGAAAGCCAGGACGCGGCCGTGGCCGGGATCCTGGGCGGCCAGGTCAAGGAAAACGACGTCGTCGTGATCCGCTACGAAGGTCCGCGCGGCGGGCCGGGCATGCAGGAAATGCTCTACCCGACGAGCTACCTCAAGTCGAAGGGCCTCGGAAAGGCCTGCGCGCTCCTCACCGATGGGCGCTTCTCGGGCGGCACCTCGGGCCTCTCCATCGGCCACGTCTCGCCCGAGGCGGCCGAGGGCGGCGAGATCGGCCTTGTCGAGAACGGCGACACGATCGAGATCGACATCCCCAATCGCACCATCAACCTGATGGTGAGCGACGAGGAAATGGCCGCGCGCCGCGCCACGCAGGACGCCCGCGGGCCGGACGCCTGGTCGCCGGTCCACCCGCGCAAGCGCAAGGTTTCCGCCGCGCTGCAGGCCTACGCGGCGATGACCACCAGCGCCGCCAAGGGCGCGGTGCGCGACGTCACCCAGCTCAAGCGCGGCTGAGGATAACGCGCATGGCACGCAGCCGGTCCAGGGCAGGCGGCAGGGGCATGATTGCCCTGCTGCTTGCCGTGGGCGGGCTTGCGGCCTGTTCCTCCTCCGATACGCCGCCCGAGGTGGCCGAGGGCGAGGAGCACATCCCCTGCGCGCTGGCGGGGGCGACAGAGCTCAAACCCGTCTGCGCGGTCGAGCGCGTGGTGCGCGGCGGTGTCCTCACCCTCGTGGTGCGCCACCCCGATGGGGGCTTTCGCCGGTTCGACGTCCAGACCGATGGATCCGGGCTTGCCCCCAGCGACGGGGCTGACGCCATCGTCGCGCGGCTGGGCGAGGACCGTATGGAAGTGACGCTGGGGGCCGACCGCTATCTCTTTCCGGTAACGATGAAGAGCCATGACCCACGTTGATACTTACGCCTCCTCCGACCAGATCCTGACCGTTGCGCAGATGCGCGCCGCCGAAGAGGCGCTGATCGCTGACGGCATTTCGGTCGATGAACTGATGCAGCGGGCCGGGCAGGGCGCGGCGGCCTGGGTCTGGCGCGTCTCGGGCGGCAATGCGGTGAGCGTGCTGTGCGGGCCGGGCAACAACGGCGGCGATGGCTATGTCATCGCCGAAAGCCTGCGGCGGCGCGGCGGCCAGGTCGTGGTCATCGCGCCGATGGCGCCCGCAACCGAAGCGGCGAAGATCGCCCGCGCGCTCTACCAGGGCGAGGTGCACGAGGGTGAGGGCGACCTTCCGCGCGGCGAGGTCTTCGTCGATTGCCTTTTCGGCAGCGGCCTTTCGCGCCCGCTGGAGGACGCGCACCGCGAGCTTGTAACCAATCTTGCCGCGCGCCATGCCAAGGCGGTCGCGGTCGATATGCCCAGCGGCATTGCGTCCGATTCCGGCCTGCTCTTGAACGAGGATCTGCCCGCCTACACCCTGACCCTCGCGCTTGGCGCGTGGAAGTTTGCGCACTTCCTGATGCCCGCAAGCGCGCGCATGGGGGCACTTCGGCTCGTACCCATCGGTGTGACGCCGGTTGCGGACGCGGCGCAGGCCATCGCGCGGCCGGAGATTGCGGCCCCCCCGGCCGACGCGCACAAGTACACGCGCGGGCTGCTTGCGGTCGTGGGCGGCGCGATGCCGGGCGCGGCGATCCTTGCCAGCACCGCCGCGCAAGGGGCCGGGGCGGGCTACGTCAAGCTCTTCGCCGCCGACAAGCGCAATTGCCCGAGCGATCTTGTCGTCGAAACCGGACCTGTTTCGGACCTTCTCTCCGACCACCGCAACGCCGCGATTCTGGTTGGCCCCGGTCTTGGCCGCGACGGCGCGGCGCGGGAACGATTGGCCATTGCTCTGGCCGATCCGGTGCCGGTTGTCCTCGACGCCGATGCGCTGGTGCTCTTGGGCCCGCGCCTTCTCGCCGAACGCAGCGCGCCGCTCATCGCCACCCCGCACGAGGGCGAACTGGTCGCGCTCGAACGCGCGTTTGCGTGCGAGGAAGGCACCACCCGCATCGAACGCGCCGTGGCGCTGGCCCGCGCGAGCGGCATGGTGATTGTCGCCAAGGGGCCGGACACGGTGATCGCCGGGCCGGAGGGGCAATTGGCCTGCGCACCGCGCGCCTCGGCCTGGCTCTCGACCGCGGGAACCGGCGACGTGCTCGCGGGTACCATCGCCAGCCGCCTTGCGACGGGCCTCGATCCGTTCGTGGCAGCGTGCGAGGGCGTATGGCTCCACGGCGAGGCCGCGCGGCTTGCGCCCAAGCCTTTCACCGCATCGCAGCTTGCCGAAACGATACAGGCTGCGCTAGCGGCCTGCCTGTGAACGAGCAAAACGAAGAAATCCTGCGAATCGCCTCCAAGGGCGACGGTGTAACCGCCTCGGGCCGCTTTGCCTGGGGCGCGGCGCCGGGCGATATCCTGCGCGCCGATGGTACCCTCGAATGGGGACCGCACCACATCGAGCCAGCCTGCAAGCACTTCGGACGCTGCGGGGGCTGCCAGCTCCAGCAGCTCGATGCCGAAACGCTGGAGGGCTTCGTCGAGGCGCGCGTGGCCAACGCCTCCTCCTCTCAGGAACTGGGCGCGGAGACGATTACGGCGCCCTATCTTTCGCCGCCGGGCGCGCGCCGCCGTGCGTCGCTGCGCGCCGAAAGCTCGGGCGGGCGCATCGTCATCGGCTTTCGGGAAGCCAAGTCGCACCGGCTCGTCGAGCTGGAGGAGTGCCCGGTTCTCGTCCCCGAGATCACCGCGCTGCTGGGCCCGATCCGCAAGCTGCTCATCACCATGGGCAAGGCCGCGCCGGTCAAGAAGGGCCCGCGCGGGAAGGGGGGCAAGAACGCCAAGTCCTCTCCGAACGCGATGCCGCGCATGGCCTGCGACATCGAGATGACGCTGGTCGACCAGGGCGTGGACCTGGGCGTCAAGGGCCTCACCGCCGAGGGCCTGGCCGCGGCCGAGGCGATGCTGGACTTCGCGCAAAGCCACGGCCTCGCGCGCCTCACCATGGACGGTGGCTATGGCTACGAGACCGTGTGGGAGCCCGCGCCCGTCACTGTGACGCTGGGCGATACGCCGGTGCCGTTTCCGCCCGGAACCTTCCTTCAGGCGACCAAGGACGGCGAGGACGCGCTCGTCTCGGCCGCGCGCGAATGGATCGGCGATGCGGCCGCCGTGGCCGACCTGTTCTCCGGCCTTGGCACATTCGCCCTCGCGCTGGCGGGGCCAACCTGCAAGGTCTTTGCCGCCGAAGCCGCGCGCGACGTGCATCTTGCCGGCAAGTCGGGCGCCGACCGCGCCCAGTGCCCGGTCTTCAGCGCCCACCGCGATCTTTTCCGCAACCCGCTCATGGCCGATGAACTGTCCAAGTTCGAAGCCGTCCTCCTCGACCCGCCCCGCGCCGGCGCGCGCGAGCAGGTGGAGTGCATCGCGGATTCGAGCGTGAACCGCGTGGTCTACATCTCGTGCAACCCGTCGAGCTGGTCACGCGACGGCGCGCGCCTGATCGAGGCAGGCTTCCGCCTCGTCGAACTGCGCCCCGTCGGCCAGTTCCGCTGGTCCACCCACGTCGAACTGGCGAGCTACTTCGTGCGGGATGCCGCTGAGTGAGTTCAGATCTGCCAGCGTGGATTTCTGCAGCTGGCGGTCTGTTGTCAGTCTTTGCGGCTTCGTGGATCGCGATCAGTCAGTCCAAGCGTGCCGATAGGATAGAAGACCAGCAGGCAGAACTCGAAGCTGTTCGCAGATCACGTTTGATCGAAGATTGTATCAGCCTTGCGGAAAGGCTCCATAGCGCTGCGTCCGAGCTGATCGGTGATTCCGCGAAATTAAATAAGCCGCAACTCCGTCGGGAGCTGGGGGTATATGCGACGTGTGTTCGCAACTTCAGTTCGCGAATCTCTCAAATTGAGACGATCGATCCTGAATTTCGATTGGCACTTACGAGATTGGAGCTTGGATCAACTTTGATTTACAATGGAGAGCCTATACCTTCGCCGATAAAGACCTCGATAACGATGATGTCTGAGAATTTGGATGTCGCTCTCGAAGAGCTGAGGAAACTCCGTTAACGGGATTCCCGCCTTCGTAAGGAGTGTCCGAAGCAGCAGTGTCTCCACTCCCACCGCACAAAACCCCGTTTCATCGCCCAAAACGAACCGTCTGACCGCACGCAGCGTCTTGCCGACCCCGCCCGGGTAGCTTATCGGCGCTTGCATGCAGACGACGAACGATATCCGCCGGTCCTTTCTCGACTACTTCGCATCCAAGGGCCACGCACAGGTCCAGTCCGCGCCGCTGGTCCCGTACAACGACCCGACGCTGATGTTCGTGAACGCCGGCATGGTGCCGTTCAAGAACGTGTTCACGGGCCAGGAAAAGCGCGACTACACCCGCGCGACCTCCTCGCAGAAGTGCGTGCGCGCCGGCGGCAAGCACAACGACCTCGACAACGTGGGCTACACCGCGCGTCACCACACCTTCTTCGAAATGCTCGGCAATTTCTCGTTCGGCGACTATTTCAAGGAAGAGGCGATCCTCAACGCCTGGACGCTGCTGACGAAGGAATGGGCGCTTCCCCAGGAGAAGCTGCTCGTCACCGTCTACCACACCGACGAGGAAGCGGCCGAGCTCTGGAAGAAGATTGCCGGGCTGGGCGATGACCGCATCATCCGCATCCCGACCAAGGACAACTTCTGGACGATGGGCGATGATGGCCCGTGCGGCCCGTGCTCGGAAGTGTTCTTCGACCATGGCGATCACATCTGGGGCGGCCCTCCGGGAAGCCCGGAAGAGGACGGCGACCGCTTCATCGAGATCTGGAACCTCGTCTTCATGCAGTTCGAGCAGGCGGGCGGCGAGATCGTCGGCAACCTGCCCAACCAGTCGATCGACACCGGCATGGGCCTGGAGCGCATCTCTGCCGTCATGCAGGGTGTCCACGACAACTACGACATCGACACCTTCCGCAACCTCATCGCGGCCTCGGAAGGGCTGACCGGCGTGAAGGCCGAGGGCGACCAGCGTGCCAGCCACCGCGTGATCGCTGATCACCTGCGCTCGACCAGCTTCCTTCTTGCCGACGGCGTGCTGCCCTCGAACGAGGGGCGTGGCTACGTCCTTCGCCGCATCATGCGCCGCGCCATGCGCCACGCGCACCTGCTGGGCGCCAAGGATCCCCTGATGCACCGCCTCGTGCCCGCGCTCGTTGCGGAAATGGGCCAGGCTTTCCCCGAACTCGGCCGCGCGCAGCCCCTTATCGAGGAAACGCTGGAGCGTGAGGAAGTCCAGTTCCGCCGCACGCTGTCGAACGGTCTGAAGCTCCTCGACGAGGCGACCGGCGACATGGGTGAGGGCGCGACGCTGGCGGGTGAGACCGCCTTCAAGCTCTACGACACCTACGGCTTCCCCTATGACCTTACCGTCGATGCGCTGCGCCCGCGCGGCATTTCGGTCGACGAAGAGGGCTTCCAGTCCGCGATGGCCCAGCAGAAGGCCGCCGCGCGCGCTGCGTGGAAGGGTTCGGGCCAGGCCGCCGACGCCGAAATCTGGTACGACATCGCCGAGCGCGAAGGGGCGAGCGAGTTCACCGGCTACACCGCCACCACCGGCGAGGGCCGCGTTGTCGCGCTGCTGGTCGATGGCAAGGAAGTGTCCGAGGCGAAGGCGGGCGAGAAGGTCACCGTGCTGACCAACCAGACCCCGTTCTACGGCGAATCGGGCGGCCAGGTCGGCGATGCGGGTACGATCACCGGCGCGGTTCCGGGCAGCGATCTTGCGATCACCATCGAGGATACCGCGAAGCCCCTGGGTCGCCTCCACGCCATGTCGGGCACGGTTACGGCCGGTACGATCAAGCTGGGCGATTCGGTGCTGATGTCGGTCGATGTCGCGCGCCGCGACGCGATCCGTGCCAACCACTCGGCCACGCACCTGGTCCACCAGGCGCTGCGCGACCGTCTGGGCGATCACGTCACCCAGAAGGGCTCGATGGTCTCGGCCGACCGCCTGCGTTTCGACTTCTCGCACCCCAAGGCGCTCTCGGATGAGGACATCGCCGCCATCGAAGCCGAAGTGAACGCGGAAATCCGCGCGAACGAGGGCGTGATGACGCGCCTGATGACCCCGGACGATGCCATCGAGGCGGGCGCCATGGCGCTCTTCGGTGAGAAGTACGGCGATGAAGTGCGCGTCCTCTCGATGGGCCGCACCGATGGCAAGCGCTCCTACTCGGTCGAACTGTGCGGGGGCACCCACGTCAATGCGACTGGCGACATCGGCCTCTTCCGCATCGTCTCGGAAAGCGCCGTCTCCTCGGGCGTGCGCCGTATCGAGGCGCTGACCGGAGAGGGCGCGCGCCAGTGGCTCGTCGCCCGCGAGGAAGCGCTCAAGGCCGCGGCCTCGGCGCTGCGCACGACGCCCGACGAAGTGACCGAGCGCGTCGTGGCCCTGCTCGACGAGCGCAAGAAGCTGGAACGGGAACTGGCCGAAGCCAAAAAGGCGCTGGCCCTTGGCGGCGGCGGAGCAGCTTCGGGCCCGGCGGACGAGGACGTGGGCGGGATCACCTTCTCGGGCCAGGTGCTCGAAGGGCTCGACCCCAAGGAACTGCGCGGGCTGCTCGACCAGGCCAAGCAGCGCATCGGCTCGGGCGTTGCCGCGATTGTCGCGGTGAACGAGGGCAAGGGCGCGATTGCGGTCGCCGTCACCGACGATCTCAAGGACAAGGCCTCGGCCGTGGAACTGGTGCGCGCCGGTGTTGCCGCGATGGGCGGCAAGGGCGGCGGTGGCCGTCCCGACATGGCCCAGGGCGGCGGCCCGGACGGCTCCAAGGGCGCCGAGGCGATTGCCGCGGTAAAGGCCGCGCTGGCCGGCTGATTGTTCCTTCGCCGCGTCCTGCGGTGAAGAACCAGGATAGACGCCCGGGGGCTTAGTCCTCGGGCGTTTTTCGTTGTTGGCGGAAGCAGGGTGAAAGACGTATTTGTTCAAGGGGTTATTACCCCTTGACCCCCGAACTGGCTACCTCACCTTCGTCGCGCTACGTTGGCCGAGAACGGTGAGGTCGCCCGTTCGGGGAGCCCGAGGGCGATGGCCCTCGGAACCTCTTTTTTGACTTCATTCTTGTTAATTCGGGGCCGATGCTCCCGGTCATGGCTCCACAATGGAGCCGTTTCTACTCCCCGTGAGCGCGCACGGCGAGGTAGGCTTCGAGGCGCGGCATTCCCGCCGCATCCTTAAGCGAGACATCGATGCCGGGATCTGCGGGCCCTGTCCTGGTCAACGTACAGGCGCTGCGCGCCGTGGCTGCGTACATGGTTGTGGCGCATCATATTGCGAACAACCTTGCGCATTACACAGCGTCGGGACGGTTTCCGGAGCTTCCGGGGCTGGGCGCGCGCGGGGTGGATATCTTCTTTGTGCTCTCGGCCTTTCTGGTGGTGACGCGCAGTGACCGGCAGGGGCCTTCCCCGGGGGCGTTCCTGGTCCAGCGGATCGTACGGATCGTGCCGATCTACTGGCTGCTGACCGGGCTGGCCGCACTTGGTATCGCGGGGGGGTATCGGCTGTTCGACCGGGGCGCGATCACGCCCGATGCGCTTCTTGCTGCGCTCTTTTTCCTTCCCGACTTTACCGAGCTGGGCGCCGTGCGTCGGCCGATCCTGGTGGTCGGGTGGACGCTGAACTACGAAATGGCCTTCTACCTGCTCTTTGCGCTCTGCCTGCTGGCGCCGCGGCGCGGGCGGGTGGCGCTGGCATGCGGCGCGCTGGCCCTGTTGTGGCTGGCGCAGGTGTCCGGTGCAGGGGGATTGGCCGGGTACTGGGGCGCCGACAGCGTGCTGGCCTTTGCTCTCGGGATGCTGCTCGCGCGGAGCCTTCCGTCGTCCGGATTGGCCCCGGCTCTGGCTATTGGCGCGATGCTCGCGGGCGCTGCGGGGCTCTGCGCGCTCGAGGTGCTCTACGTTCCGGTCGGGTTGCCGCATCCCGATCTGTGGGGGGCGATGCTCGCCGCGCTTGTCGTGCTGGGCGCCGTGGCGCTGGAGCGGCGCGGAATTACGCTGCGGGCCGCCTGGCTGCATCGCCAGGGCGATGCGTCCTACGCGATCTACCTCGTCCACGTCTTCGTCCTGCAGTTCGTGAGCAAGGCCTGGAAAGCGGCGGGTCTGACCCAGGGCGTGGCCGGACTGGTGGTGATGGTGGCGGTGATGGTCGTGCTCGTGCCGCTTGTGAGCCTGGCCTTCCACCGGCACGTGGAAGTGCCTCTCACGCGCTACCTGCGCGGTAGGGGGCGGCTTAGCGGGCGTGGCCCGGGACTGGCGCTCTAGACTCCCGGCCGGGGGGAGCCTTGCGATTAGCGCTGGCGGCCCGGCGCGGCCTGTGCGACGATTTTTGCCATGGATATCACGCATCTGGTCGAAGAGATTGCCGCCGACATGGCGACCCGCCGGGAACGCGGCCGGGTGGCGGACTATATCCCGCCGCTGGCGGGTGTGTCGGAGGGCAAGTTCGGGATCGCGGTGGTTCTGGAAGATGGGTCGGTGCACACGGCGGGGGATGCGCACGAGCCGTTCTCGATCCAGTCCATATCCAAGGTCTTCGCCCTCACGCTGGCGCTGGGTACGGTGGGCGATCAGCTCTGGAGCCGGGTCGGGCGCGAGCCTTCGGGGTCGGCCTTCAACTCCATCGTCCAGCTGGAGAGCGAGCGGGGCATACCGCGCAATCCCTTCATCAACGCGGGCGCCATCGTGGTCACGGACGTGCTGCTCGGCCATCTCGAACCGCGTGAGGCGATCGGGCAGATGCTGCGCTTCGTGCGCGAACTGGCGGGTGACGAGACGATCGTGATCGACAGCGCCGTGGCGCGGGCCGAGGAAGAGACCGGTTTTACCAACATGGCCCTTGGCAACTACATGCGCGCCTTTGGAAATATCCAGGGCGAGGTGGCCAAGGTGCTGGGGACCTATTTCCATTTCTGCGCGCTTTCCATGTCCTGCCGGCAACTCGCGATGGCCGGGCGCTATCTCATGGATTCGGGGCAGGTCGAAGGCCGCCGGATCGTCACGGCGCGCCGGGCGCGGCGTATCAATGCGCTGATGATGTCCTGTGGGCACTACGACAATTCGGGGGATTTCGCCTACCGCATCGGCCTTCCGGGCAAGTCGGGGGTCGGCGGAGGCATCCTGTGCGTGGCGCCGGGACGGGCAAGTATCGCGGTCTGGTCGCCGGGGCTCAACGCAAGCGGCAATTCGCACCTTGGGCAAGTCGCGCTGGAGAAACTGGTCCACGCAACCGGGTGGTCCGTGTTTGAGGCACACAAGTAATAAAGTCTTGTCTGTGCCTATTCGGGGCAATCTGGAAATCGAAATAGGAATTTATTTCATTATGCAAAATGCTATAGGAACTTTCACTTAGAGGCCGTTTCGAAAGGGGTTGAGCGGCTGAGGTTCGTGTGATTCCGGGGGTTTTGCAGACAACCCGGAGATCTTGATGTGGACCCCAGCCACCCGCGTGCAGCATACGCGTGTTTCGAAGCGTTACCAGACGGATTTGAGCGATGCCGAGTGGGCGCTGATCGCGACATTTGTTCCCGAGGCGCGCACGACGGGGCGGCGACGGCAATGGCCAATGCGCGAAATCGTGAACGCCATCTTCTACGTTCTGCGCGGCGGGATTGCATGGCGGTTGCTGCCCAAGGACTTCCCGCCGTGGCAGACGGTCTACCGCTGGTTTGCCCGGTTTCGTGACGAATGCCTGTTCGAGCGGATCAACCATGCGCTGGTCGCGCTCGATCGCGAGCGAGCCGGAAGGGACGCCTCGCCAAGCGGAGCCATCATCGACAGTCAGAGCGTCAAGACCACCGAGAGCGGCGGACCGCGCGGCTACGATGCTGGCAAGAAGATCAAAGGTCGCAAGCGCCATGCTCTGGTCGATACTGACGGCAGGCCGCTGCTTGTCGAGCCGCACACCGCCGATGTCCAGGATCGTGATGGCGGCGGCGCGTTGCTGCAAATCTCGCGCGGCCTCTTCCCGTTCATCGAGAAGGTCTGGGCCGATGGCGGCTATAACCATCACCGTGTCACCGAGGCGACCCGCATCACCGTCGAGATAGTCAGCAAGATCGCCGGGCAGTCCGGCTTCGTCGTCCTCCCTCGGCGCTGGGTGGTCGAGCGGTTCTTCGCTTGGGTCAATCGAAACCGCCGTCTGGCCAAGGACGTGGAAGCCACCCTCAAATCCGCCGCAGCCTTCCTCTACGCCGCCGCCGCCATGCTCATGCTACGCCGTTTGGCTCGGTCAGCGTGAGTTTCGAAACCGACTCTTAGTTTTTACGTTCAGGAGGTTTCTGGATGCCGTATGTCGATGTTTTTGCGGACGAGGACGATGAGGAGCCGCTGTTCGCGACCGAGTTCGATTTCCTCCCGCACAAGGGGGAATTCCTCGCGCTCGAGATCGACGCGGAGTTGCTCCATCTCGAAGTCGTCGAGGTCTGGCACCGGCAGGACGAGGATGACGGTGCCTTCCATGCCTGCATTCGTATCGAGACCAACTGACGGGTTGCATCTGGTTAACGCGAATCAAGCCTGTTGATCCAGGCACGGGCCCCTATCGGCGCGGCAAGACGCGAGGGGGCCAGGGCGCTCGGACAACGAGCGCGGCGCACGACCCTCTCTCAGCGGGTGCGCACCATGACCAGGCGATCCTGCCCGGGGCCATAGTAGTCCGGGCGCAAGGCCTCGGTCGAAAATCCATTCTTTTCATAGAGCGCGACCGCGTGGTCGTTACCTGGCAGGACCGTCAGGCGGATCACCGGGGCATCGTCCAGCGCCGCCAGCACCGCGCCGAGCAGGCGTGTTCCGATACCCTGGCCCTGGAAGGCCGGGCTGACGCCCAGCGAGAGCAGCCAGCCCTCGCCCGCATCGTCGATTCCGCCCAGCGCGTAGCCGGCAACCGTCTCCGCGCTCTCGGCGACGAGAAAGCGGGTGGGGAACAGGTCGATGAACTGGCGCAGCGCGATCTCGCCGTAGGTTTCCTCAGGGAAGGTGGCCTCCTCCAGGGCGAGGATCGCGCCGAGATCGCCGCGCCGCGCAGGGCGGACCTCAACGCTCATTGCGCGGCTCCCGGTGTCTCGCGGTCCTTGGTGAGGACGCCCGAGCGCAGGGCGGGTTTTTCGGCAAGGCCGCCCTGTTCCATGATCTGTTCGCGCAAGGTGTCGCGCTTCTCGTGGATCGAGGCGATGACCGGGCCCATCGGCACGCCGGTCTCGACCAGCACGGCCTCGGACAGCTGGAGCGAGCTTTCCAGCGTCTCGGGCACGGCGTGGGTGGCGCCGGCGCGGTAGAGCAGGGCGGCGTGCTCGGCATCGCGCGCGCGCGCGATGATCGGCAGGTCGGGGTACTGCTGGCGCAGCTTGCGCACGATGCGCTGCGCGGTCACGGGGACGTCCATGGTGAGGATGACCGCGGCCGCGTTCTCGGCACCCAGGCGCTCCATCGCATCGCCGCGGGCGGCATCGCCGAAGGCGACGTTGTAGCCCTGCGCGCGCCCATCGGCGATGAAGTCAGTGTCGGTGTCGATCGCGATGTAGGGGCGGTCGTGGCGGGTCAGCATGTCGGCCACCAGCTTGCCCACGCGGCCAAAGCCGATGATGATCGTGCTCGGCTTGTCCTCGGTCTCGGCCGGGTGGTGGGGGGCCTCGACCTGGTCGACCCGGCGCGCGGCGATCTTGCCGAACATGGAAAGCAGCGGGGTGACGGTAAGGCCGATGGCGGTCACGATCTGCCAGAACTGGTTGGTGCCGGGCTGGATGAGCTGCGCCGTGGCGGCGGCCGAGAGCACGATGAGGGTCGTCTCCGAGGGACTCGACATGAGAATGCCGGTCTCCGTCGCGGTGCCGCGCCGCGCGCCCATCAGGCGCAGGAGAACGCCCGTGACCACGGCCTTGAGAAGGATCACGCCCACGGTCGCGACGAGGATCGAATAGAGGTATTCCCAGACCACCAGGAGGTCGATGCTCATGCCGATGGTGATGAGGAAGACACCGAGCGCGAGGCCCTTGAAGGGCTCCATGATCTGCTCGACCTCGGAATGGTACTCGGTCTCGGCGATCAGGAGGCCGGCGATCAGCGAGCCCACAATAGGCGAGAGGCCGACCGCGGCTGTCAGCAGCGAGGCGAGAATGACCACCAGCATCGAGGCGGCGAGGAACAGCTCGGGGCTCTTGGTGCGCGCGGCCTGCGCGAAGAGCGGGGGCAGGAGGTAGCGCCCGAACACCAGCAGTCCGGCGATGACCGCCGCGCCCCACAGCAGCGTGTGGATGAGATTGCCCATCCCGTCGGCCGAGGCGTGCGGGGCGAGCGCGCCCAGGAGGAAGATGATGGGGACGAGCGCGATGTCCTCGAACAGCAGCATGGCCAGTGCCGCGCGGCCCACGGGCGTCGCCGCGTTGGTGATCTTGAGCACGAGCGCGGTCGAGGAGAGCGAGAGCGCGAGGCCCAGCGCCACTGCGCCGGCAAAGGCCTGGCCGATGGCGGCGAGAATGAAGGTCAGCGCGCTGCCGATCACCACCAGTTCCATCATGCCCAGGCCAAAGACCATCCGGCGCATGTCCCACAGGCGTCCGAACGAGAGTTCCAGGCCGATCGAGAAGAGGAGGAGGATGATCCCGAACTCGGCAAAGATATCGAGCCCGCCGGGGTCGGTGATGCTGATGTGGGTCAGCCAGGGGTGCTCGAAGACATGTCGGCCGAGCCCGAACGGGCCGACCAGGAGGCCCACCAGGATGAACCCGATCACGGGCGTGATCTTGAAGCGGTTGAAGACGGGAATGACGATGCCCGCGGCGCCCAGGATGACCAGGGCGTCGGACATGACGGGGGAATAGAGTTCGTTGCTGCCGGCCATTGCGGGCCACTATGGCAGGCTGGAGGGGGCAGGCAAGGCGCATCTGCCGAAGTTTTCACCCTAAGTCCTTGGCGTTGCCCGCTTGCATCGCCTTGGGAGTAGGCTGGGCGGGGAAGGGGCGGGTGGAAAAACAGTGCGCAACTTCACTTGGCGTTCAGCCGCGCGCTGGTTATAGACGCGCCATGTTCGAACGTTCGCGCCTCAAACCCGTTGTCCTGGCCGCTGCATGCGGCGCCCTTGTCCTCACGGCCGGCTGCGGTGGCGGCTCGGGCGGCGCCAAGGATACCGCCTACGTCGCGCGCGACGTCGACACGCTCTACGCCGCTGCGCGCGAGCGTCTCGATACCGGCCGCACCAAGCAGGCTGCCGCGCTCTTCGACGAGGTCGAGCGCCAGCATCCCTATTCGCCCTGGGCGCGCCGCGCACAGCTGATGAGCGCGTTCAGCTATTACGCCGCACGCGATTACAACAAGGCGATCCAGTCGGCGCAGCGCTTCCTCTCGATCCACCCGGGCAACAAGGATGCGCCTTACGCCTACTACCTGATCTCGATGTGCTACTACGAGCAGATCAGCGACGTGACGCGCGACCAGAAGACGACCGAGCAGGCCAAGGCCGCGCTCACCGACATCATCCGCCGCTATCCGACCACGCAGTACGCGGCCGACGCGCGCCTCAAGCTCGACCTGGTCAACGATCACCTCGCGGGCAAGGAAATGACCGTCGGGCGCAACTACCAGCAGCGCGGCAAGTGGCTGGCGGCCACGCTGCGTTTCCGCGCCGTGGTCGACAATTTCCAGACCACCAGCCACGCGCCCGAGGCGCTGTACCGCCTGGTCGAGTGCTACCTTTCCCTCGGTGTTCCCGAGGAAGCCCAGAAGGCGGCCGCCGTGCTCGAGAACAACTACCCCAATTCGAAGTGGTACGAGCGCGCCTACAAGCTGATGGACAAGAACGCGCCCGACTTCATCGCGGCCTGAGCGAACGGGCCAGACGAACGGTTTTCAAGCCCTCCGCAGCTTCGCGCTGCGGGGGGCTTTTCGTATGCGGCGCAGCTGTGCGCCGCGCTCTTTGCGATTGCCAAAAATTCACTTTGTCTACTTTATGGGTTGAGTTAAAAGATGCAGGCAACGGCGCGAGAGATGCGCTGATTCGCTTCAGGAAAGTTTCGCTAAGATGGCTGCTCCGCACAATTTCGAAGCCCGGGTCGCTGCTGGGAAATCGAGGCCCTGTGTGCTCTTGTCCTTGGTGTCTGGGCACTGGGGATCGCCGCCGGGCTCAACTTGCTCGCCTGACGCATCCGCCCTTCGGGTCGCACCGGAACAGGGCGCGGGCAGGACGGTCCGCAGACAACGCGTTAACAGGCGTAAAGCCGGGTGACGAAAGCGAATTCGTGAGGTAGAACGATTCGCGAACATGCTGACTCGTCTCTCCATCCGCAACATCGTCCTGATCGAGGCGCTCGACCTCGATTTTGCCCGTGGCCTTGGTGTGCTGACCGGTGAAACCGGTGCCGGCAAGTCGATCCTGCTCGACGCGCTCGGGCTCGTCATCGGCAATCGCGCCGACACCGGCCTCGTCCGTGCGGGCGAGGCACGGGCCAGTGTGACGGCGACGTTCGAGTTTGCCGAATTGCCCGCTCTCCTCGCAGCGGCTCTTGAGGGCGCTGCCATCGAGGTGGAGGCGGGCGAACCGCTCATCCTGCGCCGACAGCTCAAGGCCGACGGCGGCTCGCGCGCCTGGCTCAACGACCAGCCCGTCAGCGTCGCGCTCCTGCGAGAAATCGGCCCGGCTCTGGTCGAGATCCACGGCCAGCACGATGACCGCGGCCTCGTCAACGCCAAGGGTCACCGCGAGCTACTGGACCGTTTTGCCGGTGGCGACCTGGCCGGGCTCGAGGCCGCCTTCAAGACCTGGCGGCGCGCGCAGGACGCGCTCGACCTCGCGCGCGAGGAAGTCGCCCGCGCGGCCGAGGACGAGGAATTGCTCACGGCGCATCTTGCCGAATTGGAGGCGCTGGCGCCTGAGGAAGGCGAGGAAGAAACCCTCGCGCTGGCGCGTGCCGACATGCAGAAGGGCGAGCGCCTGTCCGAAGACCTGGAGGGCCTGCGCTTCCTGTGGGACGGCGCCGATTCGCCGCTCGCCGCGCTGCGGGGGGCTGCACGGCGGCTGGACCGTATCGCCCCCGAACATGCGCTGCTCGCCGAAGCGCTCGACGCGCTCGACCGCGCGGTGATCGAGGCGGGCGAGAGCGAGGCCAAGCTGGAGGAGGCCGCGCAGGCGCTGGCCTTCGATCCGGCCGAGCTTGACCGCATCGAGACACGCCTGTTCGATTTGCGCGCGCAGGCTCGCAAGCATTCCTGCAACGTCGATGACCTGCCCGGCAAGATGGCGACGATGCGCGCCGCGCTCGATGCGATCGAGGGGGGGAGCGAGCATATCGCCAGGCTGGAGGCCGCTGCACAGAAGGCCGCGCTCGACTACCGCGACAAGGCGAGCAAGCGCCATGACTTGCGCCGTTCGGCCGCGCGTCGGCTCGACAAGGCCGTGGCGGCCGAGCTCGCCCCGCTCAAGCTCGACGCCGCGCGCTTCCAGACCTCGGTCGTCAAGCTGCCCGAGGCGCGCTGGAACGCGAGCGGTATGGACGGGGTGGAATTTCTCATTTCGACCAACCCGGGCGCCGATTTCGCGCCGCTGGCCAAGATTGCTTCGGGCGGCGAACTGTCGCGCTTCATCCTCTCTCTGAAGGTCGCGCTGGCCGAAGAGGGCGGGGCGGCCACGGTGATCTTCGACGAGATCGACCGGGGCGTGGGCGGCGCGGTGGCCGACGCCATTGGTGAGCGGCTTGCGCGGCTTGCCTCGAACGGGCAGCTCCTGGCCGTCACGCACAGCCCGCAGGTCGCCGCGCGCGGCAACCGCCACTACATGATCTCCAAGTCCTCGCGCGGGACGGTGACCAAGACCTCGGTCGCCCCGCTCAGCGAGGCCGAGCGCAAGGAGGAGATCGCGCGCATGCTCTCGGGCGCGCAGGTCACCGAGGAAGCGCGCGCGCAGGCCGACCGGCTGCTCCAGGGCGTCTGATGCGTCGCCCCACCCGCGCCGAACTGGGTGCGTTCGGGGCAACGCTTGCCTTTCCCTTTGTCGCGCTGGCCTGGGGGCTCAGTTCCTTTGGCTGCGCGGTGTGGATGCTTCTCCTCCTCGTGGGGCCTCTCGGCTTCAGTCTCTTTGCAATGACCCCTTTCGGGATGGCGATCTTCGCCTGGACGATCCTGGCGGGCGTGTTGGGCACCTGGAATTTCTCCCGCTTCCTGCGCTGGTTCGGGGACGAAAGCGGCGCGCGCGATCTGGCGCTCGTGGCGCTGAACTCGGTTTTCCTGTGCGCCACCAACCCTGTCGTATGGATGGGATAGGGCCGGAACCAGGGCGACAATGCGCTGCGCTGCGGCCCCGGGGGCTCGACCGCGGCGGTGCGCCCGGTTAACCGCGGGGGTATGCTGCACATCGTCCATCACCCCGATTATGCGGTGGAAACCGCCCGGTCCGGCACTTTCCCGCACGACAAGTACGCGCTCGTCATGCGCGCGCTGGGCGAGAGCGGGGCGGCGATGACGGTCCACGAACCTGAGGTCATGCCCCCCGAATGGCTCGAGGCTGTCCATGATCCGGCCTATGTCGACGAAGTCCTCGCATGCCGCGTACCGCCCGCTAAGCAGCGCCGGATCGGCTTTGCCATCGACGCGCGGATCTCGCGCCGCTCGCAGCTTTCGCCGGGAGGTACATGGCTGGCGGCCCGGCTTGCGCTCGCCCACGGATATGCCGCCAACAGTGCGGGCGGCAGCCACCATGCGCTGGCCGACACCGGCGCGGGGTACTGCGTGTTCAACGATCTGGCTCTCGCGGCCAACCGGCTGATCGAGGAGGGGGACGTCGCGCGCATCCTGATCCTCGACCTCGACGTGCACCAGGGGGATGGCACCGCCGCGCTGACGGCCGGGCGGGGGGACATCTTCACCTTGTCGCTCCACGCCGAGAAGAACTTCCCCTCCCGCAAGGCGCGGTCCTCGCTCGATATCGGCTTGGCCGATGGCCTTGGCGATGCGGACTATCTGGAGGCGCTGGCGGGCGCGCTCCCGCAGGTGCTCGATTACTTCGCGCCCGACCTCATCCTGCTGCAGGCGGGCGTCGATGCCCACGCGGACGACAAGCTGGGCCGCCTCGCGCTGTCGGACGAGGGGCTTGAGGCGCGCGATCGCATGGTCGCGGGTGAGGCCCGGGCGCGCGGTATCGCCGTGGCCAGCACACTTGGCGGTGGCTACGGCGCGGACCGTATGGCGATTGCCCAGCGCCACGCACGCACGATCCTGACGCTGGGCCACGCGCTGGGCTGAGCATCCGCGCCTCATGGACCGGCAATCCTGCTTGGTTGGCGCCATTCTTTTCTGCTATCAATACAATTGGAGAGGAGGAGAAGACCATGCTGCGAAGGCTGACCGGACTGGCATGTGCGACCTTCTTGGTCGGCGCCAGTGCGCCTTCCACGATCACCTTGGGCGAGATCGAAAGCCAGGATGCAATGGCGTTGAAGGCGCGCCTGCTCCCGCCCGATCTCGCCGCCAAAGTCGTAGAGGGCTCGGTGCAGCGCTGGTTTTCGCCGACGGTTGTCTTCTATGCGGTCTATAGGGCTCCCGCGCGCGCGGCGGCGCCCGATGTGTGCCGGCGCACCGATTACCTCGTACGGCTCGAGGGCGCTCAGTCCGGGGAGGACAAGGCCGAAGCGCAGACCCAGCTTGCGATCAAGGCGCCGCGTGCCTTCGAGATCGCGGCGGTACGTTTGCCAGAGACTGGCGCGGATACGCAGGTTTGCAATGCGCAGGCAGGCTATGTATCGCTGCGCAAGCCTCAGACGCTGGCGGGCTATCGGGCGCTCGTTGCGGCCATGCGCGCCGCCGCTGCGCCCGGACAACTTCCCTTTGCCATTACCTGCGAGCCGGAGGAGGAGGCCGTATGCCGGACGCCGCGTGTGGCGCTGGCGCAGGTGCCGCTTGATGCGCTGTTCCGGATCGAGTTGGGGCACTACGAGCATGATGTGAACTTCGGCTGGCACTTGCGGCATGTGCCGGACGAGGTCCTGGCGAGAGGCGGCTATGACGCCGAAGCCATGTTCGGTGCGACGGGCGAGGACGGAAAGTCCTGGCGGATCATCCTCAGACAGGGCGATGGCGCGCTGCCGGATGTCGTGATGCGCCGGGCGGAGATCATCTACCACTGATAGCGGGTGGCAAAAGCCGGGGGCAGGGCCGCAATGCAGGCTCCCGTTTTGGTCCGCTTTGCGCCATAGCGGGGCCATGAGTTCCGAATCCGCACCCGATTTTCTCGCCGAAGCCGACGCCGCCAATGAACTGATGCGGCTCGCGCGCCAGATCAAGCGCGCCAACCGCAAGTACCACGCCGAGGACGCGCCCGAAATCTCGGACGCGGAGTACGACGCGCTGGTGCGCCGCAACGCCGAACTGGAAGAGGCGTTTCCGCACCTGAAGCGCCCCGACAGCCCGTCGAGCGCGGTCGGTCACGAGGTCGCGGCCTCGCCGCTCGGCAAGGTGACTCACGAAGTGCGCATGATGAGCCTCGACAACGCCTTCTCCGATGAGGAAGTGGCCGAGTTCCTGGCGCGGGTGCGCCGTTTCCTCTCGCTGTCGGCCGAGGAACCGCTGGCGGTTACCGCCGAGGACAAGATCGACGGGCTCTCCTGCTCGCTGCGCTACGAGAAGGGCAAGCTGGTGCGCGCCGCGACGCGCGGCGACGGACAGGTGGGGGAGGATGTGACGCCCAACGTCGCGCATATCCCCGACATCGTGCAGGAACTGACCGGAGAAGGCATCCCCGAGGTCTTCGAGGTGCGCGGCGAAGTCTACATGGAGAAGGCCGCCTTCCTTGCGCTCAACGAGACGCTGATGGACGAGGCGCGGGCCGAGGCGGAGCGCAAGGGCGAACCGCTCGACGAGGCCAAGGTGCGCCAGTTCGCCAATCCGCGCAACGCGGCCGCCGGCTCGCTGCGCCAGAAGGACGCGAAAGTCACCGCAAAGCGCCCCTTGCGCTTCTGGGCGCATGGCTGGGGCGCGGCGAGCGCGGTGCCCGGGGACACCCAGCATGAGGTCATCCGCCGGATCGAGTCCTGGGGCTTGCCGGTCTCGCCCCAGTTCCGCCGCTGCGAAAGCCTGGAGGAGCTGCTCGAGGCCTACCGCGCGATCCGGGATGGGCGTGCGAACCTCGATTTCGAGATCGACGGCGTGGTCTACAAGATCGACCGGCTCGACCTGCAGCAGCGTCTGGGCTTCGTCGCCAAGGCGCCGCGCTGGGCGATGGCACACAAGTTCCCCGCCGAACAGGCCGAGACGACTCTGGAGAAGATCGAGATCCAGGTCGGGCGTACCGGCAAGCTGACCCCGGTCGGGCGCCTGCAGCCGGTGCTGGTGGGCGGTGTCACGGTCACCAATGTCACGCTCCACAACCGCGACGAGATCGAGCGGCTGGGCGTGCGTCCGGGCGACCGGGTGGTGATCCAGCGCGCGGGCGACGTGATCCCGCAGGTGGTGGAGAACCGCACCCGCGAGGAGGTACGCGATCCCTTCGTGTTCCCCGATCATTGCCCCGAGTGCGGCTCGGAGGCGGTGGCCGAAGAGGGCGAGGTCGACGTGCGGTGCACGGGCGGCCTGATCTGCCCAGCCCAGCGCACCGAGCGTCTCAAGCACTTCGTCAGCCGCGGCGCGCTCGACATCGATGGTCTGGGCGAGAAGACCATCGATGAGTTCTTCGCCAGAGGCTGGCTGGAAAGCCCGGCCGACATCTTCCGCCTGCGCCAGCGCCGGGACGATATCCTTGCGCTCGATGGTTGGAAGGACAAGTCTGTGGACAACCTGTTGGCAGCGGTGGAAAACCGCCGGGCCCCCGATGCCGCACGCCTGCTCTTCGGGCTGGGCATCCGCCATGTCGGCACCGTGACTGCTCGCGATCTTCTCAAGCGTTTCGAGACACTTCCTGCCCTTCGCGAGATCGCCGAGAAGGCCCACGTCAAGGACGGCGAGGAGGCCGCCACCGAGGCGAGCGAGGCCTACGCCGAACTCATCTCGATTGACGGTGTGGGGCCGGTGGTCGTGGGCGCGTTGGGGGATTTCTTCCACGAAGAGCACAACCGTGCGGTCTGGGACGATCTCCTGTCCGAAGTGACGCCGCCGCCGTTCGTGGTCGAAAGCGTGGAAAGCGAAGTGGCGGGCAAGACCGTCGTCTTTACCGGCAAGCTGGAGACGATGAGCCGTGATGAGGCCAAGGCGCAGGCCGAACGGCTTGGCGCCAAGGCGGCGGGCTCGGTCTCGTCCAAGACCGATCTTATCGTCGCCGGGCCGGGCGCAGGCTCGAAGCTGAAGAAGGCGGCGGAACTCGGAATTGCGGTGATCGACGAAGCGGCCTGGGCCAGGATCGTCGCCGAGGCGGGCTGAGTGGGGATGTAAAAACGGGCTGGCGCCCGCAAGCGTCAGCCCGTCTTCACAGGGGATTCTCCCAAGAGGTCAGACCCGTCCTGCCGAACAGGTCGCCGTGAGTCATCGTTCAGGACTTGCGTCCCTGTCGTTCATGCATTTGCCTGTAATGCTGAACGCGCGTGGCTCGAAGGCCCGCCATGCCCTCACGTTCGATGGAGCGTTGCCACGAGGCAAGTTCTTCGAGCGTAAGTCCATAGCGTTCGCAAGCTTCTGGTATCGTAAGCAGACCGCCATTGACGGCTGCGACAACTTCGGCCTTGCGACGAACGACCCATCGCGAAGTATTTGCGGGCGGTAATGTTGCCCTCTCTAGTTTTTCCCCTAGGGGCCCAATTACGGAATCGGGCCGCTGTTTTTCGTCATGTTCCATGGTTGGCCTCTCTCGATTGTCAGCACCAACCCCCCTGACAGCAGCTATTGTTGCCAAGATGCGTTAACATTAATTAACTTGCAAAGGTTAATTGCAAATTATGTATTTTGCCAAGGAATCGCGGCTTCACGCGAATATCCCAATAAACTCGCCGTTTACGAAAGTTTACGGGCCGTTAAGATTTATTAATTACCCTTGCGTGCAGGAGAAGCGGCGCAGCGGAGGAGGGCATCATGCAGATGCGGGACGTATGCGACCATCCCAGCGTGGTGGCCCGGCATGTATCGTCGGCGGGCTGTCAGTTCGTCGTGGAATGCGGCGAACTGGCGCGCGGCCAGAAACTGGCCTTCGCGCTTGATGGAGTGGGGATGATCAAGGCGCGGGTGCGCTGGAGCGTAGCCGATCGCGTGGGCGTGGCGTTCGACCGGGTGCTCGATCCCGGCGCGGAGAAGATCCTGACGCGCTATGGCCGCGCGGCCCGGCGTTTCGAGTTGGAGATCGTGGCCTGAGTTGAAGTGCGCCGCCCCATCCGGCGCTCATCTCGAAGAAATTCAAGGGTAATGATTCCGACCGAGGGCCATCGCCCTCGGGCTTCCCAAATTGGCGATCTCACCTTGCCTGTGCCGTGCTGCCTAGGAAAGGTGAGGTCGCCCGGTTCGCGGTCAAGGGGGGATGCTCCCTTGATCTATCTCGTTCGTCCCTGTTTTCAGCTTGCCCGCCAGCGGCGACGCTTGCGCAGCCAGAGGATCGACCAGTCGCCGTTGACCATGCGGCCAGCCAGGCGCAGTCCGGCCAGGCGGCAGGCGCGGCGCACGGCGGGCTCCTGCGTTTCCAGAAGGCCGGCAAGGACAAGGTGTCCGCCCGGAACCAGCGCATCGGCGAAGTCCGGAGCGAGTTCGACCAGCGGTCCGGCGAGGATGTTCGCCAGAACAAGATCGTAGGGACCGCGCGCGTGGAGCAGGGGGTGGTCCATGCCCGCCGCGACGGTCATGATGAGTTCGCCATTACCTTCGCCCATGGCAATGCCGTTGGTGCGCGCATTGGCTTCCACCACGGCGGGGCACACCGCGTCGATGTCGCTCGCGATGGCCAGCGCACTGGGCCACAGGCGCAGCGCGGCAAAGGCAAGGAGCCCGGTGCCCGTGCCGATATCCGCGCAGCTGCGCACGACGACGCCGCGCTGTTTCATGTGCGTGAGCATGGCGAGGCACCCGGCGGTCGTCGCGTGCTGTCCGGTGCCGAAGGCCTGGCTGGCAGGGATCGTGAAGTCGAAGATGCCGCCTTCGTCGAGCGCGGGGTGTTCGGGCGTGTGGACGTGGAAGGCGCCGGCGCGGATCGGTTCCAGGTCCTGCTGGCTGGAGACCAGCCAGTCGGTCTCGGGCAGTTCCTCGATCTCGAAGGCCGGAGCTTCGCCTGGGAACAGCGCCGCGAGGGCCTCGGTTTCGGCCTTGCCGGGCTTGTGGCCCAGCCAGGCTTCAAGCTGCCAGTCGTCGGGCTTGTCCTCGGCGATCTCGCTGCCGGAGATGACGATCTCGGGATCCCAGTCGAAGGCGTCCTCGTGTGCGACAAGGACATGCTCGATGGTGGCGCGGTCGGCGTAGGCGGTAATCTTCCAGCTCATGACTTGGGTACTTCTGCTTGGTGGTCGTTCGCGCGCTCCTGGGAGAGGCGCTTGTCGAGGTATTCGGAGGCGCGCGCCGCATAGCGCGCGCAGGCCTGCGCGTCGATCAGCGCCTCGCGGCCCGACAGGCGGGCAAAGAGGTCGCTCGCCGAAGGGTGCGGGGTGACAAGGACGTCGCAGGGCAGGGCCGCGATCACCGCGAAGCCCGCGCGGGCCTGGGCCACGCGGTCGGGATGGTCGCGGAAGCGGTAGCTTTCGGCCGACACGGTCGTGGCGCTGTCGACATAGGCAAGCGTCATTGCCGGCGCTCCGGGGGCGCGGCTGGCGATGGTCCAGCTTGTCGATCCGGGGGTGTGGGCGGGCGTCGCATGGGGCGTGAAGACGAGTGATCCCACGGCGAGTCCCTCGCCATCGGCCAGAATACGGTCAACCCGGACGGGCGCGAAATCGGAGACGACGCCGCGCTGGGGGTCCTCGAGAGTGATTTTTCCGCGCGTCAGGCTGCGCGCAGCGACAGCAAGTGCGGCGACGTGGGCGCCTGTCTCGCGTTGCAGTGCACCATGGCCGCCGACGTGGTCATGGTGCTCGTGCGATCCGAGCAGCCAGCGCACCTCGCGCGGATCGAAACCGAGCTTGCGAATATTGACAAGGACAAGCGGGGCGGCTTCGGCGACGCCGCTATCCAGCAGCACCAGTCCCGCGCCTGTATCGAGGAGCAGCGCGGTAATCCCGCAAGTGCCGACATACCATGCCTTTATCCCGGTTTCCGGGGCGATGCGGGCGGGCGGGGCGGGCTCGGCCCAGCCATTCCGGCCTGCACAAGTCTGCTCCAGCCGTGCGCCGGGCGCATCATCCGTGCTGGCAAATGCGTGCGGGGCACCCAGCGCGAGTGCGCCGGCGCCCAGCACGGCAAGCCGCGTGCAGCGAAGGCGCCGGATCGGCGCGCGGGGAGCGGGCAACATCATCTCTCGCGCCTTAATCGCGGCGCCCGCACTTGGCTAGTTGCACGGGCCAATCCCGCTGATGTGACTGTGGAACTTGCGCGTTGCAGCGAAATGACTAAGGGGGACTTCCACGAGGGCAGCGTACCTAGGCTGCCGCAGGCAAGGGGATTCGCAAGGACATGGCCACCGCTGGCAGCAAGAACCGTCCGTTATCGCCGCACCTCCAGATCTGGCGCTGGGGTCCGCATATGTTTGTCTCGATCATGCACCGCGTGAGCGGGCACGGTCTGGTTGTCGGCCTCGCGCTGCTGCTGTGGTGGCTTGGCGCACTGGCCAGTGGCCCGGAGGCCTATGCGCTGCTCGCCAAGTGCATGACGTCGCCTATCGGTTCCATCGTCCTGGTCGGCATCAGCTGGGCCTTTTTCAATCACATGATGAGCGGCCTTCGCCACTTCGTCCTCGATATCGGCGCCGGTTTCGAGCTGAAGGGCAACCGCACCTGGTCGCTCGTGACCAGCGTGCTGGGCGTCGTTCTCACCGTCGCCTTCTGGGCGATCCTGCTGCTGCGCTGAAGATAGGGTAGACACCATGGGTAACGGAACCTCCATCGGCCGCGTGCGCGGCCTCGGCTCGGCCAAGCACGGCGCGCATCACTGGCTGATCCAGCGCTTCACCGCGGTCGGCAATCTCTTCCTGATGATCTGGCTGGCCGCCTCGATCCTCCTGCTCGACGACCTGTCCTACGTCACGGTCATCGACTGGATCTCGGCGCCGGTCCCCGCGGTCGCCATGGGCCTGCTCATCGTCTCGACCTTCTGGCACGCCCGTCTCGGCGTCCAGGTCATGATGGAAGACTACGTCCACGACCACGGCACCAAGTTCGCGTGCCTTGCCGCACTCAACATCGCCGTTTTCGCAGGCGCCGCTTTTGGTGTCCTGTGCGTCCTTCGCCTCGCGCTGGGAGCCTGATTGAATGACCCAGGATAAGACTGGTTCCGCCTACAAGATCATTGACCACATGTATGACACCGTCGTCGTCGGCGCCGGTGGCTCGGGTTTGCGCGCCACGATGGGTTCGGCCGAAGCCGGCCTGAAGACCGCGTGCATCACCAAGGTCTTCCCCACCCGCTCGCACACCGTGGCGGCGCAGGGCGGTATCGCGGCAAGCCTCAAGAACAACACGGCCGACCACTGGACCTGGCACATGTACGACACCGTCAAGGGGTCGGACTGGCTGGGTGACCAGGACGCGATCGAGTACATGGTGCGCGAAGCGCCCGACGCGATCCTCGAGCTGGAGCATGCCGGCATGCCCTTCAGCCGTAACGAGGACGGCACGATCTACCAGCGCCCCTTCGGCGGCCACATGCAGAACATGGGCGAAGGCCCGCCGGTGCAGCGCACCTGCGCCGCGGCCGACCGTACCGGTCACGCCATGCTGCACACGCTGTACCAGCAGTCGCTGAAGTACGCGGCGGACTTCTTCATCGAATACTTCGCCATCGACCTCATCATGGACGGTGGCAAGTGCGTCGGCGTGATCGCGCTGTGCCTCGATGACGGTTCGATCCACCGCTTCCGTTCGCAGGCCGTGGTGCTGGCGACCGGCGGCTATGGCCGCAGCTACTTCACCGCGACCTCGGCGCACACCTGCACCGGCGATGGCGCGGGCATGGTTCTGCGCGCGGGCCTGCCGCTCCAGGACATGGAGTTCGTGCAGTTCCACCCCACCGGCATCTACGGTGCGGGCGTGCTCATCACCGAAGGTGCGCGCGGCGAGGGTGGTTACCTCACCAACTCCGAAGGCGAGCGCTTCATGGAGCGCTATGCCCCGTCGGCCAAGGACCTCGCCTCGCGCGACGTCGTCTCGCGTTCGATGGCGCTGGAAATCCGCGAAGGTCGCGGCGTGGGCCCGAACAAGGACCACATCTACCTGCACCTTGACCACATCGATCCCAAGGTGCTGGCACAGCGCCTCCCGGGCATCACCGAGTCGGGCAAGATCTTCGCGGGCGTCGACCTGACCCGTCAGCCGCTGCCGGTCGTTCCCACCGTCCACTACAACATGGGCGGCATTCCCACGAACTACCACGGCGAGGTCATGACGATCGGTGCCGACGGCAACCCCGAAACGGTTGTCCCGGGTCTGTTCGCGGTGGGTGAAGCGGCCTGCGTGTCGGTCCACGGCGCGAACCGCCTGGGCTCGAACTCGCTGACCGACCTCGTGGTGTTCGGCCGCGCGACCGGCCACCGTCTCAAGGAAACGGTCAAGCCCGGCGCGGCGCAGCCCGAGCTTCCCAAGGACTCGGCGGACCTGGCGCTTACCCGTCTGGACCACTTCCGCTACGCCGACGGCAGCACGCCCACGGCCGAGATCCGCAAGGAAATGCAGCAGAACATGTCGGCCCACGCCGCCGTGTTCCGCACCGAGCAGCTCATGGCCGAAGGCAAGGCCGCCATGGCCGCGACCTACCAGAAGATGCAGGACATCAAGGTTTCGGACCGCGGCCTGATCTGGAACTCCGACCTCGTCGAGACGATGGAGCTGGACAACCTGATCGGTGCGGCCACCGTGACCCTGCACGGCGCCCATGCGCGCGAGGAAAGCCGTGGCGCGCACGCGCACGAGGACTTCCCGGATCGCAACGACGCCGAGTGGATGAAGCACACCGCAGCCTGGTTCAACGGCTGGGGCGGCAAGGGCGGCGAGGTTCGCCTCGACTACCGTCCGGTGCACGAATACACGCTCACCGACGATGCCGAGTACATCAAGCCCAAGAAGCGCGTGTACTGATCCCGGCGCCTTCGGCCGGTCCGAAGGCGAGGTGTTCAAAAGGCGGCGTTCCCGGATGGGAGCGCCGCCTTTTTGCGTTACGGGCGGTGACGGACATCGGGCGATCCGGGAAAATCGTTTGCGAAAGCGCACTTCCCGACGCGCGGCGGCAACTTCCTGGCCGGTCTCAGTGTTTTCCCTAGTGTCCCGCCTCCTGTGGCGCGGGCACATTTTCGGGCACTGAGCCCGCCAAGGAGACACCGATGCCGCGCGAAGAACTCGACCCCGCTCTCACCCCCGATGTCGAGAAGGACCCGGTCGTGGCCGCGCTCGCCCATGCGCCCGGCAAGATCTGGGGCTGGATCCTGGCCTATGGGATCTTCCTGCTCGTGCTGGGCCTGCTGATCCTTACCAACCCCATTGCAACAGGGGTGGCGACCGGCATCATCGTGGGCATCACGCTTCTGCTTTACGGCGGTGCCGCGATTGCGGCAGGGTTTACCTCGATGGCGCATCGGGGGCGCTGGGTGGAAATCGCGCTCGGCGTACTGGCCCTGGTCGCGGGCCTCTTTGCCCTGTTCAATCCGGTGGTCGGCGCGCTGTCGCTCGTCTGGGCGATCGGCGCGTGGCTTGCGATTGCGGGTGTCCTGCAGATCGCCTGGGCGCTCAAGGCCCGCCACGACAAGGGCTGGCGCCTGTTCATGGGCGCGCTCGATCTCGTGCTCGGGCTCGTCCTGCTGTTCTCCTCGCCCGCGACGGGCCTTGCGTTTCTGGCGGTGATCCTGATGATCTCGTTCGCCGTGCGCGGGGTGTTCCTGATCGTTCTGGCGCTGGGCATGCGCAAGGTCGGCAACGCGGTGCGTTCGCGCCTGTAAGGGGCTGGAGGGCGTGGCGCTCGACCAACGGCATTGGGGCATCTGCGAACGACATCTGCGCGATTGACGCTCATAGTTTACAGGCGTAGTCGATTACGTATGTAAACGATGGAGTGAAACGTGGCCGCAACGCCCCAAGCCAATGCCCAACCCGGCGAGCGGATTTCCGAAGCCGAACATGCGGTGATGGAAGTCCTGTGGGAAGAGGCTCCGCTTTCCGCGCAGGATGTCTGCGCGAAGGTCTGCGCCGCGCGCGGGTGGAGCCTGCCCACGGTCAAGACCCTGCTCGCGCGGCTTGTCACCAAGCAGGCGCTCAGCACGACGCGCGATGGCAAGCGCTTCCTCTATAGCCCGGCCATGGCCCGGTCCGACTATGTCGGGACCGAGAGCCGCCGCCTTGTCGACCGTCTGTTCGGGGGCAGGGCGGCGCCGCTGTTTGCCCAGCTCGCGCAATCCGAAGCGCTGACCGATACCGACATTGCCGAGATCGAAGCTCTCCTCAAGGAGTTGAAATCATGACCGAATGGTTGATCGATACGCTGGTGATGACCGGCGTGCTGATGGCGTTGGTGCTGCTCCTTCGCCGCCCGGTGGCGCGGTGCTTTGGTGCGCAGGCCGCCTACGCCTTGTGGCTGCTGCCTGCGCTTCGTTTCGTGATGCCGCCGCTGGCCTTGCCCGCCGCTCTGGCGCCCACGCGTTGGCTGGCGGGGCTCGAAGTCGGCGTCGCGCAGACCTCGGCGCGCGCCGGGGAGGCCTCGGCGGCACTTCCGGCCGCGCCCGAGGCGGCGGGGATCGTCCTTGCTGCAGAGCCTGCTCCTTATCCTGGGCCTGTGCCCGCTGAGCCCGAGGCCTGGATGCAGATCCCGTGGACCAGCGCGCTTCTCCTGCTGTGGCTGGTCGGGGCACTCGCATTCCTTGTCTGGCGTACGTGGAATTACCAGATGATGCGCCGTCAGGTTCTGGCCGATGCGCGCGCCGTTGCTACCGCCGGGCGCGTGCGCATTGTCGAGAGCCCGCTGGTGGCTGCGCCGCTGGCCTTTGGGGTCTTCGACAAGGTGGTCGCGCTACCCTTCGGGTTTCTCGCCAGCGCCGATTCCGAGACCTCGGACTTTGCCATTGCCCATGAACTGGAGCACCACGCCGGGGGAGATCTCATTGCGATCATGGCGTTGCAGCCGCTTTTCGCGCTGCATTGGTTCAATCCGCTGGCCTGGGCTTCGTGGCGCGCGCTGCGTGGTGATCAGGAGGCCGCCTGCGATGCCCGCGTCATGGCGGGGCGGGACCGGGCCGAGAGGGCGCGTTACGGCCAGCTCATCGCCTCGTTTGCCGGGCATGCACCGCTCGCTCTGGTCGCGCCGATGGCGGGTGGGCTTGGCGGGGGCAAGCCGATCATCCAGCGCCTGCGGGCTCTGAACCAGGCTGAGACCGGGCCCTGGCGCAAGCTTGCGGCGCGCAGTCTCTTCGCGCTCGCCATCGTGGCGGTGCCGATGACCGCGACGGTCAGCTACGCAGCTCGCGGGCAGGACGATGTTTCGGCAGCCACGGACCTCGACGTGCCGCCGCCGCCAGCACCTCCCGCGCCGCCATCCGTGCCCAGCGGCGTTGCCGCGCCGCTCCCGCCGGAGGCTCCTGCCGCTCCCGAGGCGCCCGCGCGCGTGGGGGATATTCCCCCGGCACCTCCCGCTCCGCCGGCCGTGGCCGATGAGGTTGCCGCGTCGGCCGAACGCGCCGTGCGCCGGGCCGAGAGGCGCGTTACGGCCAGCTCATCGCCTCGTTTGCCGGGCATGCACCGCTCGCTCTGGTCGCGCCGATGGCGGGTGGGCTTGGCGGGGGCAAGCCGATCATCCAGCGCCTGCGGGCTCTGAACCAGGCTGAGACCGGGCCCTGGCGCAAGCTTGCGGCGCGCAGTCTCTTCGCGCTCGCCATCGTGGCGGTGCCGATGACCGCGACGGTCAGCTACGCAGCTCGCGGGCAGGACGATGTTTCGGCAGCCACGGACCTCGACGTGCCGCCGCCGCCAGCACCTCCCGCGCCGCCATCCGTGCCCAGCGGCGTTGCCGCGCCGCTCCCGCCGGAGGCTCCTGCCGCTCCCGAGGCGCCCGCGCGCGTGGGGGATATTCCCCCGGCACCTCCCGCTCCGCCGGCCGTGGCCGATGAGGTTGCCGCGTCGGCCGAACGCGCCGTGCGCCGGGCCGAGAGGCAGGCGCGCCGTGCGGGAATGACGGAGGTCGAGATCGAGGCGATTGTCGCCAAGGCCCTGGCGCAGGCACCCAAGGTGGAGGAATTCGTCTCCAAGGACGGCAAGGTGAAGACCTTGCGCATCGTGCATCCCGCGCAGGACGGTGTGGGGGAGACACGCCGCGAGATGGTGATCGACACGCGCTGCCCGGCCGACACCCAGGGTCGCTCCCAGGCTCGGGGCCAATCCAAGGACGGCGAGCATGTGGTGATTTGCGCGGGGCCCCCGCAGCATATCGCGCAGATCGTTCTCAGCGCGCTGGAAGGCGCCCGCCACGAGATCGCCGCGCAGGCGGGCTACGATGCGGCAAGCCGTGCCGCGGCGCTCGCCGAGATCGAGCGCGAACTGGCCGATGCACGGGCGCAAGTGGAGCGCGACCTGCGCGGCGACGAAATCTGATACAGTCGAGAAGGCGGGGAGGGCGGTCCAGCGCCGGCCCCGCCTTCGCGCATGACGGGGCCTAGTTCTGGCCCTGGACCACGGGCTGGTTGACGATGGGAACGCCCTTGCTGGTGCGCGCATCCTGTTCCTCGCCGCGCTCGTCCTTCGTATCCTTGTCGCCATCCTTGTCTTCGGCGTCGCGGCGGTCGAGCTCGGCTTCGATGGCGGCGATGTCCTCGGCGGTGGCAGGAGCTGCGGGATAGTCGCACCCGCGCGAGGCGCCTACGCCCTTGAGGAAGCCGCGCCGGGTCATGCCGGCCTGGATCGCGGTGCGCACTTCACGTTCGCGGTCGTTCGCACCCGAGATCTCGCGGATCAGGCCGCGAAAGGGAATGAACGAGGAGACCACCCACTTGGCGACGCGCCCGGCGCTGATGCGGTCGCGTTCTTCCTTGGGAATGTCGACGTCGGGGCCGATGGCGGCAAAGATTTCCTGCACCGACTGGCCGATGGCCGCGCAGCTGTTGAGGCCGGTCAGATCATAAGGCTGCTCCACCGCGCGGGTGAGTACCTCGGGGATTTCCTTGGAGTCGAGATTGAGGTCGGTCACCGGCGTCTTGGCGATGTCGAGCGCGGAGGGATCCTTGCTGGTGATCGGCTTGCTGTCCCCCTGCGCGAGCGCGGGTTGGGCCAGCGGGAGGAGGGCAAGGGCGGCAATGAGGGCGCGGGTTCGCGTGGACATTCGGAGGTCTCCATAGGAGCGGCCTTGGAAGCGGGTGAAGGCGCCGGGCCGCTTTTCTCTATCGGCTTGATATCCGGACATTCTGTCCGGTCTGATGCGTTCAACGTATCACACTTGTTCGCGTTCCCGTTGCGAAAATTGCACAAGCCATGCGGCATCCAGGGGCGGTCCGGGACCATCCATCTCCTGTACGGTGCAAACCGCCGTTGCGGCATCGGGATCGCTTGTGCCATGAGGCGTCTGCGGCGTCCTGCCGCACAAGGGAAACGTCGATACCTTCCGTGTTCGTCAGACCGTTCTCGAACGCCGTGTGGCTGCTGTCTGCCGTGCCGGTGGCGCGTGTGGACTGGCGCGTGTGGGGCCGGCGGACCTTGCTGGCGACACTTGCGGGGCTCGTGGCGGTGACCGGCGCGGCTCCGCTCGAAGCCGCGTCGCGCCGGGGCCAGCGCGCGCTTGAGGAGCGCCTTCGCCACCATATCGAGAGACTGGCGAGCGACGAGTTCGCGGGCCGCGAACCGGGCACCGAGGGCGAAGCGAAAACGCTGCGCTACCTGGGCCGGGAATGGTTCGACATCGGCCTCGTTTCGGGCACCAACGATCCGGCCAACGAGTGGTTCGCGCCCGTCACCCTGGTCGCGCGCGAGCCTGCGACCTCGTCGGCGCAGTTCTTCCGAGGGCGCAGCACGAAGGCGCTGACGCCCGAAGACGTGATCGTCCTGACCTCGGGCAAGCGCGGCCTTGCGCGCCGCTCGCCGCTGCTCTTCGTCGGCAACCTCGAGGCGGGCGCGTTGACGCGTAACGAACTGGCCGGGCGCATCGTCGTTCTCCTGGACGGCCTGGGCGAGAGCGAAGCGGCCTCCGGCGCGCGGCAAAGCGCGTTCCTGGAAATGGGCGCGGCCGCCGTGCTCACCGTTCTCGACGGGGCGCGCAGTTTCGAGGAGGTCGTCGCTCGGCGGGGCCGTTCGGGCTATGCGCTGGCGCAGGATGCGACGGGCGGCGACCTGGAGGCCTTCATCAGCCCCGAGGCGATGGCAGGGCTTCTCAACGGGACCGGTCAGACACTCCCGTCGCTGGAGGCGAAGGCGGCGCGCGCCGATTTCACGCCGCTTGCGCTCGGTCTCTCGGCCTCGTTCGAGGCCACGACCCGCTCCACCACCATTCACACCCACAACCTCATCGGCAAGTTGCCCGGGCGCAATCCGGATGCGGGCGCGGTTCTGTTCGTGGCGCACTGGGACCACTTCGGGACCTGCGCCGAGCCGCCTGCCGAAGACACCGTCTGCAATGGCGCCATCGACAATGCGAGCGGAGTGGCCGCGCTCACCGAAGTGGCGCGCGCGCTGGCCAAGGGGCCGCCGTTGGAGCGCGACGTCTACTTCCTTTCCACGACCGGCGAGGAAGTGGGGCTGCTGGGCGCCCATGCCTTTGCCGAGAACCCGCCGGTCCCGCTCGATGGCATCGTGGCGGCCTTCAATATCGACTCGGTCGCCATCGCGCCCGCCGGCACGCCCTTTGCCATCGTCGGCAAGGGCATGACGGGCCTCGACGAGGACATCGCGAAAGTGGCCCGGCGCGCTCACTTCGACCTTCTCGATAGCGAGGATGCCAACGAGTTCGTACGCCGCCAGGATGGCTGGGCGCTGCTCCAGCACGATATCCCCGCGGTCATGGTCACGACGGCCTATGGTGATATCAGCCGCATGCGCGCCTTCTACGACAGCGACTATCACCGCCCCAGCGACGACCTGACGCATGGGCTGGAACTGGGAGGCGAGGTCGAGGACGTGCTTCTCCTCACCGACCTCGGGCGCTGGTTTTCCGATCCGCGCAACGCACCGCTCGTACGCGGCGAGGCACCCTGAAACCCGGCGCAAGGCCGCACTGTCCTACCGGGACGTGCGTTCAAATTGCTGTTTGGCCAGAAAAACGCGTTTTTGTGCACCAGCGAGGCATAAGAAGCGCATCTGCCCCCTAGCCCAAAGCGCACCACTTGGTTACATGGGCCGCCACGAATCTCCCCAAAGGCATGGTGGCACACATGGAAATCCAGCTCGGACTCACCTTTGACGACGTTCTGCTTCGTCCCGCGAAGTCCGACATCGTTCCCAACCAGGCCGATACCCGCACGAAGCTTACGCGCGAAATCGGTCTGAACATCCCCGTTATCTCTTCGGCCATGGACACCGTGACCGAAGCCGACATGGCGATCGTCATGGCGCAGCTGGGCGGGATCGGCGTGCTCCACCGCAACCTGACCATCGAGGAACAGTGCGCGGCTGTCCGCCAGGTCAAGCGCTTCGAGAGCGGCATGGTGGTGAACCCCATCACCATCGCCCCCGACGCGACGCTGGGCGAGGCGCAGGCGCTCATGCAGATGCACAAGATCAGCGGCATTCCGGTGGTCGAAGGCTCGGGCAAGCTGGTCGGTATCCTCACCAACCGCGACGTGCGCTTTGCTGACAACACGGCGCAGCCCGTGCGCGAGCTGATGACGCATGAGAACCTGGCGACCGTCACCACCGGCGTCAGCCAGGACGAGGCGCGCCGCCTGCTGCACGCCCGCCGTATCGAGAAGCTGCTTGTCGTCGACGATGCGTTCCACTGCGTGGGCCTCATTACTGTCAAGGACATCGAGAAGGCCGTCACCTATCCCGATGCGACCAAGGACGCGGCAGGCCGCCTGCGCGTCGCGGCCGCGACGACCGTGGGTGACAAGGGCTTTGCCCGCACCGAAGCGCTGATCGATGCCGAGTGCGACGTGGTCGTGATCGACACCGCGCACGGCCACAACGCCGATGTCGCGCGCGCCGTCGAACGCGCCAAGAAGATCTCCAACTCGGTCCAGGTGATTGCCGGCAACGTCGCCACCGCCGAGGCCGCCAAGGCACTGGCCGAGGCGGGTGCGGACTGCATCAAGGTCGGCATCGGGCCGGGCTCGATCTGCACCACGCGCATCGTCGCGGGCGTGGGCGTGCCCCAGCTGACCGCCGTCATGGAGGCGGCCGAAGCGGCCGACAAGCTGGGCGTGCCCGTCATTGCCGACGGTGGCCTTCGCACTTCGGGCGATGCCGCCAAGGCGCTTGCCGCCGGTGCCTCGACCGTGATGGTCGGCTCGATGCTGGCGGGCACCGCCGAAGCGCCGGGCGAGACCTTCCTGTACCAGGGCCGCGCCTACAAGTCGTACCGCGGCATGGGCTCGGTGGGTGCGATGGGCCGGGGCTCGGCCGACCGCTACTTCCAGGGCGACATCAAGGACCAGATGAAGCTCGTCCCCGAGGGCATCGAAGGCCAGGTGGCCTTCAAGGGCCCGGCCAAGGACGTCATCCACCAGCTGGTGGGCGGCATCAAGGCGGCGATGGGCTACACCGGCTCGGCCACGATCGAGGACCTGCGCAGGAACTCGCAGTTCGTGCGCATCACCAACGCTGGGCTCAGCGAAAGCCACGTCCACGACGTGACCATCACCCGCGAGGCGCCCAACTACCCGACGCGCTGAGCCGGAGGCCGGGAATGGAGGAATTCCTTCCCTGGATGCTTCTGGTGCTGGCCGATCCCGGAGCGGCGTCCGCCGCTCCGCCGGTCACCCGCGTCCCTGGCCTGTTCGTATCGCACGAGGCATGTGAGGCGGCCGCCGCGCAGCGCAAGGCGGCGCCTCACACATGTCTCCAGGTGCCTCCGGGTGCCGAGATGGAGGCCGCCTGGCAGGCGTTTCGGGCCGGCCAGGAGAATTCCCGATGACCCCTTCCGCCCGCGTTCAGGCCGCGATCGAGATTCTCGACCTCGTGATCGAGGCGGCGCGCTCCAACGGTGCGCCTGCCGACCGCATCATCGCCGACTGGTTCCGCGCGCGCCGCTTCGCCGGCAGCAAGGACCGGCGTGCGGTGCGCGAGTTGACCTACCGTGCGATCCGGGCCTGCGGGGAAGTGCCCGAAACGGGCCGTGCGGCGATGCTGCGCGTGGCCCAGGAAAACCCCGATATCGCCGAACTCTTCGACGGTTCGCGCCACGCACCCGCCGCGATCTCGGCTGATGAACCGGTGGCGGCCCGCGGGGCGGCGCCTTACTGGCTGATGATGCGCCTGGCGAACAGCGGTATCGATGCCGAGGCGGCCGCGCACATGCTCGACCGCGCGCCCCTCGATATCCGTCTCAACACGCTCAAGGGCACGCCGGATGACCTGCCCGAGGGCGCGGAGAAGACGCAGGCCGTCAACGGATGGCGCTATCCTCCCGACACCCGGATCGAGCCGACCGAGGCGTATGCGAGCGGCGCCATCGAGGTGCAGGACACCGGTTCGCAGCTGACCTGCGAAGTGGTGGCCGCCGCGCCCGGTGAGACGGTCGTGGACTTGTGCGCGGGCGCGGGCGGCAAGACCCTGGCGCTGGCCGCGAGCATGGCCAACACCGGCCGCCTCATCGCTTGCGACAGCGACCGCACGCGCCTCTCGCGCCTTGCGCCGCGCGCCGAGCGGGCGGGCACGTTGCCCATTGAAACGCTTCTCCTGAACCCGGGCAAGGAGCCCGCCGGGCTGTCAGGCCTGGTCGGGGCGGCCGACGCTGTGCTGGTGGACGCGCCGTGCTCGGGCACGGGCACCTGGCGCCGCAACCCCGAGGCGCGCTGGCGCCTCACCGACACGCAGATCCTGCGCTACGCCGCCACGCAGGCGCGCCTGCTCGACATCGCGGCAAGCCTGGTGAAGCCCGATGGGCGTCTCGTCTTCGTGACCTGTTCGCTGCTCGATGCCGAGGGTGCGGACCAAGCCGAAGGCTTCCTTGCGCGCAATCCGGGCTGGCAGGCCGAGGCGATTGCGCTTCCCGCCGGAACACCGCGCGGGGCCGGGCTTCGCCTCTCGCCGGGCCAGGACGGAACCGACGGGTTTTTCGTCGCGCGCTTCAAACGGCTGTGATAGCCTTGCGCCCATGTCGCGGAAACAGATCTCTGCCAAGGACTTCTTGATGCGTTACACGCCTGCTGCCGTTGCCCTCTCTCTTGTTGCTGCCGTCTCTTCCAGCGTGCTCCATTCGGAGGCGAGCGCGACGCTCGACCCGCGTGCGAGCGCGTTGATGGAGCAGGGGCAGGCAAGCCTGAAAGCGGGCGCTACGGGGCAGGCTGTCGATGCCTTCGAGGCGGCGCTGGCGGTCGAGCCGGGCAGCGTGGCCGTCCTTGTCGCGCTCGCCGAGGCCGAGCGGGCCAAGGGCCTTACCGGCAAGGCGATCCGGTACTACCGCATCGCGCTCGAACGCGATCCGCGCAATCTCGCGGCCCTGGCGGGGGAGGGTATTGCCCTGGCCGAAAAGGGCGCGACCGAGAAGGCGAACCGTCGCCTTGCGCGGCTGGAGACCCTGTGCGGTGCCGACTGCGCGCAGACCCGGGACGTTTCGGCGGCGATTGCCAGGGGCCCTTCGCCCGAAAACGCGGCCAAGGTCGTGAGCGCACCCGAGGTCAAGACCACGCCGGGCACGCAGAGCGCCAACCAGTAAGCGCTTCAACACCGTAACTGACTTACGAAAAAGCCCGCCGAACCGTCTGGTCCAGCGGGCTTTTTCGTTGGCTTTGGAGATATGGCGCGGTTCAGATCAGCGCGCGGAACTCTTCGAGCACCGAGCGGTAGACGCGCTTCTTGAAGGGCACGATGAGCTCGGGAAGATCATCGCCGTCGACCCACTTCCAGTCACAGAATTCGGCCGGTTCGTGCGCGTTGAGATCAATGTCCTCATCGCTGCCTTCGAAGCGGGCGAGGAACCAGTGCTGGCGCTGGCCTCGGAACTGGCCCTTCCACAGCTTGCCGAGCAGTTCGTCGGGCAGGTCGTAGAGCAGTTCGTCCTTGGTGCGGGTGAGGATCACCGCCTTGTCGGCGGGCACGCCGGTTTCCTCGAACAGCTCGCGAAGCGCGGCGTCCTTGAGGTCTTCGCCATCGTCCACGCCGCCCTGCGGCATTTGCCAGAAATTGCCCTCCTTGGTGTCGATTCGCTTGCCGACGAAGACTTTGCCGTCGGCATTGACAAGCATCACCCCGACGCAGGGGCGGTAAGGAAGATTCGCGTAATCGGTCATTGCCTGGATAAATTCCGGTAAATTGAATGAGAGCCCGCGTGGCAGGAAATCCGGGAAGAGGAAAGCGCGGCGGGCATCGATCTGAAGATGGCCCATGCGCCTGTGATTTGCCAGCCTGATTTGCCGATTTCCGTCGTGTCTTTCGTGCAAGTCGCCCTTCGGTTGCGCGAAGGTGGGGCACCGTGGAGGTCCTGGCGCGTTAGCCGCAGTAGCCTTGCCAGCGCGGCTATGTGCCGCGATACACCGTGCAGAACCTCGCTCAAGATACGGGAAAAAATGGATAACATCACCCACAGCCTGACCGGCTGGGCGCTCGCGGAAACCGGCCTCAAGCGGCGTACGCGCAAGGGCCTCGCGGCCTGCGTGCTGGCGGCAAACATGCCCGATATCGATGTGTTCTTCGGCTGGGCGCCCTGGGCGCCGCTGGCCATGCACCGGGGCTTCACCCATGGCCTCGTCGGCGGGGTGCTGGTGATGCCCCCGTTGCTGGCCGGGCTGCTGTGGCTGCTCGATCGCTGGCAGGTAAAGCGGGGGGCCACTTTTGCGAGCGGGCTGGAGATGCGTCCCTGGTGGCTTCTGGCGCTGTGCTATCTGGGCGCGCTTACCCATCCCTTGCTCGACCTTCAGAATACCTATGCGGTGCAGCTCCTGTCCCCCACCAGCACGCGCTGGTTCCACACCGATGGGCTGTTCATCGTCTCGCCCTGGCTGCTGGCGATGCTGGGGGCGGGGATCTTCCTCGCACGGCGCAGGGCGAAAGCGGGCACGGGCTTTGCGGGCAGGGCCGCCATCGCGGGCCTTGCGGGCGTAATCCTGTTCATCGGCGCGAACATCGGGATCTCGCAGATGGCGGGTGCCGCGCTGCGCAACGCGCCGCCCCGTGCCCATCCAGACCGGGTCTTTGCCAGCCCCGGCCCGCTTGCCTTCTGGCGGCGCGAGGTGGTCTGGCGGGCGAACGGCGCGCTCGGTTATGCCAATTACGATCCGCTGTCCGCCCCTGGGACCCTCAGCGATGTCCTGGCGCCCGAACCTGACAACATGGAGCGGCCCGAGGTTCGCCGGGCCATAGCGGCATCGGGCGAGTTGCGCGATTTTCTCGACTGGTCACAGATGCCCTTCGCCCGCATATCGCGCGAGGGCTGCACCGAGACGGTCACGGTCGGAGACGGCCGCTATGCGCGCGGCGGGTTCGCGGATGGCTTCCGGGTCGAGGTGGAACTTCCCCTCAGTGAAGGGCGCTGCTCGGGGCGCTGAAGCGTTCGCTCTTGGCCGCGGTGAGCCGTGCGGCCGGTCCGAGGAGCGCAGCGGCCGAGAAGGCCCACGCCGTCCCGCCCAGCCACCCGGCCAGCGCGTCGGCGGGCCAGTGGATGCCCAGCCAGACCCGGCTCCAGGCGACCATCAGGCTTGTCGCGAGCGCGGCGCCCAGGATCGTCACGCGCACCCGCTCGCGCGAACTGAAGCCGGCAAAGGCGAGCGCGATGGCGAGGAAGACCACCGCCGAATTGAAGCTGTGCCCGCTGGGAAAGCTGGAGCCGCCCGCTTCGGTCAGGTGCAGCGTGATTTCCGGGCGCGGGCGTCCGACCAGCAGCTTGATCACGACCTCGACCACCCAGCCCAGCACGACGGTCAGGCCCAGGAGGCTCGCCGCGCGGCGGTGCCCCAGGAAGACGAGCGCGACGATGGCGGCGAGGGCGAAGAGATTGCGCAGGAGCACACCGCCCAGCGCCGTGATGTCGCGCACGACTTCGAGCAGGCGGACAGGGCCGATCGGGCGCAGGTCCCCGTCGCGCCAGAAGAGCAGGGCGGTACGGTCGATGGTGGCGGTGTGGCCGGTCAGCACCGCCCAGGCCAGAAGCGCAAAGCCCGTCCAGGCGAAGATCGCCACGATCAGGGCCTTGCGGCGGCTGATCGGATGGCTGTGAAGCACGGGGCGGGATGTTTGCTCGGAAAGAATCATGGTCTAGGGAACGCAGCGCATAGGGAGGCGTTGCGCAAGCCATGAGTTCACCTGTAATCGTTTGGTTCCGCCGGGATCTTCGTCTTTCCGACCAGGCTGCGCTGGTCGAGGCCGCCGCGAAGGGGCCGGTCGTTCCCGTCTATGTTCTCGATGACGAGACGGCCAAGCATCGCGCCATGGGCGGGGCCTCGCGCTGGTGGCTGCACCATTCGCTGGAAAGCCTTGGCGCAGGCCTGGAGGAGAAGGGCTCGCGCCTGATCCTGCGGCGCGGCAGGTGCGAGGATGTGCTCCCCGCTCTGGCGAAGGAGGTGGGGGCGAGCGAGGTTCATGCGCTGCGCCATTACGAGCCCTGGTGGCGCAACGCCGAGAAGGCGGTGGGCAAGGCGCTGACGCTGCATCTTCATCACGGCAACTACCTGGCGCCGCCCGGATCGGTGACGACGGGCGCGGGCCAGCCCTACAAGATCTTCACGCCCTTCTGGCGCGCGCTGCACGAACGCCTGCCCCCGCCCGATCCGCTCTATCGCCCGCACACCATCGCCGCGCCCGAAAGCTGGCCCGAGAGCGAGGCGCTGGACGACTGGGGTTTGCTCCCGACCAGGCCCGACTGGGCAGGGGGCTTGCGCGATTTCTGGACGCCGGGCGAGGAGGGCGCGAAGGCGCGCTTGAAGACCTTTGCCGAGAAAGCCTCGCGCTACGAAGGGCAGCGCAACCTGCCGGCGCGAAACGGGACCTCGTTCCTTTCGCCCCATCTGCATTTCGGCGAGATTTCCCCGGCGCAGGTGTGGCACGCCACGTCTTCGGCGGGCGGTTCGGTGGCGACGTTCCTCAGCGAGATCGGCTGGCGTGACTACGCGCAGAACGTGATCCTGCAGTACCCCGACTATGGCGGGACCTCCGCGCGCGAGGGCTTCGATGATTTCCCCTGGCGCAGCGGCGGCCAGGCGCAGGAGGACCTGGAGGCCTGGCAGCAGGGACGCACCGGCTATCCCATCGTCGATGCCGGGATGCGCGAGCTGTGGCACACCGGCTGGATGCACAACCGCGTGCGCATGATTACGGCGAGCTTCCTCATCAAGCACCTGCTGATCGACTGGCGCGAAGGCGAAAAGTGGTTCTGGGACACGCTGGTGGATGCGGACTACGCCTCGAACGCGGTCAACTGGCAGTGGAACGCTGGCTCGGGTGTCGATTCGAACATGTTCGTGCGGATCATGGCGCCGCTCAGCCAGTCGGAGAAGTTCGATGCGGCGGGCTATATCCGGCAGTGGGTGCCCGAACTGGCCGATCTGCCCGCAGGAGAGATCCACGATCCTTCCCCGATGGCGCGCCCCAAAGGCTATCCGCAAAGGCTGATCGAACACCGCGCCGGGCGCGAACGCGCGCTGGGAGCCTGGGAGCAGTTCAAGGGGGAATAGGAAGAAGGAAGCAGTTCCGAGGGCCATTGCCCTCGGGCTCCCCGAACTGTCAGCCTCACGCCAAGCGTGCGGCGCCGGTGGAGACAGGCGGGGTGGCCCCTTCTTCGGCCGGTTCAGCCTTCGCTCTTGCCGAGCCAGCCTTTCAGGCGCCAGCGCACCATGAGGTCTTCGTAGATGATTGGGGCGATGAGGTTTTCAAAGGCGCAGCCGACCATGCCCTCGTCCCACCAGATGACCTTGGCGGCCATCGATTCCATGCCCGGCAGGGTGAGCCAGCAGTAGGTGCCGGGGTGGATGCGGCTCATGGCCGTGGCTGAGAAGCCCGACATCGAAAGGTCGCGCACGACGGTCTGGTACCCCTTGCCGCCCGACGCGCGCAGCGAGGCGGGAATGGAGATGCGCTCGCGCGGCGCGCTACGATCTTCCTGCGCCGCATTCTCGTACAACTGCTTGCCGGTGCTGGCCATGATGAGGGGTCCCTGCGCCTGAATGCATTGCCGATCGCGGCCGGAATCGGCCGCGAGGAAAGAGCCTTTGCTGTCAGAAAGCAGTTTACCTCAGATTACTTCGCTTGGTTAAGAAATTCGCGGTGCCCGCTGGGGAAAGGCTCGGTAAGGAGCTCTACCATGCGCTCGGCGACGGTCTCGGGGGTCTTGACGGTCGCGGGATCCTCGCCCGGATAGGCGCGTGCGCGCATCGCGGTGCGGGTCGCACCAGGGTTAACGATGGCGACGCGGATCTTCGAGGTTTTTTCGGTTTCCTGCGCGTAGCAGTCGAGCAGGACCTCGAGCGCGGCCTTGGTCGCGCCATAGGCGCCCCAGAAGGCGCGCGGGGCGCCCGCGACGGTCGTGGTCATGCCGATCACGCGCGCGTCCGGGCTCTTGCGCAGGAGCGGATCGAAATTGGCGATGAGCGCCTGCGAGGCGAGCACGTTCGTGGTCAACGCCTTGTTGAACACGCGCTGGTCGATGTCGGCGACGCTCGTCAGCTCGGGCAGGATCGCGGCGTTGATGACAAGAATGTCGAGCTTGCCCCAGCGCTGCGAAACGGCCGTGGCGAGGCGCGCGATGCCGTCGGGCTCGACGAGGTCGACAGGGGCGATGGTCGCCGACCCGCCAGCCTCGAAAATTGCTTCCTCGACCGTTTCCAGCGCCTTGGTGTCGCGGCCGGTGAGCACCACGTGGGCACCCGCAGCCGCGAGCGCCTTGGCGGTGGCCGCCCCGATGCCCCGGCTGGCGCCGGTCACCAGGGCGATCTGGCCCTCGAACGTCGTTGCCGGGGCCGCGCTCATGCCCGGCTGCCCGAGGTCTCGAAGTCGGTGAGGCGGGTCGGGTAGTCGCCGGTGAAGCAGGCGTCGCAGAACTGCGGGCACTTCTTGGCGCGCTTGGGCTCACCCACCGCGCGGTAGAGACCGTCGATGGTGACGAAGGCGAGGCTGTCGGCCTTGATGAAGTCGGCCATGGCCTGGGTGTCCATCTTGGCGGCCAGCAGCTTCGAGCGCTCGGGCGTGTCCACACCGTAGAAGCACGAGTGCTGCGTGGGCGGGCTGGCGATGCGCATGTGCACTTCGGCCGCGCCTGCATCGCGCATCATCTCGACGATCTTCATCGAGGTCGTGCCGCGCACGATCGAATCGTCGATGAGGATGATGCGCTTGCCTTCCACGATGGCGCGGTTGGCGTTGTGCTTGCGCTTCACGCTCGAATGGCGCGCTGCATCGCCGGGCTGGATGAAGGTGCGCCCGACATAGTGCGAGCGGATGATGCCCAGCTCGAAGGGAATGCCCGATTCCTGCGCGTAGCCGATGGCGGCGGGAACGCCGCTGTCGGGCACGGGAATGACCACGTCCGCGTTGGCGGGCGATTCCTTGGCCAGTTCCATGCCGATCTGCTTGCGCGCCTGGTAGACAGAGATCCCGTCCATCACCGAGTCGGGACGGCTGAAGTAGACGTGCTCGAAGATGCAGGGGCGCGGGGAGGGGCTGCCGAAGGGACGGTGGCTCGAGATCGTGCCCTTGAAGTCCACCTGGACCAGCTCGCCCGGCTCGACCGCGCGGATGAATTCCGCGCCGATCACGTCGAAGGCCACCGTTTCGGAGGCAAAGACGATGGCATCGCCGATGCGGCCCATCACCAGCGGGCGGATGCCCAGCGGATCGCGGCAGGCCATCATGCCCTCATTGGTCATGCAGATGAGGGCGTAGCCGCCCTCGACCATGCGCAGGGCATCGATGAACTTGTCGAGAAGGGTGGGGTAGCGGCTCGTCGCGACGAGGTGGATGATCACCTCGGTGTCGGAGGTCGACTGGAAGATCGAGCCCTTCATCACGAGGTCGCGCTTGAGCGTCATCGCGTTCGAGATGTTGCCGTTGTGCGCGATCGAGAAGCCGCCTGCGGCGAGATCGGCGTAGAGCGGCTGCACGTTGCGCAGGCCCGAACCACCGGTGGTCGAGTAGCGCACGTGGCCCGAGGCCATCGCGCCCGGAAGCGTCTCGAGAGTGTCGTTGTCGAAGACCTGGGCCACGTGGCCCAGTCCGCGATGCGACCGGAAATCGCTGCCCGAGAAGCAGGTGATACCCACCGCCTCCTGGCCACGATGCTGAAGGGAGTGGAGACCGGCGGCGGTGATGTTCGCCGCGTCCTGTGCTCCGATTACGCCAAAGACACCGCACTCTTCGCGCAGTTTGTCCCCGTCGGCGTCACGAAAGGGGTGTGTAAGGTTCATGGAATGAGGGCCCGCGCCTGCGTCAAGGTCGAGGGCGCATTTGCAGGGATCGGCCGCAATTGCAAGAGGCGTGAACCCGCAAGCATCGCCATTGTTTCCTTGACGGGAAAAGGTGACGCGGATGTGACACGGACTGGCTCTCGTCCTGGGGCGGGAACCGGGAGGCATCTTGTGCGCTTCAGGCGGGCACGTCCGGGCGGCGAGCACGGGGGCGGGGGCGCTCCTTGCTTGCCTCCCACAGGCCTTCACCTTAAGGCTTGGCGCCTGCACAGCTTTATCCGGTTTTCACCTCTTCACAGAAGGCGGCGTCCCGCTTGCTACTCTCTCCTTTCGAATGGACCATCGCCAAGCGCTACATGCTGCCCGGCAAGGGGGAGCGCTTCATCGCGCTCGTCGCCGGGATCAGCCTCGTGGCGGTCATGCTCGGCGTTGCCGCGCTCGTCATCGTGATGAGCGTGATGAACGGTTTTCGCGCCGAACTCTTCGACAAGATCGTCAGCCTCAACGGCCACGCCATCGTGCAGGCCTACGGCGGACGGCTGGAGAACTGGGAGGAAGTGCTTGCGAATGCGCGCAAGACACCCGGCGTCACCCATGCCTCGCCGCTGATCGAGCAGCCGCTGATGACCACCTTCAACGGCCGGGTCGAAGGCATCCTCGTGCGCGGCAATACGCAAGGGGACATTGATGCCCTGGCCGACAAGGTGCAGGAGGGCAGCCTGAAATCGCTGGCGGACGGGGTGAGCAACATCGCCATCGGCTCGCAGCTGGCCCAGAACCTGGGTGCGCGGGTGGGCGATACCATCACCATCATCAACCCGGCGGGGCGTCCGACGCCCTTCGGTACGGTTCCCCGGCAGATCGCCTACACGGTCACCGCCATCTTCGAGATCGGGATCTACGATCTCGACGAGCGCTACGTGATCATGCCCATGGCCAACGCGCAGCAGCTCCTCCTGTCGGGCGACACCATCGGCACCATCGAGATCACGACGTCCGATCCCGACCGGGTGAGCGAGTTCCTGGCCCCGCTGGAACGCCAGCTCAAGGGCAAGGCCGTCGTCACCACCTGGAAGCAGATGAACGCCTCGCTGTTCGAGGCGCTGGCGGTCGAGCGCGTGGCGATGTTCGTGGTCCTCTCGATCATCGTCCTCGTCGCGGTCTTCAACATCCTCTCCTCGCTGATCATGCTTGTGCGCGCCAAGACGCGCGACATCGCGATCCTGCGCACGATGGGCGCGACGCGCCGCTCGCTGATCAAGGTCTTCGTGACCGCGGGCTTCTGCATCGGCGCGGCGGGCACCGTCGCGGGCCTGATCCTGGGCGCGGTCTTCCTCTATTTCCGCCAGCCGGTCGTGCGCCTTGTCGAGACGCTGACGGGGCAGAACCTGTGGGACCCCTCGATCCGCTTCCTCACCGAGCTGCCCGCGCGCACCGATCCGCTCGAGATCGTCATCATCTGCGTGCTCTCGCTCGTCCTCAGCTTCCTCGCCACGCTCTACCCCGCGTTCAAGGCGGCGAGCACCGATCCTGTCCAGGTCCTTCGCTATGAGTGATCCTCTCGTCGTTCCGGCCCCGGCCGACCCGTCCACCGATCCGGTCGTGCGCCTTGAGGGCGTGACCCGCAGCTTCGAGCAGGGGGGCGTGCGCATCGACGTGCTGCGCGGCGTGAACCTTGCCGTGCAGCCGGGCGAGATCGTCGCGCTGCTGGGGCCCTCGGGCTCGGGCAAGTCGACCATGCTCCAGGCTATCGGTCTTCTTGAGGGCGGCTTTGGCGGGCGCATCGAGATCGCCGGGATCGACGCCAGCCACCTGGGCAAGGACGCGCGCGCGGCGGTGCGGCGCGATCACATCGGTTTTGTATACCAGTTCCACCACCTCCTCCCCGATTTCAACGCGATCGAGAATGTGGTTCTGCCCCAGCTCATCACGGGCCGCGCACGCGCGGCCTGCGAGGAGCGGGCAACCCAGCTTCTCACCGCGCTGGGGTTGGGCAAGCGGCTCGATCATCGTCCCAGCAAGCTCTCGGGCGGCGAGCAGCAGCGCGTGGCGGTGGCCCGTGCGCTGGCCAATTCGCCCCGGCTGGTGCTGGCGGACGAGCCGACCGGCAACCTCGACGAGGCCACCGCCGACACTGTCTTTGCCCAGTTCCTCGAACTCGTGCGCGGGCAGGGCAGCGCGGCGCTTGTCGCGACCCACAACGAGCGTCTGGCCGCGGCGATGGACCGCGTGGTGCGCCTGCATGAGGGCGTGCTTGCCTGAAAATTGCACGCGTGCGTCCGCACGAGGGCACGCGCGCGTTGATTTTGGCGATCGACATTGCCAAATGGAAACAAAAGCTCGGTACAACTACCGTCAGCACCGGGCGGTCCCATAAGAGTGAACATGAAAGGCCAAGCGCGATGAGCGACAATCCCTCCACCATTCACGGCGGTGAAGGCGCCGGTTCCGGCTTCGCCTGGAACGATTCGGCCGAACTGCACAAGTGCGAGGACGGCGGCGGCCTGTTCCACCGCTTCAAGGTCCTGCGCCGCGGGACCGTGGCCGAAATGATCGAGTTCGTGATGGACCTGCCCGAGGAAAAGCGTGAGGACTACGCGATCCAGAAGGCCGGTGACCGCACCTTCAAGTACGCCGAGATCATCACGCTGTACCGCCGTTCGGATTTCCCCAAGGGCGATGCCTGATCCACGCACCATCGCCGATTTCTCGGCGAGGTTGCCTTCTGGCGAGACGGTGGGCCTGGCCGACCGTCTCGGCAGGGTGGTGCTGGTGGTCAACACCGCCAGCAAGTGCGGTTTTACCCCGCAGTACAAGGGCCTGGAGGCCCTCTATCGCACCTACGGTCCGCGCGGGTTTGAGGTCATGGCCTTTCCGTGCAACCAGTTCGGCCGGCAGGAGCCCGGCTCGGCCGAGGATATCGCCCAGTTCTGCGAGATCAATTTCGGCCTCTCCTTCCCCGTGATGGGCAAGATCGAGGTCAACGGCGCGAACGCCGATCCTCTCTTCCAGTGGCTCAAGGCCGAGGCACCGGGTGTTCTGGGCACCAGGGCGATCAAGTGGAACTTCACCAAGTTCCTGATTGATCGCGAAGGCCATGTCGTGCGCCGCTACGGCCCGACCGAAAAGCCCGTCACACTTTCCCGCGATATCGAGACGCTGCTCTGAGCAAGGCTCAGGCGCGGCGGCGCTCCGGCCCGCTGGGGGCCAGGGCCTGCGTTTCCTGCGCGTCGGTGGCGGCGGCGGGGGGCGCCGGTGCGCGGCTGGTCTCGGCGTGCAGGGCCTCTTCCATCAGCCGTGCCATACCCGCCTCGTCGGCCAGGACCGTGCGGTTGCGGCCCAGCGCCTTGGCGAGATAGAGCGCCCGGTCCGCCTCGTCGAGAAGCTGCTGGGGCGAAATTCCGGGCGTGTGGATGGCAACGCCCGCGCTCAGCGTCGCCAGGTGCGCGTGGTCGGCGTTGCGATGTGCGCGGGCTGCAAAGGCGGCGCGGATGCGCTCGACCCGGGCGTAGGCGCTGTCCGGCGAGGGGGCCTCGATGAGCACGGCAAATTCCTCGCCGCCATGGCGAAAGACGCTGCGATGATGGACGAATTCGCAGGCAATATTGGCTGCACCTGCAATCACCACGTCGCCAAAGCCATGCCCGAAGCGGTCGTTGACGGACTTGAAGTTATCGATGTCGAGCACGGCCAGCGCGAGCACCTGTCCCTCGCTTCCGCTGCCTTCCTGGGCCAGCTGTGCGAGCCGCCGGTCGAGTGCACGGCGGTTCCCCACGCCCGTCAGCGGATCGACCATGGCCAGTTGGAAATGGTGCAGCGCGATCCGCTCGCGCCCCAGCGTCGTCATGAAGACGGCCAGACAAAGTCCTTGCAGCACCAGGAGGAAGTTGAAGCTGGCGATGGCCCAGGTCTGCGTCTCGAGCGAACCGTAGGGGGCCGGCAGGACCGTCGTGAAGGGAACGCGCAGCGCGTGGTAGGCGCCGAAGGCGTAGAAGATCCAGGCCAGCGTCTGGGCCGAGGGCAGGTGGCGGTCGCGCAGGCTCTGGAACTCGCGCGCGCTCAGCAGGCTGAAACCCGCCATCAGGAGCGTGCGTGGCAACATGCGCCATTCGGGGAAGTGGGCATCGTTCCCGAGCGTAAGCGAGAAGACAAGGCTGACAAGGCAGGCGATGAGCGCGGGGATCGGCAGCGGGCGTCGGCGCGCGGCATAGCGCGCACACTGCCAGGCCGCGCCGAACATCAGCGTGAAGAGGAACCAGCCGAAGGCGAGCGCGGGCGCACCGCCCAGTTCGTCCGGGTAGCTTAAGAGGATGCCCGCGGGGATGGCCACCGCGAAGGGTGAGAAGAGCCAGACCGAATGGCGCGGGCGGCCGTCCTTGAACCAGGCCAGGATCATGGCGATGCACAGGATTGCCGCGGCCGCCGTACTGCACACGGCAATGGTGGGGATGTCCGCCATGTCGGGGTCAGCGCCGGGCCATGGCGCGAGCCGGAAGAGCGAGATGCGATGGTGCGATATCGGGCACGGCGAACTGGCGTCCTCATCTTGAGCGGGGGCATCCGCCAGCGGGCAGGGCCTATGTCCTGCCGCCTGCGGCTCACCCGTGTTGCTGTCCGTCGCGCCGATGCACGCTCTCGTTCCGGGATGTATCTATAGGATACTATCCTTAACTCTTTATGCGTAGCTTGCAAAGAGGGGGTCTGTCTTAAATTTTTGCTGTAAGCTTCTATAATTGTGAAGATTTTGTAATCATCGCAGTGGCGCAAGTATCCTTGTTCGCTGGATGAGCGCTGGATTGTCCTGCTTTGGCGTTAACCAGCGTTCATGCCTCGTGCGCCCGCGTGCGCGGCTATCCCCCATTCGATGGCCGCAAGGTCTTGATCCGTCCGCGGCCCGGGGCCTAGATCGCGGACATGGCGTTCTCTCCTTTCGTACCCTTGCGCATCTTCTCCAGCTACACGATGCTGGATGGCTCGATCGACCCCAAGGCCATGGCGAAACTGGCGAAAGCCCGGGGTTTTCCGGCCATGGCGATCTGTGACCGCAACGGCCTCTATGCCGCGCCTACCTATGCCCAGGCGGCCAAGGGGGCGGGTATCCAGCCCATCGTCGGCACGTTCCTCGCCGTTGCGCGGCCGGGCGCCGTGGCGCAGGGGCAGGACCGCCCGATCGACTGGCTTGCGCTCTTCGCGCAGAACGAGACCGGCTGGGAGAACCTGTGCCGCCATGTCAGCCGCGCCCACCTCGAACGCCCGCTTGAACTGGACCCGCACGTCGAGCTCGACTCGCTCGAAGGCTACACCGACGGGTTGATCTGCCTTTCGGGCGGCGACGAGGGCGCGCTCGCGCGGCTTCTCGCCAAGGGCGATACCGCCGAGGCGACCCGCTATTGCGAAGCGCTCGAACGCTTCTTCCCGGGCCGCCTCTACATCGAGATCACCCGCACCGGCGAGGACGTCGAGGACGCGAGCGAGGAGGCGCTGATCGATCTCGCCTACGCGCGCGACATCCCGCTCGTCGCCTCGAACCCGGCGCAGTATTCGGAAAGCACCTTTCACGCCGCGCACGATGCCATGCTGTGCATCGCCAACTCCACCCAAGTCGATGCCGCGGAACGTCCGCGCTCCTCGCCCGAGCGCTGGGTCAAGCCGATCGAGGCCATGGAGGAGATGTTCGCTGACATGCCCGAGGCGATGGCCAACACCCTCGTCGTCGCGCAGCGCTGCGCCTATGTCCCGCCGCGCCGTCCTGCGCTGCTGCCCAGCCTTGCCGGCGACAAGAAGGGCGAGGAAGCCATGCTCGCGCGCGATTCGCGTCGCGGCCTGGCGCGCCGTCTCGCCCCCTACTGGCCCGACGCGAGCGAAGCCGAGCTCGACGAGGCGCTCGCCCTCGAGGGCGAGGAACTGACCGCCGCGTACGAGACCTTGCGCGAGAAGGGCGTCACCGAGGACTTCATCGACTACGCCAAGCGGCTGAAGTTCGAGATCGACATCATCGTGGGCATGGGCTTTCCCGGCTACTTCCTGATCGTTGCCGACTTCATCAAGTGGTCGAAGGACAACGGTATTCCGGTGGGCCCGGGCCGTGGTTCGGGCGCCGGTTCGCTGGTCGCCTGGGCGCTTACCATCACCGACCTCGATCCGCTCAAGCTGGGTCTGCTGTTCGAACGCTTCCTCAACCCGGAACGCGTCTCGATGCCCGACTTCGACATCGACTTTTGCGAAACCCGGCGCGGCGAGACGATCCGCTACGTGCAGAAGAAGTACGGGCACGACCACGTCGCCCAGATCATCACCTTCGGCAAGATGAAGGCGCGCGCGGTGCTGCGCGACTGCGGGCGCATCCTGCAGATGGGCTATGGCCGCGTCGACAGCCTGTGCAAGATGGTGCCCAACCATCCGACCGACCCGTGGACGCTCGACCAGGCGCTCAACGGCAAGAAGGAGAAGGACGGCTCCACCTCGCCGCCGGTGGAAGAGTTCCTCCGCGAATACAACAACGACCCCGAGGTGAAGCGCCTGGTGGACCTCGCGGTCCAGCTTGAAGGCATGCCGCGCAACTCCTCGACCCACGCGGCGGGCGTCGTCATCGGCGACCGGCCGCTGGAAAAGCTGGTCCCGCTCTACCGCGATCCGCGCTCGGACATGCCGGTGACGCAGTTCGACATGAAGTTCGTCGAGGACACCGGCCTCATCAAGTTCGACTTCCTCGGCCTCAAGACGCTCTCGGTCCTGCGCCGCGCCTGCGATCTTCTGGAGCGGCGGGGCATCACGATCGACCTCTCGACGCTGAGCTGGGACGATCCGGGCACCTACGAGCTTCTGAAGCGTGGCGATACGGTTGGCGTGTTCCAGCTGGAATCGGAAGGCATGCGCCGCACGCTCGCGGCCGTGAAGCCGACCAACTTCGGCGACATCATCGCGCTCGTCTCGCTCTACCGTCCGGGCCCGATGGACAACATCCCGCTCTTCGGTCGACGCAAGAACGGGCTGGAGAAGATCATCTACCCGCACGAGAAGCTGGCGGGTATCCTGGAGGAGACCTACGGGATCTTCGTCTATCAGGAACAGGTGATGCAGGCCGCGCAGATCCTGGCCGGATACTCGCTGGGCGATGCAGACCTTCTGCGCCGCGCCATGGGCAAGAAGGTCCAGGCCGAGATGGACAAGCAGCGCAAGCGCTTCGTCGCGGGCTGCAAGGAAGTCTCCGACATCGACGCGCCCAAGGCCAACGAACTGTTCGACTTGATCGACAAGTTCGCAGGCTACGGCTTCAACAAGTCGCACGCGGCCGCCTACGCGCTGCTCGCCTATCACACCGCCTGGTTCAAGGCGCACTACCCGCACGAATTCTACGCGGCGGCCATGTGCTTCGACATGCACCAGTCCGAAAAGCTGGCGATCTTCGTCGACGACATGCGCCGCAACGGCATCGAGGTCGCGCCGCCCGACATCAACAGGTCCGAAGCCGAGTTCATCGTCGAGGAAACCCACGACAGCCTCGCTGTGCGCTATGCGCTGGCTGGCATCCGCAACGTGGGCGAGAAGGCCATGGACGCGGTGGTCAAGGAGCGCGAGACCAACGGCAAGTTCACCAGCCTCGATGACCTCTTCCGCCGTGCGCCCGCAGGCTCGATGAACCGCCGCCTGCTGGAAAGCCTGGGCGCGGCGGGAGGCCTCGACAGCCTCGAGCCCAACCGCGCCAAGGTCATCGCCAACGCCGACACGCTGCTCGCCGAAGCCGACATGTCCGCGCGCGAACGCAATTCGACGCAAGGCGGTCTCTTCGGGGACGAGGACCACGCCGTGCAGGGCCTGCGTCTGGTCGATGCCAAGCCCTGGAGCCGCATGGACCAGATGGCCAAGGAGCGTGAGGTCTTCGGCTTCTACTTCGCCGCGCACCCGGTCGAGCAGTTCCGTGCGGTCGCCTCGGCGAACGGCGCGCGCACCTACACGAGCCTCATGGCCGGTGGCGGCGAGGGCGGGCGCACCGGCGCCGTCATGGCCGCGATGGTCGAGAACGTGCAGAAGCGGAAGACCAAGCGGGGCAAGGACTTCGTCATGGTCGATTACTCGGACGCCTCGGGCAACTTCTCGGCCTGCTGCTTTGAAGAGAACATGGTCGATGCCTTCGTGGCCTGGGGCAAGGAGAACGCCTGCCTGCTCCTCCAGGTTGAGCTCGACAGCCCCAGCGAGGACGAGCCGCCGCGCGTCACCGTGCGCAGCGGACGCCCGCTGGCCGAAGTGACGGCGGGCGCGCGCATGCTGCTGCGCCTCGACATCAGCACGGTCGAGGCGGTGCAGGAACTCGCGCTCCTCATGCGTCCGGGGCGCAAGGGGACGGGCGAGGTGATGGCGACGCTCAAGCTGGGCGACGGACGTGACCAGCGGGTGCGGCTGGGGCGTGACTTCGCGCTTGATGGCGAATTTGCCGAGCAGCTCGCCAGTGTCGAGGGACTCTCGAACATATCGCTGATCGCCCGCCAGGGCCCCGAGAGCGTGCGCCGCGCAGCCTGATTGCCGCGCTCCCTTCCAGGCACGCAGAAAGGCCCGGCGCTCGATATGGAATGCCGGGCCTTTTGCACCTGAGGGGCGGCGCCTTAGTTGTTCGCGGCGCCTTCGGCTGCGCTTTCGGCCGCATCGCCGATCTGCGAGGCCGCGTTGCCGACATCCTGGGCGGCATCGGCAATGGCGTTGTCGCGCGCGACCTCGCTCGAGGACGTCTGGCTGAAGAGGTAGAAGCCGCCCGCGACGGCAACCAGCAGCACCAGCGCAATGACAAGGCCACTGCCGCCCGAGGAGGACTTGCTCTCGTGGATCACGGTGGTGTGGGTAGGCTGTGCCGCCGCGGGTTCCTCGGTGGTAGTGCGGCGCTCCTGGGTCACGTATTCATCTGCCATGGTTTCGCATCCCGTTATTGTTTCATGTTGCCGGGAATAACCAAGGATACGCGCCTCCGGTTCCATGAACCGCAGATTACCGCGTGTTCAGCGGGCAGTCTGGGAGCGCGGCGCGCGTCAGGCCGCGAGCCGCAATTGCTCAGGCTTGTCGGCCAGGACGTGGATCTGGAAGTAGTACTTTTCGGTCGGCTGACCGTTCGCGATGAAGTTGATGCGGGTCTGCCGGGCAATGCCTTTTACGAAAATGCGCTGCCCCTTCAATTGTTTGGCAATCTCATCGGGGTCATCGCTGCCGAACATGCGCCGTGCAGTGCGCATGGGAATGGAGACGGTCAGGCAGTTGCGGTCACGGTAGTCGCGCTCGGAGTTCAGGTAGATGTTACCGTTCTGCGCGCCCACCGCACGCACGGGCATTTCGAAAATCCCGGCAACGCCCGCTTTTGAGCCCAGATAGGAGGCGTAGGTGACCGCCTCGGTCGTGGAGAGGCAGTCCGGGGTGCAGGCTTGCGCGCGGCTCACCGAGGGGAGCGTAGCCTGGCCGTCCGGCGCGGAGGACGCGCCCGCAGCCGGGGCAAGACTGGCAAGAGCCAGCGCGAGGAGAGTGGCGTTCATGGATTTTCCTCCGGGAGCACGGTGGGCAATGCAAGGGCGCCATGAACGCACGGCACTTGTTATTAGGCAAGTGTATTGTTTCATGGGCGGTGGCTCCCCGATCGTGCCTAGGCCTCTACAGCAGGCTGAGTTGCCCGTCGGGCGAGGGCGCGCGGAACTGGCTGCAATCGAGGTGGACGCCGGGAGGCCCAAGGCCGTGGCGCTTCATGGCAAGGCGAAAGCGGCTGCGCACGAGGTCGGCCCAGGGGCTCTGGGGGCGGAAGCGCTCGCCAAAGCGCGGATCGTTGTCGCGCCCGCCGCGCATTTCGCGGATGATAGCCATGACCTTGCCCGCGCGCTCGGGGAAATGGGTCTCGAGCCATTCGCGAAAGAGCGGGGCGACCTCAAGCGGCAGGCGCAGCATGATCCACATGGCTCCGCGCGATCCCGCGCTGGCCGCGGCTTCGACCAGGCTTTCCAGTTCGTGGTCGGTAATCGCGGGGATGACCGGTGCGATCATGGCGTGGGCGGGAATACCTTGGGCATTCAGGGCCTCGAGCGCGGCAAAGCGCTTGGCAGGAGCTGCCGTGCGCGGTTCGAGCAGGCGCGAAAGGCGCGCGTCGAGGCTGGTGACCGAGATCCCGACGCTGACAAGATCGCGCCGCGCCAGTTCGGCCAGTACGTCGCTGTCCGCAAGGATGCGGTCGGACTTGGTGACGAGGCTGACCGGATGGCCGACTTCCAGGCACAGGTCGAGGATCTCCCGGGTGATCCGGTAGCGCCGCTCGATCGGCTGGTAGGGATCGGTGTTGGTCCCCATCGCAATCGGGGCGACGCGGTAGTTCCGGCGGGCCAGCGTTTTGCGCAGCAACCGGGCGGCATCGGGCTTGGCAAAGAGCCTGGTTTCGAAATCGAGGCCGGGCGAAAGGTCGTGGTAGGCATGGCTGGGCCGGGCAAAGCAGTAGATGCAGCCATGTTCGCACCCGTTGTAGGCGTTGATCGAGCGGTCGAAGGGGATGTCGGGCGATTGGTTGAAGGAGACGATGCTCTTCGGGCGAAGCTCGGTCACGGTGGTGCGCAGCGGGGGTAGCGGGCCGTCGATGTCGGTGCGCGCATCGCGCCAGTCGCCATCGGCTTCGTGGCGGGCGAGGCCAAAGCGCGCGCTGACCTGGTTGCTGACCGATCCTCTGCCTTTCGCGTGTTCCATGATCTGGAACATATAGGGAACGACTGGGCGGCGCAAGCCCGGCAGGAAACCGGGCCCGCTGCCGAGGGTCTGGCGGCGGGCCCGGTAGGTGTCGGGAGAGAGAAAGGGGGGAGGCTCTCCCGAGGATCGGTCCGGATGCGTCAGGCGATGACGGTGGGCACTCCGCAGCGGACCTTGTTGACCTGGACATCGGCTGCCCCGAGGCGGAGACCAAGCGCCTGCGTGAGAGAGAACACGGTCGCATCGAGTGTCGGAGCAATCGTGGCCAGGCTATGGCCGACGATGTTGGTGACAGAGGACAGGCTGAGCGAGAGGCCCAGCGTCTGGGCTTCGAGGTCGGTCTGCGCGATCAGAGAGGTCGCGAGCGACTGGGTCAGATCCTGCGTCGAGACGGTCTTGGTGACCTTGTCGCGGATGTCGGCAAAGGTGAAGTGGACCTCCTGCGGGCCGGTCGTACCGCCCAGCGACACTTCCGAAAGCGCGGTAACGCGCGCAATCAGCGGCACGTTGACGAGGGTGGCGCGCGAAAGCGTGACCGGGCTCGAAAGGTCCCCCATGTCCTGCGCGTCGGGCCGCCCGATGCCGATGGTGCCGATGGCCGGGGTCACGCCAAGCCGCACACCGTCGCTATTGGGATCGCCGCTGCACTGGATATCATCGAGTGTGGCCTCGGCCTGGGCGAGCTCGGTGTAGAGGGGGAGTTCGATGGATGGCAGCCAGGGGCTCCCCGTACCCACGCGCGCGGACACGAGCAGCCGGGCCTGGGCCGTGCGCAGGACGTAATCGCGCGCGCCGGTGATCGTCAGCCAGGGGGAATGCGCCAGTCCATAGCCGCGCACGAGGCGCACATGGACGCTGGAGAGCCCGGTGGCGGCCAGGTCCAGTTCGATGTCGAGCGTGTCGCCGTGGGAAAGTTCGAGCAGCATGCGCACCAGCGAGAAGGCGTCGACCTCCACGCCCGCCGTGCCCGGATCGTAGTCAAGCGCGCCGTAGGGGCCCAGATCGAGGAGGTCGGCAAGGCGCACTTCAACGAAGGGGGCCTCGTCCGCGATCCGGTCGATGAGGGCAACCGTGGCGCTGTCGGCCGCGGTCGAGCCGATCGCGCGCAGCGCATCGCCGAGCGGGACAGGCGTGTCGAACAGCTCGGCGTAGGTGCCCTCGTTCGCATTGACCTGCAGCTTGAGGGCCTCGGCGTACCCCAAGAGGTCGACATCGGCGCTGGCAAGGTTCTGCGAATCGAGCACCGAGAGGTTGAGCTCGGTCCCGATCAGCGCCGAGAGCAGCGCGTTGGGAACGCCGTCCGACACGGTGGCAAGGCTCGAACCCAGCGAATAGGCGGCCATGTCGATCCGCGCGGCCGTCGCGCGCGCGCGCACCGTGGCCGTCTCGAAGCCGAGCGCACGTCCGAAGAAGAGCGGGACCGTCTGGACAAGGTGGACGCGCGCGGCGCTGTCCTCCCCGCCAAGCTGGAAGCGTTCGTCCAGGGGCACGATATTGTCCTGGCGATAGGTGCCGCTTTCGAGTTCGGCGATCTCGATGTCGGCCTCGCGGCTCTGGTCGATGAGGCCCTGGACGGCGGAGCGGCGCATTTCGATGGCGTTTTCCTGCGCGGCGGCCATCGCGGCGGCATCGGCCAGGCCCTGGAGGCGGCGCTCTGCGAGGTAGATCGCGCCCAGGTCCACGGCAACCGTTGCCACCCCCATCAGCATGAGCAGAGAGCCTGCCAGCATGGCGGTGACAGCCCCCTCGTTATCGCAGGCAAGGGGGCGAAGGCGTGCTGTACGTGCTTTCATGGCCCAACTCCTCAGATCCCGGCAAGCTGGACGGTGGCCACGCGCGCGATCGTGTCGCCGGGCAGGGGCACCAGGGAGTTGCTGAACATTTCCGCCTGGCTGACATCGTAGACGAGGGTGACGCGGTAATACTGGCCGTCGAGGCCGGTCCGCACGGTCACCAGGTCCGGATCGAGCGTACCGGCGTGCAGGACGCTGTCGGCAAGACTGGTGTCGACCAGCTGGCGCCGCTCGAGCGCGTCGAGCCCGGCGACCGAAGCCCGGGCCGCCTCGTTGGCGGCCTGCTGCAGCGAATGGGCGGCCATGAACCAGCCGCCGTAGGTCACAACGCCCAGAAGCAGCATGATGAGGACGGGAAGGGCGAGCGCGGCCTCCACCAGGACCGCGCCGCCCGTGTGGGCGGGCAGGCGCCGGATCCGCGCCAGGCGCCGCGCGACGGGAGCCAGAATGCGGCGAGGCCGCGCGTAACGTGGGTAAATGGCTCCTCCGATAGCCTTGGTCATCGTCTCTCTCCTTATCTCCACGTTCAGGATGCGCGCGGAATGCAAAGGAGAGTTTGCAGGTTCGGAAGGACCGTCCTTGTATTTTACACAGTGAGGCCTCGGGGAAATTCCCCCGGTTTTGAGACTTTTGGTTGCCTGGTTAATTTCAGGAAAAGGTTTGGCCCCGTCATCCTTCGTATTGGACAGATGGTTACTGCAATTTTCTGTTTACCTCTATTTGTCCCGCAATTCTGGGAGGGGCAGACGCCTTCCTCTCGAAATGCCAATACGCGAGCCCCGTGGGCACACCCCAAGTGATGCCGAATGCGCCACTCTTGAAGGTCGCAAGGGTAAGTGGCCCCCAAGTCAGGCCGGTGAAAAGCCATAAGAAGATGAGCCCCGCCACGGCTCCACACAGTGCGGCGAGCAGAGCCATCCAGGGGGCGTCGCGCCAGGGGCCCAAAAGTGCGCGGAGAGGCAGGCCGAAGAGACATAGCCCGAGTGCCGTGAAAGGGATGGCGAACGTGCCATACCCGGCGATGAGAACCGGGATGATCCACGCTTCGTGTGCGGACGTGAACAAGGGCTTCGTTTCAACGCTGGCAATTGCCAGCAAGAACAGAGCCGTCCCCGCATAGGCTCCCACTGCTGCGGATTTGGCTAGGGTCGAAAAGCGGCTGTGGGTCGGGTAGTCGGGCACAGGCATTGCTCAAGCTTGGAACACTGAGCCGGATCGGACAATCTCCGGGCGGCTGGCCGCATCACGGCGGCACTCTGCATTTGCTCCGCTGCAGGCAGGTTGTTTCAGGCGCTGTCGCTCTCGTCGGTCAGGACGGCGATGGCACCTTCGCTGCCGTAGACCCCTTCGAGCTTCACCAGCGCCATGCACAGCGGGATCGTTTTGCCCCGGTTGGTGAGGAAGTGAGTGTGCAGGCGGACCGGCTCGCCGCCGCGCAGAACGCCTTCGAGCGCTTCGCGAAAGGTGACCTTGTCGGGCAGATCGACCAGGTCGGTGAGGGCGACGCCGATGAGACGCTCCTCGGGCAGGTCGAGCATTTCGCAGAAAGGGGCATCGACGCGGTCGATGGTGCCACGCACGGAGACGCGGGCATAGGCCACGCCGCCATGCTTGTTGAGCGCCTCGATCATGGCTTCCTTGACGTTGGCCTTGAAGTGGCGTTCCACCTCCTGGGTGATGTCGTGGAGGCGGATGGCCAGACGGTCCTCGAGCGGGAAGGTCTGGAAGCGTAGCCAGGCGTTCTCGACGAAGGGAGAGGGGATGTCGGCCATGTTCGGGTGCCCGTGCACCAGCGTCTGGCGGGCCTGGACTTCGAGCAGGCTGCCGCTGATGCAGGGCAGGGCCTCGATCAGGCTGGGGCCGATCAGCGTGCCGGGCTGCGACTTGGTCAGGGCGTGGGCATTGCGGTTGGCGTAGACGACACGCATGTTCTCGTCGCAGGCGATGATGCCGTCGTCGATCCAGTCGGCCAGCGCGAAATTGGCCGATTCGTTGCGCTGGTTGGGGTTCTCGCCCGGTTCGCTGCCGCCAATCCGGTTCCACAGGTCAATCGGGCAAAGCACGTGCGTCTCGCGCCCGTGGTGGGTGATGAAAACCGGCGAATCGTGTGCTTCATCGCGAAACCGCGCGAACTTGCGCACGAACTCGGCCGCTGAGACGTAGCCCATACCTGGCGTGCCCTCTTTCTCTCTCCAACCCGGCCTTGGCCAGGTCCACTGCAACGGGCAGCAGGGGTCTCGTGTGGTCCACGTTCACATGGATCCATGGCCCTGCTGCGTCTCGAACGTTGCGATCCCGAAGGGCAGGGTACGAGCCAAGTGTATAACACTATTTTAAGATTTCGGGCAGCCACTATGATCCATAGTGAACGTATTGGCCGCCTATGTGCCTCGTCCCAACGCAAACGGGGCGGGCTGGATGTCCAGCCCGCCCCGCGTGTCGGTTCCGATGAAGGAAGCCGGGTTTCGGCTTAGCCGAGGCCCTGGGCCTTCATTTCCTTCTCGAGGTTCTCGACGATCGCCTCGAAGAACTGCTCGGTGGTCATCCAGCTCTGATCCGGACCGATCAGGAGCGCGAGGTCCTTGGTCATCTTGCCGCTCTCGACAGTCTCGATGCAGACGCGCTCGAGGGTCTCGGCGAAAGCGACGACGTCCGGGGTGTTGTCGAACTTGCCGCGGTAGGAAAGGCCACGGGTCCAGGCGAAGATCGACGCGATCGGGTTGGTCGAAGTGGCCTTGCCCTGCTGGTGCTGGCGGTAGTGACGGGTCACGGTGCCGTGGGCAGCTTCGGCTTCAACGGTCTTGCCGTCGGGCGCCATGAGAACCGAGGTCATGAGACCCAGCGAGCCGAAGCCCTGCGCAACCGTGTCCGACTGCACGTCGCCGTCGTAGTTCTTGCAGGCCCAGACGAACTTGCCCGACCACTTGAGCGCCGAGGCGACCATGTCGTCGATCAGGCGGTGCTCGTAGGTGATGCCGGCTTCCTTGAACTTCTCGGCGAAGCCTTCGGTGTCGAACACTTCCTGGAACAGATCCTTGAAGCGGCCGTCGTAGGCCTTCATGATCGTGTTCTTGGTCGACAGGAACACCGGCCACTTGAGGTTGAGGCCGTAGTTGAACGAGGCGCGCGCGAAGTCGCGGATCGACTCGTCGAGGTTGTACATCGCCATGGCGACGCCCGGAGCCGGGAAGTCAAACACTTCCTTGTCGATGACCTGGCCGTCTTCGCCTTCGAACACGAGGCGCAGCTTGCCCGGGCCCGGGATCAGCGTGTCGGTGGCGCGGTACTGGTCACCGAAGGCGTGACGGCCGACCACGATGGGGTCGGTCCAGCCCGGAACCAGGCGGGGCACGTTGCTGATGACGATCGGCTCGCGGAAGACAACGCCGCCCAGGATGTTGCGGATCGTGCCGTTGGGCGAACGCCACATCTTCTTGAGGCTGAATTCCTCGACGCGGGCTTCGTCCGGGGTGATCGTGGCGCACTTGACGGCGACACCGTATTCCTTGGTGGCGTTGGCGGCGTCGACGGTGATCTGGTCGTCGGTCTCGTCACGCTTGGTGACCGAGAGATCGTAGTACTTCAGATCGATGTCGAGGTAGGGAAGGATCAGGCGTTCGCGGATCCACTCCCAGATGATCTTGGTCATCTCATCGCCGTCCATTTCGACGATGGGGTTAACTACCTTGATTTTTGCCATTCGAGAAAAGCTCCCCTGGGGTGAAGGTGGGTGAGAATTGGGCCGTCTCTTAGGCAGAGAGCGCCCGTATAGCAAGGCGGGTCTGTCCGGGCGTCCCGGAGCCCCTTGCAAGCTTGAGATAATGATTTGCATTATCTGATCTGCGCAAAGGCATGGTGAACGGCTACGGCGACCGGGTCTGCATCGATAGCGCCGGGATGCGGGGCGGCGAAGTGGCGGGAAGGCGGGCGCGGCGCGCGATTGCGCGGGTGCGGCTCTTCAGGCATCGCTGCGCGCACCATGCGAATCCGCCGTGCCGCCCGCTTGCTTGTACTCGACGCGCAGTTGCGCGTTTTGCTGCTGCGCTTCGTCTTTCGTGAGGGCGCTTTGCGCGGAGGCGATTTCTGGGCGACGCCGGGGGGCGGGCTCGAGCCGGGCGAGGACTTCGCGCAGGCGGCCATGCGCGAACTGTTCGAGGAGACCGGCCTTGCGATGCCCGATCCCGGGCGCGAGGTGGCGCGGCGCACGGTGCGCTTCGTCATGCCCACGGGCGAGCCGGTGCAAAGCGAAGAGCGCTACTTCCTGGTGCGCCACGACGGTGCGGCGCTGTCGGCGCTCCATCGCACCGCGCTGGAGCAGGGCGCCATAGCCGGGCACCGCTGGTGTCCTCGTGCCGAACTGGAGCGGCTGGACGAACAGGTCTGGCCCGAGGACCTTGCGGCCATGCTCGTCGATGCCGGAGTGTGGTGAGCGGGGAAGAGCGCGCAAAGCCCCAAACAAAAACCCCGCCTGGCTTTTCAGCCGGCGGGGTCTTGCGGAATGGTGGGCGTAGCAAGGATTGAACTTGCGACCCCTACGATGTCAACATAGTGCTCTACCACTGAGCTATACGCCCATTCCATTCGAGCGTTCCGAGAAGTTGTCCCCCTCGGTGGAGAGGCCCTCTAAAGGGGCTTCCGATTCTTGGCAAGGGCTTTTTTCAGAAAAATGTAATCAGATCTGCGCGTGCTCGCTCAAACCGAACATTCGCTGCACTTCCAAGACGATATCGCGCAGGTGGAAGGGCTTGGAGAGGACCTTGGCCTGGGGCGCCTCGCGGCTCGCGCGCAGCGATACGGCGGCAAAACCGGTAATGAACATGACCTTGGTGGCGGGCGCGATCTTGGCGCAGCGCTGGGCCAACTCGATGCCGTCCATCTCGGGCATGACGATGTCTGAGAGGAGCAGGTCGAAGCTGTCGCTTTCGAGGTGGGGCAGCGCTTGCGTGCCTCGGTCGACCGCGACGACGTCGTACCCGGCATTTTCCAGCGCGCGTGCAAGGTAGGTGCGCATGGCCTGATCGTCTTCGGCTAGGAGGATGCGGATCATCTCTTGTTTTATTCCAACCTGGTGTTCGTGTGCGACCGCGAGGCGGTGTCTTGTGAAGCGGCCTCCCGATCCGATGTAATCGGACCAACCGCTCCAGATTATGGCTTCCCGCATATTCGGAATCATCAGGTGAATCCATCAAGCGGAAAAAATGCTCTGGGCGACTCGCCATAGCGCGGTTGGGGTTAAATTTCTTGCCCGGAATGGACCTCGGGCCCTGTCGGGGGAGGGCCTGTCCTGCAGGCCGTGCGACGGGGCTTTGACAGGGGCGCGGGAACGGGGCAGCGTTCGCCGCATGTCGCCTGTCCCCCATTCACCAGATTCGCCCTCCGGCCCGGATGCGCCGTCCCTCGCGCTTTCGGGAGGCAATGTGCCGGGGCATGCCGGGCGCCAGCCTGCCTACACGCTCCACGGCGGCGGTGCGGGGGAGATGCCGATCCTCTTGGCCGTGCCGCACGCGGGCAGGGCCTATCCCGAGGCGCTGCTGGGGGACCTGCGCGAAGCGGGGCAGGCCAGTGTGCGGCTGGAGGATCGCTTCGTCGATATTCTTGCGCGCGGCGTGGCCGAGGCAACCGGCGTCGACTTGCTCCTGGCCCACGCGCCGCGGGCGATGATCGATCTCAACCGCGCGCCCGAGGATGTCGACTGGGGCATGGTCGAACGCATGCCCGGCGAAAGGGTAGCGGGCGCATCGCGTGGAGTGCTTTCGCCGCGGGCGCGCAGTGGTCTTGGTCTCATTCCCCGGCGTCTGCCCGGTATTGGTGAATTGTGGCGCCGTTCGCTGCGCCGCGAGGAAGTCGAGGCCCGGATCGCGCAGGTCCATGCGCCCTACCACGCCGCGCTCGCGCAGCGTCTGGCGGAAATTCGCGCGCGCTGGGGCGTGGCGCTGCTGGTCGATCTGCATTCGATGCCGCCGCTCCAGGCCCGGCCCGGCCAGACCAGCGCCGAGATCGTGATCGGGGATCGCTTCGGGGCGAGTTGCCATGGCGCGGTCATCGCCGCGACCTTTGCCCATTTTGCCCGTTGCGGGCGCGCTGCAGCGCATAATCGGCCCTATGCCGGTGGCTATGTCCTCGACCGTCATGCTGCGCCCCGTCGCGGCATTCACGCGCTCCAGGTCGAGATTGACCGGACGTGCTATCTCGATGCGCAGATGCGCACGCCGAGCGCGGGCGTGGACGTTCTGGTGGAGCAGCTTGCAGGCCTGGTGCGGGTCCAGGCTGCGGCGGTCATGGAGCTGGCGCGCCCGCGCGGGGCTGAGGAGGGCGGCGAGGATTGGCCGCTCGCCGCGCAGTAGCCAAACGAGGTCTGGCGCCTCGCGCAGGCAGACCTAAAAAAACCACCCCGCGCGACGCGCGAGGTGGCCAAGGTTCAGGGAGGAGGTGCACATCGAGTGCACCAGCCGATCGGGCCATGAGGGTAGCGCCGATCAGGCTGGCTCCAACATAGCGAACCTTGTGCCGAGTTCAAGCGATTCTTCCACGCAAAAATTGCGCATCATGTCCAGTTAAAAAATCACGTGGTCGGATTATCAAATCCAATTGTGACATTTTTGTCATGAAGGGTTCGGTAACCTTCAAAAGCAGCGGCCCGGGCGGACTTCGCGTCTGCGTCGTCCACCCGGGCCGCGGGTATTTCCGGTCGGGCGCGAGGCCCTAGAGGGGTGCCTGGGATCCGGCGTGCCGGGTCAGGGCGCCCCGGTCAGGCGTTCGCGGCGGGAGCCTGCGCGGGGGCCTGCGGGCCCTTGCCCTGCTGCATCTGGCGGCCGAAGATGTCGCGCACCAGGTCGAGCGAGAAGAGGTGGGCGTAGATCAGCGCGAGGAGGCCATTCTGGTTCCACTGGCGCAGGATGTCGCCACGCACTTCGCGCAGCTTGTTCTCGTCGACCATCTTGAAGCCGCGGTAGTTGAAGGGCTGGCCGCCGCCGATGTCGATGTTGAGCTCACCGTCCATGAGCAGGTCGTGCTTCTTGAGCTCGGCCATGAAGTTGCCGGTCTTCGAACCCGCCATCTCGAAGTTCTCGCAGAACTTGAGCATGTTCTTGGTGGTGTCGGTCGGTTGGCCGTCGGCGAACAGGGCCTCGCCTTCCTCGATCTCGCCGATCAGGTCGCTGCTGGGGTCCACGCAAAGCGAAAGCTCTTCGCTGTCCGGACGCAGGCGCGCGAGCATGAAGGGGTAGCGACGCGCGTAAGCGGGGATGTAGACCGGGTTGGGAACCGTGCCGTCGTCCTCGACGAAGACGTTGACGCCCTCGTTCATGCCCATCAGCGCGAGCGGGATCGGCTGGTCGGAGCCGGTGAAGATGATCGGGAAGTGGCGCTGCGCCTGCGGGAACTCTTCGACGGTCAGGGGAATCGAGTTTACCCCGGCCAGCCAGGTCGCCTTGTCGGTCGAACGCGTCTTCCAGCTTGCGTGCTGCTGCGAATTGAGCGGCACCAGATCCTTGTAGAACAAGGGAAGGGATGGATTCTGTGGCGCAGTGGCCATTGCAATACTCTCCGCGATCGAGGTTTCAAAAAAGATCAGCGCGTGGCTTTAGTGGCTTGATTGCGGCCGTGCAAGCCGAGGGTTCCCGCCACTAGGGGACTTCTACTCAGTTCATCAACTTACCCGGGTTGAGGAGACCTTGCGGATCGAGCGCGGACTTGACTGCGCGCAGCAGCCCGAGTGCCACCGGGTCGGCCAGCCGGGCCAGTTCGTCGCGCTTGAGCTGGCCGATCCCGTGCTCGGCCGAAATCGAACCGTGCCACTGCGTGACCAGATCATGGACGCGCGCGCTGATGGCCTTGGCCTCACCCGCATACCAGGTGGCGGGATCGACGCCTTGGGGGGCAATCATGTGGAAGTGGACATTGCCATCGCCCAGGTGCCCGAAGGCGACCGCGCGTGTGCCGGGCCATTCGGCTTCGAGCTGGGGGCTGACCGTTTCGATGAAGCGGGGCATGTCCGCCACGGGCACCGAGATGTCGTGCTGGACGGCGGGCCCCTGGGCCCGCTCGGCGGGCGAGACGGATTCGCGCAAGGTCCAGAACGCCTCGGCCTGGGCCTCGCTGGCCGCGATCGTGGCATCAAGGACCACCCCGTCCTCGAGCGCGCACGCCAGCGCGGCTTCGCACTGGTCGCGCAAGTCCGTATCCGATCCTGCGGGCGCATCGCGCGCCGCGACCGCTTCGATGAGCACATGCCAGGGCGCGCGCGTGGCCAATGGCGCGCGGGCCTCGGGAAGGTATTCGAGCACGTGGTCGAGGCAGGGCTGGGGCAGCACCTCAAAACCCTCGACCGCACCCGGGAGCGTCTCCTCGCAGCGATGGAGAAGTTGGCGCGCGGCACCCAGCGAGGGAGCCGCCGCCCAGATCACCACCCGCTCACCGATGGCGGGCGCAAGCTGCAGTGTTGCCGCCGTGACGATACCCAGCGTGCCTTCCGCGCCGATGAATAGCTGCTTGAGGTCGAAACCGCGGTTGTCCTTGCGCAGCGGCGTCAGCGCCGAATAGACCTCGCCGCTGGCCAGCACCGCCTCGATCCCCAGCACCATGGCGCGCATCGAGCCATGGCGCAGCACTTGCGTGCCGCCGGCGTTGGTCGAGATGAGCCCGCCTACGGTGGCCGAGCCCTTGCCGCCCAGTGTCAGGGGAAAGCGCAAGCCTAGTGCCTCGGCGGCTTCGTGCAGGCTCTGGAGCACGACACCCGCTCCGCAGGTAACCCGTTGCTCGGCGACGTCGATAGCGCCCATCGTGTTCATCCGGCGCAGCGAGACGAGGAGCTGTTTCCCATCGGGGGAGGGGGTGGCGCCCCCCGACATGCCGCTGTTGCCGCCCTGGGGGACGAGCGCCACGCGATGCGCTGCGCACAGCTTCACGAGCGCGCTCAGCTGGGCTGTGTCAGCCGGCGAGGCGAGGGCAAGGCAGGCGCCGTGAAAGCGGCCGCGCCAGTCGGTCGTCCAGGGCGCGGTCAGGTCTGCATCGCGGGTCAGGCCGCGCGGGCCAAGCAGGGCGTCGGCCTCGGCGAGGAAGGTGTCGAAGGTGCTCATCTGCGCGGGTCTATGGCACAGCCCCCTGGCACTTTCATCCCTTCTTGCAGGAGCGCGCGGTTCGCGGGCGCAAGGTTCAGCAGGCGTTCAAGCTGTTGCGCTAGGGGTCGGCTTGCGGCATCACCGTGCGTCGGGGAAATGGGTCTGCAATGAGTTTCACATCCGTCCTGCTGATACCGCTGGCGTTTCTGGCGCCGGCGTCCTCGGCCTTGCAGCCGCGGGACAGTGGGGCGTGGGGGCATGAGACCACGCGTGCGCAGCTCTGGCCCGAAACGGTTGTTCCGGACGATGCGCCGGAGGCTCTTGCCTATCGCGAAGAGGAGATGCGCCGCGTGCAGCCGGAGCCGGCCTGGCAGGTGCGCATCGAGCGGCGCATGACGATCCGCATATCGCCACGTGGCCGGGCGCCGCTTCCCCCCGACATGCGCGGCATTGCCATGCCTGGCGGGCCGGGCGCGCCGCGCTACGAAGAGCGGCCCATGAGCAAGTGCGTTGCCGCTGCGGGAATCGCGGGGGTTCAGCCCGAACGCGGCAACCGCCTGATCTTCTTCATGCGTGACCGGCGCGTGGTGAGCGCGGAGCTCGACCATTCGTGCCGTGCCATGGATTTCTATTCCGGCTTCTATCTTGCGGGCAACGAAGACGGAAAGGTCTGCGTCAAGCGCGACAAGCTGCAATCGCGCAGTGGCACCAAATGCAGTCTGACCCGCATGCGCGAACTTGTCCGGATTCGGGACTGACGGCCATTCGTCCGCGAGTTCTGCGGATTTCCTTGACTTTTGTGCACCAATCGGACTAGGGGCCCGCAATCGTGATGCGCGGGTCCCAAGCGGCCGGTGCATTGCCAAGAACACACGTTGTCCCGCATCCCTTATCCGGAAAACTGAGCGTATATGAGCTTTGCCGACCTCGGCCTGTCTGACGAATTGCTGCAAGCGGTGGAAGCCGCGGGCTACAGCGAACCGACCCCGATTCAGGCGCAGGCGATCCCGCCGGTCCTCATGATGAAGGACCTCATCGGGATTGCGCAGACCGGCACCGGCAAGACCGCCAGTTTCGTTCTCCCGATGATCGACGTGCTCGCGCATGGCCGCCGCCGTGCGCTGATGCCGCGTTCGCTGATCCTGGAGCCGACGCGCGAACTCGCCGCGCAGGTGGCGGACAACTTCGTCAAGTACGGCAAGAACCACGACCTGCGCATGGCGCTGCTGATCGGCGGCGTCCAGATGGGCGAACAGGTCAAGGCGCTGCAGGAAGGCGTGGACGTCCTGATCGCGACGCCGGGCCGCCTGATGGACCTGTTCGAGCGGGGCAAGATCCTGCTTACGGGTTGCGAACTGCTGGTCATCGACGAAGCCGACCGCATGCTCGACATGGGCTTCATCCCCGACATCGAGACGATCTGCTCGAAGCTGCCGACCAACCGCCAGACGCTGCTGTTCTCGGCAACGATGCCGCCGGTCATCAAGAAGCTGGCCGATCGCTTCCTCGAGAATCCCAAGTACATCGAAGTCGCCCGTCCGGCCTCGACCAACACCAACATCGCCCAGTTCAAGGTGCCGGTCACCGCGCGCAAGAAGCGCGAGACGCTGCGCGAGATCCTGCGCACCGACAACGTGTCGACCGCGATCATCTTCTGCAACCGCAAGACGACCGTGCGTGAACTGGCCAAGAACCTGAAGCAGAACGGTTTTGCTGCTGGCGAGATCCATGGCGACATGGACCAGTCCTCGCGCATCGCCGAGCTCGACTGCTTCAAGTCGGGTGAGATCAACATTCTCGTCGCCTCCGACGTCGCCGCACGCGGCCTCGACGTGAAGGGCGTGAGCCACGTCTTCAACTACGACACGCCCTGGCATCCGGACGATTACGTCCACCGCATTGGCCGCACCGGCCGTGGCGGCGCTTCGGGCCGGGCCTTCACCCTCGTGACCCCGGACGATGCCGAGGCCGTGGAGAACGTCGAGAAGCTGACCGGTGGGGTGATCCCGCTGTTCGGCGAGGTTGCGGACAGCGCAGAAGCCGCTCCCGCTGGCGAAAAGGCGGAAGCCGCGCCCGCGCCGCGCAAGCGCGCCAGCCGCTCGAAGACGTCCACCAGGACCGCTGCGGCTCCGGCCAAGGCGAAGCCCGCTCCCAAGGCGGCGGCCAAGCCCGCTCCGGCCCCCGTGGTCGAGGAGACGGTCGAGACTGAGGCTCCCGCTCCCAAGGGCCGCGTGCCGCGTCGCCGGGCCGAGCCTCCGGTAGCCGCGCCCGCGCTCGAAGCGGCGGGCGACTGGAACGGTCCGATCCCGGACTTCCTCGCGGTTTCCGCCATTTCCTGAAACGAGCGTCCGACTGGCGCGCGCCTCAGGTGGTGCGTGCCAGCTGGTACATGAGTTCGACGAAGCCCAGGCTCGCACGGGACATCCCGGCGACCTTGGGGTTGGTCGAATCGATCACGAAATATTCGTCAGGCGCATGTGCGCCGCTGCCATGGCCGATGCCGAACTGTGTTGCCGGAATGGAAACCGGAGGCGCGGTGAAGACGGCGCCCGGCCAGGATCCAGCAAGGCGCGGGAACAGGTTCGCCTTCACGCCCATCGCCGCATAGGCTTCTTTCTGGGCGCGGATCAGGCGGGCGTTTTCAGCGACTTCGGTGGGATCGTAGCCTCCGGTCACCTTCATCTCGACATCGGGAAAACCATGGGCGTCGAGGTGCGCGCGCAACTTGCGTTCGGCCTCGGCCCGGGTCTGGTTGGGGACCAGGCGCAGGTCCAGCTTGGCGGCCGCGCGCCCGGGCAGGATCGTCTTGCCTCCGGGCCCGGTGTACCCCGCGACAAGCCCCTCGATGTTGACCGTGGGCTGGCTCGCCTGGCGGGCGATGGCCGCCTCGAAGGGCAGGTCATCAATCCAGTGGGTGACCCCCATCATCGCCTTGACCTTGGCCTCGTCGGTGTTCGCCGCCGACAGGGCGATCAGCTCCTTCTCGCGGGCGGTGAGCGGGCGCACGTTCTCGAACCAGCCGTCGATGACGGCGGTATTCCCGTCAGGCGTCACCAGCGTCTGGAGCGCCTGAACGAGGCGCCAGACCGGCGAATCGACGCTGGCCTTGTTGCTGGAATGGATGTCGCCGACCGGACCACGGCCCCAGGCTTCGCCGCTTGCAATGAGTTCGAGTTCGACCACGCCCTTGGCACCCAGGTTGATCGAGACTTCGCCATCGGGCCCCTGCCAGCAGGCGGGAATGAAGATCCCGGCGCACTTCTTCAGCGCGGGAAGCACCTTGGGATGGGTGGCGAGCTGCTTGAAGTGGGGCGAGCCGATTTCCTCCTCCCCTTCTGCGACGAGGACGAGATTTACAGGCGGCCTGATCCCGGCCCGGCGCATCGCGTGCAGCCCGGCGAGCAGCGTTGCCTGTGGGCCCTTCTGGTTGATCGCCCCGCGTCCGACCAGCGCCTGGCCCCAGCCCGGCTTGGCGATGATATGTCCCTCAAGCGGAGGTGAGGACCACTCAGCCGGGTCGAACTGCTTCACATCGTACATGAAGTAGAGCCCAAGCGTTGTCTCGGCGCCGTTGTCCATGACCCCGAAGACGCCCGGAAATCCATCGGTCGGCACGACTTCGACGTTCTCGACCCCGGCCTCGCGGGCAAGGCGCGCCATCATCTGCGCGCCGTCGGGCATGTTGCGGTTCTCCGCCGCGATCGAGGGCAGTGCGATCCATTCGCGCAGTCGGGCGATGTCCGCCTCGCGGCCCGCCTCAAGCTGGCGCAGGATTGCGCCTTGCGGCGTGTCGGCGGCAAGCGCGCGCGCGGGAAAGCTCAGCGCGCCGAGCGCGGGCAGCAGCAGTGAGGTGCCCAGCAGGCGGCGGCGGTCGAGCGACGGCGTGGTCGCGGTCGTGGTGTTCATGGCGGTCCTCCCCTCCGGACATGTGCTGCGCAGGATGCGCAGATGGTGGCGGGCTTGCAAGCCGGTCCATGGACAGCGCGCCTTTTTGCGCTTGCCTCCTGGCACGGGAACTCCACTCTGGCAGGTGCGATTGCAACGAACGGACGCGTCGACGTGCGTTCGAATGGAAGGGTTACTGATGAAAATTCCGATGGTTATGTCCGCTCTCGTGCTTGCGGGGCTGAGCGTTGCGGCCAGCGCGCAGGGGAGTGCTCCCACGGCCAAGGTCGAGACAGGTACTCTGGCCGGTGTGGCACAGGACGGGGTCCTGAGCTGGAAGGGCATTCCCTTCGCGGCCCCGCCGACGGGGGATCTGCGCTGGCGCGCGCCGCAGCCCGCCAAGGCCTGGTCGGGTGTGCGCCAGGCGACGAGTTATGCCTCGGACTGCATGCAGAAGCCCTTTGGCGGCGATGCCGCGCCGCTCGGCACGCCGCCTGCGGAGGACTGCCTTTACGCCAATGTCTGGCGCCCGGAGAAGGCCGAGGGCAAGCTGCCCGTCCTGGTGTGGATCTATGGTGGTGGCTTCATCAATGGCGGGGCTTCGCCCGCGACCTATTCGGGGGCGGAACTCGCGAAGAAGGGCGTGCTTGTCTTCAGCTTCAATTACCGCATCGGGCGCTTCGGCTTCTTCGCGCATCCCGCGCTGACCAAGGCCGATCCCGATGACGGCAAGCTGGTCAACTACGGCTACATGGACCAGATCGCCGCGCTCGAATGGGTGAAGCGCAACATTGCGGCCTTCGGCGGTGACCCGGACAACGTGACGATTGCGGGCGAGAGTGCGGGCGGAAACTCGGTCGACAACCTGTTGACGCTTCCCGCGGCCAAGGGCCTGTTCGACAAGGCGGTGGTCATGTCGGGTGGCAACGGCAAGGGCTTTACCAAGTCGAGCATGGAGACCGCGCACGAGGCTGGCGTGGCCTTTGCGAAGAAGAAGGGGATCACCGGCACGGGCCCCGCCGCTCTGGAAAAGCTGCGCGCGCTCTCGGGCGAGGACGTGGTCGATGGCCTCAACCTCATGGCGCTTTTTGCGCCGCAGGAAGGCCCTGTCACCTACACGCTGCCCGTCGTCGATGGTGTCACCGCCGCGCCCCAGCGTAGCAATTTCGAGAGCGGCGACTTCGCGCATGTCCCGGTGATGATCGGCGCGACGGCCGCCGACATCGGCGGGGTCGAGGGGCAGATGGTCGCGGGTGCGCGCAAGCTGGCCAAGGTCATCGGCGATCAGGGCGTGCCGGTCTACGAGTACCGCTTCTCCTATGTCGCCGATTCGGTGGCCGCGCCCGGAGCCCAGCACGCGACCGACATCCCCTTCTTCTTCGATACGCAGAGTGCGAAGTATGGGGAGGAGACAAGCGTGCGCGACAACGCGATGGGTGATGCGATGAGCAGCTATCTGGTCAATTTCGCCAAGACCGGCGCGCCGTCCACCGGCTGGGGCCTGCCGGCGTGGAAGCCCTATGCCGAGGCGAACGGCCAGATCATGGACTTCGCAACCGACGGCAAGGTCCACTTCCGCGAGGACCCCTGGCAGGCCGAGATCGACGCCGCGGACATGTGACGATCGGATAGAAAAGGGGCCGGAAGGGAAAACCTTTTCGGCCTTTTCTCAAAGTGTTTCAGGCGGGTTTTACGAAACTGTCGAGGACCCGCTTGGAGCCTGACTTCTCGAACTCGATCTCCAGCTTGTTGCCTTCCTGCGACGCGACGGTGCCGTAGCCGAACTTCTCGTGGAAGACGCGCGCGCCCACCTCGATGTCGGTGCGGGGCTTGGAGGCGAAGCTCGCCGCGCTGCGGGTGCTCTCCTTGACCCGCTTGGGGGCGGTGTCGAATTCGCGCTGGGCGGCGCGCTGCCAGCCCGGCCCGCGCGTAACGGTACGGCCCGGTTGCATGCGGGCGACGTCGGCGAAGGGATCGGCGTGCTCGGACCATTGCGCGCGCCAGAGCGAGGCGCCGCCTGACAGCGTGGTCTCGCTCTCGATCTGGTCCTCGGGCAGCTCGGCGATGAAGCGCGAGGGGATCGAACTGGTCCACTGGCCGTAGATGCGCCGGTTCGCCGCATGAAGGATGGTGCACTTGCGGCGCGCACGGGTGATCGCGACGTAGGCGAGGCGGCGCTCTTCCTCGAGGCTGGCCAGCCCGCCTTCGTCGAGCGAGCGCTGCGAGGGGAACACGCCGTCCTCCCAGCCGGGCAGGAACACGTTGTCGAATTCCAGGCCCTTGGCCGCGTGCATGGTCATGATCGTGACCTTCTCCTCATCGTCGCGCGCGTCATTGTCCATGACAAGGCTGACGTGTTCGAGGAAGTCGCCGAGGCTGTCGTACTCTTCCATGGCGCGGGCGAGTTCGACGAGGTTTTCGAGGCGTCCGCTAGCCTCGGGCGTGCGTTCGGCCTGGAGTGCGTCGGTGTAGCCACTCTCGTCGAGGGCGGTGCGGATGAGGTCGGCGGGCCCTTCTTCCCTGGCCATGTCGCGCCAGCGCGCGAAATCGCGCATCAGCGAAAGCAGTGTGTTGCGTGCGCGGGCGGGCAGTTCGTCGGTGTCGCAGATTTCAAGCGCGGCCTTGGCGAGCGGGATGCCTCGGCGGCGTGCCAGCAGGTGCAGCTTTTCCAGCGCCTTGGCCCCGAGCCCCCGCTTGGGCGTGTTGTAGATGCGCTCAAACGCGAGGTCGTCGGCAGGCTGGGCAATGACGCGCAGATAGGCGAGGGCATCGCGGATTTCCGCGCGTTCGTAGAAGCGGAAACCCCCAACGATGCGGTACTTCATCCCGATCGAGATGAAGCGGTCCTCGAACTCGCGGGTCTGGTATTGCGCGCGCACGAGGATCGCGATCTGGTCGAGCGGGGCGCCTTCGCGTTCGAGGCGCTCGATCTCGTCGCCCACCCGGCGCGCTTCCTCCGGCGCGTCCCAGACGCCGACGACGTGCAGCTTGTCGCCGCCATGGCGCTCGGTCCAGAGCGTCTTGCCGAGGCGCTGCGTGTTCTCGTCGATGAGGCCCGAGGCGGCGGCCAGGATCTGCGGCGTGGAGCGGTAGTTCTGTTCGAGCCGGATCACCTTGGCGCCCGGAAAGTCCTTTTCAAAGCGCAGGATATTGGCGACTTCGGCGCCGCGCCAGGAATAGATCGACTGGTCGTCATCGCCCACCACGCAGATGTTGCGGCGGTGCTGGGCGATCAGGCGCAGCCACAGGTACTGGACCTGGTTGGTGTCCTGGTATTCGTCCACCATGACGTACTTGAAGCGCTGCTGGTACTGTTCGAGGACGTCGCGATGCTCGCGCAGGATGTTGAGCATGTGGAGCAGGAGGTCGCCGAAGTCGCAGGCGTTCACCGCTTTCAGGCGCTCCTGGTACATATGATAGAAATGCTGGCCCTTGCCCTCGGCGTAGGCCTCGTTCTCGCGCGCGTCGAGATCGCGCGGGTTGAGGCCACGGTTCTTCCAGCGGTCGATACACCCGGCCAGTTGCTTGGCGGGCCAGCGCTTCTCGTCGATCCCCTCCGCCTGGATGAGCTGCTTGAGGAGGCGCAGCTGATCGTCGGTGTCGATGATCGTGTAGTTCGATTCCAGGCCCACCAGTTCGGCATGGCGGCGCAGCATCTTGGCCGCGATGGCGTGGAACGTGCCGAGCCAGGGCATCCCTTCGACCGCGGGCCCAACCAGCTGGCCGACGCGTTCGCGCATCTCGCGCGCGGCCTTGTTGGTGAAGGTGACGCACAGGATCTCGCTCGGCCAGGCGAGGCGGCTCTGGACGAGATAGGCGAGGCGCCGGGTGAGGGCTGAGGTCTTGCCCGTGCCGGCGCCCGCCAGCATCAGGACCGGTCCCTCCGTCGTCAGGACGGCTTCGCGCTGGGGCTCGTTCAGTCCGGCGATGAGGGGATTGGACGCGTCGGCGCCTGCTGGATGGGCGGGCGCGGCGGGCAGGGGGGAATGGCTCTCGGTCACACGTGAACAACTAGGGAACGGATTAACCCGGTGCAAGGTCGCTTCGTCGCCGTCCCGGAACAATTCCCCCGGCCAATGCGTCGAAATGGAGTGATCGGCCCCGGGATGTACGGCGGTCCGCCAGCGCGGGAAGGCGGCTGCGGGCTGCGTGTAAGGGGCTTTAAGAAATGGGAGTAAGATTATGAAGAAAAGTCTTATTGCTTGCGCCGCTGCGGCGGCCGTACTGCCCCTTTGCGCTCAGGCGCAGAGCGCATCGGCATCTCCTGAGGTCGTCGAGAAGGACGCGCGCGGGGTGGCTGCGAAGGTTCGGGTCGAGGGCAAGGTCTACGACGTGTGCCGCGGTGAGGCCACTGATGGCTGTATCAATCCGCGCGAGGCCGGGCTCAACTTCGGCAACCGCCCGCTCGACCATTATCCCGAGGACAAGGGGCAGGAGATGCCCGCATCCTGATTTCATCAGGACAGTTCCAGCAAAAAGGGCGCCGGTTCTTCCGGCGCCCTTTTTCGTTTCAAGAAAGTGCTTTGCGGCTTGTTCCTCAGACCTTGCGCAAGATGTGGAGGCGGGCCTTGCCGACATCGCGGGTCGCCTCGACCTCGAAGCCGCGCACGGAAATGCTCTCGTCCCGGGCGGTCTCGATCGAGACCCAGGTCGCTTCATTGATCCAGCCCAGCCGCGCCAGCTTGTCGGCCGCGACCGCGCCCGCGCCGGTGTCGTAGGGCGGGTCGAGCAGGACGAGATCGAGAGCCTCTTTCGCCGTTCCCAGCGCGAGCGCGGAGACCGGGCGGACGTCGCTGCGGTCCTGCGCCTTGAGGTTGGCGATGTTGCGTCGGATCGCGCGGATCGCGGCGGCATCCTGGTCAACGAAGAGGCAATGCGCCGCCCCGCGCGAGAGCGCTTCGAGGCCAAGCGCGCCCGAGCCCGCGAAAAGGTCGGCCACCTTGAGCCCCTCGAAGGTGCCAAGCCGGCTCGCCAGCATCGAGAACAGCGTCTCGCGCGTGCGGTCGGCGGTGGGGCGGGTGGTGTCGCCCTCAGGAGTGGCGAGCTTGCGCCCGCGCCATTCGCCCGCGACGATGCGCAGGCCGGTCCGGGTGGCCGGTCCCTTCATGTCGTGTGCTCCCTCAGCCCTTGGCGCGGTCGATCTCGCGGCGGAAGCGGTCGAGCACTTTCGCGTCGATCTCGACGGCGGCGCCCTTGGGCAGCTCGTCGAGCGCGAAGGGGCCGTAACCGATGCGGATCAGGCGGCTGACCTTGAGGCCGAAGTGTTCGAGCACGCGGCGCACTTCGCGGTTCTTGCCCTCGGTGAGCGTCATCTCGATCCAGCGGTTGCGCCCGGCGCCGCGCTCCATGTTGGCGTCGATCTTGCCGTAACGCACGCCGTCGATCTCGACGCCCTCGATGAGGCTTTCGAGCTGTTCCTGCGTGATGTCGCCGAAGGCGCGGGCGCGGTAGGTGCGCGGAACGCCGGTCGAGGGCAGTTCCAGCGCGCGCTTGAACTCGCCATCGTTGGTGAGCAGCAGCAGGCCTTCGGTGTTGAAGTCGAGGCGGCCCACCGGCATCACGCGGCCCGCATCCTTGGGCAGGGCGTTGCGCAGCGCGGCGTAGATGGTGGGGCGACCGGCCGGGTCGCGCTCGGCGGTGATGAGGCCTGCGGGCTTGTGGAAGGCGAACAGGCGCGTGGCGTCCGCTTCCTTGACCGGATTGCCATCGACGGTGACGCCCGCGAGCGAGGTCAGCACGGTCGAGGGGGTCTCGACCAGCTCATCGTTCAGCTTCACGCGGCCTTCGGCGATCATGCGCTCGGCCTCACGGCGGCTCGCAACCCCGGCGCGGGCCAGCAGCTTGGCGATGCGATCGCCTTCGCGCGCGGGCATGTTCGGGTCCTTGGGCGTGGGACCGGCAGGCCTGGGCTTGCCGAAGCTGCGCGGGCGCGAACCGGCGCCGCCCTTGCGTTCGTTGAAGGGGCCGTCGCGGCGGGGCTCGTCGGAGGAGCGGCCACCCGAACGGGGGCCACGCGAAGGGCCGCGAGCAGGGCCACGCCCTTCGGAGCGGCGCGAATCGGATCCGCGCGAATCGGATCCGTAGGAGGAGCCGCCGGATTTGCGAGGTGGTTTGGACATCCGCCGCCCCATACCTGTTGATCGCGCCTTCATCCAGCCTTCCCTTCACGCGGCGCGTCGTTAAGTTGCGCGCATGATCATGACGAAAAGGATCGAGTGTGACCGCGCAGACGACTAACCAACGACGCGGCCTATGGAATTCGGTCCGGCCCTACATGGAAAAGGAGTCCGTCGCGGCCTTCATGCTGGGGGTGTCCTCGGGCTATCCCTTCGCGCTTCTGGCGGCGACGCTGACCACGCGCCTGGCGCAGGACGGGATCGAGAAATCGACGATCACGACCTTTGCGCTGGCCTTCTTCGTCTACAACCTCAAGCCGCTGTGGGCCTGGGTGATCGACGGAGTTTCGCTGCCCGTGATCGGACGCCTGGGGCAGCGGGTCTCCTGGATGCTGGTGGTGGGGCTGCTCGTCATGGCCGCCAACCTCAACCTGGCGCTGGTCGATCCCGGCAAGGACATCGCCGGGACCGCGCTGGCGGCCGTCCTGATGGGGCTGGCGGGTGCGACGTTCGACATCGTGATCGACGCCTACCGCATCGAGACCCTGAAGCCTTACCAGCTGGGAACCGGCTCGGGGATGAGCCAGTATGGCTGGCGCATCGGTTCGGGGCTCGCCGCCTCGCTCGCGCTGGTCGTCGCGGCGCGTTCGGACTGGCACCTGGCCTATGCGGTCTGCGCGGTCTTCGCGCTGCCCGCGATGCTGACCGCGCTTATCGTGGGCGAGCCCGAGCGTCACAAGGTCGTGCGCGACAAGAAGGGCATGGGCGAGATCTGGGCCTCGATCGCGGGCCCCTTCGCCGAGTTCTTCCAGCGCAAGGGGGCTTTCCTCGTCCTGGCCTTCATCCTCGTTCACAAGATCGGCGATACGCTGGCGAACCTGACCTTTCGCCTGCTGTTCGATGACCTTGGCTTCTCCAACGACGAGATCGCGCTCTACGACGTGGGGATCGGGTTCTGGGCGCTCATCGTCGGTGTGTTCGTGGGCGGCGTGATCTATGCGCGCATGGGCCTCAAGCGCTCGGTGCTGATTGCGCTGGTGCTGATGGCGGTCTCCAACCTCAGCTTCGCGATGCTGGCCGCTGCGGGTCACTCGAACGTGGGCATGGCGCTTGCCATCGGCTTCGAGAACTTTGCGAGCGGCTATGGCGGTGTGGTCGTGGTGGCCTACTTCTCGGCGCTCTGCGACCTGCGCTTCACGGCGGCCCAGTACGCGCTGATCTCGGCTGGGGCGAGCGTCGTCGGGCGCTTTCTCACCGGAACCACGGCGGGCGCGCTGATCGAGGCGATGGGCTATGTGAACTTCTATCTGGCGACCACCGTGGCAGCCCTGCCGGGCATCGCGATCTTCGCGGTGATGATGGCGACCGGCCTTGTCGACGATGCCATGGGCACGGCCGGCGAAGTGGGCGAGGGCGACGCGCGCGACTGAGCGCGCTGGCCCTCCCAGCCGCTCAGTCGGGAAGCTGGTGGTTCGCCGCCAGCACGGTGCCTGCAAGGTAGAGCGAGCCGCCGATAAGGACGACCTCGCCTTCCTTCACGTCGAGCCCTTCAAGGGCGGCACGCACGCCTGCAGCGCTCGTTGCCTCGGGGGAGAGGGCGTAGTCGAAATCCTCCGCACCGTGCCACTCGTGGCCGGGAACCGGAACCACGGTTACGCTGGCGAGCTGAGCGGCGAGCGGACGGATCAGCGCGTAGGGGTCCTTGTTCGCGAGCATGCCGATGACGAGGTGGACGTACGGGCGCGGCTCGCGGAAATGCTGGGCAAGCGCGTTGCCCGCATCGGGGTTGTGCCCGCCATCGAGCCAGCACGGGGTGCCCTCGGGCAGCAGCGCAGTCAGCGGACCCGCCTCAAGCCGTTGCAGGCGCGCAGGCCAGCGCGCCCAGTCCATCGCCGCAGCGAGCGCGGCGTCGGGGATGGCAATCGCGTCCTGGTGGCGCAGCATGGCAACGGCAAGGCCTGCATTGATCGTCTGGTGCGGACCGGAGAGGCGCGGGCGCGGCAGGTGCAGCAGGCCCTTGTGGTCCTGGTAGGAGAAGCCGTCCGGTTCGGGCGCGGTCGACCAGTCCGAGCCTGCGCGCACGACGTATGTCCCGGCGCGTTCGGCCTGGGCCTCCACGGTCTCGTTCATGCCCGGGCCGTAGCTCAGGGTGACGAGCGCGGCGCCCGCCTTGGCAATGCCCGCCTTCTCGAAGGCAATGCGCGCGAAAGGATCGTCCGGGGTGCCTTCGCTCGGCGAAAGCAGGAACTGCTCGTGGTCGATGCCCAGCGCCGCGATGCCGCAGACGAGGGGATCGGGAATGACATTGGTGGCATCGAGCCGCCCGCCCAGGCCCACCTCGAAGATGCAGGCGTCCGCAGGAATGCGCGAGAATGCCAGGAAGGCGGCCGCTGTCGAAATCTCGAAGAAGCTGGCACCGATGCCGTGGGTCTCGGCCACGTCGAACACTTCGGCGAGCAATTCGGCGAGCAGCTCGTCCGAGATCAGTGTGCCCGCGACGCGGATGCGCTCGTTGAAGCGCACCAGGTGCGGGCTGGTGAAGACGTGGACGGTCTTGCCCGCCGCTTCGAGCGCGGCGCGCAGGAACGCGCAGGTCGATCCCTTGCCGTTGGTTCCCGCGACGTGGAAGACCGGCGGGAGCGCGCGCTCGGGATGGCCGAGATGCGCGCACAGGTCCTTGATGACGTCGAGCCCGAGGCGGCCCTGCGGGACCGACAGCGCGGCAAGACGGTCAAGCTGGGTCTGGACGGCCGGGGCTTCCGAGACCGCGAAGTCGTTGGGGCGGGACATGGCTGTTCGGGCGTGCCTTCAGGGCGCTCAGCGCGCGGAGTGGACGGCCTCGGCCAGCGCCGAGGTGAGTTCGCGCAAAGGCCCGGCGGCCTTGTCGCCATGCTCCTTGACGAGATCGACGAAGGCCGAGCCCACGACAACACCGTCCGCGACCTTGGCGATGGCGCTTGCCTGTTCGGGCGTACGCACACCGAAGCCAACCGCGACGGGAATGTCGCTGGCGGCCTTGAGCCTCGCCACGGCGTCCTCGATCGAGGTCTGGGCCGCGGTCTGCGTGCCGGTGATCCCGGCAACCGAGACGTAGTAGAGGAAGCCCGAGGAGCCTTCGAGAACGGCGGGAAGCCGCGCGGCGTCGGTGGTGGGGGTGGCCAGGCGGATCAGCGAGATCCCCGCAGCGCGCAGCGCCGGGCCGAGCTCGGCGTCCTCTTCGGGCGGAATGTCGACGCAGATCACACCGTCGACACCGGCCTTGGCGCATTCGGCGGCAAACCAGTCTGGCCCGCGCGCGATCATCGGGTTGGCGTAGCCCATCAGCACCAGCGGCACGTCCGGGTGGCGCTGGCGGAAGCCGGTGGCGAGCTCGAAGATGTCCTTGGTCTTCGTGCCCTTGCCGAGCGCGCGGATGTTGGCCTGCTGGATGGCATCGCCATCGGCCATGGGATCGGTGAAGGGCATGCCCAGCTCGATCACGTCGGCGCCGCCCGCAACGAGCGCGTCGAGGTTGGCGGCGGTGTCCCCATCGCCCCCGGTGATGAAGGTGACGAGGGCCGGGCCCTTGGCGAAGGCGTTTTCGAAGCGGGTCATCAGGTAAACAGGCTCTTTCGGGTCATGCGAAGGATACCGGCAGTCAGGAATACGAAAATGCCGAGATAGCCCAGGCTGATGCCGATGTTCAGCCAGGTGCCCCTGAAGGCGAAGGCCCAGTAGTAGCGCGAGGACGAGAGGTCGATCGAGCGGCGCTGGACCAGTTCGGCGAAGACGAAGATGGCGGGAAAGACCGCCATCCACAGGATCAGGGCGTCGACCAGAGGCCGCTGCCAGCCCTTGGTCACAGCTCGACGTCCAGCGCCTCGGCCACCGTGAAGATGTCCTTGTCGCCGCGGCCCGAGACATTGACGACGAGAAGCTGGTCCTCGTCCATTTCGGCTGTGAGCTGGGGCAGGGCAGCGAGCGCGTGGGCGCTTTCGAGCGCGGGGATGATCCCCTCGAGCGCGCAGCACAGCTGGAAGGCTTCGAGCGCCTCGCCATCGGTGATCGGCACGTAGTCGACCCGGCCCGATTCGTGCAGCCAGGAATGCTCGGGGCCAAGGCCGGGATAATCGAGACCGGCCGAGATCGAGTGCGCCTCGGTGATCTGCCCGTCCTCGTCCTGGAGCAGGTAGGTCTTGTTGCCGTGCAGGATGCCGGGCTTGCCGCCCGTCAGCGAAGCGGCGTGCTTGTCGGTATCGACGCCGTGGCCGCCCGCCTCGATGCCGGTCATCTGGACGTCCGGATCGTCGAGGAAGGGATGGAACAGGCCGATCGCGTTCGAGCCCCCACCCACGGCCGCCACGAGACGGTCGGGCAGGCGGCCTTCCTTCTCCAGCATCTGCTCGCGCGTTTCCTTGCCGATGATCGACTGGAAGTCGCGCACGAGCTCGGGATAGGGGTGCGGACCGGCGGCGGTGCCGATAATGTAGAAGGTGTCATGCACGTTCGCGACCCAGTGGCGCAGCGCATCGTTCATCGCGTCCTTCAGCGTCATCGCGCCGCTTGTCACGGGGACGACTTCGGCGCCCAGCAGCTTCATGCGGAAGACGTTGGGCTTCTGGCGCTCGACGTCGGTCGCGCCCATGAAGATCGTGCAAGGCAGGCCAAAGCGCGCCGCCACGGTCGCGGTCGCGACACCGTGCTGGCCCGCGCCCGTCTCGGCAATGATCTTCGTCTTGCCCATGCGCATCGCAAGCAGGATCTGGCCGATGCAGTTGTTGATCTTGTGCGCGCCGGTGTGGTTCAGCTCCTCGCGCTTGAAGTAGATCTTCGGGCCCTTTCCAGCGGGCGCCTTCGCGCGCCAGTGCTCGGTCATGCGCGGTGCGTAGTAGAGCGGGCTGGGGCGGCCGACGAAGTCCTTCATCAGCGAATCGAATTCCGACCAGAATGCGGGATCGTCCTGCGCCTTGCGGTACTCCTTCTCGAGATCGAGAATGAGCGGCATGAGCGTTTCGGCGACGTAGCGACCGCCGAACTGGCCGAAGTGGCCGGAGGCGTCGGGCAGGGCGCGCCACGAGTTCACCTGGTCGGCTGCCAGAGGGCTCGCGGGGCGGTTCACAGGCGTTTGGTCAGTCATAGTGAGGGCGGATTGGCAGAGCCGCGCGGACCTGTCCAGCGGGATCGCGTGCTGGGGAGGACCGCTGTGTTTTCAATTGCAAGGAGTGCAATTGCCGGCACATTCAATGCAATAATGTGTCTCGATGCCGCAGAATTGTGACGTCTTGAGGACAGAAAGGAATATTTCGTTCATCTGGCCGACAGGTTGGAAGGCGCAGCGGCGCTCCTGCCCCGCAAGAGGGACACCCCCCGCCGAGGGTCGGGGGTACAACTGGAGTCTGTTTTTATGCGTATTGCACTTGTTTCGCTCGCCGCTGCTGCGGTTGCTGCCGTCGCCACGCCCGCCATGGCGGACGAGATCCGCGTTGAAGGCCGCACCGGCATCATCTGGAACGGCAGCGGTGACGAAGCTGTCGCTGGCGTCGCTGCCGGCTACGACTACGACCTCACCAAGAACGTCTTCATCGGCGTCGAAGGTTCGGCCGACAAGATCCTGACCGACCACACCCGCGTCGCATGGGGCGCCGGTGGCCGCGCCGGTGTGAAGCTGTTCGAAGGCACCAAGATCTACGGTTCGGCCGCATGGCAGTCGAAGCCCTGCCGCTTCTGCAACAGCTCGGTCAACCTGGGCGGCGGCGTGCAGCAGTCGCTCAACAAGAACTTCTACGCGAAGGCCGAGTACAAGCACATGCTGATCGGTGACAACACCCCCGACGCAGACGTGGGTCTGGTCGGCGTTGGCGTGAAGTTCTGATCGCCACATCCATAGCCTGAGGGTCGCAACCCGGGCACGAAAGGGGCGCTTCGCAGGATTGCGGGGCGCCCTTTTTCGTGCGTGCTCTTCCGCATCTGCCCCTTGATTTGCGCGGGAAACACCTGAGTTCGCGGCGCTCTTCAGGATGATAGCCTCTCCTTTCACTCGGGCCCGGCGCACGCTTGTGCACCTTGCCCTGACGGGAAAGGAAGAGGCGATGCGGGGCAGGGCATGGGGAGGGCTTCTGGCTCTGGCAGTGGCGGGCCTTGCCAGTCCGGCGCATGCCGACGAGGCCTATGCCGAAGCTATCGGCGGCATCAGTTTCGGGCCTGAGGAAGACGCGGCGATCTTCGGCCTCGCGGCGGGCTATGACTGGGACCTCACCGAGACCATCTTCGTCGGGCTCGAGGCCAGCCTCGACAAGGAGATGGTCAAGGAGCGCCACGTGGCGCTGGGCATCGGCGTGCGCGCCGGGCTGGAAGTGACCGAGCGGGGCAAGGCCTTCGTCGGGCTCAACTACCAGTCCAAGGACTGCCCCCATTGCGAGGCGGCCTGGGGCTTCAGCGGCGGCTGGGAGCAGGAGATCGGTGAGCGGCTCTACCTCAAGGGCGAATACAAGCACCTCGCAACCGAGCACGAAGGCGACAAGGAGATCCTCATCGCCGGGCTCGGCATCATGTTCTGAGCGATCAGGCGCGCGCGGCCCGGCAGAACGCCGCGATCCTGTCGGCGTCCTTGACGCCCGGCGCGCTCTCGACGCCCGAGGAGGTGTCGAGGAGCGGCGCGCCGGTGCGTGCAAGGGCCTCGGCGGCGTTGTCGGGGGTCAGCCCTCCGGCAAGCCCCCAGGCGACAGGGCCCTTCCAGTTGGCCACCAGCCGCCAGTCGAATTTCAGGCCCATCCCGCCCGGCAACGTTCCCTTGGGCGTCTTGGCATCGAACAGCACGCGGTCGATGGCCTGGGCATAGCCATGCGCCCTTGCCGCGTCCTCGGCCGTGGCGACCGGAAGCGCCTTCCACACCTCCACGCCGTGGCGCGCACGCAGCTGCGCGCAGCGCTCGGGCGTTTCGGAGCCATGAAGCTGGAGCACGTCGAGTTGGGCTGCGGCCAGTGCCTCGCCGATGGTCGCGTCGTCGGCATCGACGAAAAGCCCGACGCGCGCGATACGCCCCTGCGCGCGCTGCGAGAGAGCGGCGGCCTGTGCGCTCGTCACATGGCGCGGGCTCTTTTCGAAGAACACGAAGCCGGCGTATTCCGCGTGCGCACGGATCGCGGCGTCGAGCGCGTCGCTTGTGGAGATACCGCAAATCTTGATCGCCGGTGTTGGCATGGCCTGTCCGCTGGCTAGAGTGATCTCGGCTCTTCGCCCCCTGCCAGTTGCAACAAGGATCTCTTCGCAATGAACCGTATCGCGCGCCTTCTAGTCCCATTTGCCGCCGCTGCAATGCTTGGCGGGTGCGGGATCAAGGAGTCCTTCGAGAAGGCGGACGCGGCCATCGCGCGGTTCCACGGCGACCTTGATGCGGCCAACTACGCCCGTATCTGGACGCAGGCCGATCCGGAACTGCGCAAGGCGGGCGACAAGGCCGCGTTCGAGAAGCTGCTGGGCGCGGTTCACACCAAGCTTGGGGCGGTAAAGGAGACCAAGCAGGTGGGCTGGAACACCAACGCCTCGACCTCCGGTACCTATCTCACCGCGACCTACCAGACCACGTTCGAGAAAGGCACCGGGACCGAGCGCTTCACCTACCGCAAGGGGGACGAGGACGCGGTTACCCTGGTGAACTACGCCATCGATTCGCAGGACATGATGCTCAACTGAGCAGAGGGGGCTCTTACGGTGCCAGTTCGAACTGGACCGAGACCTGCGCGGTGATGTCGAGTTCGCCCGCCGCGACCGGGGCTGGCGCGGGGGCTGCAGAGAGCCGAATCATGTCGCTCTTGGCCCGGATCTGCGGTGCATAGCCGCCCGCTTCGCTGATCGAGACAATTCGCACGACACGAAGGCCCGCCGCACGGGCGTAAAGATCGGCGCGTTCACGCGCGGCCTTGATGGCCGCGGTGCGCGCTTCGTCCTGCGCCGCATCGGGCGAGGAAAGGCCGAAGTCGGGACCATTGACCTCGTTCGCACCTGCCGAGACGAGCGCGTCGATCACGGCGCCGTAATTGTCGAGCTTGCGCTGGCGTACCAGGACGGTGTTGTTGACCTGGTAGCCGGTGATCGTACGCTCGTTCGCATCGTAGCCGCCGTCCGGGCGGCGTGCGGGCTGCGAATAGACCGGGCTCACGTTCAGATTGCTGGTCTGGATGTCCTTCTCGGCAATCCCCGCGCGCTTGAGTGCGGCAAAGACAGCGGTCATGCGCTGCGAGTTCTCGGCCAAAGCGGCGCTGGCGCTGGCGCCTTGCGTGGTGACGCCCGCGCGGAAGTTGGCCATGTCCGGCTCGCGGTTGGAGGAGCCTTCCGCGTTTACGCTCAGGAGCGTGTGGTTCGCCGCGATGGCTGGGGCTTCGGCCTGCTGGGCCTGGGCCAGCGCGGGAAGCGTCGCCAGTGTCGCGGCCGCAGCGGCCCAAAGAAGCTTCGATTTCATCGTCGTTTGCACTCCATCATCCTCTCAGAGCTTGTCCAACGACTTGGACGAGAGGATGTTTCGTGGCGATGAATGGAAGGTGCGTGGCACCGGATCAGAAGATGACGAAGAGGGTTTCGAGGGCCATAGCCCTCGGGCTCGCGGAACGGGCGACCTCACCTTGTGCGCGCTGCATGGCGCGCGAACGGTAAAGTCGCCGATCTTGGCTTACAGCGTCTCTTCGATGGCCTTGGCGGCGGCGAGCGGATCTTCCGCGCCGCGGATCGGGCGGCCGACGACGAGCAGGCTCGCGCCGTTGTCGCGCGCCTCGCGCGGGGAGACGATGCGCTTCTGGTCCGCCAGCTTGCTGTCGGGCAGGCGCAGGCCGGGAACGACGAAGTAGCCGTCCTTCCACTGCTTGTGGATCGCGCCGACTTCGTGGCCCGAGCACACGATGCCATCGAGCCCGGCGGCCTGCGACAACTCGGCCAGGCGCAGCGCCTGTTCCATCGGATCGGCCGTGATGCCGATGGCCGAGAGGTCGTCGTTGTCGAGGCTGGTAAGGACGGTGACGGCCACGACCTTGGTGTTCTCGCCCGCGGCGGCCTTGGCATCTTCCATCATCGCGCGTCCGCCCGCGGCGTGGATCGTCACCACGGCCGGGTTCAGCGTGTTGATCGCCTGCATCGCGGCGGCGACCGTGTTGGGGATGTCGTGGAGCTTGAGGTCGAGGAAGATGGGCAGGCCCACCTTCTGGATCTCGCGCACGCCGTGGTGGCCGTGGGCGCAGAAGAATTCGAGGCCGAGCTTGATCCCGCCGACGTGGTCCTTGACCTTGCGGGCCAGCGCTTCGGCGGCGTCGAGGCGGGGGACGTCGAGTGCGAGGTAGACGGGATTGTTGCTCATGGGCTCAGGTATCCGGGGTCAGGGGTGTCGTTTGCGGTGACGTGTCAGGCCGGGGGGAGGTGGTGGCGCTGGCCGTGGGTTCCTCGGCGAGCGAGGGCATCGAGCTGGCGTGGAGCGCGTTCTCGAGGCTGGCGATGCGGCGGTTGAGGCGCCAGCGCACGGCCCGGAAGTACAGCCACACCGGCATCATGCCGAGCAGGAAGAAGAACAGCGCAACAAAGCCCACCGGCCAGTCGAAATGGATGTAGTTGCCATCGTCCAATGGCCAGAAGTTCACCGGGACCTTGGTCCAGTTCATGGCGATGAAGGCGACCAGGATGGCCGTGGTCACGATCCAGGCGATGGTGCGGACGGCTTTCATGGATGCTCCCGATGTTCGTGCCGTGCCGGACCCGGGCGGGTGCCCGGGCGCGGCGAAGCGCCGATGCTAGGACCGAAAACGGGGTAAGGGAAGGCCCCGGATCATCGGCCCTGCGGCATCGGCGCTGCGTGCATCGCGTCTCAGTCGGCGAAGACGCGCGCGAAGATCGTGTCGACGTGCTTGAAGTGGTAGTCGAGGTTGAACTTGTCCTCGATCTGCTCGACCGTCAGCGCGGCGGCCACTTCCTCGTCGGCCTTGAGTAGTTCCATGAGGGAGAGCTGGCCGTCCGATTCCCACACCTTCATCGCGTTGCGCTGGACAAGGCGGTAGGAGGTGTCGCGCGAGAGACCCGCCTGCGTGAGCGCGAGCAGGACGCGCTGCGAGTGGACGAGGCCGCCCATGCGGTCGAGGTTCTTCTGCATGCGCTCGGGGTAGACGAGCAGCTTGTCGATGACGCCGGTGAGACGCGCGAGCGCGAAGTCGAGCGTGATCGTGGCGTCGGGGCCGATGAAGCGCTCGACCGAGGAGTGCGAGATGTCGCGCTCGTGCCACAGCGCCACGTTCTCCATCGCGGGCATCGCGTAGGAGCGGATGATGCGGGCCTGGCCGGTGAGGTTCTCGGTCAGCACGGGGTTGCGCTTGTGCGGCATGGCCGACGAGCCCTTCTGGCCCGGCGAGAAGTATTCTTCGGCTTCCAGCACTTCGGTGCGCTGGAGGTGGCGCACTTCGACGGCGACGCGCTCGATCGAGCTGGCGATGACGCCGAGCGTTGCAAAGAACATGGCGTGGCGGTCACGCGGGATGACCTGGGTCGAGACGGGCTCGATCTCGAGGCCCATCTGTTCGGCGACGTAGACTTCCACGGCCGGATCGACATTGGCGAAGGTGCCGACAGCGCCCGAGATGGCACAGGTCGCGATTTCCTCGCGCGCGGCGATCAGGCGCTTCTTCGCGCGGGCGAACTCGGCATAGGCTTCGGCGAGCTTCAGGCCGAAGGTAACCGGCTCGGCGTGGATGCCGTGGCTGCGGCCGATCGAGGGGGTGTACTTGTGCTCCATCGCGCGGCGCTTGATCGCGGCGAGGAGGTCATCAAGGTCAGCGAGCAGGATGTCGGCGGCGCGCACGAGCTGGACGTTGAGCGTGGTGTCGAGGACGTCCGAGCTGGTCATGCCCTGGTGCATGAAGCGCGCTTCGGGGCCGACCTGTTCGGCGACCCAGTCGAGGAACGCGATCACGTCGTGCTTGAGCACGGCTTCCTTGGCGTCGATGGCTTCGACGTCGACCTTGGGGTTGGTCGCCCACCAGTCCCACAGGGCCTTGCCGGCGGCTTCGGGAACGGTGCCCATTTCGCCCATCTTGACGGCGGCGTGCGCCTCGATCTCGAACCAGATGCGGTAGCGCGCTTCGGGCTCCCAGATCGCGGTCATGGCGGGGCGGGCGTAACGGGGGACCATGCAAGACTCCTTTGGCTGACGCGGCGTCCGCTAGGGCCGCTTCGGGCGAAAGGCAAGTGCAAGGCGCGCGGCTACCCGATGAGCGGGGTTACTTTTTTGGCAGGAGCCTTCCGCGCGGCCACGCGCTTGGTCTAGGAACCCGCAGTCCCCGGTTGGAGAAATTTCGTGTCCCTGCGCCGCCTTGTACCCACTACCGCCGCCCTTGCCCTGGGCCTTCTAAGCGCTAGCGGAGCCAGCGCGCAGGACGTGGCGCCCTTGGGCAGCAACCTGGAGCGGTTCGCCTATCCCTGGCCGGAGAAGCGCTTTGGCGTGCGCGTGGGGGACGAGGACGCGCAGATGACCTTCATGGATGTCGCGCCCGCGCGGCCCAACGGGCAGAGCGTGGTTCTCCTCCACGGCAAGAACTTCTGCGCGGCGACCTGGGAGAGCACGGCGCGCGCGCTCCTGGCGGCTGGCTACCGGGTAATCGTCCCCGACCAGCTCGGCTTCTGCAAGTCCTCCAAGCCCGACAGCGCGCAGTACACGCTCGCGCTGATGGCCGATGCCACGCACCGCCTGTTGAAGGCACAGGGGGTGGAGAAGCCGATCGTGCTGGCCCACTCGACCGGCGGTATGCTGGCGCTGCGCTATGCCCTGATGTTCCCGGACGACACCTCGCGGCTGCTGCTGATCAATCCGCTGGGGCTTGTCGACCGGATGGAGCAGGGGGTGCCCTATGTGCCGCTCGACAGGCTGATCGCGGCCGAACGCGCCAAGGGCCGCGCGTCGATCAAGGGTTATCAGCTGCGGACCTACTACCACGGCGAATGGCGTGCGGACTACGATCGCTGGGTCGACATGCTCGCCGGGCAATATGCGACTGAGGATGATGACGCAGTCGAGATCGCGCAGGCCAAGACCGCCGAGATGATCCTGACCCAGCCGGTGTCGCACGAGTTCGGCAATCTGAGGGTGCCCGTCACCCTGATGATTGGCCGGCTCGACACCACGACCTTCGGCAAGGGGCAGGCCCCCGACGCGGTGAAGGCGCGGCTGAGGCCCATTCCCGAGGTGGTCGAGGACGCTGCGGCGCGCATGCCCGAGGCGCGCATCGTCTGGTTCGAAGGACGCGGCCATTCGCCCCAGGTCGAGGCGCCGGACGAGTTCGAACCCCGCCTGATCCAGGCGCTGGAGAGCCCGGCGCCCTGACCCTGTCTCCCCGGATCAGAAGGGCCAGATCATCGGGATCACGATCAGCGTCGTGATCGACACCAGGATCGTGAGCGGAAAGCCGTACTTGTAGAAGTCGGTGAACTTGTATCCGCCCGCGCTGTAGACGAGGGTGTTGGTCTGGTAGCCGATGGGCGTGAGGAAGCTGGCCGAGGCGGCAAACATCACCGCGACGACGAACGGGCGCGGGTCGACATGCAGCGCCTGGGCCAGCGTGATCCCGATGGGGGTCACGACGACGGCCACCGCGTTGTTGGTGACAAGTTCGGTCAGGAACAGGCTGAGGAAGTAGATTGCGGCGAGGGCGGCAATCGGGCCCAGGCTGCCGAGCCAGGGCGTGGCCCAGCCGACGATGGTCTCGACCAGCCCGGAGCGTTCCAGCCCCGTGCCAATGGAAAGCATGGCCACGATCAGCGCGATGATGCGCCAGTCGACCGAGCGGAAGGCTTCCTCGGGCTCCACGCAGCGCCCCGCAAGCACGACGGCGACGCCCATGACGGCGAGGCCCGCGAGCGGCATGAGGTCGAACGAAGCGCCGAGGACCACGCCGAGCATTGTCGCAATCGCGATCCAGGCCTTGCTACGGCGAAAGCCGCGCGAGGTCGGCTCAGCGATGTTGACCAGCTGCTGGTCCTCGACGAGGCGGCGCAGGTCTTCGGGCGCGCCTTCGATCAGGAGTGTGTCGCCCACTTCAAGGGGGACGCGCTCGAAACGGTCCTCAAGGTTCGTGCCCTTGCGGTGGAGCGCAATGGGGTAGACGCCGTAGCGGCGGCGCAGGCGCAGCTCGAACAGGGTATGCCCGATGATCTCGGCGCCCGGAGCCAGCAGCGTTTCGGCCATGACCGAGTTGCGGGTCGAGAGCTGGACGAGGTGCGGGTCGGTGGTGGAGGCCGCGGTCATCGAGATGCGCCCGGCTTCCTTCAGGGACATGAGGTCGCTTGCAGACGTGCGCAGGACCAGGATGTCGCCTTCCTCCAGCGTCTGTGCGGCGAAATTGCGGCGCAGCGACTGGTCGCCGCGCAGCACGTCGACAAGGCGACGTTCGCTGCGCGAGAGCAGGTCGATGGTCTTGGGCGGCTGGCCGATATAGGGCGATCCCGCCTCGATGAAGATCGAGACGACGAAGCGCTTGTTATCGCTCGCATTGCCCAGGCTCGCCACGGTCTGGCGTTCGGGAAGCAGCTTGTTCGACACGGCGAGCCAGATGACGCCGATGATGGCCACGATGATGCCGACCGGCGCGATCTCGAAGAGGCCGAAGGGTTCAAGCCCTGCGCGGCGCGCGACGCCGTCGACAAGGATATTGGTCGAGGTCCCGAGCAGCGTGACGGTGCCGCCCAGAACGGCGGCGAAGGAAATCGGCATGAGTACGCGCGAGGCGGGAATGTCGAGCTCGCGGGCAATCGTCATGCCCACCGGGATCATCATCATCACCAGCGGTGTGTTGTTGGTGAAGGCCGAGATCGTCGCGATCAGGCCCAGGAACACGCACATGCACAGGAAGGGGCGCGTCCGGCCAAGCCCTGTAATGCAGGACGAGAAGAAGTCGAGCGCGCCGGTTCGCACCAGCGCCGAGGACATGATGAACATGCTCACGATCGTCAGCGGGGCGGGGTTGCCCATCGCTTCGAGCACGTCATCGGTCGCGATGATGCCCAGCAGGAGCAGAACCGCGACAAGGCCCAGCGCCACGACTTCGGGCGCGGCGAGCTCGAAGGCAAAGGCAAGGAAGAGGAGAACAAGCAACGGCGCCATGACGAGCGGTGAAGCCAGATCCAGACCGAAATGCATCCATTCCCCTATCGATTACGCTGGGAACCCAGCGCTTCGCGCAAGGGTCTAGCGACAATTGTGCAACGCGCAAAGGCTTTGTTTACTACTAAAAAAGTTGATTTGATTGCGGGGCCATTAGAAAAAGTTGGGGCCCGTTTCGTGCTCGCACTGGTGGCCGCACATGTGCGGGCGCCCCAGTCATTTCGCGGTTCCTTCCGCCTGTCGGATGCCGGGCGCTCTGTCCGCCTGCCGGGTTCAGTCGCAGGTGCAACCTGCCTTTTAGATCAGGCCCTTGGCGCGCAGTGACACATGCCCCTCGCGGCCGATCACGATATGGTCGTGGACGGTGATGCCGAGCAGGCGCCCGGCCTCGGCGATGCGCGTCGTGATGTCGATGTCGGCGCGGCTGGGTTCGGGCGAGCCGGAGGGATGGTTATGGACCAGAATGAGGGCGCTGGCCCCGATATCGAGGGCGCGGCGGATGACCTCGCGCGGGTGGATCGCGGCCTCGTCGATGGAGCCTTCGCCCACCAGGTCGTCGAGGATGAGCATGTTCTTGGTGTTCAGGTAGAGCACGCGCACGCGTTCCAGCGTCAGGTGCGCCATATCTATGGTGAGGTAGTCGATCAGCGCTTGCCAGGAGCCGATCACGGGGGTCTCACGCACTTTCTGGCGGGCGAGCCGGGTTGCCGCGACGGTGACGATCCGCAGGGCTGCCGCGGTCGCCTCGCCCATGCCGGGGTGCAGCGCCAACGTGCGAGGATCGGCCTGGAGGACGCCTGCCAGCGTGCCGAAGCGGGCAAGAAGGCTTCGGGCAAGCGGCTTCATGTCGCGCCGGGGCACCGCTTGCATCAGAAGCAATTCAATCACTTCGTGGTCGGCAAGGGCCTCGTCTCCGCCGCCCAGCAGGCGCTGGCGTAGCCGCGTGCGGTGGCCCGAGGTATCGCTCCCTGCGTCTTTCGCCTTCGTCCTGTCGTGCGCAGCCTTCGTCTCGGCGCGCGCGGGCTGGCTTTCGGTCCGTTCAGGAAAGAGGGGGGTATCGTCTGCCATCGTTGGCTCTGACAATTGCCTTTCCGGCGCGCACAGCGCAAGTGATGGAGCGCATGGCGCAAGACGAGTCCCTGGAAAGTAACGAAGAAGAGCGCGTTGCCGAGGAAGCGGCGCGGCCTGTCGCTGCGCGTCGGCGCCGGCGTCGGCGAATCGCTTTGGGCTTGGGTGTCGTCGGGGCCATGGCGCTTGGCAGCGCCTGGATCGCGCGCGAGGATATCGCCGACAATATTGTCCAGAGCGAACTTTCCGCGTTGGGGCTGCCAGCCACCTACGACATCGTCCAGATCGGGCCCGACGAGCAGATCGTGCGCAATGTCGTGATCGGCGATCCGGCGCATCCCGACCTGACGATCGCGGAGGTGCGTGTGGCAACGCGGCTCACCTTCGGATTGCCCGGCCTTGGCCGCATCACTCTTGTGCGCCCGCGTCTCTATGGCCGAATGAAGAACGGCAGTGTCAGCTTCGGTTCGCTCGACAAGGTCCTCTTCGCCGATCCGCAGAGCACGGAGCCGACGCAGCTTCCCGATCTCGATCTTGCCGTGAAGGATGGCGGCGCGCTGCTCGTGACCGATGCGGGGCGGGTGGGGGTCAGCCTGGAAGGCGAGGGCGCCTTGCGCGGTGGTTTCGAAGGGGAGCTTGCCGCAAAAGCCCCCGCGCTGGCCTATGCGGGCTGCACCAGCGGTCCGCTGAGCCTTTACGGCAAGCTGTCCGTCGCGGCGGGGCGGCCGCGCCTGAAAGGGCCGTTGCGGCTGGAGGATTTCGCCTGCGAAGGGCAGGGGGCCTCACTCGCGAAGGCCGCGCTCGACCTCGACCTTGAGCTTGATGACACGCTGGACGGCGGCCGCGCCTCGCTGGGCCTTTCCGCGCAGCGCTTGCGCATGGCCGATGCCGGCGCCGCAGCGCTCGAGGGCTCCGCGCAGGTCACCTACCGGGGCGACAGTCTCAATGCGCGCTACGATCTGGCCGCAAGGGATCCGGGCGGTGCGCCGCTCCATCTTTCCCGGCTTGAACTCAGCGGTACGGCCCGGGCGAGCGCGGGTTTCGATACGCTCTCGCTCGAAACCGACCTGTCGGGTGAGAACCTGCGGCCCGGTTCCGGGCTTGCTTCGGCCTTGCAGGACCTGGCGCGCACTACGCAAGGTTCCTTGGTCGCCGGGCTCGCGGACCAGATTCGCGTCAATCTTGCCCGCGAGCTGCGCGGGAGCACGCTCGAAGCGCGGCTCATCGCGCGCAGCAATGCGCGCGGACGCAGCGTGGTCGTGCCCCAGGCGCGGGTCCGGGCGCGCAGCGGTGAAAGCCTGCTCGAACTCTCGCGCATGCAGATGCTGTTGGCCGATGGCGCACCGCGCGTCTCGGGCAACTTCGTGACGTCGGGGCGCAGGTTGCCGCGCCTCAACGGGCGCATGGAAACGCGCGATTCGGGCGAGACGGCCTTCCACGTGCAGATGGCCGATTACCGGGCGGGCGAGGACCATGTCGCTATCCCCGAGATGGTCCTGCGCCAGCGGGGCAATGGCGATCTGGATGTCGCGGGCGAAGTGCGGCTGGGCGGGGCGCTGCCGGGCGGATCAGTCCGCAACCTGCGTGTGCCGGTCTCGGGCCGCTGGAAGGGCAATGGCGATCTCGCGCTCTGGTCCTCGTGCACCACGGTCACGTTTGACGCTCTCACGATGGCGAACCTGACGCTCGATGCGAACCGGCTTTCGCTGTGCCCGCCCAAGGGTCGGGCAATGGCACGCTACGATAGCGGCGGCTTTGCGTTCGCAGCGGGTACACCCGCGCTCGAACTTTCCGGTCATCTTGGCGAATCCGAGGTGCGGCTGGCGACCGGTCCTGTCGGCCTGGCCTATCCCGGAACGCTTGCGGCGCGCGATATCGCCGTGGCGTTGGGGCCCGAGGCGGCGCCCTCGCGCTTTGCCATCGCCAATCTGACGGCCGATCTCGCGGGCGATGTCGCGGGCACGTTTGAAAATGCGGACGTCGCGCTCGCGGCGGTGCCGCTCGATCTGCACGAGGTCGCCGGGAATTGGAGCTACGCCGGGGGTGTGCTGCGGCTCGACGATTCGCAGTTCGTACTTGTCGACAGGCAGAAGGACGCCCGTTTCGAGCCGATGGTCGCGCGCGGCGCTTCGCTGGAGCTTGCCGACAACGTGATTTCTGCCTCGGCCCGATTGCGCGAACCGCAATCGGATCGCGCGGTGGGCCGTGTCGACATCGTCCATGACCTGGGCACCTTGCGTGGGCATGCGGATCTCGCGGTCGATGGGCTGACTTTTGGCGACAATCTTCAGCCCGAACAGCTGTCGACCAACCTGCGCGGTCTTGTCTCGCTCGTCGAGGGGACGGTGACGGGGACGGGTCGGATCGACTGGAGGGGCGATGCCGTCACCAGTCGCGGCCGCTTTGCTAGCGAAGGCCTTGATTTTGCAGCGCCCTTTGGACCCGTTGAGGGGCTGTCGGGCGAGGTTGTCTTCACCGACCTGCTCGGCATGGTCACCGCCCCCGACCAGCGCCTTGCCGTCGCCTCGATCAATCCGGGTATCGAGGTCACGGACGGGGCGATCTCCTTCGAGATGCAGCCCGATCATCGCCTCGTCGTGAACGGGGCGAAGTGGCCGTTCATGGACGGAGAACTGACGCTCGCGCCCACCACGATGACGGTCGGGGCGGTCGAGACAAGGCGCTACACGCTGAACGTGAAGGGTCTGAACGCGGCCAGCCTCGTGCGGCACATGGAACTCGACAATATCTCGGCGAGCGGCGTCTTCGATGGCCAGCTGCCGATTGTCTACGACCAGAACGGCGCGCGGATCGAGAACGGCAGCCTTGTCGCGCGCGAGCCGGGCGGCAATGTCGCCTATGTCGGGGCGCTCAGTTACGAAGATCTCTCGACCATGGGCAACTTTGCGTTCGATGCGCTCAAGTCGATTGATTACAAGACGATGGAAGTGACGCTCAACGGCTCGCTCTCGGGTGAAATCATCACCCAGCTGCGCTTTGCCGGGATCAGCCAGGGGACAGGAGCCACGCGCAATTTCCTGACCCGCCAGATCGCGAAGCTGCCGGTGCGCTTCATCGTCAATATCCAGGCGCCGTTCTTCCAGCTCTTTGGCAACATGCGCTCGCTCTACGATTCGAACTACGTGGTCGATCCGCGCGAGCTCGGCCTTGTTGCCAAGGACGGCAAATCCCAGGCGGGAGAGGGCGCTGTCGCTCCGTTCATCTCCATTCAGCCTCCAGTCAGCGAGGACACTCCATGATTACGTGTAATTTGACCACACCGCCCGTCGCTGCAAAAGGAACGCACACGGTTCGCCGGGCGAACCTGACGCAGGGCAAGGGAGTGAGGTCCGTGATGCGGGCGATGGCACTGGCAGGATTGGGGCTGGGCGCGATACCGACGCTGGGGGGCTGCGTGAACGTATCCGCACCCGACAAGCCCATCGTGATCGAGCTCAACATCAATATCCGCCAGGAGGTTATCTACCGATTGGCCGCCGATGCCGCGAACACCATTGAGGAAAATCCGGAGATCTTCTGATGCGCAGCCTTATCGAGAAACCCGTAGCCGCGGCGACGCTGGCCCTCGCCATGCTGGCGGGTCTGGGCATGGCGGCACCGGCTGGTGCCCAGTCGCGCGGCGAGGCCTATGCTGCCGCCAAGGCGCAAGGCCAGGTTGGTGAGCAGCGCAACGGCTATCTCGGGGTGGTCGGCGATCAGAGCGCGGACGTGCGTTCGATGGTGCGCGATATCAACAACAAGCGCCGCTCGATCTACACCTCGAAGGCCGCCAGCCTGTCGAGCACGATCGACGAGTACGCCTTTACCACAGCCTGCCGCCTGATCGCGGAAACCTCGCCTGGCGAGAAGTACGAGGGGCTCGACGGAAGTTGGAAGACACGCGGGAGCGGCGCGCCCGAACGCGATCCCAAGTGTCCCTGAATACGGCGGATCCCATAGAACTTCTTTTCTTCGACTTAGGTCTCATGCAAAGGCTTTCTCCTGAAAAACGGGAGAGGGCCTTTCGCTTTTGTAGGACAATTCTATCGCGATGCGCGATGCCGCACTTTTGCGCGGCTGCGGAATTAGGTTATCGCTAACTTCCAATTCGCAGCGGGGCGCCGCGTCGGGGCTACCTGTGCAGATCGGTGGTTCGTCATGTGGCTGCCATGGTTGACTCGGGAAAAGCCCCACCCTAAGGGGTCGGCGCCCAAGACGGGCAACTGTCGAACGCGTCACTCGTTCCTGATTGATATAAGGAGCAAAGGACATGAGCGATAAGGACCCCGTCCAAGGCCCTGTTGGCGAGGATGCGCGCATCCGGGCGCTCGACGAGAGGTTGAAGGACCTCCGCGAACGCGAGGAAGTGCGCAACCAGCCGAAAGCAGGCGTGGAAGCCGATGAGAATTACCGCATCGGAAACCGCGTTCTTTCGGAGCTGCTGGGGGGAATTGCAGGTGGCCTGTTCCTGGGGTGGCTCATTGACCATTTCGCAGGTACAAGCCCTTGGGGTCTGTTGGGGATGATGTTCTTCGGAATATTCATTGCCTTCAGGAACATTATCCGGATTACGAACCGGCGCCCGGACTGATCTCTCCATTCTTCGATGGGGCAAGGGGATCAGGCAAGGGCGCTGCCGTTCACAGGCGACAGGGATATTCGCGTGGCAGCCGAAGCGAAGGTCGATCCGATGCACCAGTTCACCATCGAGCCGTTGTTCGGCTCGGGTCACTGGTCCATCGCGGGGTATAATATCGCCTTTACGAACAGTGCGCTCTGGATGGCGATTGCCACCGTGGCGCTTCTCATCTTCGTGGCGGGGGGCTCGAAGCGTCAGCTCGTTCCCGGTCGCTGGCAGATGGCGGTGGAAACCTTCACCGGGTTCGTGGACGGCATGCTGGCCGCCAATGTCGGCCCCAACGGCAAGAAGTATGTCCCGTACATCTTCTCGCTCTTCATGTTCATTCTGTTCGCCAACGTCCTCGGTCTTCTTCCGATCGGCGTCCTGGGCCTGCACGCCTTCACGTTCACCAGCCACTTCTCGGCCACCGGTGTCCTGGCGATCATGTCCTTCGCGATCGTGCTGATCGTTGGCTTTGCGAAGCACAAGCTGCACTTCTTCTCGCTGTTCGTGCCGCACGGTACGCCCGCTGCGATGGTGGTTCCGATCTTCTTCGTCGAACTCGTCTCGTTCCTGGTGCGTCCGTTCAGCCTTGGCCTGCGTCTCTTCGTTGCGATGATGGCCGGCCACGTTCTGCTCGAAGTGCTCTCCAGCTTCGTGATCGACTCGGGCAACGCCAACATCGGCCTCTTCGCCATTGCCGGCCTGCCCAGCTTCATCCTGATGATCGGCATCTGCGCTCTCGAGCTGCTCGTCGCCGGCATCCAGGCCTACGTTTTCGCTCTTCTCACCTGCGTCTATCTCAACGACGCCGAGAATCTTCACTGATCTCAAGTTTTACCGCCTCAAACATTCGGGCATACCAAAGGGAGTTTTTGAAATGGACGCAGAAGCTGCAAAGCTGCTTGGTGCAGGTTTCGCCGCTATCGGTGCTGGTCTCGCCTCGATCGGCGTGGGCAACGTGTTCGCCAAGTTCCTCGAAGGCGCGCTGCGCAACCCGGGTGCTGCCGACGCGCAGCAGGGCCGTCTCTTCATCGGCTTCGCCGGTGCCGAGCTTCTCGGTCTTCTCTCGTTCGTTATCGCGGCTCTGCTGATCTTCGCCGCGTAATCGCGGACTGATCCAGACCACACTGATCCGCATCCGGCTGCCCTGACCCTTTGGTAGGGCAGCCGGATCGCGGAACACTTTTTCCGGCCACCTCGACCACAGGGCTGACCCATGCCTCAGATCGAACAGCTTGCCGCAACCTATTCCAGCCAGATCTTCTGGATGCTGGTGTTCTTCGGTTTCACCTTCTTCGTCATCGGACGGGGCATGGTTCCGAAGGTCATGGACACGGTTGCGAAGCGCGACACCCAGATTGCCGACGACCTCCTTGCCGCCGAACGCGCGCGCAAGCAGGCGGATGCCGAAGAGGAATCCTGGCGGGAGCGTGAAAACGCCAACCGCGCCAAGGCCCACGCCCTGATCGCCGAGGCCCGTGCCACGGCCGCGACCGAAACCGAGCAGCGCCTTGCCGCCGCCCAGGTCACGATCGACGGCAAGATCGCCGAAGCCGAGGCTGGCATTGCTGCCGCCCGCAAGGCCGCGGCAGACGAAATCGAAACGGTTGCAGCCGAAGCTGCCCGTGACATCATCGGCCGCGTTGCCGGTCTCTCGCTTGACGAGGGCCAGGTCCGCGCCGCCGTGAAGGAGAACCTGGTCCATGGCTGATACCCCTGCCGTCCAGTCCTCCCTGGAGAACGAAGGCGCGCACGTCGAAGCGGCGGCCGAGACCCACGCGGGTGTCGAGCACCACGCCGAGCCGATGCTGCTGGGCGTAGCCCCGCCGGCCATGGTCGTCAGCGCCTCGATGCTGGTGCTTCTGGGCATCGCTCTGTGGAAGGGCGTTCCCAAGGCGATCGGCCGCGGTCTTGATTCGCGCATCGCGGACATCAAGGCCCAGCTCGAGGAAGCCAAGACCCTGCGCGCCGAGGCGGAAGCCCTGCGCAAGGAGTATGCCGACAAGATCGCCGGTGCCGAAAAGGACGCCGCCGAGATGCTCGAGCATGCCCGCAAGGAAGCGATCGCCATCGTTGCCAAGGCCGAAACCGATACGGCGGACGTCATTGCCCGCCGCGAGAAGATGGCCGAAGACAAGATCGGTGCTGCCCAGCTCGCGGCCGTTGCGGACCTTCGCGCCGTTGCTGCCGACGCGGCGACTGCCGCAGCGCGCGGTCTGATCGCAGGCAATCACTCGGCTGATGCCGACAAGGTTCTCGTCAACCAGGCGATTTCCGGGATCTGATCGTCTCCGGAGGCCTTGCGATAATCCAACCACGAAAAAAGCCCCTGCCGATTGGCGGGGGCTTTTTTCGTGTGCGTGGGAGAGTGGCCCGAGCGCCGGGGTGATGAGCGGCGCGCCAGTCCGAAGACCGGCGCGCAACACATTGTTGGATCAGGCTTCGCCCCAGATGTCCTGGGCGACGTTGACCACGAGTTCCAGCTTGCGGCGCTGGTCATCGACGGTCAGCGAGTTGCCGTGCTCGGTCGAGGAGAAACCGCACTGCGGCGCGATGCCGAGCTGGTCGATGTCGACGAACTTGCTGGCCGCTTCGAACTGGCGCTTGATGTCGTCCATCGATTCCAGTTCGGGCGTCTTGGTGGTGATGAAACCGGCCATGATGCGCTTGTCGCCCTTGGGCAGGAGTGCGAGCGGCTCGAGGCCACCGGCACGGTCGGTGTCGTATTCCATGAAGTAGATGTCGACATCGGTGCCGTTGAAGATGGCATCGGCCGCTGCATCGTAGCCGCCGGTCGCCGCGTAGGTCGACCGGAAGTTGCCGCGGCACATGTGCATGCCGATGGTCATGTCCGACGGACGGTCCTTGATCGCCTCGTTCAGCATCCAGGCGTAGTCGGTGATGAGCTGGTCGGGATCCTGGCCCATCGCCAGACGCTGTTCCCGCTGCTTGGGGTCGGCGAGGTAGGCGAAGAAGATGTCGTCCATCTGCAGGTAACGGCAGCCAGCGGCGTAGTAGGCCTCGACGGCGGCCTTGTAGGTCGCGGCGATGTCGGCCATCAGCACCTTCTGATCACGGTACTTCTCGGGCAGCACGTCCGAGGGGTCGGTGCGGAAGTGCACGGCCGAGGGGCCGGGGATCGAGATCTTCGGGCAGACCGTGGTGTGGTCCTTCACGAAGGTGAAGTGTTCGAGCATCGGGTGATCGGCCGGGAAGCCCAGCGTGTCGGTGATGGTCGGGCGGATCGGGGGCAGGTCGACGCCGTGGAACTTCACGCCTTCATCGCGCGTGCGAAGTTCCATGCCATCAAGCATGCCCATGAAGTCGAAGTGCCAGAACGCGCGGCGCGCTTCGCCGTCGGTGACGACCTTGAGGCCGACGTCTTCCTGCATCTTGATCAGGTCGGGGATGGTCGCGTCTTCGGCGGCGCGCAGGATCGCGGCGTCGGCACCTTCGGCGCGGGCCTTGGCGACGGGCTCGGGGCGAAGCAGGCTACCGACGTGGTCGGCGCGAAAGCGGGGTTTGGACATGGACGTATGACCCTTCTTGCTGGTCCGTTGTGCGTGCGGCGAGGGGCCACACGCCTGTTCTGGCTCCGGCGGGCTGGGGCGTGTGCGGAATGTCGGAGGAAAGGCGTGGTTCCTTGGGGTAGGCCAGCCTTGCTCCGCGTCCGCAGGGCTCCTTGTGTCCCGGCGCGGTTCGTAATTTCGTGGTCGCGAGCCGGGCATGCTGCACTGCAGCGCCACGAACCGCGACACGTGCCTTAGAGCGCAGCGATGCGGCACCGTCAAGGCGGATATAAAGAGTTCTTTATATGTGTTCTGCGGGCGGGGTCATGGCGCGGAGGCCCCTGAAACTTCGTCGTTTCCGTATACTCACTGCCGGGGCGCGGGCTCCAGAGCGGGTGTACGGGCGCGGCCATGTGCGCTGTCCTGTGGAGCGAGCCTTCTTCGGCGTCACGGTCGGTTGAGGCAGGCTTGGGCGGGCGCTTGCGTATGTGCCCGCCCACCCTGGCTCAGAAGTTGTCCTTGGCGGCGCGAAGGGCGGCAAAGGTCGCGACCGGGTCGCCCATGTGGCCGTCGGGGGCCCAGCGGGCCGAAAGGTCGGCATCGTCGGCGCGCAGGAAGGGGTTGGTCGCAAGTTCGCGCTGGAGCTTCGTCGGCACGGTGGGCAGGCCCTCGGCGCGCCAGCGGGCGATGTCCTCGCCATAGGCGGCAAGTTCGGCGTTGTCGGGATCGGCGTGAAGCGCGAACTTGAGATTCGCCTCGGTGTATTCGTGGGCGCAGTAGATCAGCGTGTCGGCCGGAAGCGCCTTGATTCGCTTGAGGCTGGTCCAGAACTGTTCAGGGTTGCCCTCGAACATGCGCCCGCAGCCCAGCGCGAAGAGGCTGTCGCCCACGAAAGCCATGCGCGCGCCGGCAAGCCAGTAAGCGCAGTGGCCCAGCGTATGGCCACCCACGTCGAGGACCTTGCCCTCGCGGTCGCCGATCGTGACGATGTCGCCCTGCCTGACCATCCGGTCGACGCCCTCGATCTTGCCCGCATCGCCTTCGGGCGCGGTGATCGTGCAATTGGTGGCGGCCTTGATCGCCATGTTTCCGCCCGCGTGGTCGGGGTGCCAGTGGGTGTTCCAGATCTGGGTGATCTGCCAGCCCTTCTGGCCTGCCTGTTTCAGGTATTCCTCGGCGTCGGGCGTGTCGATGCACACCGTTTCGCCGTAGGCGCTGTCGTGCAGCAGGTAGCCGTAGTTGTCGTTCAGGCACGGAAACTGGTGAACTTCGAGCATGGCGCTCCTCTCTCCTTGCGTGGTCTTGAGTCTAGGCAAAGGGTCCCAAGTGTCAAAGGAAGTCGGGACCTGGTCGCTTTGTCTCAGTGCACCGGGCGGCGCAGCAGCAGCAGAAAGGCGAGCGCGCCGATCAGGAGGACAGAGGCAACCGCCTGCGTCTGGAAGCTGATGTAGTGCACATAGCGGCTGATGAAGAACACGCAGACGAGCGAGCCCGCTGCGACCGCCGAGGTGTGCCCGAGGATCGACATCGGCGCGCGTTCCTCGGGTGTCATGGCGCGGGCCGTGCGCAAGGCGAGGACGAGCGCGAGCGCTTCCAGCCCCGCGACCAGCGCAAAGGCGGTTGGCGGCAGGAAGGCGGTGGCGATGGCGAGGGCGACGAAGAGGGCGCCAACGCGGTCGCGCCGGGCCTGGAGGAGTGTGCCGAGCGGGCTCTTGCGGGGATGGCTCATGGGGCTGCGTTAGGCCAGCCGGCATGGGAAGGCAAATGTCCGGGGCACACGTTTGAACCGTGTTTGTGGCGGTGTCGCAGACCTGACTTCAGGCTTCGAGGATGGTGGTCTGGGGACCGGCTCGGTCGCGTCGCGAAGCGGCCAGTTCGAGCGCCGCACGCACGCCGATCAGGGGCATGAAGGCCATCGGGGGAATGCGCTCTTCCCCAAGGAACTGATCCAGGCCCAGATGAGGAAGAGAGCCAGCGTTGCTGCCAGGATGAGGCGGTATGACAGGGGCCAGGCCCCGCGCGCGACGGTGGCCACAGCGCCGGGGCCTGTACCGCTCATGCAGAGTGCCTGCACAAGGGTGACGATTCCGGCCACGATCCACAGGGCATATCCTGCGGCGCTGGACGCAAGCGGGCGGCCAAGCAGGGCGCAACCCATGGCAAATGCACACCAACCTATGAGCATTAGCGCGATGGCAAGGCCGTAGCGGCCAAAAAGGTTCACGGTCGCGGCTCGGGTCATGCCGGGCAGGGTAATCGCGCAAACGCAAAAGCCCGCCCGGATTGCTCCGGACGGGCTCTTGGTGATTTCAGCTTCGGTGAGGCTGAAAGGTCCGATTAACGGCCCTTCAGAGCTTCGCCGAGGATGTCGCCGAGCGAAGCGCCCGAGTCCGACGAACCGTACTGCTCCACCGCTTCCTTCTCTTCGGCCAGCTGACGGGCCTTGACCGAGAAGTTCGGCTTCTTGGAACGGTCGAAACCGGTGACCATCGCGTCGAGCTTCTGGCCGACCTGGAAGCGGTCGGGGCGCTGCTCGTCACGGTCACGGCCGAGGTCCGAACGCTTGATGAAGCCGGTCGCGCCGTCTTCGCCAGCCTGGACTTCGAGACCGCCGTCGCGGACTTCGAGGACGGTGACGGTGACGGTTTCACCACGGCGCAGTGAGCTGCCACCGGTGACCGTGCCGCCAGCGGCCGGAGCGCCACGCTCGAGCTGCTTCATGCCGAGGCTGATGCGTTCCTTGTCGACGTCGACGTCGAGAACCACGGCCTGGACGACCTCACCCTTGCGGTGCAGGGCCAGGGCGTCTTCACCCGAGATGCCCCATGCGATGTCGGACATGTGAACCATGCCGTCGACGTCGCCATCGAGGCCGATGAACAGGCCGAATTCGGTCGCGTTCTTGACTTCGCCTTCGACGGTCGAGCCAACCGGGTGACGCTCTGCAAAGCCTTCCCAGGGGTTCTGCTGAGCCTGCTTGAGGCCGAGCGAGATACGACGCTTGTCGGAGTCGACCTCGAGAACCATGACTTCGACTTCCTGCGAGGTCGAAACGATCTTGCCCGGGTGGACGTTCTTCTTGGTCCAGGACATTTCCGAAACGTGGACCAGGCCTTCGATGCCCGGCTCCAGCTCCACGAAGGCGCCGTATTCGGTGATGTTGGTGACCGTGCCCGAAAGCTTCGCGCCGACCGGGTACTTGACCGCTGCGCCTTCCCAGGGATCGCTTTCCAGCTGCTTCATGCCGAGGCTGATGCGCTGGGTGTCCTGGTTGATGCGGATGATCTGGACGGTGACGGTGTCGCCGATGGCGATCACTTCGCTCGGGTGGTTGACGCGCTTGTAGCTCATGTCGGTGACATGGAGCAGGCCGTCGATACCGCCCAGGTCAACGAACGCACCGTAGTCGGTGATGTTCTTGACGACGCCGTCGATGACCTGGCCTTCGCTCAGCTTGTCGATGAGCTCGCTGCGCTGTTCGGCGCGGGTCTCTTCGAGGACGGCGCGGCGCGACACGACGATGTTGCCACGGCGACGGTCCATCTTGAGGATCTGGAAGGGCTGGGGCACGTCCATCAGCGGGGTGACGTCGCGCACGGGGCGGATGTCGACCTGCGAGCCGGGGAGGAAGGCCACGGCGCCGTCGAGGTCGACGGTGAAGCCGCCCTTGACGCGGCCGAAGATCACGCCTTCGACGCGCTTGCCTTCACCGAATTCGTTCTCGAGCTTGTCCCAGGCGGCTTCGCGGCGGGCGCGGTCGCGCGACAGCATCGCTTCGCCGTCGGCGTTCTCGACGCGGTCGACGTAGACTTCGACTTCGTCGCCGACCTTGAGGCCGTGCTCGTCTTCACCGCGCGCGAATTCGCGCAGCGGCACGCGGCCTTCGCTCTTGAGGCCTACGTCGATGACGGCCTTGTCGTTCTCGATTGCGGTGATCGTGCCCTTGACGACGCGGCCTTCGAAGCCGTCGTCAGCAACGCCACCGAGCTGCTCGTCGAGCATCGCCGCGAAATCGTCGCGGGTCGGATTGGCAGAAGTAGCCATTAAGAGGTTATCCTCAGATTGTACGTTTTTCCGGCCAGGCGGTTGTTTCCGCCGGTCTTTCTCCGCCATCCGCACCATTGCATCGGCGGGCCAAAAGGGCCGAACTGCCATGCAGGCCGGATACCTGCACAGCGCTCTTGGAGCCGACTGAACGGCCCCTCGAACCGGCGCGCCCTACGCGCGTGGGGCGGGAAATGCAAGGGAAATGGCGGGGTATGCGCAGGGGGGCGCAAATTTCCTGCGCGAGGGCGCTGGCAGGGCGGTTTCGCTTGATGTCTGTCAATCCACCGGAACGCGATCGGGCCTAAGTCGTTGAATAGCTGCAAACATGATACGATCTGGAGAATTGCCATGAAAGCCGTGCGCTTCATCGAGGGCGGCCGCCCGCCGGAAATCGTCGACATCGCGAAGCCCGAGCCGGGGCCCGGGGAAGTCCTCCTGCGGATCGGCGGCGCGGGTGTCTGCCACTCCGACCTTCACGTCCTCGATGGCGAGGTGCCGTTCAAGGGGCCCTTCACGCTCGGCCATGAGAACGCAGGCTGGATCGAGGCGCTGGGGCAGGGCGTCACGGGCTGGAAGGAGGGCGATGCGGTCGCCGTCTACGGCCCCTGGGGCTGCGGTTCGTGCCACCACTGCCAGACCTCGGCGGAAAACTACTGCGAGAATCACGCCAGCCTGCCGACCTTTGGTGGCGGCCTGGGCTCCGACGGCGGCATGGCCGAATACATGATCGTGCCCGATCCGCGCCTGCTGGTGCCGCTGGGTGATCTCGATCCGGCGCAGGCCGCGCCGCTGAGCGATGCCGCTCTGACGCCCTATCACGCGATCAGGGCGGCACAGGCCAAGCTGACGCCCGATGCGACCGTGCTCGTCACCGGCATCGGCGGGCTTGGGCAGATGGCGCTCCAGATCCTGAAGGCCACCTGCTCCTCGCGAATCGTGGCGGCCGATATCAGCGCGGACAAGCTGGAGACAGCGCGCAAGCTGGGCGCGGATGTCGTTGTCAATTCCGGCGCGAAGAGTGCCGAGGAGGAGATCCGTGATCTCGTCGGCGGGCGCGGCGTCACGGTGGCGCTCGACTTCGTGGGGGCGCAGGCGACGATCGACCTGGCGAGTTCGCTGATCGGGCGCGACAGCCGCCTCACGATCGTGGGTTTGGCGGGCGGAACGCTCAGCTACAATGCGAACACCATGCCCTATGGATCGCAGGTCATGGTTCCCTATTGGGGCACGCGGGCCGAACTGATCGAGGTCATCGCGCTGGCCCGTAGCGGGCAGATCAAGGCCGATATCGAAACGCACGACCTTGATGAGGCCGTCAAGGTCTATGACCGGCTGCGCGAGGGCAAGGTGCCAGGGCGCGCGGTGCTGGTACCCTGACCCGGCGAACAAGGTCGAAACATGAAGAAGGGGCCGCAAGCGCTATACTTGCGGCCCCTTCTTCATGTTCTGTGTGATAAGGCGGGCGTTATCCTGCGCGGAAAGCCTCAACCGCGGCAATGGCAGCTGCGATGGCTTCCTCGCGGCGAAGGTCCGAGGTGTCGATTTCGACCGCGCCCTCGGCAATCACCAGCGGAGCGTCCTTGCGGCCCCGGTCGCGTTCGTCGCGCGCGGCGAGGTCTGCGGCGATTTCCTCGAGCGCGACGTCGCGGTTCTGTTCCTGCATTTCCAAGAAACGGCGCTGCGCACGGGCCTCGACGCTGGCGGTGACGAAGAGCTTGGCCTCGGCCTCGGGCGCGATGACGCTGGCGATGTCGCGCCCGTCGAGGACCGCGCCGCCCGGTTGCGTGGCAAAGCTGCGCTGGCGTTCATAGAGCGCCTGGCGCACGGGCGGGTGGATCGAGACGCGGCTTGCCAGCCCCCCGGTCACCTCCGAGCGAAGCTCCGGGTCGGCCAGTAGGTCGTCGGGGAACGCACAGGCCGCCAGCGCGTCCTCGGCGCTGTCGGGATTGCCTCCGTTCTTCGCGCACTGACGCCCGACCGCGCGGTAGAGCAGGCCCGTGTCGAGATGCGGCAGGCTGTAGTGCGCGGCCAGGGCCTTGGCGATGGTGCCCTTGCCCGAGGCGGTGGGGCCGTCGACGGCGATGATCATGCGACAAGTCCTTCGAGCATCGATTCGAATACCGGGAAGCTGGTGGCAATGGGGCGGGTGTCGTCGACGAGCACGCCGTCCTGGCTTGCCACGCCCGCTACGGCCATCGACATGGCAATCCGGTGGTCGAGGTGCGTGGCGATCTCGATCCCTGCGCGGGTGCCGGGAAGGGGCTTGCCGCCGGTGCCGGTGATGACCAGGCCGTCCTCGCGCTCTTCCAGCGTGGCGCCAGCGGCCGTGAGGGCGCTCGCCATGACCGCAAGGCGGTCCGATTCCTTGACGCGCAGTTCATCGAGCCCGCTTGTCGTCGTCACGCCCTCGGCAACCGAGGCGGCGACGAAGAGGGCGGGGAACTCGTCGATCATGCTCGGCGCCACGGCGGGGTCGACTTCGATGCCCTTGAGCGCGGAGTGGCGCACATGCAGGTCGGCAACCGGCTCGCCGCCGACGTCGCGTTCGTCGAGCTTCTCGATCTGGCCGCCCATTGCAATGAGTACGTCGACAATGCCGGCGCGCGTGGGATTGAGGCCCACGTTCTCGATCACGACATCGCTGCCCGGCGTGATGAGAGCGGCAACGAGGAAGAAAGCCGCCGAGGAGGGGTCTCCCGGGACCTCGATGGTCTGGGGCTTGAGTTCCGCTTCGCCGGTGAGGGTGATGATGCGCGTGCCGTCGGGCTGTGTTTCCACCTCAAGCTCAGCGCCGAAGCCCTTGAGCATGCGCTCGGAATGGTCGCGGGTGGGGACAGGCTCGATGACGGTGGTCTTGCCGGGCGTGTTGAGGCCGGCCAGCAGGATCGCGCTCTTCACCTGCGCTGAGGCGACGGGCAGCGTGTAGGTGATCGGCACGGCAGGGCTTGCGCCGCGCACGATGAGAGGCAGGCGCCCGCCTTCGCTCGCTTCGAAGCTGGCGCCCATCTGCGAGAGAGGATTGATCACCCGGTTCATCGGGCGCTTGGAGAGCGAATCATCGCCCGTGAAGCTGACGTTGATCGGGTGGCTGGCGACAAGCCCCATGAGCAGCCGGGTCGAGGTTCCCGAATTGCCCATGTCGAGCGGGCCCTGGGGCTGGAGGAGCGCGCCCACGCCCACGCCGCTGACCGTCCAGGCGCCTTCGCCCGTGCGCTCGACGGTCGCGCCCATGGCGCGCATCGCCGCGGCCGTGGCGAGAACGTCCTCGCCTTCCAGAAGGCCGGTGACCTTGGTTTCGCCGACCGCGAGCGCGCCCAGCATGATCGAGCGATGGCTGATCGACTTGTCGCCGGGCACGCGGATGCGGCCCTTGAGCGGGCCTTGCGCGGTGAAACGGCGCGGAGTGGCAGAGGCGGCGTCGTGGGCAGAGGAAGTCACGGGCAGGGCGTCTTTCTGGGCTAGGCGAAGGGCGGAAAATCGCGGCGGCTTTTGACAGCGGCAGCGGCCCATGGCAAGGCGCGCGCCCTGATGTGGCTTCAATGCCTGATCGTGCGCCCTGCCTGCCGGCCCTTGTGCCGGTTCGTGCGTGGGTGCTTGATCTTGAAGCGGGGCCTTTCCATCATATAACGGATTTTTCCAGCGCCCGTGTCTTCGCGGGTCGCCCAAAACGAGGACATTTCATGGCCAAACCTGAATGGGGCGCCAAGCACGGCTGCCCGAAATGCGGCACCCGTTTCTACGACCTGGGCAAGGACGACCCGGTGACCTGCATCGAATGCGGCCACACCTGGACGCCCGAGCCGGTGCTCAAGTCCAAGCAGCCGATCCCCTATGAGGAAGCGGAGAAGAAGGAAAAGGTCGAGGAGCAGGACAACGACCTGGCCGATGACGATCTGGACATCGATGACGACGGCGATTCGCCCGACAACGATGTGGACCTGGGCGGCGACGACGACCTGGGCATCTCGAGCGGCGGCGACGACGACGACGAGCGCGACGAGTAAGACGCGCTCCCCGGTGTGCCTCCCGGGAGCAGGTGGGTCGATGCCCCGCATAAGGGGGCATCGGCCGGCAGGCGCCGGTCACCCGGCGCGGCAAGGTTGGGCGCCAATGGTCAGGCAAGGGCTTGGAATTGGCGCAAATTCTGGCTTGAGCAGAAAAATTTCATTTTTTTGAAAAAAGTTCTTGCCAGCCTGACCGACCTACCCTAGATGGCGCTTCACCGGACGGGGCGACACTCCAAACGGTAACACAAACCGGCCTTCCCAGACCGGTTTTTCGAAATGGCACGGGGCCTTAGCTCAGCTGGGAGAGCGCTACAATGGCATTGTAGAGGTCAGCGGTTCGATCCCGCTAGGCTCCACCATTTCCCACCAGATGCCGCTTCTCGCAAGAGGGCGGCTTCTGTTGTATCAGTTTCGCGCGATGTGCGTACCACGCTGGTTGACGAGGTTTCGTCCACCGGCGTTTTTCGCGTACTGTCCCGCATGCGTCGGTCGGCGAGGTTTCGCCCACCGGCGTTTTTGGCGTTCGATGGGTCTCGTTGCTGTGCAAGGCGGGGCCTGTCAAAGAGGAGCAAGGTCATGTTCGACAGCCTTTCCGATCGTCTCGGCGGTGTGTTCGACAAGCTGCGTGGCCGCGGCGCGCTCAAGGAGCAGGATGTCCGCGACGCCATGCGCGAGGTGCGCATCGCGCTGCTCGAGGCCGACGTTGCTCTTCCCGTCGTGCGCCGTTTCGTCGATCGCGTTACCGAAAAGGCCATTGGCCAGTCGGTGCTGCGTTCGGTCACGCCCGGCCAGCAGGTCGTCAAGATCGTCAACGACGAACTGATCGAGACCCTGGGCGGCGATGTGACGCCCGAACTGGACCTTGCCGCCAGCCCGCCCGTCGTCATCATGATGGTCGGTCTGCAGGGCTCGGGCAAGACCACCAGCACGGCGAAGATTTCCAAGCTTCTCAAGGACAAGCAGGGCAAGAAGGTCATGATGGCCTCGCTGGACGTGAACCGTCCGGCCGCCCAGGAGCAGCTCAAGGTCCTGGGTGAGCAGACCGGCGTTGCCACGCTTCCCATCATTGCCGGCCAGCAGCCGACCGAAATCGCCACCCGCGCGATGCAGGCCGCCAAGCTGCAGGCCGTCGATGTCCTCATGCTCGACACCGCGGGCCGTCTCCACGTCGACCAGCAGTTGATGGACGAGATGAAGGCGGTGGCCGCCATCGCCACCCCGCGCGAGACACTGCTCGTCGTCGACTCGCTGACGGGTCAGGACGCGGTCAACGTCGCGCAGAGCTTTGCGGGCGAAGTCGACCTTACCGGTGTCGTGCTGACCCGTATGGACGGCGATGCGCGCGGTGGTGCGGCGCTTTCGATGCGTGCGGTCACCGGCAAGCCCATCAAGTTCGCCGGTACCGGCGAAAAGATGGACGCGATCGAGGTCTTTCACCCGAGCCGCGTTGCCAACCGCATTCTCGGCATGGGCGACATCGTCTCGATGGTCGAGAAGGCCGCCGAGGCGGTCAAGGTCGAGGAGGCCGAAGAACTCGCCAAGCGCATGGAGCAGGGCAAGTTCGATCTCAACGACCTGCGCACCCAGCTTCGCCAGATGCAGAACATGGGCGGCCTCGGCATGCTGGCGGGCATGATGCCCGGCATGAAGAAGGCCAAGGCCGCGATGGCCGCCTCGAACATGGACGACAAGGTGCTGCTGCGCATGGAGGCGATCATCGGCTCCATGACCAAGAAGGAGCGGGCCAATCCCGCGCTTCTCAACGCCAAGCGCAAGATCCGCGTCGCCAACGGCTCGGGCACCCAGGTCCAGGACGTCAACAAGGTGCTCAAGATGCACCAGGAGATGTCCAAGGCCATGAAGCAGATCAAGAAGATGGGCGGCCTCAAGGGGCTGGCTGCGATGTTCGGCAAGGGTGGTCTCGATGCCGCGATGCCCGGCCTGGGCGGCCAGGGTCTGGGCGGCGGAGCCAAGGGCGGCTTGCCCGGGCTTGGCGGACCGGGCGGAGCCGGTGGTCCGGACCTCAGCAAGTTTCTGAAGAAATAATTCCAAACATTTGTAAGATTTAGAAGAAAGGTAATCTCATGGCAGTTTCGATCCGTCTGTCGCGCGGTGGTGCGAAGAAGCGTCCCTACTACAAGATCGTCGTCGCCAACGCGACCGCACCGCGCGACGGCAAGTACCTGGAGCAGATCGGCACCTACAACCCGCTCCTCGCCAAGGACGACGAGAACCGCGTGAAGATCAACGGCGAGCGCGCTTCGTACTGGCTTTCCGTCGGCGCGCAGCCGACCGACCGCGTTGCACGCATGTTCGACAAGGCCGGCATCAAGGAGCGTCAGGCTACCAACAACCCCAAGAAGGGTGAGCCGGGCGACAAGGCCAAGGAACGCGCCGAGGAAAAGGCCGAGAAGGCTCGCGAAGCTGCTGAGGCTGCTGCTGCCGCTTCGGCCGCTCCCGCCGAGGAAGCTCCGGCTGCCGAAGCCACCGAGGAATCGACCGAGGCGTAAGCCTTCGGGACACGGCATATGGCACACGACACGTCCGTCACCCTGGCCGCCGTCACCGGCGCGCACGGGGTGACGGGTGAAGTCCGCCTCAAGCTGTTTGGGGAAGGCGTGGCGGCGCTCAAGCGCTACCGCGCCTTCAACGATTCGGCCCTGACGCTCAAGAAGCTCAAGGACGACGGCAAGGGCGGGGCTATCGCCCGTTTCGAGGAAGTGACCGACCGTACCGCGGCCGAAAAGCTGCGCGGCACCGTCCTCACCGTTCCGCGCGCCGAGATGCCCGAGCTGGCGGACGGCGAATATTATCACGCCGACCTCATCGGTCTTCCCGCTGTCTCCGACACGGGCGAGGCCCTTGGCCGCGTCATTGCGGTCGAGAATTTCGGCGCGGGCGACGTGCTCGAGATCGAGCGTGCCGAGCGCGACGAGAAGGGCCGTATCCAGCGCTTCATGGTGCCCATGACCGAGGCCGCGGTGCCTTCCTGGGACGCCGAGAAGCTGGTGGTAACGGCCGCGTTCGCCGAGGATTGACCCCGGAGCCGAGCCGCCGCTGGCCGGGCATGGCCGTAAGCGGGCGGCTACGTGCATATCTTTGAATAGGAAGGCGTGCTCTCGTGACGTTCGCGGCCACCGTTCTCACACTCTATCCCGACATGTTCCCCGGGCCTCTGGGCATCAGCCTGGCGGGGCGTGCGCTCGAGCGCGGGGACTGGTCGATGGACGCGGTGCAGATCCGTGATTTCGCGACCGACAAGCATCGCACGGTCGATGATACGCCCGCAGGCGGCGGGGCGGGCATGGTGCTCAAGGTCGACGTGCTCGCGAGCGCGATCGACCACGCCCGAGCCACCAATCCGGGCGCGCCCGTTCTGGCGATGACGCCGCGCGGCACGCCGATCTCGCAGGAACGCGTTCGCGCGCTCGCGGCAGGTCCCGGCGCGATCATCCTGTGCGGCCGTTTCGAGGGCTTTGACGAGCGCATCTTCGAGGGTCGCGAGGTCGAGGAGATTTCGGTCGGCGATATCGTCCTGTCGGGCGGCGAATGCGCGGCTCTCATGGTACTGGACGCTTGCATTCGCCTGCTTCCCGGCGTAATGGGCGCGGCTTCCAGCGGTACCGAGGAATCGTTCGAGGACGGCCTTCTCGAGTACCCGCACTACACCCGACCCGTCGAATGGGAAGGGCGCACGATCCCTGAAGTGCTGCGATCGGGGGATCATGCGAAGATCGCAGCCTGGCGTAAGACCCAGGCGGAAGATCACACACGGTCACGCAGGCCGGACCTTTGGGAACGTCATGTCGACGTTCGGGACCGTCTGCCTCTGATGCGCGGCAAAAAGACGAAGGACTAGGTTCATGAACCTGATTCAGCAGATCGAGGCCGAGGAAATTGCCAAGGCCGCCAAGGAAATCCCGACCTTCCGCGCCGGTGACACCGTCAAGGTTGGTGTGAAGGTTGTCGAAGGCACCCGTACCCGCGTCCAGAACTTCGAAGGCGTCGTGATCGCGCGTTCGAACCGTGGCATGGGTTCGAACTTCACCGTTCGCAAGATGAGCTTCGGTGAAGGCGTGGAGCGCGTATTCCCGCTCTACTCGCCCAACATCGACAGCATCACCGTCGTTCGCCGCGGTATCGTGCGTCGTGCCAAGCTGTACTACCTGCGTGGTCGTACCGGTAAGCGCGCCCGCATCGCCGAGCGTCGCGACGTGCGCACCGAAGGCTAATTCGGTCACATTCGTCCACGGCTCTGGCCTGGGACGGCAATCAGGCGGTTCGCATGCGAGCCGCCTTTTTTGTCCCCGGCGCAGGCGCTTGGGCAACCGGCAAATCCATGCAGTCACCGCATTGTCGCGTTCCCCGCGCAAATCCGGCGAATTTGCATGCCGGGCCGTGGCGCAAGTCCATGCTGCACTGCACAACGTGCTTCTGCATCTAAAATGGCGGAAAAACACGATAAACCGCGCTTTTTTGCCCGGTTTAGGCTTTGACAGCGTGACCAAAAACCGCTCAATTCCGTCTCCTCTTACGAGGCGAATCCAGCTTCCCATCACATCCTGTTCCACTGAAAGGTAGGGGGTATAATGAACAAGAACGATCTCATCAGCGCTGTCGCGGAAACCAGCGGTCTGACCCGCAACGATGCGACCAAGGCTGTCGAAGGCGTGTTCGACGCCATCACCGGCGCGCTGAAGAAGGGCGACGAAGTGCGCCTCGTCGGCTTCGGCACCTTCTCGGTCGCCAAGCGCAAGGCCTCGACCGGCCGCAACCCGCGCACCGGCGAGCCGATGGAAATCGCGGCTTCGTCGCAGCCCAAGTTCAAGGCCGGCAAGGGCCTCAAGGACGCCGTCAACTAAGACGTCCTTCAAGGGCCCGTAACGCCTCACGGGCCTTGTGAACGCAAAAACGCCGCTTTCCCCACGTGCGGAAAGCGGCGTTTTTTTGTGGGCGTCTGCTGTGAGGGGGCCGGAAAAGAGGAGGCTGTCAGGGGCGACACCGGTGGCGCCGCCCCTGAGCGCTGCCCTCAGGGCTCCAGTTGCAGGAGCGCGGTCGGGGCGGCCGGGATACGCGGATTGACCGCCCAGGTCAGCACCTGCATCGCGCCCTCGATGGTCGGCCCCTCGTCGGTGTTGTTGGCGAGGATCTTGCCATCGGTGTGGATGGTGAAGGTGCCATCGGCCAGTTCCGCCGGGCCACCGTCCTTGGACGGGCCGGACAGATTGCCTGGGATCAGGCCCGCTGCCGGCGAACTCGTGGCATCGGGGCCGAAGGTCGGCGCGTTGATGCGTACCGAGCCATCCTTGCGCGGAGTGATCTGCACGAAGGCGTTGGCCATCGGGAAGCCTTCGAAGGTCGGGAAGACGAAATCGTGGTCGAGGCGGCCCGAGACGGCGTAGTCGACGTCGAACACGCCGCCGCCCTTGTACGTGACCTTGTTCCAGCCCTGGCGGCGGCTCAGCTTGCGGGCTAGTTCATGGCCCGCTTCGGGATCGCTCGGGTCGATACCGCCCAGAAGCGCACGCGCCGCGTCGGCATTCGAACCCTTCTTGGTAGCCCAATCCTCCTTCTGCTGGGCGATCTCATCTTCGGTGCAGGTTCGTTCCTCGAAGCTGTCCTCGTCGTAGCAGTCCTCGGGCTCGAAGGGTTGCGCGGCCTTGTCGGCCTCTTCCTTCAACGGGATCATGATGAGTTCGCCTGTGTAGCGGAAGGCGAAGCTGTGGTCCGCGTTGACATCGAGGCGCGAGGAGAAACGCCCCGGGGCAAAGAAGCACGCGGCGACGAGGAGGGTGGCGGCGCCCGCGGTCAGGACCGCGAGCGCACGACGTGCCTGATCGGCACGCGGGAAGGGGAGGTGCATGACGAACGTCTCCGATGCGTGTTGGCGAGGCGCCTCAGCGCGTCGCGGCCGCGTAGAGAGCGATCGCGCCCGCATTGCTGACGTTGAGGCTTTCCATGTCCGAGGAGATCGGCAGCTTGGCGATCGCATCGCAGTGCTGGACGATGTTGTGGCGCATGCCATCACCCTCGGCACCCAGAACGAGGCAGACGGGGCCTGCGGGCAGGGCCTCGGCCAGCGTCGATTCGGCTTCGCCATCGAGGCCAATGCGCCAGTAGCCCGCTTCGGCGATCTCTTCGAGCGCGCGCGCGAGGTTCACGACCCGGATCCACGGCACGATTTCGAGCGCGCCCGAGGCCGATTTTGCCAGCGTTCCCGATTCGGGTGGCGCGTGGCGGTCCTGGGTGACGATGCAGCAGGCATTGAAGGCGGCCGCCGAACGCAGGATCGCGCCGACGTTATGCGGATCTGTCACCTGGTCGAGGACGAGCACCGGGCGCGCGGGATCGTTGTCGAGGACGTCAGAGAGGAAAAAATCGTCGAGCGGCTCGCATTCCAGGACGAGGCCCTGGTGGGGGGCATCGCGTGCAACGAGTCGGGCAAGGTCGGGTGCCTCGGCCCATTCGACGGTGAAATCGACGGGCAATTCGCCATCAAGTGATTCGACGCCTTCGCGAGTCGCCCAAAGTTTGCGGTGCTGGCGATTCGGATTCTTGAGCGCCGCCTCGACCGCATGGCGACCCCACAGGCGGACCATGCCGCTGCTCGCGCGCCCCGATCCCCGGCCGTTTTTCATGCGTCCGGCCCGGCCGCGCAGGGCTTTCCCCTGTCCGCGCTTGCTCATCTCGTGTGATCCTTTTTTCAAAAAAATTCAAATTATGTGCCGCTCCTGCCATTCGACCCATTGACAGGCAAGGCCGAGTTCGGCATTGGGCCGGTCCTCGGCAACGGGGGCGGCACTAAACGCTCTCGACCAACGAGATGATCTGAAAGGAAAATCTCAGCCAGATGACTGGTGTGGACAGGTGGCCGAGTGGTTAAAGGCAGCAGACTGTAAATCTGCCCGCGCAAGCGTACGTTGGTTCGAATCCAGCCCTGTCCACCACCAGCCCTTCTCTCGAAATCGCGATGACGAAGGGATCCGCTAAAGCGGATCGGGTGGCGGCTGAGCCCATGGCGCGGATGCCTTTATCAGCCCATTCTTCCAGATGAGTACGGCTTGCCAGCGGCAAGTGCCCAGGAACGGTTTTCCCTGGAGTGCAAGACACAGCTTTGCGCACGCTTTGCGGAACTTCCCGCGCGTGGCGGCATTGCGGTCTTGAACGCCACTCACTAGAGGAAACCGATGTCCTCAGATATTCTCGATAATCAGGGTCGTGGCGATGCCTCGTGGCAATGGCCGGCCATTCATCCCGAAGGGCGCAAGTTCGGCTCCATTGCCGGTGTCCTGGCGCTGGGCGTCTGGGTCCTGTTCGGACCCTGGTTCGGATGGCCGCTCGCCGTCCTGACCTTGTGCGTGCTCGCCTTCTTCCGCGATCCGCTGCGCGTGACGCCGCAGGATGAGCGCGCGATTGTCGCGCCGGCCGACGGCCTGGTGACGCTGATCCAGAAGGTCTCGCCGCCGCGCGAGCTGACCGTTGACGATGGCAGCGGCATGCCGCCGCTCTCCGACGCGCCGCTCACGCGCGTCTCGATCTTCATGAGTGTCTTCGACGTCCACATCAACCGCGCACCGATTGGCGGCACCGTCCGCCGCGTCATCTACATCCCCGGCAAGTTCGTGAACGCCGATCTCGACAAGGCGAGCGAAGAAAACGAGCGTCAGCACATTCTCATCGAGCGCGGTGACGGTCAGCAGGTCTGCTTCACCCAGATCGCGGGGCTTGTCGCACGCCGCATCGTGCCGTTCGTGAAGCCCGGCGACATCATCGCCGCAGGCCAGCGCATCGGCCTTATCCGCTTCGGCAGCCGTGTCGACGTGTACCTTCCCGCCGGAACCGAGCCCAAGGTGCTCATGGGCCAGCGTATCGTCGCGGGTGAGACCGTGCTTGGCGAAATTGGTGCCGCCCCCATGATCGAGGGCATCTGCCAGTGAGCGAGGACGCGATTTCCCAGGCCGCCGCGCCCTCGGACGACACGCCGGGCCCGGACGGGGCTTCGGAATCGCGTGCCCGGCGCATGGCGCGCGGCCTTTCGCTGCGCGCGCTTGTGCCCAATGCCATTACCGCCGCGGCGCTCTGCTCGGGCCTGACCGGCATCCGTTTTGCCATTGCCGGGGATTTCGAAAAGTCGGTCCAGGCCGTCCTGCTGGCGGGCGTCCTCGATGGTATCGATGGCCGCGCGGCGCGCCTGCTCAAGGCGCAGTCGCGCTTCGGTGCCGAACTGGACAGCCTAGCCGACGCCATCTCGTTTGGTGTCGCGCCTGCGCTGATCGTCTATCTCTGGTCGCTTCATGCGCTGCCCAGCCTGGGCTGGATGGCGGCGCTGGCCTTTGCGATCTGCTGTGTGCTGCGACTTGCGCGTTTCAATGCGCGTCTTGATCTCGATGATCAGCCGCACAAGGCGGCAGGCTTCCTGACCGGCGTCCCGGCGCCGCTTGGGGCCGTGCTCGGCTTCCTGCCGCTGTGCCTGTGGATCGCGAGCGGAGAGCGCGACTTTGCCAATCCCATCGGCGTCAGCGTGTGGATGGTCCTGGCCGCCTTCCTGATGATCTCGAATATTCCGACGCTCAGCTGGTCGCGCCTGCGTCCCGCGCCGGGCGTGCGTCTTTTCGTCCTGGCCCTGGTCGGGTTGGTGATGGCAGCGCTCCTGGTCGAGCCCTGGCCCACGCTGGCGGTGCTCACCATCGGCTATCTGGCGCTGCTGCCCTATGGTCTGTTCGTCTACGCCAAGGTCAGGCGGCAAGGTCCATTGGCCGTGCCGGAGCCGGAACTCGACGAGCTTGACGAACCGCTTGGCCCATCGTGACAACGCGCCCGCGCTGCGTGTCGCCGTGCGGGGAAGGGCGTTCGATCACGGACCAGGACACGGTCAGCGTGGTGCTGCAGGCCTGAAGCTGGCGTGTCAGGCCACGCGCGGCCGCTGCGTACTCCAGCAGCGTTTTTCCGATCACCCATAGAGAGACAAGACCGGCGAGGGCGAAGAGGCTGGCGGCAAAGGCTGTCATGACCGTTTCCTTTCTCGCGCCCCGCAGCTGTGCGTGGGGCTGTGGATGACTTGTGGAAAACGCGAATCTGTTCTATCAATGTTCCAATGGCGTTCTTGTTCTATTTTTGTTCCCGTTGTGTCAAGCGGGAATTTGACGAGAGGGGCGCGATGCGTGCAGGGCGCCTCCTTGAAGGGCGCCGCGCCGCTGCGCCTTCATCCGCTTAGTTAGGGTTCCCATGGTTGCCGACGGTTTGCCTCATCGCCTCATCACGCTCGACGGACTGTCGCAGTGGTGCGCGCTCAACGCCTTCACCGTGGAGGAGATCGGCGCGGACGAGGTGTTCCTGACCGATCAGACTACCGGGAGCGCCTGGTCCTTGTTCCGTGTGGAGGACTGGCTCCAGTTGAAGGGGCTCGTTCTCGAGGACGTCGAGCCTGAACTGCCGATGTGCCTGACGCTCGCCCGTCTGCACGACCGGCTGCTGGGTTGCCGCTTCTCCATCGATCAGCAGCACGGTGTCGTGATCGTCGCCGACTTTGCCCGCGCGGCGCAGTCGATGGAGGCGATCGGAGAGACGCTGCTGCAGATGCAGTCGATCATCGACCAGACCGTGGGGCTCCTGGAGGATGTCGTCGAGAGCGATGTCGCGGCCGACGAGTTTGCGATCGACCGCGCGTTCGGTGTCACGGGCTCGCTGCGGGTTCACTGAACGGGCTTTGGGGGCGCTGTTTGCATGCAGGTTCTGCATCCGGCCTTGCATCGCGGGGCGGATAGGTCTAAGGGCCGCCGCGTCCACTGATATGGATTCCTGAATTCGCAGGTTCCGATCAAGGGCGAATCCACATGGAAAGCGCACATACCGGTGCCGCAGCGGGTCTGATCCCCACGGTTCCAGCTTTCCAGAGGTACAACCGGAAAGGAATTTCTCTATGGCGGCTCCTACCGTCACGATGCAGCAGCTCATCGAAGCTGGCGCCCACTTCGGCCACCAGACCCACCGCTGGAACCCGCGCATGAAGCCGTACATCTTCGGCGCGCGCAATGGCATCCACATCATCGACCTGTCGCAGACCGTGCCCCTGATGGCCCGCGCTCTCGACTTCGTCTCGGCCACCGTGCAGGCCGGCGGCAAGGTGCTCTTCGTCGGCACCAAGCGCCAGGCTCAGGAGCCGATCGCCCAGGCTGCGCGCGCCTGCGGTCAGCACTTCGTCAACCACCGCTGGCTGGGCGGCATGCTCACCAACTGGAAGACCATCTCGCAGTCGATCAAGCGCTTCAAGGCGCTCGAAGAGCAGCTCGCTGGCGACACCCACGGCCTCACCAAGAAGGAAATCCTTCAGCTCACCCGTGAGCGCGACAAGCTTGAGCTCTCGCTCGGCGGTATCCGCGACATGGGCGGCATCCCGGACGTGATGTTCGTGATCGACGCCAACAAGGAAGAGCTGGCCATCAAGGAAGCCAACGTCCTTGGCATTCCGGTCGTTGCCGTGCTCGACACCAACGTCAACCCGCAGGGCATCGCCTTCCCGATCCCGGGCAACGACGACGCCAGCCGCGCTGTGCGCCTGTACTGTGACGCCATGGCGCAGGCCGCGACCAAGGGCGGCCAGGACGCTCTGGCCGACAGCGGTGTCGACATGGGCGCCATGGACGAGCCCGCCGCGGAAGTCGCTGTCGAGGCCTGATAGCCCGGCGACGGACGACACTTTCGTCATGGAATTGTCGCGCGCCGGGTCCATGGGGCTCGGCGCGCACCTGTATTCAAGGCCGGTGATCCGGTCTGTACCAAACAAGAGGATTTGAGCGATGGCTGCATACACCGCCGCAGACGTGAAGACCCTGCGCGAGCGCTCGGGCGCCGGCATGATGGATTGCAAGAAGGCCCTCGACGAAACCAACGGCGACATCGAAGCCGCGGTTGACGCGCTGCGCGCCAAGGGCCTGGCGGCTGCCGCCAAGAAGTCGAGCCGCACCGCGGCCGAAGGTCTCGTCGGCGTTGCCGTCGAAGGCACCAAGGGCGTTGCCGTCGAAGTGAACTCGGAAACCGACTTCGTTGCCAAGAACGACCAGTTCCAGGACTTCGTGCGCAAGACCACCGAAGTGGCTCTGGGCGTTGCGGGCGACGACATCGAGGCGCTCAAGGCTGCGGCCTACCCGGGCGGCGGCACCGTTGCCGACACGCTGACCAACAACGTGGCCACCATCGGCGAGAACCAGCAGGTTCGCCGCATGAAGACCGTGTCGGTCAAGCAGGGCGTCGTGGTTCCCTACATGCACAACGCGGCTGCGCCGAACCTCGGCAAGATCGGCGTTCTCGTGGCTCTCGAATCGGAAGCTCCGGCTGACGTTCTCGAAGGTCTGGGCAAGCAGATCGCGATGCACATCGCAGCCGCTTTCCCGCTCGCGCTGACCGCAGACGACCTCGACGCCGAGCTGATCGCGCGTGAGCGCAAGATCGCCGAGGAAAAGGCCGCCGAATCGGGCAAGCCCGAAGCCGTCCAGGCCAAGATGGTCGACGGCGCGATCGCGAAGTATGCCAAGGAGAACGCTCTCCTGTCGCAGGTCTTCGTGATGGACAACAAGACGCCGATCCTTGAAGTCGTCAACGCGGCGGGCAAGGAAGCGGGCGCCAAGATCGAGCTGGTCGACTTCGTGCGCTACCAGCTGGGCGAAGGCATCGAGAAGGAAGTTTCGGACTTCGCCGCCGAAGTGGCCGCTGCTGCTGGCGTCTGATCCTTCCGCGATCACGCACATTTGAAAAGGCCGCAGAAGCAATCGCTTCTGCGGCCTTTTTCATGTCCGAAAAAGGGCGTGTGGCGGACTTGATCCGCACTCGGGACAGTGCAGGATCCGGGCCATCGGAGTGGACTGGGAAGAGGGGCTGGCAGGTGCTGATGCGACGTCGTGTGATGATGGGAGTGGCCGCTATGGCCCTCGCCGGTCAGGGGCCCACGCAGGCGGCCGCTGCGGACCAGGAAGGGACGGGCACACTCGAGAAGCGCGCGGCGCTGGCGGATGGACTGGCGGGCGCCTTGAAGGCCTGTCGGCTCTGGGTGCTGCACCCGGACACCTGGGCGGCGGGCCCGGAACCTTTCCTCAAGGACGTGGGGCTTGGCGATGCGATGGGGCAGGTCCGTTCTGTCGCCGATATCAATCAGCCGCCTGAGGCCTGGCGCGAAGGCAATGTCTATTGGCGTATCAACTCCTCGCCCGATGCGGGGTACGTTCTTGTGGTCTCGCACCGGATGCCGATCTGCCAGGTGACGGGCGGTGGGGATGCGGACCTGCAGCCCACCGTCGGAGAGGTCCTGGCGTCGCCGGAATTTGCTGAGGTCTGGCGCGAGGTCGATGAGGCGACGCGCGGCGACATGGTCTCGACCACCTTCGTCAGCCGCGAGGAACCGGATTTCACGATGGTGTTGAGCCGGGCGACTGCACCCGGTGCGCGGCGCGACCGGGTGCAGGTGATCGCCTCGGCCAGCTTCGCGCCGGCGGGCGAGTGATCAGTACGCGGCGGTGAAGCGCGCGCGGCTGTGCTCGTGGGCTTCGAGTTCGTCGACCATGGCGAGCGCGAAGTCGGCGAAGCTGATCTTGCTCTCGCCATTGGCATCGACGACGAGATCGTCGCCGCCCTTGCGGTAGTGCCCCTGGCGCTCGCCTTCGAAGATGATCATGGCGGGCGAGAAGAACGTCCAGTCGATATCGTCGGTGGCCTTGAGGTCATCAAGGAAGGCGATGCCGGCAAGGGCGGCGGGCTTCCAGTCGGCCGGGAATTCCGGGTTGTCGATCAGGCGTGCGCCATCCGCGCCCTTGAGGCTGGCCGCACCGCCGGTGACCAGGAAGCGCGTGACACCGGCTTCGCGCAGCGCTGCGAGCAGGATCTCGGCCTTGATCGTGTGGTGCAGGGCGCTGATGACTGCGTCGCTGCCCGCGATCAGCTTGGCAAGCTGCGCGGCGTCGCTGGCATCGCCCTTGGTCGGCACGATGCCGGCGGCTGCGGGGATGGCTTCGGGGTGGCGGGCGATGGCGATGACCTCATGGCCGCGAGCCGCCGCTTCCCTGGCGATCTCCGAACCGGCGTGGCCGCTGGCGCCCAGGACTGCAATCTTCATGGTGTAACTCCTAAAGTGGTATCTAGTGGTGACTAGGTGTGATATCCCTAGCGCTTATGCAAGAAGGCACTTTTTCCGCACCCGGTCACTCCGAGGTAACCGCCAGCCCTGTGGCCTCCCGTCCCGCGCCTGACGTGTTTGCGGCGGCCTGTCCGACCCGCCAGTTGCTCGACCGCGTGGCCGACAAGTGGAGCGTGCTAATCCTCACGACGCTGGGCGCCGAGGAAATGCGCTTCAACGCGCTGCGACGCCGGATCGAGGGGATCTCGCAGAAGATGCTGAGCCAGACCCTGCGCACGCTCGAGCGCGACGGCCTGGTGGAGCGGCGCGTGGTGGCCAGCATCCCGGTTCGGGTCAGCTACGTGATCACACCGCTCGGCGCGGAACTGCTGAGCGCGCTGCAGGCGATGATCGACTGGGCCGAGCAGCGCATGGGCGCTGTGGCCGCCGCTCAGGCCGCTTTCGACCGGCGTCTTGCTTCGGTCAGCTAAGGTCACGTATCGCGAAGTATACGGCGGGAAATCTAAAGCCGCGCCCTTGGCAACGCGCGTGCGCGCTCCTAAAGCCCAACGGCCCCCCAAATTCAGGAGACCGTGCGGCGATGAG